>JAHHIB010000079.1 GCA_019359075.1 Kalymmatonema hyalinum WJT4-NPBG1
AGTGATGAATATTCCTCTTGTGTGAGGTTAACGATGTATTTTTCTGCCATTTGTGAATACCGAGATTTTCAACTAGTTTCTCAGTAACCTGGACACCTGTCAAAATCTCTGTGGTGAACTACTAGTACTTATCGGCGGAAATAAAGCTACCATTCAAACAGGAGCAACAAGCTTGTGACGTAAGCTTTTTGAATGCGTGAATTCTGCAAAACGTTACTAGGGTAGGCTCTTTGATGTTCTAATCCACTTGCTTCACCAGTCCTTGCACAAGCTCAACAGCGAAGGTTTTATAGCCTACTTTGTCAAACAAAATCACCACTTTATCGCCTTCGTAGCGCATCACCCGCCCTTTACCAAACTTGGTGTGAATGACACTGCTGTTGATAGGGAAAGGTTGAAACACAGTTTGCTCAACTGTGACTCCAGCTTGGCAATTATCGCAAAATCCACACTTATTCTGTATTGGTTCACCAAAATAATTGAGCAGATACTGGCGACGACAATCTCGCAATTCGGCGTAGTTTCGCATCATTTCCAAGCGCGATGTCTGGCGACAAGCCGCTGAGTCCCAAGGGGACACGCTGCGCGAACGCGTCTACGCACAAATTGTTCTCGTCGTTCTCCAGCCAACGCGGCTGCTTTTGCTGCTGATTCTTGGTTCACTTCTGCCTCGCTTTTAATAACCTCGCCAGTCGGCAAAATTTCTACCGCCTCCACTTCTTCCAAGCGGCTGAGAGCTTTTGTGAGTTTATTTTGAGATAGTTCTGTTTGTTGCTGTAAATCTTCCGGCTCAAGTGGCGCATCAGCCTTTTGTACTGCTTCTGCGACTTGCAAAACTTCCTCAAAATTTACCTTACCGCCACTGGCAAAAAAACGGCGGATGTTCAGGTCATTTGAACGATAAAACAGAATCGCTTTCGCCTCCTCCCCATCGCGTCCAGCGCGTCCAATTTCCTGATAATATGAGTCAATAGAATCGCTAATGTCGTAGTGAAACACAAAGCGCACATTCGATTTATCTACCCCCATACCAAAAGCAGTCGTGGCAACAATAACCTCTGCCTCATCAGCCATGAATGCAGCTTGAACTTGCTCGCGTTCTGATGCTTTCATTCCTGCATGATAATGGACGGCTTTGATTCCTTTTTTACATAAAGCTTCAGCGATTTCCTCAGTGCGCTTCCGAGTCGCAGCGTAAACTATACCAGGCATTTCGGCAGCAGCAACACGCTTAACCAAAGCAGTTTGTTTCTCAGCTTCATCATGGAAAGTCTCCACACCCAACCAAATATTCGGACGGTCAAATCCACGTACGAATATATGCGGCTTGCGCATTCCCAAGCGTTCCACAATCTCATCCCGCACAATCGGTGAAGCGGTAGCAGTTAGGGCAAGTACAGTGGGATGACCAAGCGTATCAATCACACCACCTAAGCGCAAGTAATCAGGACGGAAATCATGTCCCCACTCGCTGATACAATGAGCTTCATCAACCACAAACAACGAAGGTTTTGCATCCGTCAGTCGTGCAAGGACTTCCTCATTATTGAATTGTTCTGGGGCGAGAAACAAAAATTCTAGCTTTTTCTTTTCTAAGTCTGCAAACGCCTCCTCTCGTTCTGCGTTAGGTATGGCAGAGTTGACAACAGCAGCTTCAGCCACATCCTGCTCCTCAATCGCTTCTACTTGGTCATGCTGAAGGGCAATTAAAGGGGAAATAACTACAGTTGCACCGGGAAGTAACAAGGCTGCTATTTGGTAGATTGCTGATTTACCAGAACCTGTAGGCATCACAGCTAGGGTGTCGTGTCCATCAACAACAGCTTCGATGACTTGTTGCTGTCCAGGACGCAAGCTGTCGTAACCAAAAGTTTTTTGTGCAATGTCTTGAATCTGCTTTTGCTTTGAGCGCTGCCGTGCCATACCTAGTCCTAATTTAAATAAGTCTATGTTGGATTTGGACTCAAAGGACTGCCTTCCTGCTACGGAGTTAAGCTATTAGGTGTAGCGACAAGCACATAAAAGGCGAGGCTTAGAACTGGCGATCGCCACCGGAATCAAGAGCCTCAGAGATTCTTGAGAATTTTCTAAAGAAAACATTAAATCTACTTGGTTTTTTTTGTCAAACAGTTAACAATGTATTTGCGTGTAAATGCTTTAACAATAACACGCTAGTTAAGACGAAATTTAGGATGCACTACTAAAAGGTGTCATGGTAACAATGTTGCTGTAAGCCGCCATGTGGTTCTTAAAGCTCTTGCCTTGTAAGACGTCCAGAAAATTTTTTTGTCCAAACCCAGAATTTTCCGAATTTGGATTTGATTTTTGGAACTCTTGTTTTGTAAGGGCTTCAGTTGTTACATGGCGGCTCGTTGTAGCATCGCTGCTTTTACACCAATTAGACTATGTTGGTATTTAATCGCCAATTTCTATATGAACCAACAATCTCATCAACAAAAGCTTGATACTGATACATCAGATGATCGGTTCTTCAAAGCTAGAGTGCTTGCTGGTGTTATTGCATTTTCCGATATTTCTGTCCTCAGTGTCGGAGCGGTATGGCCATCCTTTTTATTCTGGTCTTTAGCAAGCACTGGCATTATCAGTTTCTTGGGAATATTTACACTCATCAATACTACGTCTCAGGATACTGACTTCAAAAATGGAGAGATGAGGAAAGCTATTACTGGCTCATTTCTAATTTTTTACATCTTGGTCTTGGCACTGTTTGTTTCATCAGGATTTGGCTCTACCGAAAGCCAACAGAGCCAGGAAATTATTGAAACTGTAATGTCGCCTTTATCAACTCTGATGGGTGCCATTACTCTCTTTTACTTTGGCTCAAGATATCTTGACAAAACACAAACCCAAAACGAAGAAGACTAATCTAGAAAATACCTTCATTGGAGGAATGAATGAAATCTATCAAATTGCTACTACTTAGCATGACTCTCATCTTCTTTGCATGGATGAGTCCACTGCAAGCTAGTCCATTAGCTCAAGTGCCAATACCTTTAGTTAAAGAACGTGAAATAACATCCTTAAACAGTTCACACGATGTCCTGACCGTTGCAACTTTCAATGTTGAGAATTTAGACCCTAAGGATAAGGACTCACGGTTTGATAATATTGCCAAAATTATTGTCAATAATTTGAAAGCACCTGATGTCATCAGTTTAGTTGAAGTTCAGGATAACAACGGTCCAACCAATGATGAGGTTGTGAATGCAAACCGGACGTACCAAAAACTTATTGCTGCTATCGAAGATATCAGTGGTCCAGCATACGACTTTGTTGATATTGTACCCATCGATGATCAAGATGGTGGAGAACCTGGAGGCAATATCCGTGTCGGTTTCTTGTTTCGACCTAGCCGGATAACCCTGGATAAACTGCCTAAAAGAGGTGGTTCCTTAGATGCTGTGGCTATTCGTGAAGATTCAAATGGTCCTGACCTCTCCCTGAATCCAGGTCGTATTGACCCCACGAATAATGCTTTTGATGACAGCCGTAAGCCACTTGCAGCAGAATTTTTATTTAACAACCAAAAACTGTTCGTCGTTGCTAACCACTTTGTTTCCAAGAAAGGAGGTCCGCCAGACGACGCTAAACGCGAGAATCAAGCCCAAATTGTTAATCAATTTACAGCGCAACTATTACAGGTTGACCCTGATGCCAATGTCATTGTACTTGGTGATTTGAACGATTTACCAGATTCCCAACCTTTGAAGACTTTGAAGGGAAATATTCTTGAGAATCTGACAGAACGTTTACCTCTTAGCGATCGCTATACTTTCGATTTCCAAAGAGATCTTCAATTAATTGATCACTTGTTGGTGAGTAAAAACCTTTCTGTTGTTGCTCAGCCTGAGATTGACATTGTGCATGTCAACGTTGGCTTTAGCAATTCGGTCAGCGACCATGATCCCGTTCTTGCAGCCTTTACACTGCCTGCTAAAGCATCCACCACTTCCTCAAGGCTTACAGTTATCCAACCTACTGCTGCTATTGATTCAGCAATTATATTGCCTCAGTTATCGGAGTCTGCTCTGGTTGATCAACTAGCTCACGAGTACATGCCTAGCAAAGCCTTGAACTATGATCGGGCGAGAGACCAAATGTTTGGCATTATTGACAACCAAGCAGGTATTGTTACAGACATTTATGCCAGTTACCCAATTCGTTTAACTGGCAGTGGTGATCCTAGTCAAAAAGCTGACGGACTAGGACTGAATACCGAACATGTTTGGCCACAAAGTAAAGGAGCTGACAATGGTAATGCCCGAAGTGACCTTCACCATCTGTTTCCTGCCCGAAAAAATATTAATACTGAGCGAGGCAATAAACCCTTCGATGATATAACCGACACGAGTACTGAGAAATGGTATCGAAATGATACTATTCTATCTACAATCCCTAGTAGTGCAATTGACGAATTCAGCGAATCAGCATTCTCTAGATTTGAGCCTAGAGAGAAGGTTAAAGGGGATATTGCCAGAGCAATGTTCTACTTCTACACTATTTACCGTGACCGGGCTGACGCAGTGGACCCAAGTTACTTTAACAAGCAGCGTCAGACTTTGTGTAAATGGAACCAGCAAGACCCTCCGGACATTACTGAAATTGAGCGCAATCATGCGATCGCCGAATTTCAGGGGAATGACAATCCATTTGTGCTAGATATCACATTAGCAGAACGGGCATACTGTCGCATTATTAGTAACGCTTTCAGCCTTAACTGAACCGTATTGCGATCTACCCTGGTTTTTGTCACTCTCGACGATTTGAGTTTACGCAAAGTTGTCTTCCCACTCGCTCACCGCAGTCTCCGCATCAGCAAAGCCAATCTAATCTGCACCGCGTCATCAAAGCGGCGTGGCTCAAGTCCAGTCAGCGAGGTAATCTTATCTAATCGGTAACTTAGAGTATTGCGGTGAATCGACAACCGACTTGCTGTAGAAGAAGGATAGCAGTTTTCAGAAAAGAAGGTATCTAAGGTTGTGAGTAATTCCGGTTCGTGGTTGAGAGGACTCAATAGATATGTTGCCAATTCGATTTTTGTCTGCTCATCCGCAACCCCAATAAAAGCTGCAATTCCCAATCTATCTAGGCAATGTACTTGATTGCGATCGCGAAAGCGGCACCCCAAAGACAAAGCTGCCCGTGCATCCTGGTATGATTGGGCAAGTCCGCGCATTCCTGGGTGATAGCGACCAATGCCAATGCTAATCGATGCGTCGGTATCAGCCCGTAACCTTGATAATAAAGCCTCCGCTGCCCGTTTTAGCGCTGTGAGATTTGCCCAAGAAGAACTGCACTGCTCTGGAACATCGCCACGATTTGCCCAACTCCCCAAGTTTTTCGTATCGCTCGCTTTAAGCACAGCAACCTCGCCATCACCAAGATAAGCGCAAATTGTATCGTTAGGCAGATGGAAAAAGCTGACGACACTGCCAATGACTAAAGTAGCCCGTCGCCGTATTTGCGCCTCTGCTAGAGAGGAGGTGGCGACGCGGGGACGCAGTGACGCTGAAACATTCTCCAAGTCTTCATCGGAAACTCCATTTCCTAAAATGTAATCGGCAGCATCGATTAAAATCACTGCACGGGGTGGTGTTAAATCTAACCCTAGAAGTTTACTATGGTGTTGGACAGTTGCCTCGTCATCTATTAAACCGTTAAGTAAGTCGTAAATAAACTTATTCTTTAATTGATGTTGGTTGGGCAAAGCATCAATGACTGCTGTCTGATTAACTACCAGTTCCACTATGACCTGTGCTAAGCGAGGAGAAATTTCCTCACCATTGTGAGGTTTGCCAATAATCACTTCACCTACTTGTGTATCAAAATTAATCGGCACTCGCAGGTAATCAAGACTGAGTTTTCCACAAATATGGTTGAAGGAAAGCCCAACAAGCTTGCGATCGCTACTGGCAATTGCTATAGAATGCTGGTCAATTACAAAAACTGCCGCGCACAATAGTTGCGCCACCCTTTGCGCCACTATTTTGGCGACTCGCTCAAATTGTGCAGTGGTAGTTAATAAAGCTGTCATTTATTTCTTATGTCCAAGTGCTTGCAATTGCTGTCATATCGAAAGCAGTATCGAAGAGACATCACGGTAGCGTCATCACTCTTACGACAGACAAGTTAAAGGGTATTTAAAATTACACAGTATTGCTTGTCCTCTGTCTAATGATTTATGCAATTAGACAGAGAAAATCTTTCAGCCAGTAGCGGTATGAATCAAAACTCAAGTTTATGTTAAACAGCTGTTAGTAAAGAAAAATAAAGAATATATTTATGCAACTAGCAGGTAAAGTGGCTCTAATAACAGGAGCAGGTTCAGGTATAGCTAAAGCAACAGCAAAATTGTTTGCAAAACAAGGTGCAAAAGTTGCTGCTTTGGGGCGGACAAAGGAGGAACTAGAAGACACTGTTGCTGAAATTCAGAATGATAATGGTGAAGCAATACCGCTAGTTGCCGATATTTCTCATCCGGAAGAAATGCAACAAGCAACCCAACAAGTTGTAGATAAGTGGGGACGCTTGGATATTGTGTTTGCTAACGCCGGTATTAATGGCGTATGGGCACCGATAGAGGAATTGGCACCCGAAGAGTGGGATAAAACAATAAATGTCAATTTAAAAGGAACGTTTCTCACAGTAAAATACGCTGTGCCTTATTTGAAAAAGCAGGGAGGTTCTGTGATTATCACCTCATCTGTCAACGGTACGCGTATTTTTAGTAACACTGGCGCTACTGCTTATTCTTGCACAAAAGCGGCACAAGTGGCTTTCACAAAAATGGTGGCTTTGGAGCTAGCTAAACACCGCATTCGTGTTAACGTAATTTGCCCTGGTGCCATTGAAACAAATATTAACGAAAGCACTCAAAGACGGGATTTAGAAAGCGTTCAAGAACCTGTTGAGTTTCCTGAGGGGCACATTCCTTTGACTGATGGTAAACCAGGAACATCGGAGCAGGTAGCACAATTAGTTCTCTTTTTAGCATCAGATGCTTCCAGCCACATTACTGGTACCGAAGTTTGGATTGATGGGGGAGAATCTTTATTGAAAGCTTAGAAACAGATAAAGGGTGTTGCTGATTGACTGTATGAATTGACTTTCAAAGCAAAGTATGCTTCCGCAGACTTATATACAAGCCTGCGGAAGCAGGTTTTGTTTGTGTGCCCGCGTTGCTTCCAGTCTGAATGCGAATGCGAGTGCGTCTCCGACAGGAGAGTGCGTGCGCTGTCTTGGCAAGGGGATTTGCGATCGTAGGGATGCTTCCATTAAAAACATTTTACTGCCTACTTAAATTATTAATTAATGTTGCAGGCTGTTAACCTTTGGCGTAATCTCAATAAATGAAAGTGAAGAAGACTTGAAGAGAATTATTTTGACAGGCTGGTCTTTATCTATAAAATTCTCTCAAGACAACAAAGCCCTAGAGGCTACTAAGTGAGATGATACCTGAACTCTCTGGCAGGCGATCCTGGACAAATCTACCGAAAAATCTAGCATCAAAGTGTGCTCAATTTATCTATCGTCCGAAGGCTGTTTTTCTTCTGCTTAATGGTTTAGCAGGGGGAGCCATACTAACTTTGAGCAGTTGCAGTTCGCAGCCAGGTAGCGTCACTCTCTCTAGTGGCATCAATGGTAGTTACTACAATCGCCTAGGTGAGCAAATTAATAATTCTACCAAAGCTACGGTAAAACTCTCTGTTAAAAATATCAAATCGCAAGGCTCTCAGCAAAACTTAAAACGGTTGCTTGATCACCAAGTCGATTTTGCCATAGTACAGTTAGATGTTGCCAATGAGGCAATGCGCCAAGAAAAAGTCAAAGCAGTTGCAATTCTGGCAAACGAATACGTCCACATTATTACCCACAAAGATTCTGGCTTAAAGACGTTCGCTGACCTTCAGGGGAAGCGAGTTGCTGTTGGTACTCCTGGTAGTGGGATAAGCTTCACGGCTGACCGATTGCTTAAAGCGGATAATCTAACTGTTCAACCAGATAACTCTAATTTTGATGAAGCATTCAAGAAACTGAAATTTCGACAAGTGGATGCAGTTATGTATGTGGGAAGTCTGGGGGCTAGTAAAAATCTACGGCAAGAATTTGTAAATAATCCTGACTTCAGGCTGCTTCCTATCGAACCTGCATTAATTAACCAGCGGACTGTTTTCGACCCCGGTTCCTATCAAAGTGCAGAGCTACCTACCGGAACTTATACATCGCGTCCGCCCATTCCAGACCGAAACTTACTGACCCTCTCAACTCCTACCGTTTTAGTGACTCGCCCTGACATGAATCGGCAGAAGGTTGCACTGGTTACCTGGTCTATTCTCTCCACTGCCCGTACTTATTCCCCGTTCTATCCTGCATTGCAAAACGAAGAACCTAAAATTTTACTGAGAAAAGGACTGTTTTACATACACCCAGCAGCAGAAGAGGTGTTTGAACAAGGTGATCCCCGCATGGCGCTGATGCATTATTGGGAAAGTAACAGTGACTTGCAGGCTGGAGTTTTTATTTTGGGCACCAGCAGCATACTAGGATTAGTGTTGCGACAGTGGCACAGACAACGGTCTAAGAAGATGGTGACTACAACTGCCAACCGGATTAATGAACTCAAGTCACTGTTGCCAGATCACCCGCAACAGGCATTAGACGGTATCGAAGACCTCAGCCAAGAGCATCGGCTGATGTTTGTTGAGGGTGCGGTGACAACGGAAGTCTACGAGCAACTGCGGCACAAAACACAGACTTTTACAGATCAGTGTCGTAGGCTCCTAGAGCAGCAGCGCAAAAAATTTGTTATGGAAACTCTCCTGCTACTTGATGAATGGCAGGCAACATTGCAGACTGATCCAGAAGCCGCATTACAAAAGCTGAGTTATATTAAGCAGCAGTATCGCCATATGCTGCTATCAGACCAGGTAGACATTGACGCATATATGGAACTGATGCAGCTAACGCTGATTTCGTTGATGACACTAGTGCCGAAACATTCTCAGAATGGCACAAATTCTTCAAAACATGACCAAACACTCAAAGTTAATTCAAATAATTCGGTCGAACCCTAACATATTTTATTGCATTCTATCGATTGTGCGATACTGAATTGCTTCAGCAACGTGGTTGGTTTTCAGTTCATCATCCCCTGCTAAATCTGCAATGGTTCGTGCTACTTTAAGAATGCGATCGCTTGCCCTTGCCGACAAACCCAATTTTCTAATTGCCCCTTCTAATAGGTTGCGACTGCTATCATCCAGCTTGCACCATTTGTGAAGATCACGACTCTGCATTTGGGCATTGCAAGATAGATTTACTGCATTGTTAAATCTACTCGATGCGTAGTCTCGTGCCTGTTGTACCCGTTCCCTGACAGTTGCTGATGATTCTCCTGTAGGTTGTTGGGTAATCTCCTCTGGTTTGAGGCGATTCACTGCAACTTGCAAATCAATTCTATCCATCAAAGGTCCCGAAAGCTTTGCCCAGTATTGCTCTCTCTGCCTTGGCGAACAAGTACATTGCGCTATCGTATCTCCGTAATAGCCGCAAGCACACGGATTGGTACTCGCAACCAAAGTGAACTGAGCTGGAAACATAACTGATTGCCTAGCACGGGAAATCGTTACGTAGCCATCTTCCAAAGGCTGACGCAGGAATTCTAAAACATCTCTTTTAAATTCTGTTAACTCATCGAGGAATAAGTTGACTATCTCAAATACAGAAAATACCAAGTGTCGATTAACATCTAAATTTTCTGCTGAAATTATGGGTAGGCAGTTATGAGAAGTACGCTATGTAGAATAAAGAGTGAGGTAAAATTTCGTATGCCCTCCCTTGTCGTTTTTGTGTTGAATCATTGAAGTGAAAAAATTATGATGCACTCTCTGATTTTTTCTTGATTCATGGATTATCTTTTATCCACTTCTTTTAAAGATTTTAGCAGTTTATCTTCGGGAGTCTGATGAACAAAATGTGGGTAAACTACATCATCAAAAATTTTCTGGAGCTTTGCACTTCCATTTCGGATTAAATGATCGCAATCTAATTCTACAGACTCTTTTCTCCTTTTTTCCCTATAAGCCGCTTCTGAATAGTTGCATTTTTTTATATCAGGTAACCAAGTTGAGTGAATCGTAAATCTCAAATGAAGTTCTGGGTGGCTCAGGCGATATATAGGTTTACCATTAAAATCATCAGCATGAAATATCCAAAACTCACCCTTGGGTTCATCGTCAGACAAAACAACGCAAACAATATATCCATGTGTTGATTTATCTTTACCTTCTGGAAGAGATTGAGAACTTGGTATGAATTGTGGAGAACAAGCCAAATAACCAGCAGGAAACTGAAATGATTCAACAATCTCCATTGACTCTGTATTTAAACGCAGCAATGTTGAAGGTTTGTTCTGACCTGGTAACTTTTCATATGATATTGTTCGATAATTACTTTCTTTATAAGCATCGTAAATACGCTGAGGTATGAGTTCCCAGGAAAAACCCCATGACACCCAGTAAATATTTTTTATTTTTGTTTCTGTTTCATTCTCCCGGTCTCGACAAAGTTCGCGGTGAGTATAGACAGATAACGACCATGTACTCTCTGGATCGCTCACAAGTTTTGCATCTAGCAAAGCTCCACTTTTTCCATTAATAACGTAGCGACCTAAGAAACCTAAATCCATTGGTCCAACTAGCATACCCTCCAAGTCTTGACGCAACTGGTTTTTATCTTTGTCTTGAACCTGTTGATCGAAACGGCTAATCCACTCGGTTACATCCCAACCATTTCGATGTCCTACATGAAGTGTAATTTTCCCGTCTTCATTTTGGTAATCAGCGGTAAAATGTGA
This sequence comes from Kalymmatonema hyalinum WJT4-NPBG1, assembly GCA_019359075.1. Lineage (GTDB taxonomy): Bacteria > Cyanobacteriota > Cyanobacteriia > Cyanobacteriales > Nostocaceae > Kalymmatonema > Kalymmatonema hyalinum. The sequence continues at coordinate 10,877 of JAHHIB010000079.1, forward strand.
GACTTCATATGGTACGCTAAATTTTGTAACTGGTAGATACTTTATTGGTTCATTGCACTGATTACCCGATTTTTTTAGCTGTTCACGATGGACAATATAAAAGCTGGTAAATGACTTTTGTTTAATTAATTGAAGGAAAACTGAAGAAAACCACTTTCCTAAATTTCCTATCAATTCATTTTTTCTAATCCAATCAAAGAGAAAAGGCGAAAATATTTGTGAGAACTCTACCATGAATGGAACGTCTGGAATGATAATATAATCTTTTGTAATCGCAATTTGATGAACTGCTTGTGAGATGTACAGCGGCTGACCGTTAAGGGTAAGCCGCCATCGTTCCATTTTTTTAGTAGTAAAATTATACCGAACTAAATCGGTAAAACTCCCAATAAATTCTTCATAAGTTAGCTCACTCTTCTTTAATTTTTTCCAAATTTGTCTTAAAGAATTTATCCAGCAAATAATATTCAAACTTCGATTGACTATTTGTTGGTATTTGCCGTTGTAGCCTGTTGAATAGTTTACAGTAAATAAGTCTTCAGAATCATTGACATTAGAGACATCTGTTGCTGGATGCGCGGGATTGGAGTAGGCTTGAAAAATCCGAGGAATAATAGGAAATATGGGCAACCACTCTTTTGTTGTTCCTACAGGTTCTAGCAACTCCATTGTATCTGGGTCGATTTCATACGGACGCCCAGCATCAAAAGTAACCACAAGACGTTCTCTCGTTTGAGCAAAGGCAGTATTTAATTGGTTGCGAGAACCTAGTATTATGCTGGTACGGGCAACTCCTCCGTTATGGAACTTATAGAGTAATGAACCATTTTTTGTGGCTTGATCGGCATAATAACAGGGCGTTTTCGCAATTCGAGTTTTGATTTTTGCTTTTCCTGCTTCAAATCCCAAACGATAAATCATGCCATCGCCGTTATAAACTTGTGTTCCATCACCAGGAGACAATGGCGCACAAATAAAAGTATAACCGTGCAAATCTTCTGGTAACTGCTCTAGATTGGATGAATTCCCTTGTCCTTCCTGGCTACTCGGCTTGTAAATCTGGATATCAAGTTCATCAATTTCAATTTCTGATCGACTCGCATTAATTTCCTGTTGATTATCAAATATTTTGGGATCAACTATGACTGATTTAGGAATTGCTACGTGCGAACTATGATTCGTAGGTTGAGGCTCTCTCATAAATAGTTTAATTTAATGATGAATTTTATTGATTAATTAGGGTTATTACCGTGCTTAGAGAACACGCTACCTAATTCACCTGCATATGAAACTTATCGAGGGTTGGTGTGGAATTTCCGCAAGTTCTTAAACACATTTTGACTTTTTTTTACAAAACTTTATTAATGTTGTTGAACCAAATGACGTAAAAATTTTTCTTGCTTTCAGAGAATTTTGATAATAATATTATTCAGTGAAAAAATTTCAATAAGTCTGCGAACAGACATAATGTTACAGCGGTTTTTATATGATTTAAGTCTCAGTGTGCGGGCAGGATGCCCACCTCCACAAGAGTTTTAGAGATTTAATTATGTACTTCATTTAGCTGCAATGTGCTGTATATCAAGTTCGCTTAATTAATCATCAGAAAAATTTCGCGTCTTTCTTTGCTACGCCAGTCGCCTGCGGAGGGAAACCCTCCTGCAGCGCTGGCTCGCCTTTGCGTCTTGGCGTGAGCTTTAATGATAATTATTCAACCAGACATGATATGACACAATATAAATTGTGTCTGACGGGTAGCAACGCAATTCTTTAGTTTTATTTAAGATATTTCGACTGCTCCCAATGCTCGTAGTGCGGCTTCTTGTGCAGTGGTAAAACCTGTAACACCCGTTATGTTCATGCCTTCATAGGGTCTTTTTGCTTGCAGCGTTGCTTTCCATTCTCCTGTTTCCTTATTCACTAGATGAATGGCTTCATCTTCGCCAGCACTCGCGATAATATGGTTGTTGGGACTTAATGCAACAGACCATACCCAATTCGTATGTTGCTGCATATTATACAAGTAATCACCGCTATTGACATCCCAAACCTTGACAGTTTGGTCGGAACTACCGCTAATCAACTGATGACCATCGTGGTTGAAAATGACTGAAAGTACCCAACCTGTGTGTCCAACCAAAGTACGCAAGCATTCGCTATTTTGTACATCCCAAATATGAATTGTGTTGTCCAAGCAACCACTAGCAATGCTGTTACCGTCAGGACTGAACGCGACCGACCAAACTCGTTGCTGATGCTGTAAAGTTTTAAGACACTCCCCACTACGCACATCCCAAAGTTTTACAGTTTGGTCTTCACTTGCGCTTGCTATCTGGGAACCAACAGGACTAAATGCCACGCATCCAATGCGATCGCCATGCCCTACTAGGGTATGCAAACAGTTCCCATTACTAACATCCCAAATTCGGATTGTTCGGTCTAAACTACAACTGGCAAGGTATTGACCGTTTGGACTAAAAGCTACCGACCATACTGCACCCGTGTGTCCTGTGAGGGTATGTAGACAACTGCGATTTGATAAATGCCAGATTTTCACTGTTTGGTCTTCGCTACCACTTGCGAATATTTGGCTATTTGGCGCAAATGCTACGGACAGCACAGAGTCTTTATGTCTGTTCAAAGTATGCAAACAGTTGCGGCTATTAACATCCCAAATCCTAACACTACAATCTTTATGAGCGCTGACCAGTGTTTGACCGTCCGTGCTAAATGCCACAGATCTAACCCAGTTGGTGTGTCCGCCCATAAACCCCAAACATTTGCCATTGCGTACATCCCAAAATCGAATTGTTTGGTCATCGGCTCCACTTGCAAGTTTTGTACCATTAGGATGAAACGCAACTGACCAAATTTGATGTGTATGCCCTGCAATGACGTGGAGGCACTTGCCGCTTTTTGGCGACCAAATTCGGATTGTTTGGTCTATCCCAGCACTGGCAATTTGTTGTCCGTCAGGACTCCATGCTACAGACCACACCCACTTGGTATGTCCTTGTAAAATATGCAAGCATTCGCCATCCTCAACATTCCAAATCCTTACGGAGGAGTCAAAACTGCCACTGGCAACTTGCCGACCATCTGGGCTAAAACTAACGGGAACTACCCAACCTTCATGCCCTGCGATCGCTCTTACACATTTGCCTGAGTGAACATCCCAAATCCTAATCGTTTTGTCGCAGCTACCGCTAGCAAGCAACTTGCCATCTGGACTAAAACTTGCAGACAAAGCCCAATGGGTGTGTCCCTCCATGACTTGCAGACAATTGCGATTTTGTACGTCCCAAACCCGAACTTTACAGTCGTCACCGCTGCTAGCAAGCAACTTGCCATCTGGACTAAAACAGACTGAGTATGAGATGCAAGAATATTCTCGAATAATTTGCAGGCATCTGCCATCTTGTACATCCCAAATTCTAATCGTGCCATCCGTGCTGGTACTTGCTATGCTGTGACCATCGGGGCTAAAGGCGATTCGTCGTACCCAGTTTGTATGCCCGCGCATCGTTAAAAGACATTGTCCGTCTGCAACTCGCCACAAATTAATTTCACCTTTAGCATCGCTGCTTGCAAGCACCTCACCGTCCCGACTAAATACCAAGCATAAAACAGCACCAAACGTTTGTTTGAAGACGGATTTAGCAAACTGTGAGTGAGCAAAATTGACGTTATGTAGAGTTGTATCTGCTAAATATGCCTGCCAAATAATTAGATACGAACAATCAAGATGGCTCAAGTCCGCGTTAATTTCACACAATATATTAAGAATATTACCTGCTGCATATCCTGGTTTTAAAGGCATTTCTTGTTGCAGAAGGGCTAACATCTGTTTGAGTTGGCGCTCAATACTGTTGATGCTGCCCAGCATCCCCACTAATCTATTAATGATTGGTCGCACAATCAAACGTATTTGCGCTTGTCGAACATATTCTTTACTTTGGGCTTTAGTCAGAGCGTAATCGTTGAGAAATTGCTGGCGTTGGTTCGCAATATCTTCACACACAAGGGTAATTATTCGATGGGTGACGTATTCCAGTACTACAGGCTGCAATGCCAGTTGTTGCGTCTGCTGTTCGATAAATGCACGACGCCTAAGTGACTGTGCTGCGTCTAGCAACTGTCCCAGAACAGTTTCAGAGACAAAATCTGCTTCTAACTCCGCTAAAGAGATAGGTTCTCGATTGACTGCTAACCAGTACATGACCTGCTGTTCTAATGGTGACAGACGGTTAAATTGTTGTCGGAGCAAGTCGTTGATATCTTCAAACTGTAACTTTCCCTGCTGTAGGAAAGGCATCAGCTGTCCTAAGTCACCTTCGTAGACTTCTTGCACTGCTGACGCAGCGATTTTTAATGCCAATGGATTGCCTGCAAAATGGTCGCATACTTCTTGTAACTCTTGCTCGCTGATTCCAAAGCAGCCTTTGGCATGAAATATTTCGAGTCCCTCAAGTAATGTCAATCCTTGTAATAGCAGCGATCGCACTCTTAGGGTTGGTCCTTCGAGTAACGCGACTTCTTTGGGTTTCTCACGACTGGTAAGAATTAAACAACTTTGATGGTTGACTTCTCCTACACACTTAAGTAAGTAACCGTAACCTTCATAACCCTGCTCGTATTTTCCGGCACTAGTACCATCTTGCAATACGGTTTCTAAGTTGTCTAGTATTACCAAACAACGTGAAGAGCGAAAGTAATGTAACACGCGAGAGACTTGATCGGACAGTTTATCTGGGAGACTAATTTCTTGTTGCTCAGAGAAAAAATGAACGAGATCTGCCAAGATTTCTTCAACTGGGGGTGCATTTTGAAGCGTTCGCCAGATGACATACTCAAATTCTTCTTGCAACTGTTCTGCCAGTTTTACTGAGAGTGCAGTCTTTCCCATGCCACCCATACCTACCAGTGCTACTACACAACAGCGATCGCGCATAATCCATTCGCGTAGGGTTTCTAATTCAGTGGTACGTCCGTAGAAGTGGGAAACATCAATTGCTTCTCCCCAATCTGTCTGAGAAGTGGAGATTTGGTCATTTGGAGTCGATGAGGCGGTTGTGTGGTTTTGTTGCTGTGCGTTTCGCTTCAGCACTCCATGCAAATTATTCTTAGTCACTTTTTCGCCCAAAGCTTTAGAGAGCGATTGCCAAAGTTCAGAGCCAACGTCTTTAATATGACCGGGATCGTATGTGACCTCTTTCGCCATTTCTAGGTAAGTTTTTCCCTCCCAGGAATAGCGGAACACAATTTCTTGAATTTTTGTTAAGCGTCCCCGTTCCAATAATTGCTCGACTAGCGCGATCGCCTCTTCTAGCGTCATTGATTTCCGTAGCAATACTAGGTTAACTACAGTATCTTCGCACCATCAACTTTATATTTCTTTTGTTTACGTAAATTTACTAACAATCCGACTTTTTTCCGACCTTTTCCTATTGACAAACTTTATACCAAGAAATTAGAGTATTTATTACTTTCAAAGAGGTGATATTTAATTTTTTGAGATATCTGTTGAGCTGCATTCGGGGCATCCGCTTCACAATTAAACTCTTAATGCTGTCGCTACTTAAGTATTTGTTCTAACGACAGGATACCGTTACGTGAGCGTTCTTACTTCTCAGACATCTTCTAAGCGATGTTCATCCATCGTCCAAACTTAGACGTCCGCATCTGGATGTTCTATTTGTATTCTTTGTGTCTGCGAAGCCAACTTTTTTTTTCCAAGTTTCTTGTTCCTCCCAAGAAATTTCTTGATGATGTGGATAAGGCACTAGTACCGCTGCGCGGAAGTCAAAAGTCAAAAGTCAAAAGTCAAAAGGCTGATTCTGTGGGCTTTTCGCTGCTTTTGAATGGTAACTTTATTTCCGCCGTCGTGTACTAGAGGGTGTATTTGTAACCTTTTTAAGTATTTCCATCTGCGTTAGGGTGATACTTTTTGACTAAGGTATACCGAAAAGCGGGGGGCAACGCTTTAAATTCTCTCCGCAAGCCTTTTTGGCAATTTGTACCCAGTAAGAGCGATTCAAAAAAACTTTGAAAGTCTCTCTGGGTAAAAGTCAGTTCTTTTTGCTTAGAGGGAAGTTCAGACTAAGAATAGAGAGCGATGCTAAGTATTTTCGCCAACACACAGGCGTTTCACCTAAGCAATTTCGCAAAATGTAGAAAATGTTCGATTTAGATTGGCAAGACTGATTAAAGTTGTCTCATTATCTGAGATCCCCAAGTAACTGCACATCCTCTGTGGAGGCGCAGTTGCCAATTTAATTGTGAAGCGTATCTGACTTTTTCCTGATCGCTATGGTCAATAATTTGGCAAGTGGTCAATTAATTGGGCATTCAACACATGGCTTTAAATAGTGATGCACTTTCACTCAAATTATCAGGGTGTGAAAGGGGCGATCTTAGAGAAGAAAGTCTTTTTTAGTGAAGGGTGCGATCGCACTGTGCAGCTTAGAGCAATTTTGCAAGGAAGCTGTAAGGAATACATTATTATTCCTTTTCTAGTAGATACCCTTTAAATGTGAAAGTCATCTAGCTTTAGATGTAAAACTCGTCCAGATAAGATAATTAGGAGTAAGAGTAAACATGGCAAGCAATCAAGCTCAAAATACCAAAGTTGCAGAAATCAATCAAATACTCAGTAAAACTGAGAAAAATTTAGGAATTAGCGCAACGCAAACGACTGATGCGTCAGGAGTAGTTAGATTTTCTGTGAGTTTGAACTCAGGTATTCTCTACAATGATTTTCTTAAAAACAGTTTCAAGCCAATTCAGTCAGTGTTTAAGGCTGTAGATCCTGTTGTTCAATTGCTAACTACCAGGATTCCTTTGCTTTCCGACTTTGATGCGACTAAATCCTTTTTGAATAGAGATGATTCAAGTTCAATCAGCCTTCGCGATGTACTGCAAGTTGTAGCAGAGGGGAAATATGGAAAGGATGAAGTAGGGAAAGGGAAAAAGTATGACTTCAGTTTAATCGACCAGATTGTTGATTTCCAGAAAGTTGTCAACTCAATCCCTTCTTCTGGCTCAACTTTTGACTTGGGATATGTTGACATTGATAATACAGGTAATATTATTAATGGCTTGAAAGATACTCCAATTGCTTCTTCTATTAAACTTCCTGAAGATTTTAAAATTCCTCTACTTCAACAGCCAAAAGAGTTCACTTTTAGTCTTTTATCTGATAAAAATTCCAAAATTTTTTCCTACGAATTACCAACTTTAAACCTTCCAAAAATCGAGTTGACTACACCAATCAAAATCCCACTGCCAATTTTACCAGTGGTAGGTATTCAAGTGAATGGATTTTTGGAAGCATCCGCTCAACTTGGATTTGGATTTGATACAACTGGATTCAAGAGTGGCAACTTCCAGGATGGGTTTTATGTTGATACTAAAGGGGATGAATTCAATCTGAAGATTGGACCAAAGTTTGGTCCTTATCTCGGTGTGACTGGTCTTGCAGAAGTTAATATTGAAGGCACAATAGGTGGAAACTTTGGATTTAACTTAGCAGATGGTGGTGACGGGGAAATTAGATGGAATGAGATAAAAGATATCTTAGACAAGCCACAAGAGCTAATTGGGGACACAAACATAGGTGCAATTTTGGGGATTGGAGGAGCAGTGAAAATTTTCACTGTTCCTGTGTTTGAACCCACTTCTACTTTCGAGATTAAACTTGGGAAAGTTTCTGCCTCACAGGTACAAGAGCCATTTGATAAAGCACAAGAACAATTTGACAAGCTTCGCGGGTACCTAGAGCAAATTCAAGATTTAAAAAATGGATTGCCAATATCTAGGCTTGCAGAGAAGGGAAGGGATTTTGTTGTAGACAAGGCAAATCAAGCTGGCAGATGGACAAGAGAAAAGGCAGATCAATTCGGTAATTTTGTTGAAGAACAGTTTGAATACGACATACAGAAATTTAGAAGGAAATGGGACAAAGCTGAAAACTTTGTTGAAGAAAAATTCGATGCGGCTGGAAATGTTGCTAAAACAATACTTAAAGAAGGAGAAAAGCTTACTGAACTCGCAGAGAATGGTGCAAAGAAGGTATGGAATACCCTAGCAGATGGAACTGAAGAGTTCACTGATTTTATTGTTGGGAAGGGAACAACAACACTCAAGAAAAATGGTGGAAAAATCACTCAGATTGCTGCCGATCATGCAGAAACAGTTTGGGAAGGTACAAAGGTTATTTATAAGAAAGGGGAGAAAGCCGTTGAATGGGTTGATGGGAAACTCGAAAAAGGGAAGGAGTTCTTGTCAGATTTAGGCGATGATTTTAGTTTTGGACTCACTGACAGTGGTAGTTCTAATCAAGCACTACCACAGCCAACAATCCCAGGTAAACCTAGCATCCCTGTAAAACCAAGTAGCGGGATTATTTACCGACCTGACGGCAGCATCTTTCTCCAAACAGGTATTGGTGCTGATGTACTAGAAGGTACTTCCAAGGGAGATGAACTCAAAGCAGGTGCTGGTAATGATTATGTATCTGGAAACGAAGGAGATGACAATCTCTTTGGGGAGGCGGGGAATGACATTCTGGATGGTGGAGATGGACGCGATACTATCTTTGGTGGAGGAGACAACGACACCATCAAAGGTGGAGCAGATATTGATAACCTATATGGTGGTTCCGGTAATGATCTTCTCTTTGGCGGTGAAGGTAATGACAAACTCTTTGGTGAAGACGGGAACGACATTCTCAAAGGTGATGCTGGCGATGATGAGCTAGAAGGTGGTGCTGGCAACGACCAACTCTATGGGGGTATAGACAATGACACTCTTTATGGCGGTGAGGACAATGACAAACTCTTCGGTGAAGACGGGAATGACATTCTCAAAGGTGATGCTGGCGATGATGAGCTAGAAGGTGGTGCTGGCAACGACCAACTCTATGGGGGTATAGACAATGACACTCTTTATGGCGGTGAGGACAATGACAAACTCTTCGGTGAAGACGGGAATGACATTCTCAAAGGTGAGGCTGGCGATGACGAGTTAGCAGGTGGTGCTGGTATTGACCAACTATACGGAGGTATAGACAATGACACTCTTTATGGCGGTGAGGGCAATGACAAACTCTTTGGTGAAGACGGCAATGATATTCTCTATGGTGAGGCTAATAATGACGAGCTAGCAGGTGGCGCTGATGCTGACACTCTATACGGCGGATCTGGCGATGATAAACTATCTGGGGATGCTGGCAATGACTTGCTGCTGGGAGAAGCAGGCAATGATCTAATTGACGGTGGTACTGAAGTAGATACTGTTAGCTACGACAATTCACCAAATGGTGTAGTTGTCAATATTAATGAGGCACAAAACTACGAAAATTCTGGTGGCTCTCTCCACTCAACCATAGTTTTTGCTAACCTCATACCTACCGATACAGAACCAAACTTTACCATCAACGCAGGCACAGCTACAGATGGCTTTGGCACTACAGATACCCTACGAAATCTGGAAAATATTACTGGTTCTGGATTTAATGACGTTCTAATTGGCAATAGCCAAGATAACCGCATTTTGGGCTTAGCTGGGAATGACCTGTTAGTTGGCAATGCTGGGAATGACTACTTTGACGGAGGTGAAGACAGTGATACCGTCAGCTACCGTCGCTATCCAAGTGCTGTCAACTTAGAGCAAAACCAAGCTACTGACGGTAGTGACCTAATAGTTTACGGTTACCTTACTGAGGGAGGCGATCGCCAAAATTCCAATAACTATGGCGCTGAAGACAGTGATACCGTCAGCTACCGTCGCGATCCAGGTAGAGTCAATGTCAACTTAGAGCAAAATCAAGCTACTGATGGCTTTGGCGGCAATGACCAGATATATAATGTTGAAAATGTTGTCGGCTCTGCTTTCAATGATGAAATCATCGGCGATGCCAAAGCAAATGTCATTCACGCTGGTGATGGTGATGACATTGTTAAAGCCAGAAATGGCAATGACATCATTTTTGGCGAAGGGGGCAAAGATACTCTCTTCGGCGAGAACGGTGATGATTTCCTAGTTGGGGGTACGGATGCCGATCGCCTCAATGGTGGAGCAGGTAACGACACGGCTTCCTATTTCACTTCAGAAACTGCTGTAGCTGTCAGCCTCACAACTGGTACAGGCTGGGCTGGGGATGCTGAAGACGATCGCCTCGAAGCTATTGAAAACTTGGAGGGTTCACAATTTGAAGATTTGCTCATTGGCGACAGTGGGAATAATATCCTCAGTGGGTTGGGTGGCAATGACCTAATTTACGGTGAAGCTGGCGACGACTGGCTTGATGGCGGAACAGGAAGCGATCGCCTCTACGGTGGAGATGGCAACGACAAGTTAGATGGTCAAGCTGGTGAAGACCTCCTTAAAGGTGAAGCTGGCAATGACCTCCTCAATGGTAATGATGGCAATGACCAACTCTACGGTCAAGAAGGCAACGACACCTTAAATGGGGATGCTGGCAATGACTATCTCGAAGGTGGAACTGGTGATGACCTGCTCAATGGGAATGATGGCAACGACCAACTCTACGGTCAAGAAGGCAAAGACATTTTGAATGGGGGCACAGGCGATGACCTCGTCGATGGCGGATTGGGCAATGACCTCCTCAATGGCGGTGATGGGGATGACCAACTTTATGGTCAAGTCGGTGAAGATACTCTGGATGGTGGATTGGGCAATGACCTCTTAGATGGGGGAGACGGTAATGACCAACTCAATGGTGGCGAAGGTAACGATCGCCTCTACGGTCAAGTCGGTGAAGACACTCTGAATGGAGGTACTGGTAATGACCTCTTAGATGGAGGTGCTGGTAATGACCATCTATTAGGCGGTGATGGCAACGATCAACTTTACGGTCAAGCTGGTGAAGACAAGCTTGAAGGTGGCGTAGGAAATGATGCTCTCTACGGAGGTACTGAGGCAGATACCCTTTTAGGGCAAGCTGGTGATGACTACCTTGATGGGGGAGCGGACAATGACGTACTTGATGGCGGCGAAGGTAACGATCGCCTCTATGGTCAGCAGGGAAATGATAAGCTTGCCGGTAACACTGGGGATGACTACCTTGATGGCGGAGCGGACAATGACAAACTCAATGGCGGCGAAGGTAACGATCGCCTCTACGGTCAGCAAGGCTACGACATCCTAGATGGCGGTGCAGGCGCTGACTTCCTGGATGGTGGCTCAGACGATGACTATCTCTATGGTAGAGATGGAAGCGATCGCCTTTACGGTCAAGCAGGTCAGGACTACCTTGATGGCGGCACTGGCGATGATCGGCTTGAAGGCGGTACTGGTGATGACCAACTCTTTGGGCAGCAGGGTCGTGACTACCTCGATGGCGGCACTGGCGATGACTTCTTGTATGGAGGCGATGAGGGCGATCGGCTCCTAGGTCAAGCGGGTAATGACTACTTAGATGGCGGTACTGGCGATGACCAACTCTCAGGTAACGAGGGCAATGACCAACTCTATGGTCGGGACGGCAATGACACCCTAGATGGCGGTGCTGGTAATGATTACCTAGAAGGTGGAAACGGCAAAGATCAACTAACTGGGAGCAACGGTAATGATTTCCTCTACGGTCAAGAAGGTAACGATACCCTGGATGGCGGTGCTGATAATGACAACGTATATGGTGGCTCTGGTGATGACCAGATCTTAGGTGGCGATGGTAACGATCTACTCTCTGGTCAAGAAGGCAACGACACGCTTGATGGTGGTGCTGGCGATGACTATCTCGAAGGAGGTTCTGGTAATGACCAACTTACCGCTGGATTAGGCAATGACCAAATCTACGGTCAGGCAGGCAATGACCTCCTTAAGGGTGATGCTGGTAATGACTACTTGGAAGGCGGATTTGGCGATGACCAACTCATGGGCGGCGACGGTGATGACCAACTCTTTGGTCAAGAAGGCAACGACACGCTTGATGGAGGGAGTGGTAATAACAATCTTCAGGGTGGCAACAGCGCCGACATCTTAGTAGGGCAAGACGGAGATGATTATCTCTTTGGTAATGACGGTGACGACCAGCTCTACGGCGGCGCTGGTAACAACTCCCTAGAGGGTGGTGCTGGCAACGACTATCTCACAGGTGGCGATGGTGACAATATCCTCAATGGTGGAACAGGTGAAGATATATTATACGGCGGCAGCGGTCGCGATATGTTTGTACTAGCGGCTGGTGCTGGAAGCGACACCATTTTCAACTTTGAAGTCGGTAGCGATTACTTGGGATTAATGAATGGTTTAACCTTTGAAAATCTCACCATTACTCAAGGCATTGGCACTAATACCAGCGACACACTAATCACTAATCGAGGAAATGGTGAACTCTTAGCCACAGTTAGAGGGGTAGAAGCAAATACCCTTAGTCTGTGGGATTTTACTAACCTGGGGTAACGACTACTGTTCGTTCGCTTGTTTGCAAGGGGTGGAAGGGAATTATGCCTTCCCCCTCAAGCTAACGCTGTAATTACTCCAAGCAAGTTCTAGAAAAAATTATGAAATTCATGCGAACGCAGAGAAACGCTTTTGAAGAATACAACAGCCTATTGTCAACGTTTTTACTTAAGTGGCAAAAAAAGTACTTAATCTTACAAGGAGATAACCGATGATCGTTTCTACTTTTGAGCTTTTGGTCAAGCCTCAACTTCCTAAAAATTTACCAGGAGACTTGCCCGATGCTGTCAAGAAAATTCAGGGTCGTCACCTACGTCCTTTGGGACTACAGTTGGGAAATAAGATTTTTGGAGCCATAGCAGCACCCCCTGAAAACCTTGTACCTACCATTCTAGATCTCTTAAGCCAACTAAAGGCACGACACTAATTCATTTTCGAGACATAACTCGCCCTTTGTAACCAGTACAAGAAACCGCGTGTCTAGTATTAGGAATAATACGCAATTTTTAGCATCTAAGTGGTGTCCAGAGTCTATGCATTACGGCTTCGCCTAACACACCCTACTGAGGAAGCAACTTAAACGGAGCAAACTAACAAGTCACGAGAAGTGCGATCGCTACTTTTGCTGCCCTTCTACTTCCCAATCTTCTATTTGCAACCCTTCTACCCGAATAAATTCTCTCACTCATTTAATAAAATTATAGCTGAGAGCGTTACTATTCTGATTGCTGGTAACGCTATCTTATCAGTAGCTAAAAACTAGAAGGAGGGCTAAATTATTACATACAATTATTGCATTCTATCGATTGTGCGATACTGAATTGCTTCAGCAACGTGGTTGGTTTTCAGTTCATCATCCCCTGCTAAATCTGCAATAGTTCGCGCTACTTTAAGAATGCGATCGCTTGCCCTTGCCGACAAACCCAATTTTCTAATTGCCCCTTCTAATAGGTTGCGACTGCTATCATCCAGCTTGCACCATTTGTGAAGATCACGACTCTGCATTTGGGCATTGCAAGATAGATTTGCTGCATTTTTAAATCTACTCGATGCGTAGTCTCGTGCCTGTTGCACCCGTTCCCTGACAGTTGCTGATGATTCCCCTGTAGGTTGTTGGGTAATCTCCTCTGGTTTGAGGCGATTCACTGCAACTTGCAAATCAATTCTATCCATCAAAGGTCCCGAAAGCTTCGCCCAGTATTGCTCTCTCTGCCTTGGCGAACAAGTACATTGCTGTATCGTGTCTCCGTAGTAACCGCAAGCACAGGGATTGGTACTGGCAACCAAAGTAAATTGAGCAGGAAACATCACAGATTGTTTCGTTCTAGAAATCGTCACGTAGCCATCTTCCAAAGGCTGACGCAAAAATTCTAAAACATCTCTTTTAAATTCTGTTAACTCATCTAGGAAAAGTATACCTTTATGTGATAAAGAAATTTCTCCTGGACGCGGAAAGCTACCGCCGCCGACAAGAGAAGGACCAGATGCTGAGTGGTGGGGACTGCGAAAAGGGCGATCGCACACCAATGATCCTCTATTCTTTAATAAACCAGCTACCGAGTGGATGCGAGTCACTTCTAAGGCTTCTGAGAATGACAATGCAGGCAAAATACTAGGCAAACGTCGTGCCAGCATAGTTTTGCCACTACCTGGCGGTCCTACGAATATTAAGTTATGTCCACCAGCCGCTGCAATTTCTAAGGCACGACGAGCATGAGCCTGTCCTTTCACATCCTGCAAATCTGCTGTTTGTAGAGACGCGCCACCTCTCGTCTCTACACCACTGTCCAACTGCACAGGCTTATAACGCCCTGGATGATTCAAAAAATCAGTCACCTCAGACAGATTTTTGAAACCATAAACTGCCAATCCTTCCACCACAGCAGCTTCTTGTGCATTATCAGCAGGAACAACTAAACCGACAATTCCCATCTTTTCCGCAGTAGCAGCGATCGGTAGAACACCTACAACTGGGCGAAGGCTCCCATCAAGAGACACCTCACCCAAGAAAAGATAATCTCCCAACAAATGGGCGCTGACTTGTTCAGAAGCCGCCAAAATCCCTACACTAATCGGCAAATCAAAACATGGACCTTCCTTGCGTAAATCCGCAGGTGTCAAATTTATGACAATCTTTCGCATAGGAAAGGCAAAACCAGCATTCTTCAGGGTTGCCTTAACCCTTTCCCGTGCTTCCTGAACTGCTGCATCCGGAAGTCCCAAGACGACAATTCCCGGCAAACCTCCCGACACATCTACTTCAACGCCCACTTTTACAGCGTCGATGCCGACAATTGACGCACTCCAAACTCTGGCAAGCATGTGCTAAATATTTCATCAAGAACACTAAACCTATAGAATCTCTAGCAGATGAACAGGTAAATTGGCATGAGTGAAACCACAGAGACAATTTTCAGCAAAATCATTCGTCGGGAAATTCCAGCTGACATAGTCTATGAAGATGATTTAGCGCTGGCATTTAAAGACGTCAACCCCCAAGCTCCCGTTCACATCCTCGTGATTCCTAAAAAACCCATACCCAGACTAGCTGATGCCGAATCTGAGGATGATGCCCTGCTTGGGCATCTTTTATTAACAGTTAAGCGAGTTGCCGAACAAGCAGGACTCACAAACGGCTATCGCCTAGTGATCAACACTGGTCCTGATGGTGGTCAAACTGTTTACCACTTGCATTTGCATATCCTGGGTGGACGGCAGATGACATGGCCCCCTGGTTGATGGAGAAATAAGCAGCATAAGGCACGTAGGGTTGCGTGCGCATCAGCGTAACGCACCCTATCTTCATGTTCTACAAACAACCTGTAGTATTGATAACTAAAGCAAATCACTTAGATAAGAAATGCTTAATTAAAATATCTTTACAAATCTCAATAGTGCCTTTAATGTAATAAAAAGGTAGGCAAAAAGACCTACACAAATCATAAAAAACAAAGCACTTATAAAACCATGACCACAACCTTACAGCGTCGCGAAAGCGCCAACGTATGGGGTCGGTTCTGCGAGTGGATCACCAGCACCGAAAACCGCTTATACATCGGTTGGTTCGGCGTCCTGATGATCCCCACCCTGCTTGCAGCAACCACCTGCTTCATCATCGCCTTCGTAGCAGCACCTCCCGTTGACATTGATGGTATCCGTGAGCCTGTTGCAGGTTCATTGGTATACGGCAACAACATCATCTCTGGTGCAGTTGTTCCTTCCTCGAACGCTATTGGTTTGCACTTCTACCCCATCTGGGAAGCAGCTTCCTTAGATGAGTGGTTGTACAACGGTGGTCCATACCAGTTGGTAGTATTCCACTTCCTGATTGGCGTATTCTGCTACTTGGGTCGTGAGTGGGAATTGTCCTACCGCTTGGGTATGCGTCCTTGGATCTGCGTAGCATTCTCTGCACCTGTAGCAGCAGCAACCGCAGTATTCTTGATTTACCCCATCGGTCAAGGTTCCTTCTCTGATGGTATGCCCTTGGGTATCTCTGGTACATTCAACTTCATGTTGGTGTTCCAAGCAGAGCACAACATCCTAATGCACCCCTTCCACCAACTCGGTGTAGCTGGTGTATTCGGTGGTAGCTTGTTCAGCGCAATGCACGGTTCTTTGGTAACCTCTTCCTTGGTTCGTGAAACAACCGAAACCGAATCTCAAAACTACGGTTACAAGTTCGGTCAAGAAGAAGAAACCTACAACATCGTTGCAGCACACGGCTACTTCGGTCGCTTGATCTTCCAATACGCTTCATTCAACAACAGCCGCAGCTTGCACTTCTTCCTCGCTGCATGGCCTGTAATTGGAATCTGGTTCACCGCACTGGGCGTAAGCACCATGGCGTTCAACCTCAACGGTTTCAACTTCAACTCCAGTGTGATTGATTCACAAGGTCGCGTCATCGGCACCTGGGCAGACATCCTCAACCGCGCTAACTTGGGTATGGAAGTAATGCACGAGCGTAACGCTCACAACTTCCCTCTAGACTTAGCAGCTTTAGAAGTTGCTCCTGTTGCACTCAGCGCTCCTGCAATCAACGGCTAATAACAAAGCTTAGCTAATCAAAAACGCCCCCCATAAGGAGGGCGTTTTTGTTTTTAACTGTATTGGTAAAAGCGCTTATGCGTTTGCCTTGCCGACCAAGGCTTTCAGGGGCTTTTTACCCCAAAAAGTTCTAAAGTCCCGTTAGATGCCTTCTTGAGACTTCGGTTTTGCATCCAGAATCACTTTGATTGTTTCAATTCTAGAGGGTTCTAGTACTACGCTTGCTGTGCCGAAAGGGGTAGGAATTGTCACATCTTTCGCCTCTCGAAGAGACACAAAGAGTTCTAAAGGAACCTCGTAACCTAGTTTCTGAAAAAGACGGCGGGTTGCCTCCTCCATTTGAATTAAACCCTGATCACGAGTCAGAGTGTTATTCACGTTAAGAACAAGCTTGAGTTGCTCAACACCTCGCTCAACATTACTCTCAACATAGTAAGCCAGATTTGTTGGTAGACCAACCACATTTCGAGGTGAACCGATAGGGAGATAATCACTGGAAGCCAGCCAACCTAGCTCATCTTTACGCCATGTCCGGGTCGCAAGCCCTAACTCAGTTAGCGCAGTGCAAGCGGCAGGTACCACACGAGAAAATGGATCTGTAAAGCTTCCATTTCCCCCTCCTTTATCATATCGACGTGCTCGATGCCTCTCGATCGCCTTTGCAACCTCCGCCACCCCTTCCTTGAAGTTGCTTCTGATGTCAGCGTACCTCTTATCCCTAAGAAGCCTTGGAATCTCACAGTCCTTACCAAGAACAGGGAGTATGAGAGCAGATCTCGACTCTGCTTCATCGACAAGCTTCGATTGCCATTCTTTCTGAACCCATATTGACTGGATGCTGTTGGGAGTTAGGAGAAGTACAAGAAATTCTGTAGCTTCTAAGCCTTCCTGGATCTTTTCGCTAATCGAGTCGCCAACAACAATTTGCCCAGAGTCCATCCAAACCGCAATACGACGCCCTTCCAAAGCCTCTACAAACTTTTCCGCCAACTCCTTGTCTTTACTGGAGTATGACAGGAACACATCAGGTCCGCTCATGTCAGCAACTTTATCTCCTCAAACCAAACGTTCTCTGGGCATCTAACTATTTTGCCACGCATTTACTGGAAGTACGATATTCACATGATGCAAGAATTGCTAGGGGACAAAGATGTAAGAACGACGATGGTTTATAGCCATGTGTTGAATCGTGGCGATCGCACTGTGCAGCCTGCACTTAACCTTTAACTCATTAAAGGATCAATCCAAAATCCTGTAAGAATGCCATCATAGTTAAGGTACGAACACATTGGAGACAAGACAACGGTTTACGCACGCCCTTTAGCACGGTTAATTGAACAACTGCAACGCTTACCTGGAGTTGGTCCAAAAACTGCTCAGCGGCTAGCATTGCATATTTTAAAGCGACCAGAAGCAGAAGTAGAGGCTCTGGCGCAAGCCCTTATTGAGGCAAAAAAACAGGTAGGTTTGTGTTCTGTCTGCTTTCACTTATCTTCTGAACCAGTTTGTGAACTCTGCCGCAACCCAAATCGGGACAACACCACTATATGTGTGGTGGCGGATTCCCGTGATGTGATTGCCTTGGAAAAAACTCGTGAGTTCAAAGGCAAGTATCATGTCTTAGGTGGGGTGATTTCCCCGATAGATGGTATTGGTCCAGAACAGTTAACAGTTCAGGCTTTGGTGCGGCGGGTGAGTCAGCAAAAGCCTGAAGAAGTGATTATGGCAATTAGTCCAAGTATTGAAGGTGAGACAACGACACTGTATGTCGGTCAACTACTGAAGCCATT
Source organism: Kalymmatonema hyalinum WJT4-NPBG1 (assembly GCA_019359075.1). GTDB lineage: Bacteria > Cyanobacteriota > Cyanobacteriia > Cyanobacteriales > Nostocaceae > Kalymmatonema > Kalymmatonema hyalinum. The sequence goes on from JAHHIB010000079.1 coordinate 29,143, forward strand.
TACCAAGGTGACACGGATTGCTTTTGGTTTACCTGTGGGTGGGGATTTGGAATACGCCGATGAGGTGACTTTGGCAAGAGCGTTGGAAGGTCGCCGAGAGCTGGATTAGTTATTAGTTAAGGACTAAAGACTAATGGCTAAAAATAAATCTCAAAATAAATTATCCATTATGTAGGGGGGCTTCCGGCGCACAACAATTAAGGTTTTACATTCAGGACTAAAGTGCGCCGTAACCCACCATTGTTTTGGAGAGTACTACAAATTGGAGATTTTTTTAATTGGAAGTCCCTTAGGCTAAGGAAAAAAGTTGCTCAGCAAAGTATTCAATCAAATCGCGGTACGCTAGCTGGAAGCGCCAAGATTGGGGTATCGCCTGCTCTCCATAAAAAGCTCCAGCTAACTGTCCGTAAACGGCACCCGTTGTATCGGCATCCGAGCCCAAGTTGACGGCTAAAAGACAGCCTTCCTTAAAAGACCGACTGTGATAAAACGCCCACAACGCAGCTTCTAAGGATTCGACCACATAACCCGTTCCTTGAATTTCTGGGGGTTGACGATGTTTGAACGACCCCGCCGCAATTGCGTTGATTTCGTCAACTAAGGGGTAATATTTCCAATAGTCGGGAATTGGGGTGTAGTGAGGAGAGAGTAGTTCCTCTCGAGAGGCTCCATTGACGGCTCCCACGAGTAACGCGCTTAAATATCGGCAAGCATCAACAGCCGTTGCTGCACCGTGGGTCGTGCGAGAACTCTCACCTGACATTTCAATCGCTTTAGAGGGATTTCGGGCAAAAAACAGAGGTACAGGAGCCAAGCGCATGATAGAACCATTCCCAGCAGTGTGGGGATCTGTGGAGCCACAGTAAGGATCGCCTGTCCTCTCAAACCGAAGCAGTGCTGAACGAACAGTGTTGCCGATATCAAAGCAGTAAAGCGTACTGCTCAGATGTCCAGACCGATACCATTGAAGATATCGTTTAAGTTGATCGGTTGGGTCAAACCCGTTTTGCGAGATCAGACTTTCTGCCAAGCACAGTGCCATCGAAGTGTCGTCCGTCCACTGTCCTGGTTGCAGTCCAAATGGACCGCCCCCGACCATATCCGTCAGCGGTGTAAACGTGCCTGGTTCCTTGAACTCTAGAGTGGTTCCCACTGCATCGCCAGTGGCTAAGCCGAGAAGACATCCACGATAACGGTCGATTGGTTGCATAGAATTAGCGTCCTCAAGGGAATAATAAATGGTGAGCGTACCTCCATTGAACAAGTGCATAAAAAGCTCAAGTCCCCCTTATGAAGTAACAGAGGCGGTTGAAACGACTGCCGCCACACAAACGAAAAAGGGAAGCTGGAACAATGGACACCAAAATTTTACTTGAACAATTCCAACTGGTAAACTTTCAAAAAGGCAAGCGCATCACAATCCTCGGCGCAGGTATCGCAGGTTTAGTAGCAGCATATGAGCTAGAGCGCCTGGGTCATGAAGTCGAAATTATGGAAGGTAGCCCACGCATCGGTGGACGAGTATGGACACACCGCTTCGGTAACGAGCCGGATGCACCCTACGCCGAACTCGGAGCAATGCGTATCCCAAGCGACCACGAAATGACACTGCATTATGTACATGAAATGGGACTTTCTGACAAGCTGTGCAAGTTTATGACAGTGTTCGAGGAAAGCAACGCAATGATGAACATCAACGGGCAAGTGCTCCAGATGAAAGACGCACCCCGTGTACTGCAACAGACAGAAGGTGGTATCCTCAGTGACACTCGCTACAGTGATTTAACCCGCCGGTTTGCTGCATGGCTCAAAACTATTATTAATACTATCGCTCCTGGTAATCTCCGTTCTGATTTTGAACGCGACTTGAACTCTCACTTAATGGATGAGTTAGAGCGCTTAGATTTAAACCCTTACTTCAGCGAAGACGGCGAAACGATTGACTTGCACTCATTCCTGACACAAAACCCAAGCTTCCGCGCCAAGTGCTCTCAAGGGTTGGATATTTTCCTCGGCGACATCATGACAGAAACCAGCCATGACTTGTTGCAACTCAAAGGTGGGATGGATCAACTCATCCAACGTTTGGCAGCATCAATCAAAGGTCCTATCAAGTGTAACCAAGAAATCGTCGCCCTGCGTGTGCAAAAAGATTATGTCCAAATCACCTACAAGGAAAATGGACAGTTGCACACCAAGATATGCGACTACGTACTATGCACCATTCCCTTCAGTGTATTACGCAAATTGGAATTGAGCGGCTTTGATGATGATAAACTTGATTCGATTCAGAACACTGTTTACTGTCCCGGAACGAAAGTTGCCTTTCACACTCGCTCGTCTTTCTGGGATAAACAAGGTATCAAAGGTGGTGCTTCCTTCAGTGGTGAAGGTGTGCGTCAAACATACTACCCAAGTGTGAAGTTCAACCCCAATAGCGGTAGCGTGATGTTGGCTAGCTATACCATCGGTGACGATGCTCAACGTATGGGGATGATGTCTGAGTCTGAACGCTTTGATTACGTCCAAAATAGTGTAAGCAAGATTCATCCTGAACTGAATGAACCTGGTGTGATAGTGGACAAAGCATCCATTGCCTGGGGCAACTACAAGTGGAGTGCTGGTGGATGCACAATTCACTGGGATTCGGCAGATAAATCTCAGAATTACCTAAAAGCGCAAAGAGCCCAAAACAACCTGTTCTTTGCTGGTGAACATTGCTCTCGCTTCCCCGCATGGTTACAAGGTTCTATTGAATCGGCACTGGAAGCGGTTTACGATATCCTCAAGCACAAGAGCGTTGCACAATCTACTGCTGTGCCTGTAGCCAACTCCTGGAACAAAAATTCCCAAATGGTCACAGTTGGAGTTCGGTAATTATAACCAAGTTCATCTTAACTATTACAGTTCGGAGGTAAACATTAAGAAAATTTAACCAGCTAATAGTCCATATTCAATTCAGCTAATAAATCCCTTTTTGTTTCGCCCGCGATAAGCGGGCTTTTTTTATGCGGTGGAGAATCAGCAATTGCACGAACACATTCGCCTATCCTCACATCGTTTTTGCAATTTCCAAGGGTTTCAAAACCACATCATACGTTGGCTTTATTTTCTGATTTCCGTGCAAATTCTGGACGGCATCGCGGGGGAAATTTTTGGTGTTTTCTCGGTGCTGATGATTGCAGATTTAACCAGGAGAACTGGTCAGTTTAATATTATTCAAGGGATGCTGAACACAGCCATTGGCATTGGAGCAGAGCTAAGTAATTTCCTTTATGTATTCGTATTAATAAATATAAAAGTTGTATCCAGAGGTGCGAGCAACAAAAGCGTGTCTGTCCGCGCCGCCCAAACGCTATCGTCTGTTTAAGCCGCTCCTGACAAAGAGTCTGCTAATTACCGGAGGTTTGCTGGTGGCATTCTTGATTGGCTTTGATCCAGCCGAAGCTACCTTTATCGCTGCTGGGTTGTTGTTCATCAGCCGCCGCGTCAAAGGGGAGCGCTTTTTGCAAAAGGTGGATTGGGACTTACTGGTAATGTTCTCAGGGCTATTTGTGTTGACTCAAGGGGTACAAAAGTTGGGTTTGCTAAACTGGTTCTCGAACTTCGTCCACACGCCAATCAGCATTTTAGGGGTGACAACGCTGCTGTCGAACTTAGTCTCGAATGTCCCCGCAGTGCTGCTGCTGCACCATCTGATTCCCCATCCAGATACACGCACCTGGCTACTGCTAGCGGCAGCATCGACACTAGCAGGAAACCTGACGCTCTTGGGTTCGGTGGCAAATTTGATTGTAGCCGAAGCCGTGGCAAAGCAAGGGTATCGGTTGACTTTTTGGGAACATTTGCGGTTTGGGTTGCCGTTAACGCTAATCACTTTAGTCCTTGCTTACTTGTGGATTTGCAGATTTTGAAGCAGAAACAGCTAATGCAAGAGTTGCTATTACGCGGTGTCAACACAGAGAAAAAAGACAAGGGCGAGTTTTCGAGTTTTTCCAGGTAGTCAATAAAGCGATTGGCTCCGCCACTGCCCGCCTGCGGCGATCGCCTGCCTTTCAACTTTCAGATCTTTTGAATGTTGCCGTAAGGGAAATTTTTGACATTAATGTTATAAAAGCAACTTTCATGGGAATCATAAAGGCAGGTAAACTAAGTAAATATTACGATAAAAACCATGTTTTTCTTTAAAAAAAGACAAATTAAAACCACGATTCTTCAGGCAGCTATTTGGATTATTATGGCAGGAAGTGTATGGTCAAGTTGTTCTCGCTCCGCTTCCGAATCTGATACGCACAACCCAGGCTGCCAAATTTTTAAGCATTACCACAACTGGGAAGAATACAACCTAAGATGTTCCTGAGGTAGCGATTATGCACATCCAAAGGGGGATGCTTAAGGAGCAGTGCCGGAACCAAAAGGAACTCTAATACCATTTTGGATTTTAGATTTTAGATTTTGGATTGTGTGCCTCCTGCCCAGAAGCTGAGTCGCAAAGCGAGACGCTACGCGAACGCGTAGCGTCTCGTAAGTCCTGCGGACGTGCCCTCTCGGTCCGCAGCGTCTATGCGATCAAATCATCGATAGCACTAAACAAAGAAACCTGGTTTCTCGAGCCACCGGGTTTCTTTCACTGTGTACACAATCAATACCAACCGCATTGTGATGTGTTGTATGGCTTATATTCGTTAGGAACAACGTGTTTCTGACCAGAAAATTCCTTCCCGTGATAACCGTCATCAAAACCACGAGCAAACTCACCACCAGCAGTACGGGGCTTGTACGTGTTTCCTTTTCTGGCACTGTGTTGCCCTTGCCGATACCCATCAGCGTAGGCTTGAGGATGATACCCTGGGTCTTCGTCAACAGTCCAGTTCGTCACAGGATAGCAGTAGCTTATTGGACCTCTATAAAACGGATAGTTTCTATATAGAGGATAGGGATAGTAATGTCGAGGGCGAGCTTGAGCTGGCTGGTTGTTGACTAGAAAACCAGTAGCAGTGGCTAAAGCTACTAAACTAGCAGTAATAATCTTTTTCATAATTGCGGTCTCCAGAGTTCATTAACTCCTGGTACTTTTAAGATATCGTTTCAAATGTTTAGGCGACATCACCTGAGAGGATGACCGACTAGTCCATTTTTGAAAAATTTTCAGCATGACAACAGTTGCCACTAGCACTATCCGTTACTGGTAATACCAAATACATTTAAAAACAATCAGGAATGTTGCAACTTTATTCTTTATTCACCTATATTTTTCATCAAGTCGAAGCCAACTGACAGCTTTCAAGAAAGCAGTTGACTAAAATCAATAGGAATAATTTAAAGTAGTTATTGAGTGAATACAGTACTATTATTCCAAAAATAGCCTAAACACTCAGTAACCTTTTATCTATTGTTTATTTGTGGTTTAATTCTCATCAAATGTAGTCAGGTCAACACTCCTAACCCTTTTGATTTCCCTGCACCTGCCAAAAGTTAAAGTCTTTCTATAATTGGATTTAAGCCTTGTGATAGTGTATTCCTCATCACAAAGGAGTTTAGGCTGATACTATATTCACTTCACCACTTTAGAGGAAATAGCTATGCCAGGTGGTCATGCGAGTCATAAAGGTACTGGTGACAAACCCAACGTCAACGCAAGCGGTCAGATTAATTTGTCAGCTGCAGACAAATCAGCAGATCCTGAAGATGTTCTGCAGGAAGGCATTTTGACAAATACGACCAGAACTCAAGAATTTGTGGATTTTCCTCCTGCTCTGGAACGCCCAGGTGAGGAAACACAAACTGGGAACGAAGAGGAATAAGACTTTTGGTACTTCAAAGCCATACTTCAAGTCTTGGCAAATGCTTGCCTTACCCTACTTCACAAGTAGGGTAGCAAATTGTAAATTAAATTATCCGGATTACCAAGTGGAAGGATAGTTTACCCTAGTTAGGAAAGCTGTTTGGACGGGGTCAATGTTGATCCAAGCCTCGCAACCAAACACTGCCTCTCTAAGGTACAGGAGATGACACCGTGAGTAGTCTGGGCAAGAAAAGATTAGAAGCTGCTTTAGCGATCGCCTCTTACGCTGTTGGTAGCGGTGCTGCTTCAGCCGCGCCAACTCCAGGCGTGGAAATTCCCAAGCAGTTGATTTTAACTGCTTCTGATATCCTAATGTACACCAATATCTGGAAAATCTATTTTGAGGAAGATTTATCCAGTAAAGGAGTTCTAGAAATGCTGGCAGAGGTGGGTATAGTTGTCGTTGCAGCAACGGGGACAGCTTATATTGTTGCCAAAGGAACTACAGCTCTATTAAATGAAATTACAGATTGGTTAGGACCAATGGGATGGGGCGTCTCGGCTGCAATATCAAGTTCCCTAACAGGTATGTTTGGAAGTATGTGGGCATTATATTGTGATCGCCTTTACTCCCAAAAAGAGTCTCAACCCGCTTAACAGTGCGATAGACTCCTCCAAGCGTTAACCTATTGAGACTAACTCCGGAGTTTCCGGAGTTAGCCTCAAGTGTGAAATGCTGCCAAGGGCGAAGAAAGCAGCAAGTACAGGTAACATTTAACGCTGTACACCACTTATAAAACTATTTCGCGGCTAATGTTGCATGGTGATTTAATGAAATCTTACTTTCCATGCAAGAATTTCTTATGATTAACCGCCGTAACTTTCTCATAACTTTAGCCGCTACCTCTTCAGTATTAGCCTCTCCCCCAAAATTGGCAAGAGCAGCGCGTAAACCATTATTAAAACCCAAGCGTTTGCAGCCAGGATCTGTTGTGGGAATTGTCAGTCCTGCTAGTGCAACATTTGTCCGCGAACAACTTAATATTGTTATCGATGCAGTCAAGGCGTTGGGACTAGTACCCCGACTCGCACCCCATCTGCTGGAACGCTATGGTTATTTAGGAGGCAAAGATAAAGACCGTGCTGCTGATATTAACCAGTTTTTTAGCGATTCCTCTGTAGCCGCCATTTTACCAATTCGTGGTGGGTGGGGATGTAGCCGGATTTTGCCTTACCTAGATTATCAGCGCATCCGCCAAAATCCCAAAATTCTGGTTGGTTTCAGTGATATAACAGCTTTAATTCTCGGATTGAATGCTCAGACGAACCTTGTCACATTTCACGGTCCCAACGGACTAAGTTCTTGGAGAACGACCCAAACAGAATATTTTCGCCGCGTTTTGTTTAGTGGCGAAACTGTTACTTTTCAAAACCAAAAAGATGGCGACGATTCTGACCGTTTGATGCAGGTGAAGTACCGAGTACAAACTATTACTTCTGGTAAAGCAAAAGGCAGGTTGATTGGTGGAAATCTTTCGGTACTGTCAGCTATTGTCGGTTCTCCCTACTTACCCGATTTCAAAGGCGCAATTCTATTTTTGGAAGATTTGAACGAGAATATTTATCGCATTGACCGTATGATGACTCAGTTGAAAATTGCGGGTATATTTGACAAACTCGCTGGCTTTATTTTTGGACAATGTTCCAATTGTTCGCCTGACGCTGACTATGGTTCCCTCACCCTCGAAGAAGTATTATGGGATCACATCAAACCGCTGGGCATTCCTGCATGGAACGGTGCGATGATTGGTCATATCGAAAATGTGTTGACATTGCCTATTGGTTTAGAGGTAGAAATAGACGCCAATGCTGGCACGATTCGGATGTTAGAACCTGCTGTAGAATAGTAAATTTATCTTAAAAATCTAATTTCATCCAATGTTTGTGAGCGTAGCTCATAACCATCTCTTGCAAAAGTCAAGAGTAATCAAAATGAAACCACAGATTAACACAGATGCACACAGATAATTAACTAGTGTTAATCTGTGTCCATCTGTGGTTCTAAATATCCATTAATCACACTTTTGTAAGAAGTCTGGTGTATCGGATATACGTCAATTTCATAAAATAACCCTTTCCCGCGACCGGGGAAGGGTTAGGAGGAGGAGTTCTGCGGGAATTACTAGTAATCATTGAACTCTCCACGCTTTGAAAAACGTGGATTCTAGACTGTTGTTGCTTTGTGGGCTAAAAGCCACACTCCCTTCGGGTTCGCAGTCGCCTGCGGAGGGAAACCCTACCAAGAGCGCTGTCTCACCGCAACGTTGTCTGATGTTTTTTGTAAAACACGCTGACGAGGGTAAGACAGCCCTACCCGCCTCGACCGTTCGACAAGTTTTACAGTGAGCAAAGTCGAACTGCTCAGGGCTGTACGGCACTTTCCTTCCTTCCAACCCTGTTCGCGCAGCGTCTCCGTCAGGAGAAGATTTTACGCACTCTCCGGCCCCTAAAAAGGACTTCTCAGTACAACCCCATATCTTCACTTGTCATGGTTCAGCGTCCCCGACTGACGGCAATAATCATGGTTTCCAGCCTGTCATCTTCTAGGACGATATCTGCAACCTCACGAGCCACATCGGTTCCCCCTTTGCCCATCGCCACACCAACTTGTGCAGCCTTGAGAGCAGGAGCATCATTGATGCCATCGCCTGTCATGGCAACAACTTTTCCTGCTGCTTGCAAAGCTTGGACGATTTGCAGTTTATTGCTGGGACTGATGCGGGCAAAGACATCCACTTTGTCAGACAGTGCTGTCAATGCTTCTGGAGAGAGATTGTTGAGGTTAGTTGAATCGAGAATTTCTAGTTTCTCATCTCTGCTCAACCCTAATTCCTTGGCGATCGCATAAGCAGTTGGGCTTTGATCCCCGGTAATCATCACCGTATCAATGCCAGCTTGATGAAAGCCTGCTATCAACTCTTTGGCTCCCTTTCTGATGGGGTCTGCCATCCCAACCAAACCCAGCCATGTCAGGTCTTGTTCGGGATTGTTCCCGTTGCTGGTGTCATTAACGTGGCGATAAGCGACCCCAAGCACCCGTTTCATTAAAACCGGAAAAACTGCGGTGCCTCATTACTAAGCGCGTTCGTTTAGCGCCAACGATCTGGGCGGAAAAATCGCCCAAACCTGAGATTTTGGAGGCATGCAGGAGTATTTATACATGGGCGATTTTTCCTCTGGCTCGGCAGATTTTTCAATCGTTGTGACCCAACCGCAGCGCTTTCCCTGCCATGCGGTCATTTTCAATCTCCATCGCCTCCCTATCTTCTTCTGTCAGAGGCACCACTTCCCCATTTTTCACCCACCATTTGCATATCCGCACAACTTCTGCTGGGCTGCCTTTGACAGCAACAAACTTGTGCTGCTCATCAGTCCCATGTACACTACTCATGATGTTACGGTTTTCTGAGCGCAGGTTGGTTTGCAACAGTGAGTACTTTTGCGTAAGCTCTGTCACATTCACCCCGGCACTGATAGCCATGTAAATCAAGGCATTCTCTGTTGCCGAACCTTTGGCGGAAAACTCACTATCTTGCTCTTGGTTGACTTGACTTTCGTTGCAGAGAACCAATACATGAATCAGCTTTAACAGTTCATCGTAAGCATAGGGGTTGATATCCTCATCCCCGTTGATAAACTGACCGCCAGACACCGTGATGTGTTTACGTCAGATACCACATTCATTAAGTTCTTAGCTACCTCGGATTTGCCATTTGTAGAATAGTTTTGGGCACTTTGAGAGCTAAACAAACAAAGCCTGCCGATCCAGGCTCATTCTATGCATTTTTAAAAAGAATTGGTATAAGACAAAGAACGCACTGAAGCTCTTTGACTCTTTCCCCCACTATTTTATGAAAAATAGTGGGGCTTTTCCTGTATAGACAATGAATTTTCACAGGTGAGCAACCAAAGCCCTAGCTTCATTCATAGAATAATCTGATTGTGTAAACTTCTTAAGTTGCTCTCTTAATTCAGTCGAGAGGGAACTTAAAGCGCTACCCTGCCATCCGCGTGTTCCTTGATATTCTAGAAGTCCGCAGTACATATCTCCTTTGTGAATATGCCATCCCCAGCTTGCTGGAATCACTTCATATTCAGTCAGAGTTTGAGTCAGGTATAGCGTAATTTGCTCAAGGTTTTGTCGAGTTTTCATAGCTGTTTAGAAATTGAACTTTTTTTGTAGAAACAACACAAATGAAGCAAAATGGCGCAAAATGAGCTAACCGTTTGCTTGGGAATTTACTAATGACCTTTACACTTTTGGTAACGGCAAACGCAGTTAATACCAAAAAATGCGCTCATTGTCGGCTTTAGCAGCAGAAGGTCTTTGTTAAACTAGCGTTGGTTTGCATTGCCAACATTTATTTAACAAATCTCTACATCGCTTTAATACTTTGATAGTAGTTACTCTCGACACTAAAATTACCTGCCCATAGGTTTAATCTGCACGCAATCTAAAGGACGATTGGTATGCTAAAAAAGCAATTGCATCTCATCCAGATGAGAGGTAACACAACCAGAATGTCACCACCCGTTAGTAATAGGTGAATATTGCGATCGCCGAAGGCGGGGCTTTGCCCAATGCCCAAAGGGCACGCTACGCGAACGCGCCTTGCGCGGCTCCCTTTGGGAGCATCGCCGTATCCCTTACGGGACGCTTTGCGCTCAGGCGGGGCTGAGTCCAGAGGACACGCACTCGCGTTCGCCCGTCGCTTCCGGTGGAGTCTTTTTCACCCGTCAAGAAGAACCCGAAGAAATGAGTTCACCTTCTTGGCGCACCATAACTACACATTGATTTAACATGAACCACTCCGCTAGATATATGAGACAAAGTTTCAAACAGAGCTAACGTATGCATTGAGGTAGAAACATTCGCAAGTTAAAACAACAAAAGCGAGTGCATCGTGATCCGGCGCAGCGGTGGCATCTATCCACAATTTACAAAGGCGGCATCTACTTGGCATTTGGATGGCAGGCATCACTGCAGCGATTTCGTCACCAGGATGTGCTATTAAGCGCAAATTAGGGAGTATATCAATGACAACAGACGAGCAACACATACAGGCAGTCGCTCTTGGACGCTTACTAGCACGACCAACGCCTCAGCCCGTAGGAGGTGCCGTATCACTCGGTCTGCAACCACTGGGACTAGATGCCAAGCGCGACGCTCTCCTCTACGTGCCTGAAAGCTACCAGGCATCAAAACCTGCACCGTTGGTGTTGATGCTACATGGCGCTGGCGGCAATGCACAAGGTGGTCTAACTCCATTCCTAAAACTTGCTGATGCAGCTGGAGTTATCCTGCTTGCACCGTCCTCTAGCCGCCAAACATGGGATGTGCTGTTCGGACAGTACGGTCCTGATGTCACTTTTATCGACTCTGCGCTAGCAGTCACGATGAGCCGCTACGCTATAGACCCGACACGCATCGCGGTTGAGGGCTTCTCTGATGGTGCCTCTTACGCACTTAGTATCGGTATCACCAACGGCGACTTGTTCACTCATGTCATAGCGTTCTCGCCAGGGTTTATGGCACCGGCTTCGCAGCAAGGCAAGCCGCGCATCTTCATTTCACATGGTAAGTCGGACAACGTTCTGCCAATCAACCGATGCAGCCGCAAGGTTGTGCCGCAGCTACAAAATGCTGGCTACGACGTGTTATATCAGGAGTTCAACGGTTCCCACACAGTCCCCCCAAATATTGCAGACTCTGCACTGACCTGGTTTCTTGCTATGCAGGATTGAGGCTTCCCCGGCTTTTTGTCCAAATAAGGGAGTACCAAAAAATAAATTATCCATTATGTACGGTGGGTTAGGCGCACGACAGTTAAGGTTTGACATTCAGGACTTGCATTGCGGCGTAACCCACCATTGTTTGGGTCACTACAAATTGAAGATTTTTTAATTGGAAGTCCCTAAATGCAAGCGTTGTTTGGATAGCTGGGGGATTTTTGGTTTACTGACTCGCCTTAAAACTGTAGGCTTTCGCCAATTGCCCAAGAAGACATTTTTATAAAAAAACCAATACTAGCAAGCATCCTAGCAATTTCTTTGAGCAAAATTTAATGAGCGATCGCCGCAGGCGGGCACTCCGTGCCATCGCGCTAAGAAGCGCATAAGTCAAATTCACCGACATTTACTAAGGATTAGAAGGAGAGCAAAGCAAGCTGAACCTTCAAATCCAACAATTTCTTAATCAACATTTCTGAGCAAACATATGACGACATACGACCCTAATTACTCTCCACAACCTTGCGAATTCACAATTCCTATCAAATTGAATATACCCATCGAAATCGAGCCAAAACTATTGGTAAAAGCCCCCGGAATTGTTAGACAAAAAGTTCCTGTCTATCTCGAACCCGATATCTACCTCGAACCAGAAGTGCAAGCACTACCACCCGTGTGTACTTTAAAGAATGGTTACAACAAAGAATACTCACAAGAGCAACTAGTAGCGCAACAATCATAAGCAAGCTAGGTACTTACTGAGTGCATAAGTCAAATTCACCGACATTTACTAAGGATTAGAAGGAGAGCAAAGCAAGCTGAACCTTCAAATCCAACAATTTCTTAATCAACATTTCTGAGCAAACATATGACGACATACGACCCTAATTACTCTCCACAACCTTGCGAATTCACAATTCCTATCAAATTGAATATACCCATCGAAATCGAGCCAAAACTATTGGTAAAAGCCCCCGGAATTGTTAGACAAAAAGTTCCTGTCTATCTCGAACCCGATATCTACCTCGAACCAGAAGTGCAAGCACTACCACCCGTGTGTACTTTAAAGAATGGTTACAACAAAGAATACTCACAAGAGCAACTAGTAGCGCAACAATCATAAGCAAGCTAGGTACTTACTGAGTGCATAAGTCAAATTCACCGACATTTACTAAGGATTAGAAGGAGAGCAAAGCAAGCTGAACCTTCAAATCCAACAATTTCTTAATCAACATTTCTGAGCAAACATATGACGACATACGACCCTAATTACTCTCCACAACCTTGCAAATTCACAATTCCTATCAAATTGAACATACCTATCGAAATCGAGCCAAAACTATTGGTAAGAGCCCCCGGAACTGTTAGACAAAAAGTTCCTGTCTATCTCGAACCCAATATCTACCTTGAACCAGAAGTGCAAGCACAACCACCTGTGTGTACTTTAAAGAATGGGTACAACAAAGAATACTCGAAAGAGCAACCAGTAGTACAACAATCATAAGCAAGATAGGCAATTATTGGATGCTATGATTCATCTTAGCTTCTGATTTTTACTCACAATTTGCCAGTTTTAGGAAGCCTTTAACTACCCTAAATTGCGTGGTGGGCTTCCCATCCTCTTTTTTTTCCAAGTTTTTAAGCTGCTGCGCATTTAATTTGCAGGTTATTTTTTTCTGACATTTATTAGTCATTTGTCCTTTGTCCTTTGTTTGTACTAATAAGTATGACCAAGAAAGAACGAAGGTGTCAGTCGTCAGCAGCCAGAATGGCGGCTGTGCGACTCGCGGATGAGTAGAGGGTACTCACTGCGCCCACCAAATTGAAGATTTAGTGGTGCTTCTAGTAGTTCACCACAGAGATTTTGACAGGTGTCCAGGTTACTGAGAAACTAGTTGAAAATCTCGGTATTCACAAATGGCAGAAAAATACATCGTTAACCTCACACAAGAGGAATATTCATCACTAA
>JAHHIB010000080.1 GCA_019359075.1 Kalymmatonema hyalinum WJT4-NPBG1
CAAAACCTTACTGTAGCGACTTTTCGGAAATTTTTATCCTTTCTCTTTTTAAGAAATGAAATGTGGATTGCTCCCACCTTCTTTTGAAGACACAATATTAAATATTTGTCAATGCGTAAGTCCTAGGTTTCTAACTGCATAAGTGAATTTCGCTGACACTTATCTAGTAATGAAACATAAAGGAGAAAATCAACAATGGAATTTGAAACGCAATCCTCAAATCAAGCTCTAGCTGTTTGTCCTGCAACAATAAAAAAAGGTGCTAGCGGCGCAAACGTCAAACTTTTACAAGAAAAATTAACTGGTTTTGGTTTTGATACAAAAGTTGATGGTGTTTTCGGAGATAGTACCGTAAAATCTGTCAAGCTTTTCCAAGAACACTATGGTTTGGTGCCAGATGGAATTGTTGGTGAAAATACTTGGCGTAAATTAAAAGTTTGTTAACTTTAGAAAAAACCGAAAGTCATAGAAGCCTCGGTCAAGGATAAGTAAGGTTTTTGCACTAGCCAGCTCAAGCAAGTCATCAATGGTAGTGTCAGGATGCGATGGCACGGAGTGCCCGCCTTCGCAGCGATCGCGTAGTCCCAAGCTCCGATAGTAGGCACTTTGAGCATAGATAGCTGGACTCAACAAGTCTTGCAGATGTTCTGTTATTGCTTCGTTATCTGCTTGTGGGGTATGACGACGGCGAACATGGTCTGGATTTCTTGGCTTCTAAAAAAACTAAAAACCCCCATATGGGGGTTTTTATCAGTCCTGAGGTGGAGTAAAAACCACTACTTAAAGCAGATACAGCAAGCCGAAGAGGATGATCCAAATCACATCAACGAAGTGCCAATAAATTTCGGCTGCTTCTATACCAAAGTGATGTTCATCGCTGTAATGACCTTTGGTGCGCGATCGCCACAACACGGCAAGAATTGCCAAAACTCCGATAGTCACGTGTAAACCGTGGAAGCCAGTCAAGACATAAAATGCACTGGCAAACAAGTTGGTAGTCAAGCCGAATTCCAGATGGGTGTATTCATACACCTGCCCCACCAAGAAAATAATACCCATTGCAGCAGTTATACCGAACCATATTCGCATTCCCCGCACATCGTTCTTTTTGATAGCGGTATCGGCATTATGGATAACAAAACTACTAGCAATCAGATTAATGGTGTTGACTCCGGGTAGCAACAGTTCTAACTCTGGTGTACCTTCTGGAGGCCAAGCAGGCAGTGTAGAACGGAAAGCTATATAAGCCCCGAACAACCCTAGAAAAATCATCCCTTCAGCGACTAGGAACATAATCAACCCGAAGATGCGATGATCTGGATGTTCTTCGTGATGATCTTCTGCTGTAGTAGCAGCGTGATGATGATTAAGGGCTGTCTTTGCTGGGTCAATAATTTGACTTTGCATGAATCTTCCGTTTAATGATGAATTATGGCTGATGAATTATGAATGAAGAAATCTTTTAGCATTCATCATTCATAATCCATTATTGATTAGCGTTCTTCTTTCTCGGCAGTGATGGTGGCATATGGCTCGTCCGGTTCGGCGCGTAACACCGAGTTAGGACCACCAGACAAGGTTGGATCTGGGTCAGATAAGGGGACACCCTGGTTGGTGTTCTGCAAGCCATAGTCGTAGGGACCAGTCGCGAGTACTGGTAATTTATCAAAATTCTCTATCGCTGGCGGTGAGCTCGTCATCCACTCTAGGGTCAATGCCTGCCAGGGATTATTACCTGCTTTGGGTCCGTACATCCAACTCCAAATCGCATTGAAGATGAAGGGGAATGTGGAAACCGCGAGTATATAAGCACCATAGGTGCAAATTTCGTTGAGAAATGTGAATTTGGGGTCATACTGAGCAATGCGGCGGTTCATCCCCATCATCCCCAGTTTGTGCATGGGTAAGAAGGTCATGTTTAGACCGACAATCGTCAGGGCAAAGTGAACCTTACCCCAAAATTCGTTCAGCATCCGCCCGGTCATTTTGGGGAACCAGTGGTAAATTGCCGCATAAATACCGAGAACACTACCACCAAATAACACGTAGTGCAGGTGTGCCACCACAAAATAGGTGTCGTGAACGTGAATATCAAATGGCACTGCTGCCAACATCACGCCACTGATACCGCCAATCACAAAGGTGCCAACAAAGCCCATCGCGAAGAGCATGGCACTGTTGAGGCGAAGTTTACCACCCCACATAGTTGCCAACCAGCTGAAAATTTTGATCCCCGTAGGTACGGCGATGATCATCGTGGTGATCATGAAGAACATCCGCAACCAACCAGGGATACCGCTGGTGAACATATGGTGTGCCCAGACGATAAGCCCTAAAAAGCTGATTGCCAAACTCGAGTAGGCGATCGCTTTATATCCAAAAATTGGCTTACGCGAATTAACCGGGATCACCTCAGAAATCGCCCCAAAGAAGGGCAAAATCATAATGTAAACCGCTGGGTGGGAGTAAAACCAGAACATATGCTGGTACACAACTGGATCGCCACCGCCAGTCGGGTTAAAAAATGTTGTTCCTGCAAGTAAGTCAAAAGCAAGCAGAATCAGACCGGCGGCTAGCACAGGCGTTGATACCAGAGTCAGCGCCGAGGTAGCAAACATTGCCCAGCAGAACAAAGGCATTTGAAGGAATCCCATGCCTGGGATACGCATCTTGATCAGGGTGACAAGGAAATTGATCGCCCCCAAAATCGAAGATGTACCCAGCAGGAGGACACTCATAATCCATATTCCCTCACCCACTTGACCTGTTACCAAGCTCAACGGAGGGTAAGAAGTCCAACCCGCATCGGGTGCATCGCCCACCACCAAACTGGCAATCAGCAACAACCCAGCAGGGGGAATCATCCAAAAGGCAACAGCATTCAGGCGTGGAAATGCCATATCCTTTGCCCCAATCATCAACGGCAGCAGGAAGTTAGCAAACCCTGCGCCCGCAGGCACGATCCACAAGAAAATCATAATTGTGGCGTGCAGCGTAAACAAACTGTTGTACAGTTCAGGGCTGACAAAATCTGATTCTGGGGTTCGCAGTTCTGTGCGAACCAAGTCAGCCATAACGCCACCAATACAGTAAAAAATGAACGTAGTGACCAGGTATTGAATCCCAATTACCTTATGGTCGGTGTTGAAGGTAAAGTAGTCTCGCCAATTTCTTACCCCTGGTTCCTCAATTCGAGCAGGGATATTGGCTGTTTCTTGTACCTGTGCTTGTGTCATAAAAATTTTAGTTGTCAGAAGTCAGGAGGAGGCAGTGCGTTCGGTCGCCAGACTTGAAGCAGCTGCCGTTCAGGAGTCAAGAGTCAGTAGCTAATGACTGATGACTGATGATGAATAAACTACTTGTGCAGTTGATGTAGCATTTCTGAATGAATTCCCATCTGACTCGTGTAAGGAGTGAGAAATTCATGTGGAGATAAATCTGTAGGATTCATAGCAACTGCTTGCTTGAGCTCTTCTGTGCTAGCGACTTGCTGTTCTTGTATCCATTGTTCCAACTCTTGCGGCTTTTGAACAACAACTTGTGTTCTCATCGCGCCGTGGTAGGGACCGCACAATTCAGCACAGATCAGCGTATAATCACCTTCTTTGCTTGGCGTAAAGCGAATCTCGCTTTGCCGACCGGGGATCACATCCTGCTTCAGGCGAAACTCTGGCACCCAAAAAGCGTGGATCACATCGTTCGCTGTCATATTGAGTTGTACCTCACGCCCAATAGGAATATGTAGTTCACCAGAAGTGACACCAGTCTCAGGGTAGGTGAAAATCCAGGCATACTGCAAACCTGTGACGTTCACCACAAATGCGGGTGCTTTCCCTTCTTTATCGGGAGTAGGACCAATGGTGGGAGAAACTAACCCAGTACCAGGGGCTTCTCGCAGTTGGGGAATTTGGTCAGCATTGCGGACTGCTGCTGTGGCTGGGTCTTGCATTGCCTCATCAGATCTTTCCTGATTTCGGTTGGGACCTGTACTGGGTGGTGTATCGCTTAAAGTTGCTGCTATAGCTGCCCCAGGCATTCTCATCGCTTGTGGCGTCATCGGGGCTTCATGGACGGCATGAGGATTGAAGCCGCCCATTTCGTTGTAAACGTCGAAACTGTAAACAGAAATACCGATAACGATAACAGCCGGGATCGCTGTCCAAAGGATTTCTAGGGGTACGTTGCCATGTACTGGCGGACCATCTGTATTGTCACCAGCACGCCGACGGTATCTGATGGCAGAGTAAATTAAAATACCTTCTACAAGGAGAAATATACCTGTGGAGACGATCATCATCGTGTTGAATAAACCGTCCACTAAGGTGGCTTCATCAGAGGCTGCTGTTGGTAGTAGACCATGATTTTGACCGTACCAAAGGCTGACTAGGGTCAGCAGGATGCCAATGAGTAACGTCCAGATTGAACTTGGAATTTTCACGGGTTGGTTGAGTTAACGACTTTACTACGTTGGACAGAGCTGCTCACTTACTACAGTAGTGCAGCTTAAAAGACTTAGTGGAGCAAGGTATGAAATTTTTATTAATTTTTATGCTAATTTTCTCAATTTTGAACACAAGTAGTTTATGAGATGTACCGCAAGGTGGATGTCGCTGCAGGGAAAAATTTAAAGGATTTAGAGTAATTACCATCAATCAATGCCTTACCAGAAAAGAACGGGAGCAGGCGCACAGAAGAAACCCAAAAGGGTTTCTTGCAACTGGGTGTCGAGTTAGGATACAAGCCCTGTATTTATTATTCATGCAGTCTTGTTGAATTCTTCAAATTGATTTGTGGAAACATTTTGAATTCTAAGTTTTGTGTCCTAAGTTCTTCTGGTTGCCTGACAACTTAAAAAATCCCTAAAGCTTCAGGCAAAAAGTAGCTAGGGTGATTCACAGTATAGTGAGAGCCAGTCTCGAACCCTATTTGTACGCTAGGGTGGGAGATGAGGAGGACACTTGCTTGTTGCCCTTGAAGTTGAAGCGGTCCCGCGCCGCTACTCCAAACTTCCTTGCCCTTGCAAGATGTCCGTTTGGTACTGACACATTTTAAACGTAGATAGCTCTCAAAGAGCGACAGAAGGTATCCTTCATGAGCGAATTTGTCCTAGAACAACAAAACATAACGACTGCGCCGCAGCAGGTGCCACAGGAACGAATTCGTCGCTTGGTGTGGAGAATGTGTGTAGCCACCTTGATTTTGATGGCAATAGGCAGTGCCACCCGTGTGATGAATGCTGGACTTGCTTGCCCTGATTGGCCTTTGTGCTATGGGGAACTTGTGCCAACCAAGCAAATGAATTTCCAGGTTTTCTTGGAGTGGTTTCACAGGTTAGATGCGGCATTGATTGGTGTAAGCGCGATCGCACTCGTTGGAATGTCTTGGTGGGATCGTCGCTCTTTACCTAGATGGCTTCCTTGGGCATCCACATTCGCCTTATTTTTAATCGTTTTTCAGGGTGTTTTGGGCGGACTGACTGTCACTGAACTTTTGCGGTTTGATATTGTCACCGCCCACTTAGGAACAGCGCTGTTATTTTTTACTACCCTATTGGTCATCGGCACCGCGCTCATCCCCTACCAGGGAACCGGAACCGTTGGTAAGTTGCCGTATGTTGGTTTAACAGCAGCTATTTTGGTTTATTTGCAAAGTCTACTAGGTGCTTTGGTAGGCTCTCGCTGGGCGCTCCATCAATGCTTTGGCATATCCCAACTTTGTACTGTGATGTATAGCCATATTGCAGGCGTCGTGCCCCCAACAGTAGCAACATTGGCAGTAGTATTTCTTTCTTGGCGGACACCAGCACTGCATCCAGCTTTACGGCGACTGGCAAATCTCGCTGGTGGATTATTAATTATACAACTTCTGTTGGGAGTTGCTACTTTCCGGTTGCATCTTCAAGTCGAACCACTCACCGTCTCTCACCAAGCTATAGGGGCAGCTTTGCTGGGTAGTTTGGTCGCTTTCACAGTTCTCGCACTGCGAGACTGGGTGACTAGCCGTGGGAGCAACGCTACGAGCAACAAGGAAGAAGCAGGCGCTACAACCGAACAAGCAACCGGTGGATTGAATCCATGACAATCGACTTGCTAATTGCTCATTTTTGGTTGCTGTTAGCTCTTAGCAGTTAGGCATTAGTGCTTATAAGTTTTGAAAAAAAGGAAATAGTGCCAAAATGATTGAGACTAATGTCTCTCGCCACCATCAAACGTTTCTACAAGTTATTCAAAGCTACTACCAGCTCACAAAGCCCAGAATCATCCCTTTGCTACTCATTACCACTGCTGGAAGTATGTGGATTGCAGCCAAAGGAGAGGTAGATCCATTGTTATTGCTCGTCACACTGACTGGTGGCACTTTGGCAGCTGCAAGCGCCCAAGCAATCAATTGTGTCTACGACCGGGATATTGATTATGACATGGAGCGCACGCGTCATCGTCCACTGCCTTCAGGGAGAATACAGCCGCGTGATGCTTTGATTTTTGCCAGCACTTTGGCTGTCATTTCCTTTACCTTACTTTCTGTATTTGCCAACCTACTAGCTGCCCTGCTAGCAATGTCTGGTCTTGTTTTTTATGTGCTAGTTTATACTCATTTGTTAAAACGGCATAGCACTCAAAATATCGTTATTGGTGGGGCAGCAGGGGCAATTCCAGCTTTGGTAGGTTGGGCTGCTGTCACAGGTACGTTAAGCTGGGCAGGATGGTTAATCTTTGCGATTGTCTTTTTGTGGACACCGCCTCATTTTTGGTCACTCGCTTTGATGATTCGGGATGATTACGCAAAGGTGGGCGTACCAATGTTACCAGTGGTAGAAGGCACTACAGTAACAGTACGGCAGATTTGGTTGTACACCTTAATTACCGTAGTAGCAACGTTTTTACTGGTTTATCCTTTGCAGGTCAGTGGAATCGTTTACGGAGTCACTGCCATCTGCTTAGGAGCTGTATTTATTTACAAAGCTTGGCAATTGTTGCACAACCCAGAAGACCGTAGCTTAGCTAAAGGTTTGTTTCTCTATTCCATCTCTTACATGATGTTGTTGTGCCTTGGCATGGTCATTGATAGCCTACCTATCACTCATCATGTCATTAACGTTGTGGTAGATAAAGTGCATCTACTGATAGGTTAAAACAAGGCTTGGAAATTTTTGCGATCGCTTAAACGGCGATGGCGTTTCATCGCGCGTACTGAAAAACTGCGGTGCCTCATTACCAGTTAACTGGTAATGAGCCCACGACCTTTACGGAAAAATCGCCCCGAAAGTACTGGTATACAAAAATCACTATCTTTCATAGGGCATCAAAAGGAGGCTGGCAGATTTTTCGCTCGTTTTTACCCAACCGCTCCGCGCCCGCCCTTTGGGCGGCTCCCTTTGCTAGCATCGCACGTCGTGAAAAGATAGATGGGGCGATTGCGATTCGGGGCACAGGCATTGCCAATCGCAATTCCATCAACAAAACGTGTAATAGCTTAAAGCGCTAATTTCACTGATTATCCAAATAGAAGCTCTAGTAATTCTTCACGGATCAAACCAGCATGGTCAGCAACATCTCTTAATATCGCGTTAAGTGTACCTATCTTGATAGGGTCATGCGCTGGTACTGTGACGTGATGTTCACCATTGCGTAGGGTAGTTAGCCGAATGTGGCTACCTGTCTGATGACTCACCTCGTATCCAAGACGAGCAAGAGCTTTAACTAATTCTCTACCAGATAAGTCTCGTGGGAGCTTCAAGAAGCAATAACCTCATCACGGACTATGTGCAAACGAATGACCTTAGGACGGTTTTGTGCATCAGGAAAATGGCAATGAACCGCATCACGCACCATTTCTCTCAGGGTTTCGATATCATCAGCTTGAGTGAAAATCGATTCCCCTAATGCCCTAGCTGTATAGCCACCGTCTGGATCTTCTTCAACTAGAAATACAATTTCAGTCATAGCTATTTTCTGTAACTACTAGATTTTACACTCCATAAGCCTTAAGGCGAGAAAACACTACACAAGCCCAAGTGATACCAACAATCCTCATCATTTCAACACATGGAAGCTGATCGGTTGGAGCATCTATAGTGAATTTCAAAGGGGTGTAGGGAACCCACATTTAAAAGCGTGGGACGCACGGCTGTGGACACCTTGTCGATAATTGGTACAAAATAACTATACGGTTTAGTTTAGCCTGGAAAACATTTACTACAGATTCACAGTAGTTCCAACAGCAAGAGGTGCTTCCAATATATGGCTATATGGCACCTAACTTATAAAAAAATAAATGTTTTGTTTCTGGAAACGCCAGCAGACACGTTGAGGATATATGTAGAACACCAATTACAAAATCGAGGAGTAAACAATGAAAAAAGTTTTAAATTTTATTTATCGCTTAATTGGTCTAGAAACCGAAGAATCAAAGCTTACTGATTCGTATAAGTAGTCTTGAACAAGCAAGTGCCTTGATGACCCTAAGGAATGCGAATTATGCGAACTGGAAGAGAAAGGGAAGAGCGCTGATTGCGTAAATTAATGTTTTTTCTGACCTTTTCATTTAAAAACTTCAAACTTTTTCTGACCTTTTAAACCTATGTAAGTTTTACGAATGCTTGAAATTTAATTTAGGCGATCGCTAGTCTTGACCTCAAAATATACCATTAGCACTCAGAGAATCTCTGAGTGCTTTTAATTGAAACTTATTTAGAAAACTATAAGCAAACTCTGTTTGTGTGAAGTTATCCCATTTCCTTCTATCAAATATCACTCCCCCAACAGTCCATCAGCGCTTTTGCTAACGTGGGGATACAGGGTTAGTCGCCCTTAAGCGCAAGTGCTTGGGTGAAAGAGGTTTTGATATGGCTCATTTAAATCTGCGTCGCCCCGAAAATGTCAGTGGCGATTTTTATGTCGATACTTCCTGCATTGACTGCGACACCTGTCGCTGGATGGCACCAGAGGTGTTTATTGAAGCTGGGGAACAGTCGGCGGTGCATCACCAACCAGCTAACGAGGCGGAAAGATTAGCAGCACTTCAAGCTCTTTTAGCTTGTCCTACCAGTTCTATTGGTACTGTTGAAAAGCCTCAAGATGTTAAACTCGCTCAACTCAGTTTTCCTATTCCTGTAGAGGATAATGTTTACCATTGCGGTTATCACTCGGAAAATTCCTATGGTGCTGCCAGCTACTTTATTGAGCTACCTGAAGGTAATATTTTGGTAGATTCTCCCCGGTTTACCCCTCCCTTAGTAAAGCGTTTGGAAAACATGGGGGGAATTCGTTATATGTACCTGACCCACAGAGATGATGTGGCGGATCATCAAAAGTTCGCGGAGCATTTTCAGTGTCAGCGCATCCTCCATAAAGATGACATCACTGCTGATACTCGCAGTGTGGAAATTCAGCCTACAGGGACAGAACCCATTGAGTTGGTTCCCGACATCTTGATTCTCCCGGTTCCTGGACACAGCAAAGGACACACTGTTCTGCTATACAAAAACAAGTTTCTGTTCACTGGCGACCATTTGGCTTGGTCTGATGAACTCCACCAGCTCTATGCTTTCCCCGATTACAGCTGGTACTCTTGGTCAGAACAGATTAAATCAATGCGTAACCTGGCTAACTACACTTTTGAGTGGGTTCTACCAGGTCATGGACGTAGGTATCATGCTGATGCTGAAACTATGAGAGAGCAGATGCACAAGTGTGTTGCCTGGATGGAAGCTGTTTAAATTAGTCAATCTTAAATTTGTAGGGTGTGTTACACTGCCAAGAGCGCACCTTTAAACGCCATCAAACTTCTGATGCGGATCACAAGCAATTAATAAACATCCTTGCTTACACTTTATTTGACGGTGGTGCAATTGACGTTGTAGCGACTTAACAGGTAAAATTCCGAGGTTTTATAATTATTTGACCAAAAATCTTTGAGAATATGAGTGAAATACATAGATTTGACCGTCAGTTTTGGCAAAGATTTTTGGCACTTGTCCAGCCTTACTGGTATCCACTATCCGATAGAAGAGGAACTTTTGTGGGGCTGTTGCTGTTGCTAATGGCATTCCTCTTAATAATTTCTTTTATTACTGTCAGCGCAATCAGCTTAGGAGGACAGCACTATTTTCCAGAAATCCTCAACAGTATTGCTCCAGGTTTAGCAGACTCTGTTACCCAGATTATCCAGTCGC
Source organism: Kalymmatonema hyalinum WJT4-NPBG1 (assembly GCA_019359075.1). GTDB lineage: Bacteria > Cyanobacteriota > Cyanobacteriia > Cyanobacteriales > Nostocaceae > Kalymmatonema > Kalymmatonema hyalinum. The sequence goes on from JAHHIB010000080.1 coordinate 10,175, forward strand.
CAGCTATCTATTTCATTGGTTTACTTTTACTTGCTACAATTGGTGGTTTTGCTTACTACAAGCAACAGTTACAAGAACGTTGGCAACCGTGGTTGATGTCAACGATTATATTGTTGTTGCTGCTATCAAGTACGGTGGTGAATGTTTTGAGCAGTTATTTGGGTCGGGACTTGATTACCGTGATGGCTCGACACCAGATATCAAACTATTTTTCCCTGCTCTTACTTTACAGCACTTCGCTAATCGCAATCGTCCCCTTGATGGTTTTTTCCCAATACATCAAAAAGAAACTCTTTCTCGACTGGCAACAATGGTTAACCAACTATTTTCTTGATAAATATCTCTACAATAGAGCCTATTACGAACTCAAGACCAATCTTGATATCGATAACCCAGACCAACGTATCTCTAAGGAAGTTGAATCATTTACTCAAACCATCTTGGATTTTTGGGTCGCTATTCTGAATCAAGTTGTTAATCTAATCGCTTACGGAATTGTTCTCTGGACAATTTCTAAACTACTGGTTACTACTCTGGTAATTTATTCAGTGTTAGCCAACCTAAGCGTGATTTTTTTTAGTAAACGCTTAGTTAATCTTAACGGTGAAAAACTCCAATACGAAGCCAACTTTCGGTATGGTTTGGTTAGAATCCGCGACAATGCTGAATCTATCGCCTTGTCTGGTGGAGAAAATCAAGAATTGAGTCTAGTAAAGCGGCGATTGGCTCAACTCATGCAGAACTTGCATCTGCTCGTCGGCTGGGAGCGGAATATAGAATTTTTAACCGTGGCGTATCAAAATTCTATCTTTATCATACCGTACTTAGCCCTAGGGTCATTATATTTTAGCGGTCAGGTTGAGTTAGGGACAGTAACTCAAGCGAGTATATTGTGCTTTCAGCTTTCGGGGGCGCTTTCAGTGATTGTACGTAGATTTGATACTCTCAGCTCTCTTGCTGCTGTGGTTAATCGTTTGGCTAGCCTTGCGGAAGTTTTGTCAGCGCCAAAGAAACAAGAAAATGTCAGCACTATTGAACTAGTGGAGGACAACCGCTTTGCTACAGAAGCAATGACTTTGCAAACTCCTAACGGCGAACGGACATTAGTTAAAGATTTGTCGGTTTCAGTAGAACCTGGTGAGAGAATACTGATTATGGGGGCTAGTGGTCTTGGCAAGAGTTCTTTGATAAGGGCGATCGCCGGGTTGTGGAACACAGGATGTGGTCGCATCGTACGACCTAGCTTAGAGGAAATCATGTTTTTGCCCCAGCGTCCTTACATGATTCTGGGTTCTCTACGGGAACAGTTGCTCTACCCCAACGCTGATCGTGAAATTCCAGATGAAGAACTGGAGTCAGTGCTGCACCAAGTTAACCTTCCCGAGTTGCTCTCTAAAGTAGGCGGCTTTGATGCAGAACTAGATTGGAGTAGCGTTTTGTCCATAGGAGAACAACAGCGTCTTGCCTTCGCAAGACTCCTACTCAATCGCCCCCGCTACGCCTTATTGGATGAAGCGACCAGTGCTTTGGATCTGCAAAACGAGAAGCATCTGTACCAACAGCTACAGGAAAGTGAAACCACCTTTATCAGTGTTGGTCATCGAGAGAGTTTACTGAACTATCACAAGCTTGTTCTAGAAATCTTGAGTGATTCTAGCTGGCGGCTGATACCAGTACAAAACTTTGTCCCTCAGCTTGATCACCTCCAAAATCCTCAATTCTCTGAAGTTATTGCTGGGTAGCTTGGTAGCGATTAACAACTAGTGATATCATCAACTGTGGGTTCTATGACTTTGAGTTTTTTCTGCGGTTAATTGTCAAACAAGTCGATTTCATTACTCGTATCAAATCGAATGCGGCGTTTGAAATCGAGGAGATTTGCAGCTACGATTTCAGCTTCAAAGACCGGGTGATTTACTTCAAAACTTGCGACAAACACCAACCACTGTTACGGTTGCATTTGGTCGAAGTCCACTAAGGTAGAACCTGGCAACCGCTATACACCTCCTGACAAACCGAAAAAATCCTTAACTTGTCACCGATCATACTCACCGTAAAATGACCATAGATTCTAAGCCTTCTTCCATTTCCGAATTCCACTGGCCATATTACCTTCGCCACAACGAAAAGCGTCTGGCTCACTTGGCTTCGCTAAATCTGCCTTTAGAGAACAGGACAGTCCTGGAAATTGCAGCTGGTATTGGAGACCATACTCCCTTTTTCTTGGCGCGTGGATGCTCTGTGACAATTACCGAAGGCAGAGCAGACAATCTTGAGGTGCTTAGGGATAGATACCCGGAAAACCGGATAGTGCAGTTAGATATGGATTGTCCCAAATGGGATACAGAAGAATTATTTGATATCGTTTACTGTTACGGCGCACTATATCATTTCTCTAAGCCAGATAAGGCTATTGAGTTTATGTCCTGCCATTGCCGCGATTTATTGTTAGTGGAAAGCCTCGTATCTTTTGGGGATGGTGAAGAAATTAGCCTTTGTGAGGAACTAGACAATCCGACACAATCGCTGTATCAGATTGGTTGCCGTCCCACCCGTAAATGGATATATGCACAGTTGCAAAAGTATTTTGAATTTGTGTATCTGCCAATCACCCAACCAGACCATGAGCAATTCCCCACTGACTGGACAAAGCCCCCTAAATCATCATTAACTAAAAGCCGCGCCGTGTTTGTCGCCTCAAGAGCGCCGATTGATAATCCCTTGCTAAGTCCGAAACTAGAGAATCACCAGGCAAGGTTTAGCATTGAAACTTGATTAAAACAAAGATATTCAAGTTGGGTTTTGCGGACTGAATAGCAGATTCTAAAAGAGTTCGGAACACATTCTTTTCCGCAAGCCTTCCCAGTCTGTGTTTCAATCTACTAAGCCATTCTGAAAGCTTGTTCGTATCCTCTTTGATAAGCAACTTTCCATAACCATGCCGCCAAGTGTTCCCTGCTACGGATTTTTACTAAATCTTTAAGCAGAAGTTTCCAGTCTGTTTTTCCATCCGGCAAGGGACCTGAATAGATGCCTAATGGTTGATATTTTTTATATAGGCAAAAACTAGACTTTCCATATCCATAAGCCTGACGGTAAATATCAGCTAAGGTATGACGAAGGCGATAGTGGATCTTGAGGTCTGGGATATGATGCAGCTTCGTCCCAGCTAGCTGCACTCTCCAACTATAGTCCACATCGTCGCCGATGAGTATGGACTCATCAAATCCGCCGATCGCTTCATGGACTGAGCGTTTAATCCCAATAGTATATCCTCCGGCAATGGAGTATTTCACAAAGCTGTTGTCCCTCATAATGCCATCTGCCCACCCGTCAAGCAGTTGACCACCCATTCTCGCCTTGATTGCCCAGGGTTGGTTAAGTTTCTTTATATCACAATAGCCAGCCACGAAATCATACTGAGAGAGTGCCTCCCCCATAGCCGCTACCCAACCAGATCCGACTTCGTCGTCAGCCTCGCAGAAGCCAAGTGCTTCGCTTGCAGCAGCTTGTGCGCCCACATTCCTGCCATGAGCAGCTCCTCGTCGATCCGAGCAGTCAACGACTCGTAAATTCGGTAGCTTTTCCTGATACTGTTGTGCAATTGCTGTGGTGCGATCGCTCGATCCGCCATCGGAAATAATTACCTCCCAAGGCTCTGACCAGTGCTGGTTAGCCAAGGCTTCCAATTGAACGGCAATGGTACGCTCTGCATTAAAACAAGGGATAATGACACTCAGTTTCATTTTTCCAAAATTATTAATCAGTTTTCTAATGGATGATTTATTAGTTGAGACAAGTGCTATTTCTAATTCCAAATTCTTAAATTGTTGCTACTGATTGTTATTCTGACTTAGCTGATTAAGCTGTGAATGCACTACCTCAACTGACTTAAGTTGGTTTTGAAGGTTGCTGACTAATTGCCTTTCTGCTGCCAGCAATACCTCTAAATTTTTCTGACTATTCTGTAACTCTTGTATAATTTGATTTTTTTCGGCTATTGCTGCATCTGAATTTTCTATCCATTGCCGCAACTCATGAGAACTTTGCTTTTCCTGTATTAAAGTTAATTGTAGTTTGGCAGCACTAATTGCCATATCCCATCTAGTAATTATATCCTTAGCGACTTCCACAGCTTCAGAATCAGCATTAGCTAGGCGTTCATTTACTTCTTCAACATCCATAACTGCGAATAAATTTGCATAATAATATTGCTGCCTAATTGGTTCAGGTATCAGGCAAAGATTAGTTGGATCGAAGCGACAAAGAGTGTAACCAAAACTTTCTATAATAGTTCGTAATTCTCTAGTGTTACTGCCAGCAGCTACAGCATTTGCTTCGGTAAATTCTATCATCAAAAGCGGAAACTTTCCTGCACGAATTGATTGATTGGCTCCTCTCAAAACCAATGATTCCCATCCTTCAACGTCTATCTTAGCCAGGTCTACTCTATTAATATCTAAATTTTGTAATACATCATCTAATGGTAACTGTTCTACTAACAGGTTTTCATTACCTATGTAAGGATCTGTTTTCGTCCCTTTTGCAAAAGTGCTAAAAGCAGACATTCCTGGCTTACCTAACAAAAGTTCTCCAAAACCTTTTGTCTCAGACAAACCTAAATTTAGTGCTGTAAAACAATCACAACCCATATTTTTAAGATTGTGTTCGTACAACTGAAAACATATTGGATTTGGGTCAAATCCTACTATTCTACCAGTATTACATAATCGCTTTGCGGCAATACATGAGAAAAGACCAGTATGAGAGCCGCAATCAAAAAAAGTATCGCCCGGTCGCAAGTAGAGCCATAAAAATGCTTGTTCAGATCCCTCAAAAATACCTTGCTCCAAGTATTGACCAACACAATCATTTGTTGGAGTACGTAAGACTCCAACATAAGGAACTTTCACATCAAAGTATCCTAGCTGCTGATTAGCGATTGAGTATCGGTTTATCCTAACAAACTCTAAATTTTCCTTTAGCCCGACGGTTAATGAGGGAGTATAAACTAAGCGGAATCCTTTATTCGTCAAATATTCTACAATTTCTTCTTTATTTGCCACCTTTTCATAAATGGAATTATTAGAAATTTGAATCAAAATCTTTTGAATGCAATGAATATATTTACCTGCACCCTTTAATACCTGGAATTCATAACCAGGGGCATTTATTTTTAGTACATCTATTTCTACAATAGTATTTTGCTTTATGAAATTATCGAGACGAGTAACGTTAGCTTTTATCATCTTGAATCCCATTTCTTCAACGTTCGACTCTAAGTTGCTAGTAGAGGATTCAGGTAACAAAAATGATGTGAAATTATTTGTATTTACATAAAAATTAGATATGCCTTCTTGCTCTCCCATAGCTGTACAAAAAACATGAAGATTAGGCTTGTTATGTGAGCGAATTTGTTCTACATTTTCTGGAACCAACTCAATTGCATAAACAATATTGTTAATATCTTTAACAAATGGGAGGGAAAATTTCCCATTATCAGCGCCAACATCAACTATTATCATCTTTACCTCCTACATTTACTCAAGTAACTATATCATAATAGGTTGTTGAAGGATTCCAGAAGACTTAAAAATGAATCGATTAAACTTGAAACCACTGAAGCAGTTTTGGGCGATCGCAAAACTTTACTGGCTTGGAGGCGAGAAAATAGGTGCGTTTGGTCTACTCCTACTTGTAGGGTTAGTGTTATTAAGCTACACAAATCTGAGCGTAGTATTGAACGAACAACAGGGCACTTTGATTTCCGCCCTATCCCAAAAAAACTCGCAGAGGTTCTGGCAAGCTGTACTCACTTTCTTAGGGATTTTAGTGGTTTATGTTCCACTTTTTGCTGGCTACGGTTATTTAGGGAATAAGCTAGGTATCTTCTGGCGGCGGTGGATGACAAGTTATTTTCTAGATAAATATTTGGAAAAAGAAAATCGGGGGTTTTACTACCTGAATTCAAATAAAGAAATTGACAATCCAGACCAGCGCATTTGTGAGGATATCAAAAGTTTTACTCAAGATGCTTTAGGTTTTTTTCTGGGAATCATTAACGCAGTGCTTCAAATAATTGCTTTTAGTGGAGTTTTGTGGAAGATTTACCAGCCTCTAGTCTTATTAATCGTAGTTTATGTGTTGCTCGGCATAAGTGTAGTAATTATATTTTTTGGTAAACCATTAGTTAGGCTTAATTTTGAACAGCTAAAAAAAGAAGCAAATTTTCGCTTTGGCTTGCTCAGAATCCGGGAAAACTCAGAATCTATAGCTTTTTATCGTGGGGAAGTACAAGAGTTAAGCTATACCAAAAAGCTGTTTAATGAGTTATTTGAAAATTTAAATCACCTGATATTACGTGAGTTTCATTTGGTTTTACTAACCAATCCTTATCAATTTTTGACCTACCTTCTTCCAGCAGTAATTCTAGCTCCTAAGGTTTTGGCGGGAGACATTGAAGTTGGTAAAGTTTCTGAGTCTATGGGTGCTTTTCTGAATGTTTTCTTAGCGTTGAATTTTATTGTTAATCGATTTAATTCTTGGACTGGATTTGTGGCTGGAATCGACCGATTGTACACCTTTAAACAGTACCTTGAACAACGAAATAAAGCTAAAAACACAATACAAGTTTATGCACCGACGATCAATATACTCGAAGAGTCTTGCTTGGCTATTAAGCAACTGACGCTGCAAACCCCGAACTATTCAAGAACCCTAGTGGAAAATCTATCTTTAGAACTGCCCTTGAGACAAGGATTACTGGTGATGGGGGCGAGTGGCTGTGGTAAAAGTTCGCTGTTGCGGGCGATCGCGGGTTTATGGAATTCTGGTACAGGGACAATCATCCGCCCTAATCTTAGTGAAATGCTGTTTCTGCCCCAGCGCCCATACATGATTTTGGGTACACTACGCAATCAGCTAATTTATCCAAGTACTGAGAGTCAACTGGAGGACGAGCAACTTCGTCGTGTTCTCCAACAAGTCGGCTTGCCAAACTTAGCGGAGAGATTCGGTGGTTTAGATGTCGAACAAGATTGGTCTGATGTCCTTTCCTTGGGAGAACAACAGCGGGTTGCTTTTGCCCGTCTGTTTATTACTAGACCTCGTTATGCCATTCTCGATGAGGCTACCAGCGCTTTGGATATCAAAAACGAGGAAAATCTGTACCAGCATCTTGTGGAAACCGGGACAACTTACATTAGTGTTGGACATCGCCCGACTTTGGTGAAGTACCACCATTTCTTACTGGATCTGCTAGAAAATGGAAGGTGGAAACTTAGTTAATTGCATCAGCAAGTTTAATCCGTAAAAAGATGCAATCTGCTGCTAGAAAATGGAAGGTGGAAACTTAGTTAATTGGGCGATTCATTTCCATTACTGTTATTGGTAAATGCTTCTTTTAACGAGCGACTACGCTCATGATAAACCGTAGGATTGTCGAATGCTAAAGAAAGATTGATTCGGTGAGACTCCGGTTTCGTATTAGCAAAGCGAAAATCATCAGTTTGATGAAAGGTACTCGCTGCAAACAAAAGTGCACGATTACATTTGTAACTGACGCTGACCTTTTGACCTGCCGTATGATCTTTCATATACTCCTCTGACCAAAGATATGACAAAGACTTACCAGGCGGAGGTTCGGATTCACGTTTGACATCAAAAAAGATCAGACCACCCCCAGAAGAGTCTAAGTTGTACTCCTCTGGCGTTAGCCAGAGGTTCAAGGTTAAAGACCCAATGTCAGAGTGTACCTTCCCAGATGCATTTTTAGGGTACATGAGCGCCCAATGCTCAATCAACTCATACTCAGAGAACAAAGAGGGGCATTGGGCTTTGAGGGATTCCGCGATCGTAAAAATTGTCTCGATACTAGGGCCCATATTGCTTACGACAGGTTGCCCCGTGTTATCCTGGTAGCGCCATCCTGGGTGAGTCAATAACTCTTGATGAAGCTGCTTGCAAACATCAGGCTGGAGGAAATCGTCTATAACGGCATAATTGTACGGCGCAGAAGCCTCGTAGGCTGCCAACACCGATTGCCACTCACGTGGAGCGATAGGAGAATACTTTAATAAATCTTTACCCATGCAAGCCCTCCTTTTCCTTAATAAAAGCAGTCAGATCGCAATGACTCACAAAAAAAGTTAGAAAATCATATTGATGTTATTGAGAATTAAGTTTTTCGATGCTAATTTTAAAGCCCAGCTTGCTTTCTATCGTCTTAAGTTCATTAATAGCGGGTACCATATTGGTTTGATCATTCTGCCACTCCAGCAACCGTTTTTCCGACTCTGTCATATCTGTTTGCCCAAACACCGAATTCAACCAGTTAAACAGACCATCCACGCTCACATCATCACACGGAGTTGCCTGAGCGTGAGCTATCGTTTCAGTTTCAGGAATTGCTAAGGCCATTTCCAACAACTGACGTAGCTTACTCTGAGGTGAGAGACACAAACACAGGAACATTAACATCTGTATTTGTCGGATTTCATCTCGATCCAGACCTCTAAACGTACCTTTTTTCTCGCCTGTATTCATAACTTTTTTCTCGCCTCTTGGTTTCTTTTGTAGCTGCTGATTATTTAACGGTGAAATTTCGTAATTTTCTCGTTTTTCTCGTTCCCACCTAGAGGGTGGGAACGCAAGTCTTGGAGGCAGAGCCTTCCAAAATTTACCACAAAGACAGTAGCCCTCTAGTAAAGGATTCCCAGGCAAAGCGCCTGGGAACGAGTCTATGGAGGGTCTTAACTCATATGAATTGACCAACAACATCCTAGAAGGGGTGGGAGCGTCAATTTCCACTTTCTCTAGTTTGCTTTGCTGGTTGCCCTAGTTCGCTTTGTTTGCTTCTGCCTTGTGCTTCTTCGCCTCCTCTTGCAGTTGCTCATAGAATTCTGGAGAAACTGTTGGTAGGATTGTGGTCATTGTGGGCATTGTGGGCATTATTGTTGTCAGAATTGTTGGCGAAGTTGCTTGCTCTGTCGGTTGTTGTGTTGGCGTTGTTGGCTGCGTCGGTTTCATTCCTTCAGCGTTTACAGTCCTCACCTGCAAACCGCAAGCTAAGACAACGGCAAATAACACCGCTAAAATTGCTCGGATCATCGGCTTAATTGTCAGTTTCATTGTTTTCTCCCTTGTTAGTTCAGGACAAATATAAAGTAGTGACAATATCTACTGCATCTTCTCACCGCTGGCCACTACTTAGAAAATTAACACTTCTGCGGTGATTTATGGATGTACCTCTGGAAGTTTTTTCATTTTTTTACTTCGGAGGCATCCTATTTAAGAAGACTGCAATAATTTCTCCATCCATTTATTAGAAACTTGAAACCCAAAACTCCACCTATTTGATTTCGTAGTATTAGCGATGCAATGCCAAAATAATTTGCTTGGCTCGTTTTCGATTTTAAAAAATCTGACTACCTTTGGCTTTTCTTCCAGGGTAACTAACTCTTTAGTTGAAGGATTCATGTAGCGGAAAAATGCTTCTCCCTCGTCCTTAGGTTCAAAATAGTCAAAATCAACCAGATACATTCGCCAACCCGGTTGGGTTTCGTTGGTATGCCACAATCTATAGGAGTTTGGGGGATACCATAAGCTTCCAGAAAACCTAAATTCAGTTGCAAAAAAATCTTCTAGGAGCTTGAGCAGCCTCACTTTTGTCCGAAAATAATCTTCATAGAGCGGATGCTCTACATAAACGTCCAGGTTAATTAAATGAAATGGACGCCACGCATATTCAGGTTGAGGACCGGGGACATCTAAATCCAAATAGGAATTTTGTAATTCTTCATACATCTGCTTAAATGCCGGTGAAGCTGGGGAGACATATGTAAATTTACAATCTTCTTCCCGAAAGTTTTGTTCATACAAATTTAAATGCACTGTACTGGGCTTAATTTTAAGTTTTTCAAATTCCTGGGCTATTTCCTCAAACCCTGGAATCTCCGAAAATTCAAACTCATAATGGTAAAACTGGGTAAAATTATTGCTGACGTCAGCATCAGAAGAGTTTGTAGGGAAAAGAGGTTTGCTATTTTTTCGAGTAGAAGAAGTATTTGCTTGGGTGATATCTTCTATCGTGAAATAGTAGCTATTTCTGGCTCCTAACTTAATAAGTTCTTCCGGACGTGTGATTGCTTTAATCTCCTGTTTCAATTCTTCTGAATTAAAGATTGCTTCATAGAAGTTAATCACAGCTTCTTTTGACATCGCTACCTCAAAAAATTCAAGAGTTCAAAAAGGGGAGATTGATTAATTAGTATTGATTCGCATCAAAAGTTTGATAACATTAACATTACCTGCTATGCGAGAGTCGCTGAAAATCTGATCGAGATAATCTCTGCTAGCATTAACAGCTAAGGTTCGTGCCGTCAAAAATCCAGGGCGACTGTCATCGTCTTTGTTGAGTCCATCAGGGCATACCAAGGGGGCACCATGACGACACTTTCCTTGAGGAACGCCACAGATCCTGGATTCCAAATCGATGATGAAATATCCAGAAGTTAGTTGCTTTAAGCCCTCACCGCCTAGAATCGCTGGATCTGTGGGACAGGTTAGGGTTTTTGTATCCGCTCCGGAGAATATTTCCCGTCCTATCTTTGTGTTGATATTCGGGCTGCTATGACCGAGTTCTACCCAGTTGCTATGTGCATAGAAGTCTTGGATAGTATGTAAAGCAGTCCCTAAATCGTTACGCGCTGAGGTAGCTTGAGGAGAATCCGAGGTCACTTTGCTAATGACTCTTTCTTTGAGATCCATGACCCGTTTACTACCACCAAGGAAGTCTTCGCCGTCAAAATGCTTCTCACTGTTAAACTGATTGGGGAGATCGTCTGTGTCCTTATTTGCTTTCACAATTTGGTCAATAGCATAATCAGTAAATTTGAGTGTCTGCTGACCGCCAGCCACCACTTGGAAATCAGCCAACACCTCTCGGGTGATTTGTTCGTGAATTGGCACTTTGAAAGCCAAGGCTGGTGATGGCATTCCTAGTAGGAATCCTAGTAACAACAAGCAGACCAAAATAATTGCATTTTTCATTTTTTCTTCACTCCTAAAAAACCTACACCTGTGGAGGTGGGTCGAGTAGCAGAGGCGAAGGAACGCGCTCCGGATAAGCTAGCCGCAAAAAGTGCATTCCAATTCCTGCGATTCCAAGCATCAAATCAGGGAAAATATCGTTCGTATTCGATCCGCAAATCCAGCACCGCGCTTTCTCAAAATTACGCCACTGCGCCTGTGCAACCACATTCGCTTCCATCTGTAAATAAGGTTCGTCCTTGAGCTTGGCAATTCGCACGAATAGTTCAGCATTACCCGCTTTGCCGTGACATAGCGAATCATTACCCAGTTTGTTAAAATTACGCACAGTTGCATTCAGCGCCATGTAAGCATCGCGCAATATATCGTCATCAGTTTTTCCTAAAGCTGCCCAACTCGCAATCCGGCTCAAACCAATTCCGGCTGCACCGTTGCACCAAGCGTTAGCAAAATGTTTCTGGTTTGGGTCTTCTGATGTCATCACGGATTTGCGTAAATCATACCAATCGCGCTGCTGTTGATCAAAGTGAGCTGTTTCATATGCAAACGCTTGACGAGCTGCGGTAATGTACTCAGGCTGATTGAGGTGGCAACCTAGCAAAATCAGCGCCCAACCGATGCCACTGCCCCCATGAGAAAAACCGGTGAGATTGTCTCGCGCTAGTTCTGGTCGTCCACCACGCCAACTCAAGGTATCACCTCGGCGAGTTGCCTCCGCAAGCAGGTGTTGAGCGCACTGCACAGCACAATCTATTCCTTTACCGTCAGTCGCTGCTGCCAAATTTAGCATCACGGGAATAAGTCCGGCGACGCCATGAAGAATATCAAAGTATTGGTCTTGATGAATTCTGGCTTTAACTTCATCACTCAACTCTACCGCCAGATCAAGCAGTGCTGGTCGGTTCCACAGTTGAGCTAGATGGGTCAATAAGTAAATCAACCCCCCTGTCCCTTTGTAAGCTCCAACAAACGTAGTATCGCGTTGCTCTATGGCGTGCGACAAGGCTCGCTCTGCGGCTTGGCGAAATTCTGGTTGTGGTTGAATAGCATCTAAATAAGCCAAAAATAGGCAGATTCCAGCAGAGCCATCGTAGAGATCGGCGCTGATATCCACAAGGCGTTTGCCAGTGGCGGTATAGTCACAGGTTTGCCACGGAGCCTTACTGGTGTCAGGTTGGAGCCGTTCACACAATTGCCAGCCAATTTGTTGAGCATAGTTAACAGCTGAGGCAATGAAATAGGGGCTATTGATTTCCTCAGGAGATAAACTAGTATAAATATACTGATTTTGGATGATTCGGTTTTCTGTAGACAACTTCTGAATCCGTCGGCAGGCGTTATCCACAGGGGTAATTGCTACTATATTAGGCAGTGTTTGTTGATAGTTAGCAATCAAATCTTGGCTGTTGGCGGCTTTGGTAGTAAAGATGGGGACATCTAATTGCCACATTGCTGCTAGCTCCATCTGCGCCAATTCTCTGTTTTCGTCCCACTGCCGATGGTGTTCGTTTAAAGTATTGAAAAGCAAATCTACTTCCAGTGGTTCGGCAAGACATTTTGGATGTCGTGCAGCAATGATTAATTTAGCATATGCCTGTGTTCCCCAATTTAGAAAGCGCACCGAGGAGGATGAGAACAAGTCTTGGATGAGCGCGATCGCCTGGTTCTGGTTTTGTTGAAACCACTCATAAACTCGGTTAAACCCCTCCACAATCTCGTTTTTATAATCTTGAGGCTGTACAAGCTGATCTTGGTAATAAATGCGATTGGTGGCTTCAATTTCAATCCGTACCCCGCCTTGATGTTCGATTCCCACGGCAAATGACATGCGATGGTCGTTAACCTTGGGGACAGTATAGGAGAGTTCGTAAGATTCGCCACCGCTATAGCCGCTAATCCTCATCTGATTGCCATCATCAGCATCATCACGAGGCCATTCCAGCATGGCAGTCTTCAACACTGAATCAAAGATTGTTCCGAGCGATTTGTCCATGCCATAAGGCACCGCTTCTAAAACCGTTTCACAGTCGCAGATGAAAGCGTTACCATCAGTTGCCAGAATATTTTCATGATGGAGATCGCCCCCTCCCAGGATATGGAAAATACCTAAAAATCCACCCAGTTGCTGGTAGAATCGCTCTACAGCTTGCTGGCTTTGGACATCATTTTTTCCTGGGGGAATAAACTCGGCATACCCATAGTCCTCTTTACAAAGGACTTGATAAGTCGCAAACTTAACAACCTGATGCTGAACCAAATGCTTAAGTAAACCTTGCATCGCTGCTTCCGATTCAACACAGCGAGGCTTGTAAACAATAGTGGCGGGTTCGCAATTGTTTAGTTCTAGTTCCACAATCACGACACTCTTACCGCCACCATGATAGTCAGAATTGCCTAATTTTAAGGATTTAATCGCTGTAATAGTTTTACCTTCAAAGAAAGTCGCACTCAGTTCATGGCGATCGCAACTCAAACGTTGCAGCAGTTCTTCCCCCTGATGGCACACAAAAGAGGTGACCTGTGCTAACCAACGTCCCAGCATGGGAAACTGACAATAAAAACGATGATAATCCTCCTGGGTATGAAAGGTTTTTTCCAGATAGGCAATATAGGCATCAGGATTATCAGTTGATTTGTCAATCTTGTTTTGAGAGCAGTAAATATTGATATTAGCTTCCAGCGCCCAGGCTAGGTGCATATCAAACCGATTCAGCAAGTAAAGCTCAATATCAGTCACCACCTGCTGATGAATCTGACAATTGTCGCAAGCTGCATCGACTGCATCGCAAAACGGCTGCAAAGTTTTGTGCAACAATCGCAAAAACGGTTCGCAAACTTTAGCAAATTTTCCGTAGTAAATCTCTCTTTTGTACCAGTCAGTTTGGCAAAATTTGTCTTGTGGTAAATCCAACGTTGCCATTGCTGCTTGATACACTGGCAACCATTGACGATGAAGTTCGATGAAAACTAATTTGTCTGAATCAGATAAATTGTCTAAATTTCGTTCAGCTAATTTATAGTCAGTGAGCAGCTTTTGTAAATCATCTATGAGCGATTGACTAATGGTTCCTTTCTCAAAAGCTTCCTTAACTGGCTGTACAGCTAATTTACTTGTTAATTTCTTTATGTTCCAGTTATCCAGAGGACTCAGAGGTGTTTTCCATTCCGCCTGTGTCTTGCTTTGAAATAGTTCTTCGATGATTATACCCCGCTCTCTTAGGTTACTAGCACGGCACGCTAATTTGAGGAGAAAAGAATCATTGAGCATAGTCATCTCATACCAAGTTGCAGTCTAATCTCTAAATTTAGAACCGAGATATTTTCCAATTTTTTTGCGTCTCGATCAACTTTTCAGCTATCTTTCTGACACCAAATGTTTTTCTTGAAACCTGGCTAGGAACACAAGCGCGTCGTGCTGCTAGCCAGGCGATAGCTTTAGGCTATCAACTACCTTTTTGGATTACTCAACCTATTTACTTGGTAGTTCCATCACAGACGATGGTCAGGGGTCCCCCGCTACAGGTAGATTGACACTGTGCCATGATGTCGAGCTGCCCTAAAGCATCGTTTAACAACGCAACAAAGGACTGGTCCTGCTTCTCGACTGAGTTCGGTAACTCAATGTCAGCATTGATGCCAAACACTTCTGGATGATTCCGAAGCTCATTAGAGAACTCGGCATCAACCGCAGCCATCTGTAATAGCTGTTCCAAGTATTCTACTGAGGATGTTTGTAAAGTTGTGGACATAATTTTGCCTCCTTGTACTACTGAAGAGAGCCTTTGCTGGCATTTAAAAACCATCTAGTATGATGATTTTTCTCTTCTAATAAAACAATAGATCAAATCCTTCGCCCAACAAAATGTATTCAAAGTTACATTATTTATCCTGCTTATCAAAACTCTGGCAAAATACTATAGTTAATAGTAGTTTCCAATTAGACAAAAAGCGAATTTTTACTTTTTACTTAAACATGTATATGGTGGAATTACATTAAACTAATAAAAATTAATAAAAATGTAGTCTCTTTACATTTAAAACTAGGTAGTATGTATAACATTAATTCTCAATTTGCTGCTGGTAAAACTTTAGTACTACGAAAATACAGTAGGAAACGTTTTTTACGACTCTACTCGATATAAAATTCATTGAAAACTGTTACTTTGCAGTACTTACAAAGAGCATTTGTTGTTTAACAGGAATCAGAAGAATTAATGAGAAGGTAAATTTCCAAAAAATATAGTAAAATATCAAAATTTGCTCATTTTTTAAAAAATTTACCTAATTCCCGTCAGGTTGTCTACGTAACTGTCTTATTTGCTATTGCATCTTCACCGCCAGAGCGAGATGACTTTTCACGTCATGTGGAAAAGACAAGCATGACCTAACCCCCCAGCCCTCTTGAGGTCCGGGGGAGAAATTTAAAGCCTTTCTGCTTGCAGGAGAGAGGAATGGAAGCGAGGTTTTCCAGATAAGAGTGAAAAGTCAGCCTAACTCGCCATCACCTGCGGCGGCGCACTACGCCACAACTGATATAACCGTGTCGCAGGCATAGTCAAATACAACACATCCCCAGCACTCAGGCTCGTTTCCAGTAAATCCCAGCCGTGGATGGTTTTGCTGTTGGTTTCTAAGTACAAAGGCACAAAATCAGCGGACATGGCGACATCTTTCACTGGCTGATCGCAAAAAGGATGTGAGGCTGTAATCAAGGTTGCAAAAGCTACCCAAAGACTATCTGCTGTGATACCGTTACCGAGTACTTCTCCACCAAGTGCAGCAGCGGCAAAGGCTGGGGCTGCGAGTTCAGCAGGACTCAGAACCGCCTCGAAGTCAAACACCTGTTGGGCCATACGAGCAAAATCCGGCTCTGCGTAATGGACTATCACTGGCACTTTCGGTGTCATGCATTTTGCCTTGAGGGCAATCTCTAAGTTAGTCGCGTCGTTCCCTGTGACGGCAAGCACTGCTGCGGCAGATTCTAAATTGGCAACTTTGAGTGTGGCTGAAAAGCTAGCATCAGCATAAACGACGGGAATACCGACTCCACGGGCAGTGTTGACATATTTGTTATTGGAGTCACGCTCAATCACTACCACTTCATGCCCGCTAGCATAGAGTTGCTGGACAATTTTTATACCAATGCCACTCAAGCCACAGACGATGTAGTGATGGCGGTGGGGAACTCGTGCTGCATCCCAAAATTGCTTGAAGCGACTGCCCAAAACAAAATCATTGAGCAATGCGTACAATAGACCAATCACGGCAGCCCCAACTAGCATCATGAGAACGGTAAATAATTTAATGCTGGCAGGAGCGTTTTCTACGACTTTGTCATTACCACCTGCTCCTGTAATCATGCCTACTGCAAAATATAAGGCATCAACAATAGAAATATTCGTATTCGTAGAAGTGTAGGTGAGTGTGGCAATCACAATAATGACAAACAGCACAATAGACATTGCCACCACTGATTCCGCGTGTTTCTTAAACTGCCGCAAATTGGTCAGCACTTTCAACAATTTTGCAATCAGCGATTTGCGGGGGGAACGGACACGGGGTTGAGTACCAACGATCACGCGATCGCCCACCTTGAGTTCTTGTCCAGACAACACCGCAGCTACCAAATCGATCTCACCCTTAAGTGGCATATAGTAAATTAGCATCCGCGAACGGTCATTCCACAAATCAACCAGCTTGCGCCCTAGCCACGGATGATTTTCATCTATATATTCTTCGTGGATCGGCCAAGTTTGTTTGAAAAGCTTGATTTGTCCAATTGCTTGGTTTCCTAAAGCCGCAAACGTGAAGACGGGTGCTGCCAAACCGGCAACACTCATACTCAAGTGGTTGGGCACAGTTTGATCGAGGCGATCGCCCAAATTTGTATTAAAAAAGCGGTTGATAATCCGAATTCGCGGATTCAACACCCGCGCTTGCATCATAATTGACAAATTCAGTTCATCGTCAGGTCCAGCAATCACCAAAGTGTGCGCCTGCTGAATTCCCGCTGCTGTTAAGGTACTAGCTGCGTGCAGTACGCCGACAATCACATCTCCTGCTGATTCCCCTGGGATGGGTTTATGATGAATGCCGACGACTAACGCCCCCTGTTGTCGCAACAAACGAAAGATTTTATATCCGGTGCGACTTAAGCCACAGACAATGATTCGAGGTTTCATGTAATCGCAGCATGACTTACAAAGGAAAAGCTGCATTATTAGACATTTCCTCCTATTCTTGCTTACTTATCTCTAGCAAAACTGTAGCTGACAACACGATAATACCAAATGGCTGGCTAGTTGTAGAGTAAGTTACTTCTAGCACTCGAACTGAGAGCAACGAAATTTTATAGGCTAGCTTTCGCTTGTGCTTTATCTGTTAATCTTTTGACCATTTGTGCATAAAGCAAAACTTGTTTTGGAGACCAAAAAAGCAATCTTCCTAAATTTAATGCAGCTGTCGTTAAGCTTAATGCTTCAAAATCTTTTTCATATTCTGCAACTGTTTTCAAATCTCCAAAAAAATTATTGACTGTTGTTTGAGCAGCCGCAACATAAGTTTTCCATCCTTCATTTATAGCTTCTGCAACGACTGAAGAACAGTTTCTTTTTATCAAATGGTAGGAAAGTTGCTGAGTTTGAAATTCTCTCCAAAATCTTTTGATAGGCTCTTGAGGAAGGTTGAATAACTCAACTATACAGTCTGCCTCTCTTTTAGAGCCATTTTTACCTAAAATCAAACAATCTTGTTCGTAACTATCACTTTTTATCTGATTTAAATGCTGAAATAACAACTGATTAATGTTATTATTTTTATAATTGATTATATTTGTACAAGTAATATTTTTACAAGTATCAGTTGATGAGCGGTTTAAAACTTCTTTGTTAGGCCAAAAGCTTATATAAGTATCTTCGCCTACCTGCATTGAAGCGTGTCCTAAGAAATCCTTGGGAAGCCAAATGTAGACAGTGATAATATCTCTCATGGAGTCACTCATACTTAATTGCGATTCCAACGCCGCTCATCTTTGGGTATTACTACCCATTTTAAGCAAACAAGCCGCACCGCTGCCGAAATAGGGGCGCTTGCGCTGCGACTCATTTTCATTGCTAGACTTGAAACTAAATTTCTGGGTCAACTAAGCGGGTTGTAGGACGACTTTGAGACACATCTTGTACAACTTGTACAGCTGAGACTACGGCGACAAGCCCAATGACCGCAACAGGTAATAAACCTTTACCAAAAATGGCGATCGCCAGCAAAACAACCGCTGCCCCAACTCTATACTTGGTACGGATTTTACAGTAGAGGATGACCCCCAAACGGTGGAGAATAGCTAAAGCGAGGTAGCACAAAGCAACAGAGCCACAAAGCAGCCAACGAACGGCATCGGGTAGTGCTAGCATTGGCTTGCTCATCAATACAAGTTCCACAGCAACTCCACAAGCAGCAATGCCAATCACCAGGGGTAGATGGGTGTAAAGCCATATATTCAGAATGACCGCTCTTCCCTCTGTCCGTGCCCTCTGAATAGGTGTACCACCAAGGTTATCAAAATAGACCCACCATAGGCTCAAAGCAATACCCAAACCGAACACAGCAGAAATCACAGTCAAAACATCCCATTTCTGCTCGGAAACTCCCTGAACCACAGCGACAATCGCTTCGCCTAATACAATAATTGTAAATAGCCCAAAACGCTCGGGTAAGTGGGAGGGGTGAGGAGGTAGTTCTAGCATCAACTTGCGTGCCGACAGCGGTGTGGCGAAGTCAATGATCAGTCCCAATGCCCAGAATACAAACCGCCAAGGACTCGGTAGAAATGCTGATATAGTCCAAAGGATAGCAGCAATTGCAAAACCTCGGGCGTAACAAGTTGTCAGGGGACGTGCTTTGGGGATGTGCTGTCCTGCGCGGACGTATTCAACCACAAGCACAACACGACCGAGAACATAGGAAAGGGCAAAGCCAGTGGAACTTTCGCCCAAGCCGTGATGGACATTAACAGCTAGTGCAGCAATGGCAAGCATTTGTAAAGCAATCAGGAGCCGATGTGCTACGTCGTCGCTATCGAAGCGGTTGGCGTAGAATGTGGTGCCAATCCAAGACCACCAAACGGGTATAAAAAGAGCCACAAAGCCCAACACTCCTGATAGGGAAACATGATCGTGAAGATAGTGGGCGAGTTGAGAGACTGCAACGACAAACACCAAATCATAAAAAAGTTCCAGCCAAGTGGCGCGTCGTTCTTCTTCGCTGTCTTCATTGATGCGTAATCGTGGTGGTTCTATAAAACTTGCCATAAACAATTCAAAATTCAAAATGGTGTAAACAATAGCGCTTCAGCGCTTACTACGAACCATTAACGAGACACAATAATTGCCCACAGACTAGCTCCTAGCCCTATAGCTGCTAGGTGTTGCCAAAAAAGCGATCGCATGGGCTGACGAGCAATTTTTTGTGTTAACACCACCGTTAACAGCACTGAAAAAATCAGGGTGGCACCCTGCAAAAAGGCTATCACCGCTGGATGAGCCAGCAATATAGGTAATTGCTCACCATTCAAACCAAAGGTTGCAAAAGTCACGGGGAGAATACGCCCTCCTTCACCCAAGCCCAAACGCAGATAATGAGCTAAGTTTCCTCCTAGTACGAGTGGTAAGTAGCCATAGGCAAGCTCTACAAATCGTCGTGGCTTAGGATTTTGCTGAGTAGATTTTAAACCTTTGTGACTTATATATAGTATTTGCATCACGCCATATGCCAAAAAAGTGATAACGACTGGGATAATCAGAGCCAGCAACGATAATCCTAAATGGGGCAAAAACTGAGTTAAATCCAGATGTAGCCCTACCAAAGATTGCAATTCGCTCAAGCGATGAAGGTATACTCCCCCCAATAGTAAAAACAACAGTGCCACTTCGTAGCTATGCGGTACATGAGTTGTCCACAGTTCCATTCCAGGGGGACGTAAATTGAACTCAACCGAACGATGCGGACAAGCCTTAAGACAAGTCATGCACAGCACGCAATCTCTGTTATCTTGCAACTGGGCTGGGTGAGAATACAACGGACACCCATCAGTTTCCATCCCCTCGCCCTTTTGTGGTCCACCCTTGTAGCATTGATATGTGGTGCAAGTGGCAGAACAAATACCTTGTTGTGCCCGTAGTTCGGTCATCGAGAGTTTGGCAAATAAACCATTCATTCCACCGATCGGGCAAAGATACCGACACCAAAAGCGCCGCTCAAAAATGGCAGAGAAAATCATTGCCCCAGCAGTAATTAAAAGCAGCAAACAAGCAGAAAGGTATGCCGTATTTTCTAAATTCCAGAGTTCTTCCCATAAGAAAATCAGGGTAAACAACCCAAAGAGAAACCATCCGCCCCATTTTTCCGCTTGTTGCCTCGGCCAGCGTTTGAGTTGTCGAGGGAACAGCCACAGGGATAGCTTTTGCGTGACTTCCCCATAAATCATAAAGGGACAGATAGAGCACCAGATGCGACCTAAAAAGGGAAATGCCAGCAGGGAGAAGGGCCACCACCAAGCCCAAAATAAATTTAAAGCGAAATTGCGATCGCGCGTTTGCGGACCAAGAAACAGCACCCCTACAATCAGGGCAAACGCTGTTAAAGTAAAACCATAGTTGATGCGATCAGGCCACCAAGGGCTACGAAGAAACTTTCGCAACCCAGGATAAACATTTAAAAGATTTACCCGAAATTGCTTTTTCTTGGTGTCGGCTGACCAAAAAATTTCTTCTGTGAGTTCTTTTGCATCCCCAGCTTGGACTACCGCCCTTTCTACCAGACTTTGCAACTCCTTCAAGTTGCCGGGAAAATCATAGGACTGCAAGCGGCGCAAAGCTTCCGGTGTGACTTTCGGTCGCGCAATACCTCTCGACCGAGTGTAGAGACTGATGTAAAATTCCACCTGCGCTTTGATATCAGCTTTCCGCACCCGCAACGGTGGCACTTTGATAACATGACCGACAGCACGCTCAATTCTTTGCTGAGTTTTTTCTGCAACTATCAAGATACGAGCATTACTCATGCGGGGTTCAGCAGTTGATTCTCCTGAACGAGTGACAGGAGTGTATTGACCTGTTTTTACCAAATTAGCCAATGCTGGCAACAACTCTGGAGGTGTTTCTTGGATATTGTTGAGTACTAAAGTGCCTTCCCCCAACCATTCCAGTAGTCCTGCTTTGCCCCCAAAGCGACCAAACAAATCTGCACCACTTGTTTGGAGAATACCGCAGTTCACTTTGATAATCGATTCTCGTCGGTAAGGAGAACCAAAGTGGATGAGAGCTGCTATGTTGTCTTTTTCTAACCCAGGTTCCCCGAAAATCAACACTGACTTGCGGTTGCTAGCAGCTTCTCGAATTTCCTCTCGCAAACGCACTGCATAGCGACTGGTCCCTACAATTCCACGTTGCGCCTTGGTCACTAAATATGGTCGCAACGCTGTGGAACGTTCCTGTTCGTAGGTAAAAGCAGATGTGAGTTGAGCCAATTCTTGTGCCATCTGGCGAGAAACAGCTTGAGAAATTTCGGGGTATTGGGTGACTAATTCCCGAAATTTAGCTGCAGGCACAACCCACAAGTGGCATTCTGTGACTGTCGTAATTGTACGCTGAGCCACTTCATCCAAAAGGAGTTCTTGCAGGTGAATGACTGCTCCGGCGAGGAAACCAATAGCTAAGCTTGGGTTGGTTTTATTACTGCTCTCGCTTTCCAGCTTACCTTCAAGGAGAATATACAGCGCTTCTGGAGGAGTCCCTTCCGTAACTAGACGGTGGTTGGCGCTCAAAACTTGTTCTTCAATAACTTGAGCTAGCGCGCTCAAGGGTTCAGGTGAGAGAATTCCTAAAGCCGTGCGTTCTTGTAGCCAGATCACTATTTCTTGTGATGTCATGGTAGGTTCTCCCTCTCAGCACTGCTTTATAAAAGGAATTATCCCCGAAACTAAAATTAAAATACCTGCGCTCAGCTTTAATGTATTAATTTGTAGGGAGCAAGGGTCAACCCCTAAGCCCTGAGCCCTTCGGGCACGGCTTGAGGCCGAACGGGCACGCTGCGCGTTGGCGGAGCCTGCGCTTTGCGCTTACGGGGAATTCAAAATTCGCTCATTCAAAATTCACGCATTGAAGACCCCACGGATGAATCCGCTTGCTCGAATAATTAGCTTGTGCATTTTTTCCTGTCCATGACCGAAGTTGGGGGCTTGTATCCGTTCGGAGTTCGGCGAAGGCTCACTCGAGCCGCTGAGCTCACGGCGAAGCCTTTTCTTTTTCGGTCAGGATACTTGCCGAAACTGTGTAACAAGTTTTAACACGTGATTGACCACTATCGGCGATCGCTGATTTTAAAATTAGTATATGACTATCAAACAGTATACCCAACAACAAATTGAATCATTCGCCCAAGCAGTACTGAAAGATGGTTACTGCGTGTTGCCCAATCACTTCTCCCCGGCAACACTCAATGCTTGGCGCGAAGCTTTCGCACCGTTACTTAAAGAGCACATTGAGCGCCAAGGCAAGCTTCAAAACCGAGGCTCAGCCCGTTATTATGTCACGCTTCCGTTTACAACTCCCTTTGCCGATGCAAATATTTACGAAGATGAGGATATTTTGGCGATCGCGGAGCTACTGGTAGGCAAAGACATGGTAATGTGCCAGTTGGCAACTGATACGCCATTGCTTGGTTCTGATTATCAAGACGTGCATCGAGATACTTTGCCACTGTTCCCCGAAACGGGTCAAGAAACGCCACCATATCAACTAGCAATCAACTTTCCGCTGGTCGATATCACCCTAGAAAACGGTCCAATGGAGATTACACGCGGCACACATATGATGTCCAAGGAGGAAGGACTGCGCCGTATGGAGTCGGGTGAACTCAAGTTAGAACCAGTGACAATGCAAGCCGGTGACGTGATGATCCGCGATGTGCGGGGTTTGCATCGGGGTACGCCTAACCACACGTCAACACCACGTCCGATGGTAGTTATTGGCTATAGTCGCCGCTGGCTGTATCGTCCTGAAGTGTCTATTAATATACCACGGCAAGCCTTAGATACACTTTCCCCTCGCGCTCGTCACTTGTTGCGTTTTAATCCGATTGTCGATTCAGTTGAGGAGAAACCAGAAGTAGAGGTTTATCAGTCCTTCGCTTATTAAAACTGGTATACCGAACCGTTCTTCTCTCTTCGTTGCGATACACAAAGGAACCTCACCCCCCAACCCCCTCTCCCTCCGGGTTCGCCAGTCGCCTACGGCGGGAAACCCGCCTACAGCGCTGGACTCACCGCAAGCAGAGAGGGGGAGATGTTTTCCCCTCCTCGCGGTGAGTCCAGCGCAGCCAAGGAGTGTTTCCAACTGTCACGGCGACTGGCGTAAGCGCAAAGTCCCGCCTTTTCTGGCTCAGATCTTGCAGCATTCTCAATAAGAGCCTCTGGCTCTTATATCTCGTTACCAGGTTGAACCTGGTAACGAGGGTTTGGAGGCTTCGCCTCCTGAGTGTTGCAACTCTTGCAAGATCTCAGCTGCGGAACGCACTCGCGTTCGGCGATCGCATCTTGTAATTTTGCGCTTACTTCGACACTCCATAGAAAATAAAATAAATCAAATCCAACTTTCTACAGGAAATTCCCTAACTTGACGCATTCTTTGAAAATCACTATCTGATGTAACCAGAATTAATGAATGGCGTAAAGCTGTAGCAGCAATCCACAGGTCATTTTCACCAATGCCAATTTCTTGTAATTGAGTTGTTTTGCGTTTACTCTTTTCTTTTGCTGCAAATCTTTTAATAATTTCAGACTTGAAATCTCCGTAAATTTCTGCCGTCTCATCATCAATTGGATAAATATCTATTCTGTTGAGGAATGCTCGAATTTTGATGAGATTTGCAGTTTTTTGTTGGGAGTTTTGTGCCATGAATCTGAGTTCACCTGCGACGATGGCACTGCTGGCGAGTCTAACCTTACCTAGTTCCCGAAAGTGATTGACAACTTTTGGTTCACCTTCTATCAGAAAAGTGCAATGATTTGTGTCAAGCAAATACATTCTTAAAATTCTAGTGGCATACGAGTATCATGAACAAGCTGAAGACATTCTCTAATATCATCACCTTCCCAAGTTCCTGCAAATTCTAGTAAATCTTCAGCCGTAGAACCGCGTAAGTTATTTTTATTTGACTGTTTTTCTGTATGACTGGTTTTGATTTCTCGAATAAAATTAAGTGCTTCTTTTAGCAACTCTGGTGGTAAAGTTTCTATTTCTTGGATTAATAATTCTTTAGTAGTCATATTTTATCTTTCTCACTGCTTTTTCATTTTATATTTTACAAGCTGACGACTAGTACAGGTGAGTGCTTGAAATCTATCAAGTGACGAATGACTTATGGTTCGGACTAACAAAAAATTAAGAGTTTTAAACCCGCGTAGGCGGGTTTTGTCTGTGTAGCCGCACCTGTGCCAGGGCTAATATGAATGGATACTTTACATCTAAGTATGTGGACTCATTACGAGTAATATCGATGAAAATTTCACAAAATCGGGAATATCCTACAGCAAACTTGTATAAAATCTTTGTAAAAACCTCATACTGACCCAGTTATGCCGCCAGACTACTCCGGTCAAAATCTCCGAGGTCGCTCTTTTAAAGGTCAAAACCTGAGTAGGGCAAACTTTTGCAGGGCAGATCTTAGAGGGGCAAATTTTACCAACGCTATCCTCAAAGATGCTGACTTCGCAGGCGCTAAGGCTGGGCTACGGCGTCGTTGGACTATTGCGTTGCTCATAGTCTCATGGTTGCTGTCGGGATTATCTGGGTATTTGTCAACCTATACGGGTGCGTTCGTAATATATATTTTTGACACCACAAATCCCAAAAACATGATCGTTGGTGTAGTTCCTATATTTGTGGTGGTAGTTTTTTTCTTTGTCACAATCCGTAAGGGTTTAACAGCAGGTTTAGGAGCTTTTGCAGTAGCTTTTGCTGTTGCCTTCACTGGAGCTTTTGTTCTAGGCTCCTTTGTCACAAATTTTGCCACTGGCACAGTCTTTGCTGTAGCTGGGGCAGTTACTGTTGCCTTTGCAATTACTATCGCTGTGGCTGGAGCAGTTACTGTTGCCTTTGCTTTTGCCGGAGCTGTTGCCGGATCTGTTGCAGTTGCCTTTGCTTTGGCCATTACTGCTAGCTGGTTCTTCACTTTTGGAAGCCACTCCATAACCACTACAGACGAAGCCTTCGTCGAGAGAACTATTACCCTTGCTATTGCCTTTGTTTTCACGCTACTTAACGCCTATATTGGGTTGCGTAGTTTAGCTGTAGATCAGAAAAATGCTTTAATTTGTTCATTAGCGCTTGCCTTTGCAGCTACAGGTGGAACCAGCTTTCGTAATGCCGATTTAACAAACGCTGACTTTACTAGTGCAACCCTCAAAAACACAGATTTTAGAAATGCAAACCTGACGCGCACTCGTTTTTACGAGGCAAAAAAACTTGACTTTGCCCGAGTAGGCAACTCGATATTGGCTAAACGAGATTTTCTCAATTTACTCGTCACTGGCAATGGTAGAGGAAAATTTTATGCTGGTGCTAACCTGAAAGGCGCAAACCTGATAGGCGCAGACCTGAAAGAAGCTAATCTCAAAGATGCTGATATTAGTGAAGCCACCTTCCAAGGAGCTTGTTTAGAGTGGGCAAACTTAACTCTCACTCAAGCTGTTGGCACTGATTTTACCAGCGCTCACATGACCGGTGCTTGTGTAGAAGCGTGGAATATTGAAAGTACAACTAAGTTAGATAACGTAGATTGTCGCTTTGTCTACCTTCTAGAAAACTACAAGCCAGGAACCGATGACAGAGAACGCCGTCCCAGTAGTGGCGAATTTCAACCAGGAGAATTTACCAAGCTGTTTGAAGAAGTTTTAAATACTGTTGATTTAATTTTCCGCAACGGCATAGATTGGAAAGCTTTTGTTAACGCTTTCCAAACAGTACAAAACCAAAATGAAGATGCAGAATTAGCTTTACAAAGTATTGAAAACAAAGGTGATGGGGTAGCCGTCGTTAAGGTTGGTGTACCTCTTGATGCCGATAAAGAAAAGATTCATAGTGATTTTACACAAAACTATCTATTAGCACTGCAAGCCGTAGAACAAAGATATAAAGGAGTACTACAAGCTAAAGATGAGGAAATACTCTTTCATCGCCAACAAAGTGCAAAGATTCCAGAGATGATTATCTCGTTAGCGAATCAGCCTATCAATGTTCAAGTTAACAATAAATTAGAGAATAAAAATATGACTAACAGCAATGATGCCAGCCGCAAAATTGAAATTGGCAGTGTCGGCAGAGATTTTAATGCCAGCAGACAAGCTTTGAATTTAGGTGAGATTAGCGGTACGGTAACAAATACCATCAACGAGTTACCATTTGCGGAACCAGAAAAACCGGGAATTAAGGAATTGTTGACGCAATTGCAAGCAGCCATTGAGGCTGAGAAGGACTTACCCGAAGAAGATAAAGCTGAGGCATTAGAACAAGTAAAAACCTTAGCAGAAGCTGGGAAAAATCCTCAAGAAGGGGAGAAGCAAAAAGAAGCTAAAACGGCTATGAACATTTTAAAAGGGACAATAGCTGGCTTACCCACTGCGGCAACATTAGTTGACGCGTGTAGTAAACTGTTGCCGCTGATTTCCAAGTTTCTGGGTTTAAGCTAAGTATAGGACGAGATGGTTTAGAAGTCGTTTATAAAGTAAATATCAAGTAGGATGTGTTACGGCTATGTCAGAATTTGAAAGTTTGAGAGAGTCAGAACTTGCCGTAACGCATCGCATTTCTTAGTGCCGTACTCTGGCTTTAACGCACCCTACAATTCTACAAACTTAGTAAGGTTATTTAATTGGACATGATATAAGATCTGAAATTTGATGAATCCGACGAAAAAAGTTGAAATAAAATGTCAAAAAACACCTTAAAGACCGCTGGGACGTAGAAAATCTCGGCGGCGTTGTATATCCTGATTTCTCCTTTGGAATTCGACTAAGTATGGTGTACTAAACTGCTTGATCTCTTGTGTTTCTCTAAGCGCCTGCTCAACCTTTGTATTAAATTTCTGAATTTGCTGGTTAAGACGTATCCGTAATAATTTCTCAGAATCTAGTTTTTGCCCGCTTGTTACTGTTAAATCATAAGTTGGTTGCTTTTCTTGTTGTGCCAAAACAGTAGCAGGTGTAAGGGCTAGAACTGTTACTAATAATACTGTGGCTCTGATCATATTTGCCACCTCCGAAGCGATCGCTTCCGCTAATTATTCTTTGTAAAGCAAAGCTTATTTCCCTTTTATACTTTCATTATAGAAAAAATTATAGAAAAAAAGTTGAGGAATTTGTGAAGAAAAAAGCAATAAGCCGAGCGTAACGCACCATTCATCCTTACTGTTGCTGCATCTGCCTTTTACTTCTCCCAATCATTACAAAAGCAACAACTGCACTCGCCAAAGCCAACCCAACAGCAATCAACATCACCAAGCGAAAGCTATCTACAAATGCAAGAGCGATCGCCTGTCTTATCTTTCCACTCACCTCGCCACTCACACCAGCAGGAACTTCAGCACCCGCTAGCTTGATGCGCTGTTCATCCAATAGTTTTTGAACTTCAAGCGGTATGTTCAGCGCTGCTAAACGTTGATTGAGGCTGCGATTAAATGTATTGAAAACAAAGATATTGAAAATGGCGATCGCCATCAACCCAGCAGTGCGAGCAACAGCATTGTTAATTCCGGAAGCAATACCAGCTTGACGCTGCTTGACAGCACCCATCACCGTTGTT
This sequence comes from Kalymmatonema hyalinum WJT4-NPBG1, assembly GCA_019359075.1. GTDB lineage: Bacteria > Cyanobacteriota > Cyanobacteriia > Cyanobacteriales > Nostocaceae > Kalymmatonema > Kalymmatonema hyalinum. The sequence goes on from JAHHIB010000080.1 coordinate 38,077, forward strand.
GTCAAGGGGGCAACGCTGATTGCCATACCTAAACCTAAAACGACTATGGCGGGGAAAAATGTTGTCCAGTAACTACCGCCTATACCTGCCACAGCAAACAAAGCAAATCCAAGAGCAGCAATGATTGGACCAATTGTCAAGGGGAGTTTTGCGCCGTAGCGACTCACCAATCCCCCAGACCAACGTGAAAGGAAGAACATGATTAAAATAAACGGTAAGAAGACCGCACCAGCCGCTGTAGCCGAGTAGCGTTGCACTTGAATGAGATTGAACGGAAGAAAGTAAAACACCCCGCCCAAGGCTGAATAAAGCAGCAGTGTGAGCAAATTTGCACCGCTGAAGGTGCGCGATTTGAATAAAGACAATGGCATCATCGGGGCGCGGTTGTTCGCCTCAACAAAAATAAACGCACTCAAGATAAGTGCGCCAACTGCTAAGCAAGCTAGAACCAGAGGATGGAATAATCCTAAGTGAGACGATTCGACCAGTCCGTAGACAATCACCCCTAAGCCGAGAGTTACTAAAGCTGCCCCCCACCAGTCAAGTCTTGCAGACTCTTGATCGCGGCTTTCTGGTACGCGCCAAAACAAAATACCCAGTACGATACCAGCTAGGGGAATATTGAGAAAAAATATCCAACGCCAAGAGACATTTTCAACTAACCAACCACCTAGAACCGGACCAAGTGCTGAGGTGATGGCTGTGAAACCTGACCAAGTTCCAATCGCTTGTCCGCGCTGTTCTTGGCTAAATGAGGCGCTGATAATAGCTAAACTTCCTGGAACTAACAACGCACCACCAATTCCCTGAACTGCCCTAGCAATAATGAGTTGGCTTACATTTGGCGATAAACCGCACCAGACCGAGGCTAAGGCGAAGAGAGCAACACCATAGGCAAAGATGCGCCGCCTTCCAAAGCGATCGCCTAATGACCCACCAACCAAAATTAAAGCAGCAAGAAACAGTGCATAAGACTCCACAATCCACTGCACGTCGGTAGTGGTTGCATTTAGCTCTGATTGCAAGACTGGAAGTGCGACATTGACAACAGTACCATCAATCATCGCCATGCTCGAACCGAGGATTGTTGCTGCTAGCACCCACCGTCCGGCATTTCTAGAGCAAGGAGCAGTGCATGGTGCCGAGCGAATCACTCCCTCATCACACGGCTGTTTGACGATGTTAGGCATCTTAAGGTGGGAAAAACATTGTCCTAAGTGCAAATAGGATTTTGCACTTAGGACAACCCTACCACACATGAATGTTCTTGGAATTTATTGGAATTTATCTGTTACGAATTAGCGTCCTACTACGACTGATTATATGAAGCGTGTAAAAGACGCATCTACATCATTATGTAGGACATCCTGGATGAATAATCCTCAATCTTCTATTCCCAGGCAACGTCTCCATTCGGAGGTTTCGACAAAACCAGACAACATTTTGGCAATGGATGCCAAACACAATCCTTCTGCTTTCGCCGAACTCTATCGCCGTCATTTGAAAAATGTCTATAGCTACTTTTTCATGCGAGTTGGAGATGTACACCATGCTCAAGATTTGACGACTCAAACGTTTCTGGCGGCAAAGGAGTCGATTGCCAGTTACCAAGGTCGCGGCTCGTTTGCCGCTTGGCTGATGGGCATAGCCCGTAGGAAAGCAGGCGATCACTTTCGTCACAACCGGGAAACACTGCCATTAACAGTTGTTGACCAGCTATCGTCTCCCTCTCCCTCAATAGAGGAAGAAATTGACCGACAGTTGCAATTAGAGCAAATTGCTCAATGTGTCAAGACTATTCTGACTCCAGATCGAGCTGAAGCCGTTGCCCTAAGAATCTTTGGAGGCTTAAGTACTGCTGAAGTCGCTCAGGTGATGGGAAAGAGCGAGGCAGCAGTGAAAATGCTGATTCATCGAGCCATAGCTGATTTGCAACAACACCTGGCTCCTCATGCAAAAGGAGAAGAGCAATGACACCTGAGAACCACCCAAAAAGTCACGAAATGCAGTTAGCTGAGGACTTAGACACATTCCTCAGTGCTCAACTGGCAGCAGAGAGTGTCTCTGCACCACCGACCCTATCACAATCTGAAACGGACATAGCTGCAATGCTAGTCGCTGTCTCTAAAGAAATACAGCCAGATCCTGCTTTTGCCGCAGAACTAGAAACACGATTGCTGGGAGCGAATGTGGTGGACGCCTCTGGGGTTTTCCCAAATCAGAAAACTGAGGAGTTGCCGGAAACTCAGCAAAACAGGTCGCGCTTTTCTCCATCTCTAAACGTACTCATACAAGGAACCAGAACTATGAAGTTAGCTGTGTTACGTTCTCGTCCTATTCACCGATTTTCTATAGCTGCAATGGCTTTGCTCGCTATTTCATCAGTCGTAGTCGTATCGACACCTTCGTTGCGTTCTCTAGCACAGACAATCTTTGAACATTTTATCCGCACTAGCAGCGATAGTATTACATCTACAGGTGGAACGCCGAAAGTCGTACCCGATACAGCAAAACAGAGGCGACAGATAGAACAGGTAGAACAGGAGTTCCGAAACACTAAAACTGTTAGAGAAATGGAGATAGAAAGAGGTTTTGACTTGAAGGAGCCTACTTATCTACCCACTGGCTTTATCTTACAGGATGTAGGTTCTGCTTACGGAAATCTTGTCATTTTGCCTTATGAAAATCCTCAAACTAAGGCTTTGATCCTGATTGCTCAACAACGGCTTGATGGAGAACCATTATTTGGTCCCATCTTTTTTGCAACAAAAGAAGGCTTTTCTGCACCAGAAGCAGGAAGCACCTCAAAGGAACAAAAGTCACGTGTTATGTTGTCGTGGTCAAAAAAGACAATCATATCAAAGCAGGAGCCAGCATTGCAACAACCTGGTAAAAGCCCTGTAGGTGCTAGTGCAAAGATTGAGTTGGTTCAAATTGGTAACTGGACTGGTCAGTATGTTGAGGGAGGTTGGGAGCCAATTTTTCATCAAGGCTCTCTTGATGGGATGCGATGGGATCAAAACCCCCAGGCACGACAGATCCAGTGGCAAGAAGGGGATATGCTATTTCAGATCTGCACTCCCAGCGGAGTCAGTCGAGACGAACTGTTGGCGATCGCCCGCAGTATGCAATAAGCCCTTTTTGGGGTTTTGTGATTTTTTGCAGTTTTGACTGCTGGCTTTCAGTGACATTCTCCCCACCCTACCAAAAGGATTGAGGGTGGGGCTTCTCCAAGTCGCCTTGAAGAAATTTCCTGCTTCATTGGTCGCGTCTAGATAGGCGCGATTTGCATCCCCCTATCCCCGGCAACG
>JAHHIB010000081.1 GCA_019359075.1 Kalymmatonema hyalinum WJT4-NPBG1
TTCGGTCTTGCTCACGCGTCAGGAATATCCTTAAACGAGCACCCATATCATTCGTTACTTAAGTAGATTTATTTCCCGTATTTACCTATCTTAACATAGTTAGGTTTTTTCCCGCCCACCTACTTATGGTGTCGGTTATTAATCGACTTCGTGACTCTGTAAACATTTTAAATGCTTTACATAAATACTGTGAAAACAAAGTTGATTATGTAGTTGTTAAAAATCTCTTTTTTGGAGATAAGGAAAAATTTGGTCGCTATGATGGTTCTCCTATTCGTGAAACATTACTTGGCAAAGGTTTAGTAGAAGTTTTAATGCCTGATTTAATTGATTATTGCTATGATTTCATTGATGAAAATGATTTAACTTTCAGACAAGCTTCTTCTAAAGATTTTGGTTCTCTTCTTGCTGTTAGGGCAAGAGTTAAGTCGTGGTTGGATGATTTTGAAGAAAAATTAAAGCCAGCTCATAATTTGCTGGGTTTTAATTGCGAGCAATTGCCTGAAGGATTTTCACATACTGTAAAAGAAGATGAAAGTGAGAAAGCTACTGTAGACGACAAAGCTCAAAATGCTGCATAACTTACATGTTTAGAAGACGATTTATCATTACAATGGGTGATTCGCGTGTTGGTAAGTCTACAGTTTCTAGACTGTTGTTGGAATTGTATAAAAAGCATGATTTAAATATTCGTGCTTTTTATCATGGTCAGCGTCCTGGTGACTTGTCTAATCAGCTATCAGTCTATGATAAATTAGGCTTTAATATTAGGCATTTAGGACTGAATAGAGGTGATTCTGACCTTTTATTAAACGAACTGGAGATGTTTTCAGAAATTGATTTGGCATTTACTGATATGCCAGGTCAAAATCTATTGGATTTTTTTAGATTTGAGAAGGAAATATATTTTCTAGACAATTTGAGTTCTTTAGGCTATCGTGCCACTTTTCTTCATCCTATTTCAAACCGCAGAGATTGTGTTAAGTACTTGCAATCTCTCTATCATATTTTTAGTAGTCACGCTGATTATTTAGTAGTGAAAAATCAACATTTTGGGGATGGTTTTAAGTACTATGATGGGACTCAAATTCAGGAAGATATTAACAAGTTAGATGGGGTAGAACTAATATTGCCTAAGCTCGAAGATTATGTTTATCAAGATTTAGAAGATACAAATTTACCTTACGGTATTGCAATTACTCCAGAGTCAGATATGCAAGTATTATATCGCTCGCTGGTATTTAACTGGATGGATAATTTTCATGATACTGTCATGAATCACAATGTTGCTCCGGTATATTTAGGCTTGAAAAGAGACCGTACTGAATTAAGTCAGCAAGAAGCCAGTTTCTAAAATATTTCTTATTTTTATCAGCTTATTTGATTGCCATTTTATGACTGATACTAAAAATATACCTACAGAAAATAATCCTAGTAAAGAGCAATTAGAGAAAGAGAAAGAGTATATAGAAGAGTTGATAGCCAAGTCGGGTATGAAGCCATCTGACCCTTTGTTTAAGTTATGGGCGCAGATTGGTACTACTCAATATGCAATTATGCAGTTACCTGCCAAGCTTGATACTGTGATAGCTGGCTGGACGCTCAAGGTTGATAACAAATTAAGTGATGCGGCTGAAGTCGCGATAGTTCAGCAGCAGGCTGCAATAGCTAAAGCAGCGCAAGAGTTAGTAAGGAATAGTAAAAAATTTTCTCTCCTCAAAAGTGAGAAAGGTATTCCTGTTGGATTAGATTTGTCTAATGTCAGTCACTTTAATTTAGCGACTATTAGTTTTGTCTTTGGCTGCGTCTTGGCGTTGGGTGCGGCTATAGGGGCTTTTACTTTCAATATGGCTATAGCATCCCAATCGAGTGGTAAATCTCCTGCTGTGGCAAATTTGAAGCCTGAAGACGCTAAACTTTTAGAGTGGGCTAAATCTAAAGAAGGACGCGATGCCCGACAAATTTATACTGAGAATGCTGGGATTATTCAAGTTTGTCGTAAGGGTAAGAATCCAGGCGGCTGTATAATTGACGCTAAAATTAGGAAATAGCTGATTATGCAGCTAAAAATTCGCGGTTCTTGTAATTGGGAACAATTTCTTTCGCTTCTTTGTATACTTCTTCAGTTAAGTCTTCTGGGCGGAGTATTCCTAGTTTTAAAGCTTCACATACAGCTTTTCCTCTAGTGGGTCTATGTTTTTCGTCTTTTTCTGGTTGATCGAGCTTACTAATTATTCGGTGAGCGTGCGAACGTACAGTACTAATTTCTAGGCAGAGTTTGTTAGCCATTTCCTCATACGTTAGTCCTTTGGCTAGCAATTTTAGGACTTCAAACTCTCGTTTTGTGATCATGTTTCCGGGAGTATCTTTAGTATTAGGCTCGCACATTGCCTGCGCTACAATTGTGTGTATTGTGCTATCAATCCAAGATTCGCCTTTGTAGGTGGTTATAACAGCTTCGATAATTTTACTTTCGACATTGTTTTTGCTGTAAAAGGAAGTTGCCCCTTTTTTAAATACTTCTTTGACTATCTTTTTCTCGCAACTTCCTGTTGTAACAATGATTTTAATTCTGTTTGAGTAGACTTTTCTGATTTCTTCAACTACTTGCACGCCACTGATGTCAGGTAGTCCGATATCCACAATGACTACATCTGGCTCTGTATTTTTAATTATGCTTAGAGCTTCTTTACCGTATCCTGTTTCTCCACATACCTTAATTTTGTCGCTTCCTTCTAGTACAGTTTTTAAACCAAGTCTGAATATATTTTGGTCTTCTACTATAACAGTTTTGATAAATTTCATGTTAGAAGTATTTTTCGATTGCACCGTAATAATATTTGTAACATTCCTTTCAACTCTGTGCTGAGACTTGACAAAAATTATACACAAATAGCTATTAACTTTATTGCTTTTTTATACTGTAAGCGCGACTTCATCTCCCCAATCGGCAAAATTGACGAAGATACGCCACTGATGGGATAGGGTGTGGTCAAAACCTATTGATGAAGAATGGACAAGGGAACGACACTTGTATGTCCAGAGTTGTCTGACCCATTAAGCGAAGAGAAAAACAGCAAAGCTGAGGTGTTGATCGTCAAGCCCCCCTCGTTTACGCGTGGTAAATACGCTCGTGCTGTTTTTCGCTCGCCGGAACCTCGTGACGGATTGATTTTGAGGCAAAAGTGAGATTAACCAAAACGTTTTGGTTAATCTCACTTTTTGAAGTTTGCTGGATTCAGTGGTATCATCAAACCATACATTTTGGTTAGTTCACCCTTGGATAAATCCTACTCAAAGTTGGTCAACTTTATTCACTCGCTTATAAAGGGTAGGCTGAAAACCCTGCGGCTTCAGCCCAGGGATGAAAGCCACGACGCAGGGTTTACCCTGCCGTGATATTTTCTTTTTTTGGTTCAGGAAGTGAATCAATCCATTCATCAACCATACTACTAATAGTTCTGTCTAGTTCTACAGACAACAAAAGTAGCTTGCGATGCCTGCGGTCAGTCAAAAGACAGTTTAACCTTTTTTTCTTCATTTCGTACATACATACGTTTCATATTCAAGCTAACATGTATGAAACAGAATAAAACAAGGAGGTGATAACGCAGTGCTGGTTTTAGAGTACAAAGTGAAAGGTAAGCAACAGCAGTATCGAGCTATCGATGAAGCTATTCGTACGACCCAGTTCATCAGAAATAAAGCTATCAGATATTGGATAGATGCACCTCGTGAAGCAAAAATTAATCGAATTGCCCTAAACAATTACTCAACAGCACTGCGGAAAGAGTTCAAGTTTGTCAAAGAATTAAATTCAATGGCTTGTCAGGCTGCGACAGAAAGAGCTTGGAGTGCTATTGATAGATTTTACGGTAACTGTAAATCTAAAAAACCTGGGAAAAAGGAATTTCCACGTTTCCAGAAAGATAACCGCTCAGTAGAATACAAAACTTCAGGATGGTCATTGCATCCTACAAAAAGGCGCATCACTTTTACCGATGACAAAGGTATTGGTGAAGTCAAATTATTAGGAAAGTGGGATATTCACACCTACCGTGTTAAATCCATAAAACGGGTTCGATTGGTTCGGAAAGCTGGCGGATATTACTGTCAATTTGTAGTTGACATTGAGGTAAAACCTGAATCCAGAACGGCTGATGGTGAATTAGGTCTTGATGTTGGCTTAGAGTTTTTCTACTCTGATTCCAACGGTCATCATGAAGAAAATCCAAGGTTTCTTCGTAAAGCCGAGAAAGCCATCAAGCACGCTCAACGTCAGATATACAACAAAGAAAAAGGTAAAAATCAACGACGAATAGCTAGACTCAGATATGCCAAGAAGCATTTAAGAGTAAGTAGGCAACGGAATGAACACGCAAAGAGAATTGCGCGTAACGTGTGCAAGCTTAACAGCTTAGTCGCCTATGAAGCCTTGAACGTGAAAGGCATGGTAAAGAATCACTGTTTAGCCAAGTCTATTAATGATGTAGCTTGGACTCTGTTTCGTCGTTGGCTAGAATATTTTGCTCGTAAGTTCAATACAACAGTTGTTGCTGTCAATCCTCGAATGACATCTCAAAAGTGTTCAGATTGCGGTGCAATTGTGAAAAAATCTCTTTCAACTCGTACACATAAATGTGCTTGTGGGTCGTGCCTCCAGAGAGACGTGAACGCAGCTATAAATATTTTGAATCTTGGAAAACAAGCTAGGGACGGACAGTCCCGAAGTAACGCTACAGGAGTCGCGACCTCTGTGCTACTTGGTGCAAGCCTGGTAGAGCAAGTGGCGACGGCGAATGTAGAATCCCCTGGCTTTACGAACAAATGAGCGACAGCGAAATTTGTTCAGCCAGGGGAGTGTCAAATCCAGCTTTTAGTCGCGATGTCCAACCAAACATGACACTCTGCATCAAAAACGAGTATTTAAGTTGGGGCGGGGGTCTAACACGTAAAAATTCTGCCTTAGCGTTAGCGGCTCTCGAAGGGAGCTTCCTTCATTCCGTTGATTTGTGGGCGGAGTTGGGTACTCGTTCTAACAAGGCTGCCAGAATGTTAGGGGACGCCAGACACCTGCGGCGGGAAACCCGTCCGCAGTGCTGGCTCGACAATGCGTCAGGATTTTGATTCTTGTTGACCAACGCGTGAGTAATATTAATGAAGCCCATGCCAAAATCTAAGTCTACAGAATCTGCAGCTACACCTGAGAAGCTTCCCAAAATTTTAGCATTTGCTAACCAGAAAGGTGGAGCAGGCAAATCAACAGGAGCCGTACATGCTGCTGATTGGTTTACTCAGAAGGGACATTCCACTATCCTGGTTGATGCAGATGGTCAGCAAAGTTCATCCGGCTGGTTAAAGGATCTGGGACTGCCTTACAAGATCATCAGCGATCCAGAGGTTCTGTTTGACGAACTTCCTTTGTTGGCAGAGTCCTACGATATCGTGGTTGTGGATGGACCTGGGAATGCAAGTGAAGTGACCAAAGCAATTTTGATCCGCTCCAATCTAGTACTCATTCCCTGTAGGGACTCTATGATTGACCTAGCAAGTACGGGCAAAATTATGCAGTTCGTGCGTCAGGCAAAGGAGATCCGAGGAGGTTCCCCGATTGCAGCGGTTTATCTCAATGCAGTGAAAGACAACACTATTTTGTTGCGAGAAGCTAGAGAAGCCTTGCAAAGCGGCATCATACCATTGCTTAATACCACTCTCCCCGACCGTCAATGCATTAAGGATGCGCCAGGACAAGGTAGTACGGTGTTTCGCATGAAAGGAGAGGCTGCCAAAGCAGCGGCACGTGCTTATACCAAAATCCTTACAGAAGCTTTGAAGCTATTTGAATCTGAATCGTAGCGGTTTCAGCCGTACCATCTTGCTATTCGGTCATTTGACTCACGGTTTCCACACTTGAAGGAGATTTTTAGATGACGACTCGACGACAACTCAAAGATGCTATTTCTGACAACGAAGAATTGAACTTCGTTTTTGGGCAAGCGACTGCTCAGAAAATTGTCCAAACAGCCGATGTGACCCAAGAACAACTTATTAAGCGCAGTGCTATTGTTTGCACATTCACATTTGTTCCAGATGGCAAGCCAGTCCGGCATTATTACGACCCACAAGAGCTAGAACAATGGGCATTAAACGATATCAAGCCCAACGGAATTCGTTCGCCTCTATGGGTTCGCCCCGATCCAAGTCAATCAGGAAAATATGAACTGGTTGCAGGACTTCGTCGATTAAAAGCGGCAACGATTTTGGAACTAGAGGTTGTTCCCGTCAAGGTTTTTGATTGGGATGACCGTACCGCTTTCCACGCTGCCATATCGGAAAATACAAATCGCCGAGATTTTAGTGCTTTGGAGGAGTTAGATAATACTTTGCGATTGCTTGAAATTCAACTTGGATATGACACAGAAGAGGTGGTCAGTTTTTTATATCGGATGAATAATGCCACGAAAGGAACCACTAACCAAAACGTTTTGGTTAGCGAAGAAGCTGAACTTGTTCAACAGATATTTGATTCGTTCGGGCAAATCACTTGGCAATCCTTCGTCGCTACTCGGCTGCCTTTGTTTAAAAAACCAGCAGAAATCTTAAATGCTATTCGTCAGGGGAAAATTCATTATACTAAAGGGATTTTGATTGCTAGTATCAAAGATGAATATAGCCGACAAAATCTGCTAGAAGAAGCAATTAGTCATTCCCTTAGCCTTTCCGAAATCAAGCAACGAGTTAAGGCATTAAATGATACTAAAACACCGCCCAAACCTCTAAACCTCAAGCAACGCTTGACTAAAACAGTTGAAATGGCAAAGAAAAACAAGATGCTTTGGAATGACCCAAATAAAACCCAGCAACTAGAGCAGTTGATTAGTCAGATTGAAGCGATTGTTATAAATTGATATCAAGCTCGGTTATTAGCGGTTTCATTCTATTTGGACAGCTAAGAACGTGCTTCTCCCTTTTCATAATTAATCTAATCATTTATGGGGTATAAGTGGGGGCTATAAATACCCCAAAAATTGGTAAGAACTTTTTCAGCAAAATTAACCCCTATACAGGGTATATATAGGTGCTTTTTAGGGTATATTGAACTCATTCCGGTTTTATACCCCACTTGACCCCCTATGAGTTCTAAGAACATTCACGCGAATCAAAAGATTTTTTGTGCAGGTTTTGATAATGGCTATGGTAGCGTCAAACTGTTAGTCGATGGTTTTGATGTCCTGAGAATTCCTAGTTACATCTCACGAGAAGACATGGAAGATGTACCCGGTAGGGTGGTTTTTAATGGTAATGCCTACACTGTTGGGGAGTCAGCTTTCCGCACTGGGTATTATTTCGAGCGTAATACAGACAACAATATCAACAAAGTCAACAACGCCCTTATTACTTTATTGGGTGCATTGGCTCATTTACCACATCGCAAGGTTTGGCACCTAAAGGTAGTTGTCAGCTTACATGATGTTGCTTTGACAAGAGAGTTGTGTCAAATACTCAATGGTGAATATCAACCAATGCTCGCTGGCAAGCTATCTGATGTCAAAGTAGAAGTTCTCAAAGTCGTACCTGAAGGTATGGGTGCTTTGTTTGGTCGAAAGTTGCCCAAAAAGTTAACTGTCGTAGATTTTGGGAATGGTACAACGCTTTATTCTCGTTACAATCAAGGTAAAAGAGAAGTACATACCCCCTACGCTGCTGGCGTGGAAGTTCTTATCGGTGAGATTGCTAAGAAGATGAAACATCTCAACGGTGGGAAGCTTGGGGACTTATCGAAAATTCGCTTTTGTCTGGAAATGGGACATACCAAATACAGCCGTGATATTGATATCAAAGACATATACACTACTTGTCTGAAAGAATGGTATGAAACCTATCTGAAAAAACCAGTTAATCTTGCCCTTGAAGCCAAACACCAAGGGGATGAAATTTGGGCTATTGGTGGCGGTTGCTTGCTTCCTGGGTTTAAAAAACTGCTCATACAAAACGGGTTTGAAATTCTAGAAAACCCGGTAGAGGCTAATTCTTATGGGCTATTGCAAATGGCTAAAGCCATTGTTAGCTCTTCATCTGCCAGTGGATCTACGGAAGGTGTCAGTTGACTATTGAGGTGCTGATTGTTGAGATGAATTTCCGTTGACCGTTGTCTAAGAACACATCCAAAAATCTCTGTTTCCTACTCCTGGCTCCTCACTTTTAAATTAAGTGACAGTCCAAGCTAGTTAACTTTATTTGTATCGACCTATTTAACATGGTTTCTCAGCAAGACAAAACTCCAGAAAAAGTCCGCATCAAAGATAGCTACCGCGAGCGTATATTCCAAGAATCCCAACGATTAGGTAAAAGTTATCTAGAGACGCTTTACTTTATTGTTGATTGCTACTTTGCGTTTAAGCAAGGTGCATTACCAATACCAACTATAGTCCTCAACCCCAATGCAATCCCCATACAAGCGGAGCAGCCCACAGTGGCTGATTCAACGCATACTCTAGATGAGCCCCAACACCAAGCAGAAGATGGTGACGAAACTTTCACACTTGATTGGGATTTATGAAGCACCATTTAGGAGCTTTTGAAGCACGAGTTGGGCTAAACCTGCGATAAAGTTGCCCAATCTTCATTAAATTTATGAGCGTGACGATACGGAATTGGGGTTGGGGCTGTCCTGTGACAAAGTTGCCCAACCACTCGCTGCGCTCAAATTCAAAATTATTGTGAATTGAAATTTTGTATTTTGAATTAAGTCAAGGAGTGACGAGCTTTGTTGAGAACTGCTGATTCTGGTTTCTGGTACAACTTTCTTACATTATCTATTGATATTGATGCATTAGTGGTTATCCTGATAGGTGCAAGATAAGAAATTACTTATCTTATTTAGTAATATTTCTGTGGTAAGTCCTGGTAATGTGGTGCTTTGATAATTTCAGTAGCGTTTGTATGTAACTACGGTGCTGTATAAAATACTAGTAATTGGTAGAAAGCGAAATCAGATTGTTGCGAGTGTTGTTGATAGCTTGCAGCAGTCAAATTATTCGGTGGTTACTAAGTCTGCAATACCTGACAATCTTGAAGGTATTGACTTGATAGTGGATGTTACTTTAAAGCTAACCAGTATCCGTTCGGAAGGTTTACCAGCTATTAAGGTAGTGCAGTCACCGGATCATTTATGCGTTTCCGATTTTGACGATTTTTTGGTGTATCCTTTTTCTTCCTCTGAGCTACTGAAGCGTGTAAATTTATGCTTGCACAGGCGAAGTGATTATCTCCGGAGGTTTCCTCAGTATTTGGAGATGATATCCCACGATGTCTATCACCCTTTGAAGGCGGTTAACTTTGTTTTGGGTTTGACTAGAGTAGGTAACTATGGTGATAGCCTTGAGCAGCTGCGTTCCGTGTTAGATACCTCCTGCTCTACAATCACAGCTACTTTAGGTGTGCTTACTGATTTGAAGAGTGAGTTGAGTCAACAGCCAGGAGGAAACATTGAATATATCAATATTGCTAACCTGCTGCATTCCATCCATGCTCAGTTCTCTAATAGTGCTCTAGCCCAGAATATAAATTTCTCCCTTATAATTGAGCCTGAAGTTGCTAATGTGTGCTTGTACGCGAATTACAGCCATCTTTGGCGGATGGTTTGCAACTTGGTTGTAAACGCTTTTAAGTATACTCCTGCTAGTGGCTTTGTTACCATCAAGCTTGATACTCAAGTAGGTCGTTTCCTCCGCTTGGCGGTTCAAGATACTGGCGTGGGTATCACCTCAATGCAGTTGGAGCAGTTGAATATTGATTTGGGAATAAGTGGGTGCAACGGAACATTTACTCTTGATGGTACTGGCTCTCATATAGCTCGTGCTGGCTTAGGCTTGCGTACAGTTAAGTATGTTGCGGATTGTTACCAAGCCAATGTTAACGTGTTTTCTCAGGTAGGCGAAGGTTCAACATTTGTCATAATCTTTAATTTAGAGGCTAATTTTCAATGTTATTCTCAGGAGAAACGCTTACTTGTGGCTAATGCCGCCTCTTAAAATGGAAAAGCCCCAAAAAAAAAAGATATGGTTGGATTATATTATCGATAGCATTGTGAATTTATCCAATCGATTCGATATATCGTGGCTCTTTTTTTGCGGTTTTACTCTTCAATCATTAATTTTTATTAGCAATCTTTTTGTAGGTCAGTTTGCTGATGCTGACTACTTTCGACTCGCTTATTGTATTGGCATGGCTGGGATTACTTTTCCTAAAAGCAAGATACCGAATAAGTATATTTTTATTAATTGTGGATTTTTTTTCGGTATCTTGATAGGAATACTTTGATTAATTACCCAAGCTCGTTCTCAGAAGATTTTGTGTTAGCCTGTTGTTGAGCTTGCTGGTTGTTACGGCGGTCTTGTTCCTTATTAAACAGTAACTTAAACCGTTCAAATTCTTCTTGGGTAATGTTGTTGACTACGATACTATAACTAGGTTCATGATTATTTTTGGAAGCTACTAGCGCTTCTCTATTTTCTGAATTTGAATTTCTATCAAGGGAAAGGGTATTTGAACTTTCTTCGATTTTGATACTAACTGTGTACTTTTCACCCTGATAAACTACCAATCCATTTTCCTGCTTTCCTTCGTAACTTAAGACTTCTAATAATTTAGGAATTATTACTAGCTGTACATCGGATTTTTTGGCGATGACTACTTCTCTATCTTCTACTACAACTTTGCTCTTACTATTTTTGTCATCATCTTTTTTATCCGAATTGAAACTTTGATTTTCTGAATCTACGGTTATAGTTTGACTTTGATTTTGGTGAAAGCTAAAGTTTTTAAAATCGATTGGTTCTACACCTTTAATGCTAATTTGTGCTTGTGCCATTTTTTCTTCATGGTCAATTATTGATTCTTGCCAAAGTGCTTCTTCGGCTTTTTTTTGTTCTTCTGCGGTAACTAGACCAATTTCTTGTGCTTTTTTAGCAACACTTTCATCAGTTATGCCTAAAAGAGCCATTTTTTCCTGAATATTGGCATAATGCATTGCTTCTGTTATATTTGTCATTTTATTTACCTTTCTATAAGTTCTTTTTTTACACCTTGAAAACTACTTTCAATTCGATCATTCATAAAGTTAAAGTCATTTATAACTTCTTCATTAAGATTATTAACTAGGGTTTTTCCCTCTTTAATATATAGTAATATATTACTATCTTTATCCTTAATTAAATAAATCTCTTCTTGTGCTTTCGTTGCTATTTGATAATTTTTATAATTTTCAGTTTTCACACTCATTATACCGTTAATATCTTCACTACCAAAGGTTTTAACAACTCTTTGGGCAAGCTTTGTCATTTCATTAATTTGGTGTAGTTCCTTGATGTCACGCGACATAGCTTGGAATGCATTTTCCAGACTACAACTGCTGTCATTTATATACTGCTCGGTTACTTCTTGAATTCGGTTGATATAATTTTCATTTTTACCTAATTTTTGGGCTGTTTCATACCAATATTGAAGGTTTTGAATCGTACTTTGTTTCATGTTATCGAGAGTTTTCTCTATCGACTTTGTTTGGCTATTTGTAAATGTTTGTGATAATGCCTGTTGAATGTCTGCATTTAGAGTTTGCGAACTTTCAATTTGATTTTTAGGAGAAGTGGGCGGGGAGATATTCTTTCCGTCCAACTTTGGAGTGAAGCTTATCTCTATGTTTTTCCCTTGTGGTTCTGGTTCTGATTTTTGATTGGAGGTAGGCTGTATTGCTTCTACTTGTTGAGAATTGGAATTTTCTAGTGCTTTAGTATATCCCTGGATGAGTGCGCGGATGTAAGGTGATTCTAATCCCTTTCCTTCCCAGAAATTTTTCTCTCCACTTGATACGAGATAGCTGCACTGTTTTAGCCATTCGGCTCCTCCCCTTCCGGTTATGGCTGAGGCTAATTTAGGGTATTGCTCAAACCGGGCTTGGAGGATTTCAGCCATCAGCTGTACCCTTGGTTCTTTTAAAGGTACTGTTTCCTTGTAGGCGTAGAAAGCTTGTTCGGCTGACAGGAAAGGTTGTCCTGCTGGCTTAGATTCGGTGTAAGTTTCTGGTCCGTATGTTCCAGCGGGCATTTCCTTATTATCGCGGAATGAAACCGGGTAATCATTGGCTATAGCTCCAACCTGCTTGGATTTGACGGTTGTACTGGTAAGTACAGCTCCTAGTGGATCTGGACTGCGGGAGTTAAGGTTGATACCGGGGGCAAATTGAGGCAGTTGTCTGGGTAAATTTTCTGTACTGGTGGTTTTGCTCGTATCAGTTTGTTCTGGTTTAGTATTAATTGGGGAAACCTGGTTTTTAGTGCTTTTAGAAGTTTTGTGTGGTGTGAGTGCATCGCTTGCTATCTCACTTGTTGTGGCTGTGTTTTCTAAGGAAGTACTAGCTTGGTTTGTGTCTTTTGTATCTTTAATATTTTCAGTAAGATTGAGTTTTGCGTATCCTTCATTACTCAGTTTTAGTTGATAGCCGCGTTCTGTTAGATAATTTTGAACTAACTGGTCAGTGCCTTTGGCATTACCTACTACAAACGAGCTTTTAGCCTCGATCGCAGCATTAAGTAGAGGAACGTATTCTTTTTCAAATGTCTGTTTTATCTGCTCGTTTGTTACTCCACGCCAGGGACCAGAACCTGAAACCATAATTACGTCACTGGCAGAGTAATTACCCGTATTAGCGCGCTCACTCCAAGCCTGTTCATAATTTCGTGTGCTAGAAGGTGTTTCCGGGGATGCGGCTGACTTGCCAATAAACTGTGTTGCTACTTCAGCCATAGCAATGTCCTTCTTCATGTGTTCGGCGACGGCTGGATTTATTGGTTGTAGGTTGGCAAGTGGGTTGCTTGTAGTTGGCGTTTCAGGGGTAGATGCTATATCGTTTTCATTATTCTTTTGTACTACATTGGTATATGCTTCTGATAACGCTCGGATAAATGCTGATTCCTTACCCTTACCTTCCCATTGTTTATCTTGACTATTGGTAATGTTGGTGCAATTTTCCAGCCATTTGGTTCCTCCACGTTTGGTAATTGTTTCGGTAAGGCGTGGGTGTTGTTCAAGTTTGGCTTGAAGGACTGTTACCATTAACTTGTACTCATCACAGGAAGATGGGTTAATTTGTTTCTGGTGGTTGAAGGCTTGCTCGGCTGAGGTGTAGGGAACTCCTTCTGCTTTGGCTGTATGCGTTTCAGTGCCATATTGTCCTGCTGGCGCAGCGGGGTTGTTACCTACCGATACTGGATAATCATTGTGTAATTTGCCTTGCTCTTTGGCAAGCATTGTGGCGTTTGACAGTGCAGCGCCTAACCCGTCGCTGGAGTCAGGACTAATGTTAACTGTGGTTGTTGCTGTAGCTTGTTTGGTGGGTGCGAATGGAACAATCTTGCCGTTGACGTAATCCCCCAGGGGTTCCATAAATAAGCCATATATCCTATGCTTCTGTGCCTGAGTTTGGGTAAGTTCTTTTACTGAGTGTTTTTCCCAGTTTGCCCAGGCTTGTTGATAAGCTGGGTTTTGAATCATCAGGGGGGTAATTTCGTATTGCTTACCTACCCGGAAGGCTACTTGCTCGCCATTTTTACCAATGGCTACCGCAATATCTCCTTCCTTGATGCCATAAGCTTTTTGGTAGTTTACACCCCTGGTGGTGTGTACTCTAGCGTGTCCGCGCATGGCATCGATAGTCGTGTTGACTGGTAGTTTGGGGGGTTCACCATGCAGTAAGAGCGAGTAAACCATTGGCACTTTCCCAGCAATCTTGGTATTCTCTGGAATTTGGGGATTTTGAGCGCGTGCTGCGGTTTGATTTCCAATAGTAATAATTTCTTCGATAGAGGGTTGATTTGAAGCGGGTGCGGGTGTGTTTCGACTAGCTTGTTTGAGGTTGGTGTAGCTGCGCTCTACTTTTATCTCCCCGCCAGGTGTCCACTCGTTAGTTTTGATGGTAAGGTCTTTACTAGATTGAACTACAGCCCGAGGCGGCTGGTTGGAGGCAAGAAAGTTTTCATACTTTTCCCTAACGCTATTATCTCGCCCCAGGTCATTTTTAATTGACCAGATGTTAATGGACCATCTGCCAGCTTCAGTATTGAGGGCGGCGTGTTCATTTTTGCAGTTGAAACGCATTACCGCGCCTGACTCTAGTTTAAATTCCTGGTACGGAGCATCCTTATTTTCATCATTTGTCCATGCCATTTGTTCCTTGGCGGCGCGGTATCCCCAGTCGGAGTCCCCAATATTAATGCTGCGGGCTTCTGTCGCGGCGTAGGAGTCGTCGCGGTGGTAGTTAATGCCAGCGCCGGGTTGCTCGGAGTAGGTGACAAGTACAATATCTGCATCTGGGTATACCTGCTTGACAAGTTCCATCAGCTTGTCGTCTTCTACCCCTGGCTTAAAATCTTTGTTTTTCAAATCCCACTTTGCACCAACCCAAGCTACTTGCCTGCCAGGTGCATAGTTTGATTTATCATTTTCTAGTACTGGTTTGAGATTAGTTTCGAGATGCTGGCGCAGTTGTTCGACTTTTTCGGAACTAACCTTACCCAAAATCTCGATAGCTTTAGACTTATCTGCCGCTTGGACTGAGGGTAAGGTGATAGGTTTGTTGTTTGACTGTACTAGTTGCGGTTGCGTTTGGATTGTTTGAGTATTCTCTATGGCATTACTTTCATTATTGTTACTATTGGCGATGATCGCCTTCTCCTTTGGAGACACTACCGCGAACGGCACTGCTACAGTTTTATTAATTGGTGATGCTGATTTTGGAAGTGTATTTAACTCTTTATCGTTAGTACTTTCTTCCTGAACTGGCTTTGCTGGTGCTATTGGTAAACGTATTTCCTCTTTACCAATTTCTTTGGGACGATTCGGGAGTGATTGAAGCGCCTGCTTGTATTCGCTTAGCTGTGGTGTAGAGTTGATTTCTAGCAGGCTCCCTTCTTTTTCTACTTTTTGATTAAGCTCATTACTTAATTGTTCATATTGGTCAAATCCATCTATTTCACCTATATTGATAGCTTCTCCTAATAAACTATTTAGACCTTCTTCTAATTCACTACTGACTGTGTCTTTTTCGATTATGAATATAGCTATATTGCAATTTTTATCAATAATATAGTTATTATTTGTGCCTTTAGATTCTAACCAACTGTTGACAGTAGTGGAATCTTGGGCTGGTACTACTAATCCAATACTTTCTTTAATGATTTGCGAGTTATCTTCTAGGGTGTACTGTTGGTTGGGGTTGCTGAAATATACAGTTTGTTCAGGAATAATGGGAGCAGGTAGTGGCGGAGTATCATTACTTTTGATAGTGCCAAACCTTTCTATAAACTGTTCTTTTCTTTTGGGAGTCATTGTACTTTCATCGAGCATGAATACTGTCATGCCTTTTCTAGCTTCCAGTCTGCTTTGTGACTTAGCGACCTGGTCGTATGTTATTCCTACTCTTTCTAAAAATTCTTTTGTCACCTCAGCTTTTTTACTATCGACAGCTAACCCAATTAATCCTACTAATTTATCCTCCTCACTTTGGAATATTATAGTAGGACGTTCGGTAATTTTATCAAATAACTGATTATTTTTTTGCTCTACTGGATTGACCTCTTTTTGTTGGTCAACTAACTGATAGCGCTTCACCCATGTTTCAGGATATTGTACTGATTCAGGGTCAATAGTTAGTTTACAGGTAGTTTCATTGCTTGTGATAATAACAGGAATGGTTGTTTGTACTTTACTTTCATTAATTATGCCCGCATCGACTAGTTGTTGTACTGAACTTTTCTTTTGACTGTACCTACTTTTATTTCCAAATGCTTTTTCCGTATGTTGACCGATAATACCAAGAGATAAATTACCAATTTTGGCTGTATACACATCCTGTTTATCGTAAGCTTTAACTGTTGCTGATATCTCTTGTCCATTAAATTCTATATTTTTAAGCTTGTCGTTAATATCTATTCTTACTAAATTGCCATTGGGTGTCTTTCCAATAGCGAAGGCATTTTCACCCGTAGCAATACTTGTAACTTCTAACTTTAATTGTTGACCATTTTGACCCGGCTTTTCTGCCAACCATCCCTGTTCTATTCCTGATTTTACTGATTCTTTAGAAAGAGTACCTAATTTCTCTTCTTTATTGCCATTTTTAATGGTAATAACATAATCTTCCCGTTCCAGTTTATCTTTGATGATGGTTAAATTTACTTCTTCACCATTAAACTTTTGGTCTTTACATTGAAATTTTTGTAATTCTTTGACCTGAAATTCTAAATTTATCCCTCCAGGTATGTTTATTTTAACTGTGGCTGTATACACTTCTCCTTTTTCAATAGTACCAGTTGCGGTTGTACCGATGGGGAGCTTACCATCAGTGGCGTTGATGTTAGCGAAGGTTTCATACTTTCCTGTTTCAGGATTTTTTACTTCGATGACATCTTTAATTACAATATTACCTCTACTGTCTTGATGTTCGCTAATATTAAATCTAATTTCCTGTGGTTGATTTTGATTTTCCTGATTGATGATTTCACTTGTACGGTTGTATCCTGTCAGGGTAAATTCAGTAAATTGAAGTTTATCTACTTGCTTGATAATTTCTTGAGGGAAACTAGCAAATACAAAATTTGATACTTTCTTTTGTCTTTCAACTTCTTGTTCAACCTCGTTTTGCTGGCTCTTAGAGTTAGAACCTTCACGAGTAGTTGATACTGCCCAAGTAGCAGCAGCCATCGCTAGCTTTTGTTCTTCAGGAATTGAATTATAGAAGTCTTCGGTGATTTGGTAAGCCTTTTGATACATCAACTTAATTTGCCCTTCACTTAATTCTGGCTGGAAGGATATCTTGGTTGATGTAATTTCTTGGTTGGGTATAATTCCTAACTCTTGCAGCGAGTTTTCTTGTTCCTTAGATACAGTTCCTAGTGCCCTAAACTTAGGTTTACCGTTTTCATTTTCATCATTAATTTGGGCGTAAACTCGATACCGATGAGGCTTATCTATCGAGCGTTTTTCAGATGGGACTTCTGAGATTTTGAGGGTAATTTTCTGTGCGTTCCAAACAAGGGGATGTTCATATTTAAGGAGGTTGGTAACATCGAGCTTTTTACCATTTCCAATATCAATACTTACTGAAAGTCCCTTTTCTGTCTTCTTGCGTTGGCTATAGCGTGTGGCGTTATTAAACTCTTTATCAAATTCTCTCTTGGTCAGGCTGGCTTGCAAGCGTTGTTCGTGAGTAAATTCTACTCCCTTGAAAAGGTTTGAAAACTGAGCTAGTTCGCGTGATTCTAATTGGGCTTCCTCAAAATATTGGTTAGTTTTACTAATGAGAATTTCAACAGGTGAGTTACCTGTCGGTTCGATAGTACTGTCGAAGTAAACATCTTTTTTCTTATCACGAATGTAGTTAATTTCTCGATGCAGAATCCGACTGTTGTTGCGGATAACATCCATTTCTGGTTTTTTAGCACTTTTAAATAAGTCAACTGCAATTTGGTTTTGGAACGCGGCTTCGGCAACCATTTCCCGATATATCCGGGTGTTGATGTCCATTGCAAAGAGCGCATTTTCTTGGGTGAGGGGTTCTTTTTGTAACGTTTGGACAAATTCTTCCATATAACCGCGATACTTGTTGGGAATGTCGCAGCTGGTGTCACCGTGCGCTTGTGCGCTATTTTCTTGGTCAAATAACTTTTCGTAGTGTTTGGCTACCTGAATAACGTACTCTATTTGGTCTTCCTCGCTACCAAAGGTTTTGAGGATAGTAATTTCCGACTCCAGCGCCTCAATTGAGGTAAGGTGGTTGTTGATTACACCAACACTAATACCATCACTCATATGGATGGCGATTTCCTCAAATTCCGGTTGAGTGCCATTTTCCCGATAAAACGATTGTTTTTTGAGTTTGACAGTTGGGTCGTAGGCGTTTTCAGGTACGTTACGCCAGATAGCTTCAGCCGTGAGGTTTGGGTATTTGCTGGCGTGGTTGAACCCGATACAGTCGCCATCGTAGTCACGGGCTTGTCTTTCCTGTTCGGACTCTTGGGGTAATATTTCTAGTTGATATCCCTTATTATTTAGCTTTTTAATATACTCATTAAACCTGTGAGTAAATTCAATTTTCTCTCTTGTTTCCAGCTTCCCAATATTTTGGTCAACGTAGTTTTTAATACCCTCTAGTTGAATATTTTTTTCTTGGAGTTCGGCAAGGATGGATTTGATTTGACTATTGAGGCGGTTGTAAATGCGCTCAGAGGTTTCATCCGAAACGGCGATAACACCTGCTAAAGGCTTGCCGTCGGGTCCAATGATGTCATCAACTATTTTGTTGATTGAGGTACACAGACCATTGGAGTTGAGGAAGGGGGAGCGGAAGTTAAGTACTTCTTCGCCGTCTTGATAATGGGGAATGCAGACTTCACCATCTCGGAGGTCTTTGGATGGGATGACCATTGCCCGCGAGAAGGTGAGGCTTTTCCCAATCGAGATATCTTGCCATTCGCCTTGGACAAATCGGGCGAGTTCTCTTTGAATTTTTTCAGTTTCTAGGAGTTGTCCCCACCTTTCGAGATCAGTTTTAATGAGTTTGTAAATACTTGTATCAGTAGCAATCCGTTCTTGTAGTTTTTCAAATTCCTCAGCGACTTTTGAATCAACGGCTGCTTCTTCTTCTAATTCGGCGGCTTGCTGTTCGAGGAAGGCTTTGCGTTTTTCGTATTTCTCGCAATAGAGCTGGGCTATCTTGCGGGGGTCATCAAGGGCTTCTTTGAGTTTTGCTGCTTCGAGTTCTACTGTTTCGGCAAAATCCTTTAACCCATTGGGAAAGGAAGCAATCATTTGAGAGATAGCAGTTTTACCTAACTCAGATTGAGATTTTTCCCCTAACCAGATGTTTTGGTGATACAGCCCTGGTTTAATTTGGGGTTTGGTCGGACCATTGGGGTTATCCTTATCTGTTCCCTTAAAAGCAGACAGGGGGATGATTAAATCAACTTTTGGTTGGTTAGGGTCTTGATAATTAAGGATTTGGTCGAGGTTAGCTGGACGTAGAGTACCCTTTCCAAACCTGAACTTATCATCATCCCCATCTTTATCTGTCCACCCAAAGCGGTGTTGGATAACACAGTATTGGTCGCCTTCTTGGTGTCCGGTTAACTGTCGGTATAGTTCTGTGGATATTTGTCCGTAACAGTCCCCGGTGAGGCGATAAGCTTGTTCATTGTTGATAATTCCGCCATTTTCTCCTGTGGCGTCATCTACGATGAGAACATTTAATTCTGCGTTGATGGCATTTTTGCACGAGCCAAGGAATATTGACCCATATGCACCTCTATCCTTGTTGTCAGGGCATAACTTGCTTATAATTTCCAGGTATTCTTCTGGTCCATATAGCAGTCGGCTTTTTGATGATAGTAATAGCTTATGTCCTTCGGGATGATTTTTTAATTGGTCGGCGGTAGCTTTCTCGTCCATATGTCCAAACGAGAAATTCACTCCTGGGAGAAAGTGTTCTAGCAGGCTGTTTTTCAGTTCCTCTTTAAGCAAGGAATCTGGATTGTCAGGATTGTTATCTGTATGAATCCACTGATTTAAGCGAGTGTCAAAATGTCTTGCCTCTATAACCATTTGTCTACTGGAGCTAGCTTTCCCACTCGATTTTATTTTTTCTAAACTGAATTTACATCCAACTATGAATTGTAAGCTATCATAAATTCTTTATTTAGCATGATATATTTTATTGGAAAACCTCTAATAATTATTCAATCAAAAAGAGAGAAAAGTTTTACTTTTTGACTATTTTTTATACTTAATTTTGTTTATATAATTTAATGATTAAATTCAAATAAATGGTATAATAATCGTGGTTTATTCAATATTAAGTAGAATGTCGTGGTGAAGGGTACTTAGGAAAGTTCTACATCTTGTTTTTTGTTAGATAGTGGCTGTTTTTGAGCGATTTTCCCCCAATATTGTTTGTCTTCGTCCGTCGGTTTAGTAGTTAATACTGTATTTTCACCTAAATCGTATAATGCCACTTCTCTATTATCTTTTATTGATGAAATGCTTAATTTTTCATCTTTTCTAGTAATTCTGTAATCTCTTCCCTCCACTTGTTCCCCTGCTCCAGGCATTAGCTTAATTCTCCCTGTTTGGTTTGCCTTTTGCCAGATTTTACCGATAGCAGGTAAGATACTTTCCGCCCACGATTTGTCTTCTGAGGTGGGTTCTGACTGTATTTTACCAGGGTTTATAGTGGAAGCTGCTTTAATAGTCTTTTCTATAGGTAAGGGTAACTTTTCCTCATTTTCATGGGATGAGGTTGCAAGGGTATTTTCTGGCTGAGAGTTATTGCTTTTATTTGATAGTGACGTATGAGTGGTTTTTTTATCTTCGCTGTCGTCAAGTAGTTTTAACTCTGCTACTGGTGTTGGTATTTGTTCGAGTTGTTTATATAATGCCGTTTCGTTTTGAGAGCTAGTGTCCTTATTATCTGAGTCAGTGCTGGTAGTGGTAGAGGTGGATGATTGAATAGCATTGGTATCACTTACCACTTGTTGTTGTTTGGCTTTATCCTTTTTGGTTGCGAGTAAGTTTGCTGTTACTGGGGTTGGAGTATTACTTACCTGGTGCTGTTCATCTATTGCGATCGCATTATTGATAGACGTAGTTATCATTCCATCGCTACTGTTATCTCCATCATTACCGCTGGGTAGTTTAAAAGTTTCCTCCTGTTGTGCCTTTTTCGCTTTTTTCTTCTTTTTGGGTATGACGGCGATGTAAAGCAGCGATTGGGAACGAATGGCTGATAACTTGGTGTAATCGCGTTCTTGCTTGTAAGATAGTCCAAACTCTGACTTGAGTTTTGGTAAGCTGTAGTTCTTGCTTACCTGATAGCCTGCGATGAGTACGTTCTCTTGGACATAGGTAAATCCCAACAGTTCCTTGCCTTGGAACTTAGGTAACACCTGGATATTATTTTCCTCCAAGCGCTGGACGTACTCAGATGCGGTGGGTTGTCCTTGAATCGCTTGTGCTATTGCTCCCCTAATAATCTCTTTAGCTCCAGGGGTAGAATGTTTGGCGTTAACTTCTCTTATGCTTTTAGAGCGGTTGGGACTGGTGAGAACGGTGATACCATATTCTGATTGTAACTTCTGTGCGATCGCATTATTACTGGTAGGTGTAATTTCTAATCCCAACTCAGCACTCAGCCGACGGGTGATTTCTTGAGCTTTGAAATAATCGAAAGAATCGCTTACAGTCGTACCATCCAGCCTGATACGAGAGGCAATTAGGTGTAAGTGTTCGTGGTTTCTGTCTTGGTGTCGGACTGCAACAAATTGACTGGCGCTGCTATTTTCTTCTTTGTTTGGCAAATACCCCATTTCTTTTAGGTACTCCTCTGCTACATAGCTGTACTGGCTATCATCTAGATGTTCGTGATAGCTTTCCCTATGGGCAATTGAAATAATTAGGTGGGCGCATTGCCTTGACGTTCCTTTGTTGGCATATTTGGTATCGAGAAACTGTTGGTTAAAGTCAGCTACAGTCTTTCCTGCCATGTTGGTAGTTACAAGTACAGCATCATCTTTTCCCAACACGTAGCCTAACGTGTCCAGAAAGTCAGCCTTTTTGTAAATGACAGATATCATTTATAAGTTGAAAATTAAAAGTTATTGAATACGGTTTTTGATAAAACAAACTTAAGTGACGCTCCTACACCTCACGCTTCGGGTGAGACGTAGTTTCGTGCGGGGTTAACTGAACCAAAGCTTGTTTATCGGCTTGTTCCTTTTGTACTCGCTTGATTGTATCTTTGCCAAGTTTTACCTATTTCCGCAAGAAGGATCAGTCTGTGACGGGTGTGGTCAAAACCTGTTGGTGGGGGTAGGAGGAGCTGCATGATGCGGGGGTGATGTGGTTTAACGCTGCCCATAATAAACAGTTAGGCTGCTTCAGGTTACTGCTCTCGACATTACTTGGAGGCTCCTCCGGTGAGGTGATTGATCCCTAACTGCTCAGGTATCGTCACGATTTGACTCCCCGCCATGTCGTCTTCCGTGCCAAGCTGAGAAATGCGCTTATTACTGGAGAGGAATCATGCTGCCGCCAAGCCAGATAAAGTCCGATTTTAGGTATCTGCTCTTGTAAAGGTCTGTAAATGACTCCGCTTCTGTGGAAGTTTTGCAAGGAGGCGGGAACGATCGCAATGCCCAGTCCTGCTGCAACTAAGCCGATGATAGTTTGCATTTGAACTGCCTCCTGAGCCACCTTGGGACGAAATCCAGCTTGTTGACAAATGTTAATAATCTGCTCGTAAAAGACGGGTCCCATTTTGGCAGGAAATAGGATAAATAATTCCGAAGCCAATGTGGAGAGCGACACTTGAGTCTGGGCAGACAACGGATGGGTTTCTGGCAACGCCAAGACCAATGATTCTGGCAAAAGGCACTCCACACTCAAACCTGGTTCGCTGATGGCAGAACGAACAATGCCGATATCAACCTGTTTGTGATGCAGCGCTTGAATCTGTTGAGCAGTCGTCAGTTCATGCAATCGCAGTTCTACAGCAGGAAACTGTTCTCGCTCATACCCTTACAATCTCTGGTAGTAACGTATACATTGCAGAGTCAACAAAGCCGATCGCCAACCGTCCAACCTCACCCCGCCCGATCTGTTGTGTCACAACGATAGCCTGTTCGAGTTGCGCTAACACTCCATAGGAGCGCTCTAAAAACACTTTGCCTGCTTCAGTCAGATGCACTTGCCGCTTCGTTCGTTCAAATAGCTTGACTCCTAGTTCATCTTCCAAATCACGAATCTGCTGACTGAGCGGGGGTTGGGAAATGCACAACCGCTGGGCTGCTCGACTAAAGTGTAGTTCCTCTGCCACCGCTTCGGAAGTAGTGCAGGTGCCGTAATTCCATCGTACTTATATGTCTAACCTATTAATCTTAGTCAAATATATATTGGACAGTCGCATGGCTGTCTCCTATCGTAAGAAATATGAGGCGCGTCTCATCGTTCTTGTATCGGAGAAAACAAATGACAAGAGACAAAAATCGTGTCGCTCCTAAAGTTTGGTTGATTACAGGATGTTCAACAGGGTTCGGACGTGCCCTAGCAGAAGCTGTGTTGAAGAAGGGCGACCACCTGCTGGCTACTGCTCGCGAACCAGAGCAACTTCGCGCTTTGATTGAGCACTATCGGGAGACTGCAAAGGCTGTACGTCTAGATGTAACATTGTCCCAAGACATACAAGCAGCGGTTGATACAGCGATCGCCACATTTGGTCGAATTGATGTGCTGGTCAACAATGCTGGCTATGGACTAATTGGAGCACTTGAAGAAGTCAATGATACCGATATTTACCAGCAGTTTGAAACCAACTTCTTTGGGGCACTCCGTCTGATCCGAACGGTCTTGCCTTTGATGCGTCAGCGAGGTAGCGGTCACATTGTGAATATGTCATCCACAGCAGGATTAGTGGGATTTGGTGGAAGCAGCATCTACTGTGGCACTAAATTTGCCCTGGAAGGCACGTCTGAAGCCCTGGCTAAGGAGGTCGAATCCTTTGGAATTAAAGTCACTTTAATTGAACCTGGGGCATTTCGCACAGACTTCAACGGACGCTCTCTAAGAGCAGCCGAACAATCCATTGATGCCTATGCGACCGTGAGCGGTGCTTCATTGCAGTGGTTCAAAGATATGGATGGTCAGCAACCTGGCAATCCAGCCGCATCGGCGCAAGCCATCATTCAAGCTGTAGAAAGTCCTCATCCACCGATGCGACTGGCATTAGGCACGGATGCCATGAGCCTGATTCAGGAAAAACTGGAATGGGTCAAAACGGATTTGGATGTTTGGCAGCAGGTGACTGTAAGTACGGATTATACAGATAGTAACAGTGAGGTAATAATTGGGTAGCTAATACCAGTTCTCTTTGAAGGCGCACAGAATCGTAGGTTGGGGAGCCACTTGCACAGTTCGGGTTTCCCGACTTGAGGAGCCAGTGCGTTGCGAGCAGCGCTGGCTCCCCAACCTACAGTTATATGCAAGTGTGAAGAGACTTTCAACTCAACGCCGGCGCGCTCCGCGATGCTCCGGAGGAGCCGCCCAAAGGGCGATCGCCCCAACGGTTCGGAAGATAGATAGAGCCAGTCCACCCTCTACCCTTTTGCCTCTACCCTTTAGGATGTTATGCAGAAACTTTCGACCTATCCACCCAAATGAGCGTATTATGCGGAAAGATTCGGCTTAAACAGCAGCTTTGGAGTATTATACAGAAACTTTCTGTCTATCAATTGTTAGGCAGACTATTGCGTAAAGCAGTGTTTATTTTTCTGTAGATTTGTCTTTTTCGGCATAGATAGCGTCAATCACTGCTTCATTTGAACGTGCCCACTGGCAAAGCATCGCGATTGGCTCATGGAGTTTTTGACCATATTCCGTGAGACTGTATTCCGTTTTTGGAGGAACAACTGCATAAACCGTTCGATGTACCAAACCGTCACGCTCTAAACGCCTTAGAACCTGAGTTAGAACTTTTTTAGATATATCGGGTAGTTGTCGCTGGAGTTCGCTAAACCGTTTTTTCCCATCTGAAAGGCAATGAAAAACAATTGGTGTCCAAGCATCCGATATAAGGATGAGTAGCCGTCGCACAGGGTAATCACGCTCAAAAGTTGTTTGTGTTGCAAATTCCTCATTCATTATTTGCTGCCTATCCATACTGCCAGTCTACTGCTTAAGGTTACCAAGTGGTGCCTACTTACATTTTGGGTAACTAATCTCTATATTGAGAAAGTTCAATGAAACTGGGAAAAATGTAATGAAATCCATTCGTGTCACAACACGTGGCGGATCGGAAGTTCTCACCTACCAGGATGAACCAAAACCCGATTGCAGTCCTGAGTGTGTGCTGTTGAAAGTTATTGCCGCAGGAGTAAACTTTGCTGACATCATGCAGCATCAAGGTACATACCCACTTCAATTACCACTTCCCTATACTCCTGGGATGGAAGTCATTGGCGTAGTCGAAGCAGTGGGAGCAGATGTGACAAATGTGAGAGTAGGAGAACGGATTGCAGCTATTTCGTTTGCAGCAGGTGGATACGCTGAATATCTACTGATCAAGCCAGAGCAGATAATTCGCATTCCAGATACGCTTGACGAACATACTGTGCTTGCTCTGCTAATACAGGGGTTAAGTGCTTATCTATTGCTAGATTACGCGGCAAGAATTCGACATGGTGAAAGTGTACTGATTCATGCAGCAGCAGGAGGTGTCGGTAATCTACTTGTACAACTTTCCAAGCTAATGAATGCTAGTGATGTGTTTGGGACAGCTAGTACAGAAGCAAAACGAGAAATGATCAAAAATTGGGGATGTGATTATGCCATTGATTACACCGACCCGAAATGGCACGAAACTGTCCTTCAGATCACCAATGGCAAGGGCATCAATATCATTCTTGATCCAGTTGGCGGAAGTGCGATTGCACAAAATCTATCCTGTTTGGGTGTTGAAGGGCGTTTTGTGAGTTATGGTTGGCTGTCCGGTGATTATCCTAGTTTGACAACTGCTCAATGTCAGAAGTTGCTGTTTAACAATCAGAGCGTGTCGGGCTTTGCTGTCAACGTGGTAATGGAACATCATCCTGATATTGTCGATACAGCTTTAACACAGCTTCTTAATTGGGTTCAGATGGGCAAGCTAACCCCTATTTTGGGTCAAGTTTTCCCGTTAAAAGATGCAGCAGTAGCACACGCAGCTATTTCAGCACGAAAAACGACAGGTAAAGTGATTTTACAAGTTGGTTAGTATCCTGCATAACAATCCCAATGCACCGTAACAAAGTCAATCGATGAGTTGCAGAAGTTGTTGGTGTCTGGTGATTGGAACCGTTAGCTCATGGTAAGAAAGAACCTCCAGATTTTGATGAACGTCGTAAATCCATTCCAAGCAAGATAGGGGAGCAACCAACGAAACGCCATTTTTGACGCATGGCATCAGTATTAATTTAGAAGCACCAACATGGCTGGCTCAAGCTGCGCGCATGAAAAAATGACTCAGGAACAGAATAGATCCGTCTTCTTATGGGCTATAACTTTTATAGTTTGATTGGTAATAACGTGATATGGACTCTCCCTTAGTTTCAAACTGTCACTTTGAATCGTTCTTGCACGAGTTGATGGAAGTGCCATGTCAGTCTATTCTTAGCAGTATTGACTTTGGTCGGTTTATTTCAAATCAAACCGTTGTGTTTCGCAACCAGTACGGTCGTGGTTACTTTGCTGCTTCAATTGGGGATTATTATGAAGCAACTGGTGAATTTCAGTGTGATACAGACCCTAAATTTTTTTATTTTACTCGTGAGACTGGCGCGAAGGGGATGATGGAACCTTCCTTATGGGAAGAAATTTGGAAGGTGGTTGGAGATTGTGTAGAGTTTGGGACTTACTATCAGCAGCCGATTGTTTTTCTGTTGTGGGGTGAACGTAATAAGGGTGCAGTCAGCCCTTACCACGTTGCTATCCGCGCTCATATTTTAGATTTAAGCGGTCGAATTTGACCGTCGCTCATTTTAGGATTGACCCCCACTGGTCGTGCTACGGTAAAACAGTTACGGTGAAATCGCTGTTCTTGTGGTTAAAGAGCGCCGCGCTCTGTTTACCGAGTGAGAACATCCAACCAAAGATTTAATTGCATAAGCTAATCAGCTCATCTAATAGAACAAACTCCGTCGTCGTCTTTATCGCTTTCTAGTTTGATTTTGAATGCAGCGGCGATGGCTTTGTCTACAAGTGCGATCGCATTCTCTACAGCATTTATAATCTGTTGGTCGTTTGTCTTTTTAGATAGGTGTCTAAGCTGCATAAGTTGGCTTTTAGCAGCCCCACCATATGCTCGTACTTTGATTAAATCTGCGGGTGGTTTTTCTCTCATAACCCGTTTTAACCCACAATTTCTCAGATACTCAGAGGCAGTTTGATTGGTAGCAGCAGCTTTATCCTCAATGATAGCTTTCTCGTCATCGAAGAGATATACCTTTAGGGATTTCTTTCTGGTAGTGTTTGAATTGCTTGTCATATAAAGTTATATATATTTTGAATTTCTGTTTGCAATTTATAATTATTTTGATTTTGGTTATGTAAAATTGGCTTAATCAAAGTCGTTACGAATAAATATAGTCTTTTAACGAATCTTCCTTATTCTCAATAATTAGTTTTATTGCAATTACTTTTAATCGAAATTAATAAATTGATTTGACTACTTGAAACAGTCTGTTGGTTTATATTCGACCCTAGTAAACATACCTTGTTCAAGTACGGGGATATGGCACAATAGCAGTATCTTCCCAGTACGCCAGTACCACCACAGACTGTTATAACCGACACAGTATGTTTATGACAATGCGTAAAATACTGCAATGCCTACAATGTTTGTGTAGTGAGATATTGTTCTAATTGCAAAGGCAGGCGATCGCGGGTTAGTTATCTAGCTAAATATATTTATATTTAAGTATAAATATTATTTAAAATACTGAAAATATTCTACAATTAAAAAATAAAATATAAGACAAAGTGTTTTATATTGTGTTACATAACGAGACGGGTAGGATTGGGAACTTGTGATAATTGAGGTGTTACTGACCCTAGTAAACATACCTTGTCTAAGTGCGGGGATATGACTTTTTAGGGCGATCCTGTGGTAGCGAGGGGATACTACTGCAATGCTGGGATATAGCTAGTGTATGTGTAACCATACCATGAGTGTAACAATACGTATGTACTAGGAATACTCCTACTATGCTGGGGTATTGTGAGGGAAACAGGAGCATAGTCGGAGATGACATTTTCTCAGTATGAGGTTATGGTATAAGCAAGTACAGAGCAGCACTTATATTCTACGATTTGTCTATCATCTATTAATACAATTCTCGTGCTGTAATACTTCAATTGTGAAGCGCGTGGTTAGTAGGGTTTAAAGGAAGGGAGATGACAGAATTTGTTATACCGCAGATAAAGAGGAGTGGGAATACGGAGACGGGGAAGATGTTCAAGTACTTGATATCTAACCCGATGGAGATGGGGTTGGTAGAGACAGTAGTATATACCCTCAAAGCGTTTTGGTTGCCCCTGTCGATGCATTCAGTTGGGATTAGGGGAGAAAAACTGAGGAAGGTTGCCTTATGGGCGATTGGAGTATTGGAGAGCCAGATTCAGACGATTAAGCGTGTGTGTGGATTGGAGGAGATATCACAGTTGGTACTGATTACCCCTATGGTTAGTCCGCAAACAGCAGCAGTGGTTTCTCCTGCTGTAGCGTATCAACAACCAAATAGTAATGCTTCTTCTTCTGTTGCTACACTTGCCCAACAAGAAGAATTATCCCAACAAAACGCATCTGGGGTAGAGGATAATTATGATGACTTTTTTGATGATGATTCGGATGTGATACCTGCGGGGGCGATTGAGGGGGATGCAGGATTTAGGGTGTGAACTACCTACACGCTCCCTGACGGTGAGCGTGTAGGCTTCCAGTTTCAATCGATGTTGCCTTCTTCCCATGAACGAAGTCCAGTAATTTGCAAAGGGCAAGTTAAAGGCGTTATTATACTAAAGCGAATATTTTAGCGCGGCCGCAGAATTCGGAACTCAAATTTTTGGAGTGGTTGCTTCTGTTGAGTTTTACCCAAGTCAATGGCTTGTCAGATCGCAGTTAAAGCAACACAACCCATGGTACTGATCGGGAGAGAGTTCAATGATTGCTCTAGCTGGGATCGCCTTCCATTGCAAAATCTATTCAAGTTCAGCATCTGTTGTGTACCGGGGTATCAGGGTGCAGGATGGTCGGGCAATCATTGTCAAACTACTTAAGCAAGATTATCCCTCTCCTGAAGAACTAATTCGCTATAGGCAGGAATATGAAATTACCCGTTCCCTCAAAGAGGAAGGAGTAATCAAAGCATATAGTCAGCAAGACTATCAGCGCACGCTCGTTATTCTCTTGGAAGATTTCGGTGGAGAATCTATCGAAAGATGGATGCGGCAGCAACCAAATTTTTGTCCGATACCTTTATCCAATTTCTTACGATTAGCAATCGATATCACAGATATTTTGGGCAGAATTCATGCTGCTGGAGTCATTCACAAAGATATCAATCCTAGCAACATCGTCCTTAATCCGAATACTGGCGTTGTCAAAATTATTGACTTTGGTATTGCCACCCGCTTTAACCGCACCAATCCGACGTTCAAAAGTCCCCATGTGTTAGAAGGCACGCTTGCCTATCTGTCGCCAGAGCAAACCGGGCGGATGAACCGGATGCTCGACTATCGCACCGATTTCTACTCGCTAGGCGTAACCTTCTACAAACTGTTAACGGGACAGTTGCCGTTTCCCACCCAAGACATCCTGGAGCTAGTTCACTGTCACATTGCCAGACCGCCGATTCCGCCGCACGAATTGAACGCTGCAATTCCCAAACCCATTTCAGACCTGATTTTGAAACTGATGGCGAAGAATGCGGAGGATCGCTATCAGAGTGCTTGGGGGATCAAAGCGGATCTAGAACGATGTGCTGAACAACTGGCAGAAGTGGGTCGAATTGAACCGATGCCGTTGGGTTTGCAAGATGTTTCTGAACAGTTTTGCATTCCTCAAAAACTGTATGGGCGAGTCGCAGAGGTGGAAGCATTATGGGCGGCGTTCGACAGAGTGGCAGGGAGTGAGGGAGTAGGGGAATGGGGAAGTGGGGGAGCAGGAGAAGACATTGCCCTACCACCGCATCGTGAAATGATGCTGGTCTCCGGTTATGCTGGCATCGGCAAAACGGCGTTGGTGCAGGAACTCCATAAACCGATCACAGCAAAGCACGGCTATTTCATCTCTGGTAAGTTTGACCAATTCGGGCACAATATTCCCTACAGCGCGATCGTCTATGCCCTGCAAAAATTGGTGCAGCAACTATTGGGTGAACCCGATGAAGAGGTGGAAGTATGGCGATCGCGTTTACTCACTGCTCTGGGCAGCAACGGACAAATCATCATTGATGTTATCCCCGAAGTTGAGTTAATCATTGGCAAGCAGTCGCCCATACCCGAAGTTGGAGCAACTGAGGCACAGAATCGATTCAATCTAACGTTTCAAAGGTTCGTGCGGGCATTTTGTGCAAAAGAGCATCCTCTGGTCATCTTTTTAGACGATTTACAGTGGATCGATTCTGCGACGTTGAAGTTGATTGAACTCATCTTGCTTGACGAGCAAACTCAATCTCTGTTTTTGATCGGAGCTTATCGAGATCATGAAGTGTCTCCAACGCATTCATTAATTTTGATGCTGGAGAACTTGCGAAATCAGGGAGCAATCCTTCAAGAAATCGCTCTGACTCCCTTAACGCTGGAACCGTTGACTCAACTGTTAGCTGAGACATTACATCACAATCCTGATACCGTTCGTTCCTTAGCCCAAGTCGTGTTGTGTAAAACCGAGGGCAACCCCTTCTTTATCGGTGAAATTTTGAAGCTGCTGTATAGCGAAAATTTGTTGACCTTTGATGCCCAACAGTTGAGTTGGCAATGGAACTTGGCTGAGATTGAAGCTCAAGATATCACAGATAATGTAGTGGAGTTGCTGCTGCGTCAGTTGCAAAAATTGTCGGAAGCAACACAGCAAATTCTCTCGATCGCGGCTTGTGTTGGATCTGAGTTTGATTTAGAGACATTGGAGATCGTGTGTGAAGAATCCCCGAAAGCAATTTCTCTGAATTTGCTAGCAGCGATTCAGGCTGAATTGATTCAGCCTCTTTCTGAATTAGATGAGAACTTGTTAGTTCAAGAGTATAAGTTTTTGCACGATCGCGTCCAGCAAGCCGCCTATGCCCTGATTGATGAGTCGCAGAAACAAGTGGTTCATCTGCAAATTGGTCGTAATCTCGTCGAAAAAACGTCACCAGAACAGTTATCAGAGCGGTTGTTTGAGATTGTTGATCATCTCAATCATGGAATTGAACTTGTCTCTGATCAAGCCGAACGTAATGAGATTGCTCGATTGAATTTAATAGCAGGTCAGAAAGCCAAGGCAGCAACGGCTTATGAAGCAGCTTTTAAGTATTTCACTACAGGGATTCAACTCCTCAATCCAGAGAGTTGGCAGAGTGAGTATGACCTTACCTTAGCGCTGTACTCAGAAGCAGCAGAGGCAGCCTACCTCAGTGGTCACTTTGACGAAATGGAGCGGCTTGCAGAAGCAGTGCTCAACCGTGCGAAGACAGTGCTAGACACCGTGAAAGTTTACGATAGCAGGATTCAAGCATGGATGTCGCGGGGAGACCCTAAAGAAGCCCTTAAAACTGGCTTGGAAGTGCTGCAACGCTTAGGAATTCGTTTAGTGGAAGCTCCAAGTCAGTTAGATGTTCAAGCAGGATTAGAGGAAACCGCTTCACGATTGGCTGGGCGGGAAATCGAAGATTTGATCAATCTGCCAGAGATGACTGAACCTGTGCCACTGGCAGCAATTTACATTTTAGCCAGCACAGTGGGTGTGGCTTATATTTCGGCACCCGCTCTGTTGGTGCTGATTGTGTGCAAAATGGTGAATTTATCGATCGCCCATGGAAACGCTATCTGGTCGCTGTCTGCTTATGCTGCCTATGGCATGATCCTATGTGGAGTTGTACAAGACTTTGAACTGGGCTATCGATTTGGCAAATTATCCTTAAATTTAGCGAAACGATCAAATAACAAGAGAGGTAGCTGCAAAGTATTGCTGATGGTGAATTACCCCATTCCCTGGAAAGCCCACCTTAAAGAGACTCTCCCTAGTTTAGCTGAAGCTTATCAAAGCGGTATAGAAAGTGGAGAGTTTGAATATGCGAGTTATTGTGCAGCCATCGTATGTTATTACTCCTTTTTTGCAGGACACGAACTGACAGAACTGGAACAACAAACAGCGATTTATCGTAAAGCCACCCATCAAATTAGACGAGAGATTTCTGCCACCTACCTGGCAATGTTGCAGCAAACGATCCTGAACCTGCGAGGTCAATCTGAAAATCCAAGTCGCTTAGTGGGTGGTCTCTATGACGAAGAGCAAGCACTATCATGGACGATCGCGGCCAAGGATGGAACTGGCCTTCACTTCTTTTACTCAAATAAGCTGATTTTATGCTACCTGTTCGGGGAGTATGAGCAAGCTGCAAAAACGGCTACTTTGGCAGAACCGTATTTAAGCAGAGCCACATCATTATTCTCTGTATCTGTATTTCATTTCTATGACTCCCTAATCGTTCTGAGCTTGTGGGCAAATGCTTCAAGCTCTGAAAAAGCACCCTGGTTGAATCGCGTTAATGCCAACCAAGAAAAGATGCAAAAATGGGCAGAACACGCCCCAATGAATTTTTTGCACAAATACCATTTAGTCAAGGCAGAGAAAGCGCGAGTCTTAGGGCAATTTCTTGAGGCTGAAGAGTTTTATGAACAAGCGATTCAAGGAGCCAGAGAAAATGAATATATTCAGGAAGAGGCGTTAGCATACGAATTAGCTGCAAAACATTATCTAGCGCGAGGTCTGGAAAGGTTTGCCCAGCTCTACATGAAGGAAGCTCACTACTGCTATGAACGATGGGGAGCGATGGCAAAAGTCAAAGATTTAGAAACTCGCTACCCGCAGTTCTTTCCTCAATCATCGGATGTGACTTACACGCCAATCCATGCAACTTCTGGAACTACTTCTACTCGCTTAGACAGCGCGATCGATTTAGCGACGGTACTGAAAGCATCACAGGCAATTTCGAGTGAAATTGAACTAGATCGGCTGCTTCGTTCCTTGATGCAGATCTTAATCGAGAATGCTGGCGCACAAACTGGAAGTCTGATTTTAGAAACCTCAGGAGAATGGACAATTGAGGCTGCTTGTGAACTCAATGATAGTGAGAATGTCTGTACGACGCAAGTGTTGGAATCGATGCCAATGGCGAATCGTTTACCCGAATCGATTATTCAATATGTGATTCGGACTCATGAACCTGTGATCTTGAATGATGCGACTCATGAAGCTAATTTCATCCATGAGCCATACATTCAGCATAACCAACCGCGATCGCTGCTCTGTTTGCCGTTGCTGAATCAAAGTAAGCTTGTTGGTGTGTTGTATTTGGAAAATCAATTAGCAACTGGGGCTTTTACACCGGAGCGATCGCAGGTCTTAAACTTGCTATCCACTCAAGCAGCGATCGCGATCGAAAATGCCAAACTCTACGCACAGCTAAACGCCAGCAAAGATAGATTGACGCAATTTTTTGAAGCGATGCCAGTGGGAATTGGAGTGGTCGATGCAACAGGTCGCCCTTGCTACTCCAATCAAAGGTCAGTTCAGCTATTGGGTAAAGCGATTGATCCTGCTGTGACACCGGATCAATTTGCAGAGGTTTATCAATTTTATTTAGCGGGAACAGAACAACCCTATCCAACTGAGAGAATGCCAATCATCCAAGCGTTGAGCGGCAAACGCACCGCAGTTGACGATTTGGAAATTCACCAAAACAGCGCAATAATTCCAGTTGAGGTGTGGGGAACTCCTATTTTTGATGAACAGGGCAATGTCGCTTATGCGCTGGCAGCCTTTCAAGACATCACTCAGCGGAGACAAGCAGAACAACTGCTAGCCGATTACAATCGTACCTTGGAGCAACAGGTAGCGGAACGAACAGCAGCTTTACAGCGTAGTGAAGCTAAGTTCCGCAATATCTTTGAAAACTCGCAGGTCGGCATCTTCCGAAACCGCATCTCGGATGGATTAATTCTCAATGCCAACCAACGCCTTGCCAACCTGTTGGGCTTTGATTCACCAGAGGAGATTATTGGGCTAGAACACAGCATCGACTATTTTGTAAATCCCAGCGATCGCCAATATGCCCATGAGTTGATGAAGCGGGATGGGGAACTGCGAAGCTATGAAGCACAACTGCGAAAACGAGATGGGACAGTCTTCTGGGGACTTCTCTCTGCTTATCTGAATGCAGCCGATGGATACCTCGAAGGGGTGGTTGCAGATATTAGCGATCACAAACAAACCGAAGCCGCATTGAGACAAAGTGAAGCAAATTATCGCAACCTGCTACAAACCGCGAATTCAGTCATCATCCGCTATGACACGCAAGGACGGATTCATTACATCAACGATTATGGAGTAAAATTATTGGGCTATGAAGAACATGAAATTTTAGGGCGAACCTTATTTGAAACAATCATTCCAGACATCGAAACCTCTGGACGCGATGTCAAACCATTGGTTCACGATTTACTTCGTAATCCTCAACTGTACCCACAAGGCGAGGGTGAAAACCTGTGTCGAGACGGTCGGCGAGTTTGGATGACCTGGTCAAATCAAGCCATCTTCAATGAACAGGGAGAGGTCGTTGAAATCTTATCGGTGGGCAATGACATTACCCAGCGCAGGCAAGCAGAAGAGGCATTACAACGCAGTGAAACCAAGTTCCGAACCATCTTTGAAAACTCGCAGGTCGGCATCTGCCGAACGCGCCTTTCTGATGCATTAATTCTCGATGCCAATCAACGCTTTGCCAATCTGTATGGCTTTGACTCACCAGAGGAGATCATTGGGATTGAACACACCGCAGACTACTATGTCAATCCCAGCGATCGCCAACCATTCCTTGAGTTGCTGAAGCGGGATGGGGAAGTGCGAAACTTTGAAGCCCAGATGCGGAAACGAGATGGGACAGTGTTTTGGGGACTTTTCTCTTCTTATCTGAATGCAGCCGATGGATACGTCGAAGGCGTGATTGCAGATATTAGCGATCGCAAACAGGCAGAAGCAGCATTGCAAGCCTCTGAAGCAGAACTGCGAGCGCTCGTTTCAGCCATTCCCGATCCGCTGTTTGTCCTTACTGCTGAAGGGCGACTGGTCGAAGCAGTCGAAGTGAAACCGAATCAGTTGTATCGACCTATTGAGGAGCAGATTGGTCAAACACTGCACCAGATTTTTGAAAAAGAACAAGCCGATGAATTCCTGGGTTACGTTCGGCAAGTACTGAGAACCCAACAAATGCTCACAGTTGAGTACAGCTTGCGGATAGCTGAACAAGAAACTTGGTTTTCGGCTCGCATTGCCCCGATTCAGCACGAACAGGTGATTTGGCTGGCGCGAGATATTACGCTGCAAAAGCAAGCAGAAGCAGCCTCAATTTTAGAAGAACGCAACCGCATGGCGCGTGAAATTCATGACACACTCGCTCAGGCGTTTACGGGTATTCTGGTTCACATGGGAGCCATTTCTCGATTAGCAAAAACTAACCCAGAAGCAATACCAACGCATATTCAGACCGTGCGCGATCTGGCTCGCAGCGGGCTAACAGAGGCTCGACGATCCGTTACGGCACTGCGCCCCCAATTACTGGCAGAGGGCAACCTATGGACGGCGCTGAAGCAATTTATCTCTAGTATGCAATCTTCAACTGAAACTTGCTTGATTTGTGAGATTGTTGGTACGCCCTATGCACTGCCCCCTGATACTGAGAATAATTTGCTGAGAATTGGACAGGAAGCATTCACAAACGCAATTAAATATGCCCATGCGAACGAGATCCGGATTGAATTAGTCTATGAATCTACCCAATGCTGCTTGCGAATTAGAGACGATGGACAAGGGTTTGAAGTTAGCAACATAACCCTAAGTCAGGGGTTCGGCTTACTAGGGATGAGTGAACGAGCGAAGCACATTGGGGCACAACTTTCAATTGACAGTCAGCCAGGGCAGGGAACAGAAGTAATTGTATCTGTGCATCGGGAGGCAGGCGTATGAGCCAGTCTGTAGTAATCCGCATTTTGATTGTTGATGATCACTCCATTGTCCGCCAAGGATTGGCTGCGATGATTGAAAATGAGCTAGACATGACGGTGGTGGGGCAGGCGGGTGATGGGCAGGAAGCGATCGACCAATATCGACAACACCAGCCCGATATCACCTTGATGGACTTACGGATGCCGCAAATGAGTGGCGTTGATGCAACCTTGGCTATCTGTGCTGAATTTGCCCGTGCCCGCATTATTATTCTGACCACGTATGATGGTGACGAAGATATTTATCGAGGACTACACGCCGGAGCCAAAGGTTATCTGCTCAAGGATGCTGAGCCGGATGCACTCCTCAATGCCATTCATATTGTTCACAGTGGGCAACAATATATCCCGCCTGAAGTTGCTGCCAAGCTAGTACAGCGGATGAAAAATCCAGAGTTGACCCAGCGAGAGCAAGAGATCGTTCATCTGATGGCAGATGGCTTAAGCAATCATGACATTGGTGCCGCTTTGAATATTACTGAAAGTACGGTCAAATTCCACATCAATCGAATCTTGAGCAAATTGGGCGTGAGCGATCGCACTCAAGCCGTTGTCAAAGCCTTGAAGCGAGGACTCACTGAGTTGTGACTGAACTTAAGTTCGGTTGCTGATTCGCTGTAGAGATAGGTCGCAACTGCTGTTTCCTGACTGCAAATACTCAACTCTGAGTTGGCGACAGCGCGGCATTCATTTCATAGGATGAAGTCATACCAATAACAGAGGGAAGTTCAATCATTCCAGTCAGGAGAAATCCCAGATATGATTCATGGCAATTCCCTGATGCAATGAAAGATTCTTTTCGCTAAAAAGTCCGATGAATCAAGATAGTAATGCCAATCAACTCTTTCTTCCTCCCTCACAGCGCGATCACTACCAGGGGACGCTCACTGCCCCAATCGTACTCGTGAAATATGGAAATTATCAATCTCCTCAGTGTGGGGAAGTGCATCGGTTGATTCAGGCAGTTCAACAACATTTCAATTCTGTATTTGCTGAGGAGAATCGGCTATGTGTCGTGTTTCGTCATTTTATCGAGAACTCAATCTATCCTCAAGCACAAAAGGCAGCGGAAGTGGCAGAAGCCGCAGCAGCGCAGGGCCAATTTTGGCAGATGCATGAGATGCTATTCACCCATCAACACGCGCTGGATAACGGCTACCTGGTGGAGTATGCTAATCGTTTAGAACTTGATATCCCTCAACTTCTGCAAGATCTATCCAAGCAAAGGCACGTCGATCGCATTAACGAAGATGTTGAAAGTGGATACCAGAGCGGAGTAATCACTGCACCCGCACTGTTTATTAACGGAATTCGCTATTGCGATCGTTGGAGCCTTGAAGAATTAACCACAACTATTGACACTGCAAGTCATTAGGCTTCCCGATCCCTGCTTCAATTTACATCTAACTTGTTTGCTAGTGCTAGTAAGCTATCTAATTCGATAGCTAGCTTCTGCCTGTTTTGTTGAACAAATTGCCGTTGAAAAAGGAAAGCCCTACCCAAATTCAAATGGA
Organism: Kalymmatonema hyalinum WJT4-NPBG1; assembly: GCA_019359075.1. GTDB lineage: Bacteria > Cyanobacteriota > Cyanobacteriia > Cyanobacteriales > Nostocaceae > Kalymmatonema > Kalymmatonema hyalinum. Next base: position 37,410 of record JAHHIB010000081.1, read on the forward strand.
AATCACACTATGAACATGCTCAACTTCAGGAACAGCATCCGCCTGCTTCTGATTGTCACTCTCTTTTTAGGAACTCTTACCCTCACTTCTCTAGGAGCCATCATGAGTACTGCAAATGCACAAGTCAACAAGCCCACGATCGTGTTCGTTCATGGTGCGTTCGCCGAGTCTTCTAGTTGGAACGGTGTATTGACGAAGCTAATCACGAAAGGTTATCCGACGGTTGCTGTGGCTAATCCTCTGCGCGGCGTTAAGAGCGACGCAAACTATGTTGCCAGCGCCCTTAAAGACATCAACAGACCGATCGTGCTGGTTGGGCATTCTTACGGAGGCGCGGTAATTACCAATGCCGTCAATGGTAACAGGAACGTGAAAGCACTGGTCTACGTTGCTGGCTTCGCTCCTGATGCGGGCGAGACTGCCGCCGAACTCTCAGGACGTTATCCGGGCAGCACACTCGGATCAACACTCGCGCCACCCGTTAAACTGCCCGATGGTGGTAAAGACCTCTACATTCAGCAGAACAAGTTCCACGCCCAGTTTGCTGCGGATGTGTCTGCTAATGACGTGCAACTGATGGCTAGCACCCAGCGCCCGATTACGGAAGCCGCGCTGAACGAAGCCTCCGGTGCGCCCGCATGGAAATCTACCCCGTCCTGGTTTATTTATGGCGATCGCGACTTGAACATTCCTCCAGCGGCACTGTCTTTCATGGCGAAGCGCGCTAACTCAAAGGAGACCGTTGTTGTGAATGGTGCGTCCCATGTCGTGATGGTTTCCCATTCAGATGCCGTTGCCAATCTCATCGATCGTGCTGCAACCGCGCCATAGACGAAGCGTAAACGCATCTGGATACGTTGAGTGATATCGAATACCTTTGCCGTTGATTCTAAAGCAAGGATGGTTAGCAGAGATGGAATTTATGAAAGCAGCCGTACTGACAACATTTGGTGGTGCTGAGAGTTTTGAGATTCAAACTGTGCCCAAGCCAATCCCAAAACCTAATCAGGTTCTAGTTAGGGTGTGTGCGACATCGATCAATCCAGTTGATTATCAGACTCGCCGTGGTGACTATAAAGACTTGGTTCGATTACCAGCAATTATCGGAGTTGACATTTCAGGAGTGATTGAGACAGTTGGAGAGTTAGTGACAGACTTTGAGGTAGGAAACGAAGTTTATTACTCGCCGCAGATTTTTGGAGAATCTGGCAGCTATGCTCAATATCATGTTGCTGATGCAGGGATTGTTGCGCTTAAGCCTTCTAACTTGTCGCACATTGAAGCATCGTGTTTTCCTCTTGCAGGAGGGACGGCTTGGGATTGCCTAGTCACGAGAGGCAATCTTCAAGTTGGGGAATCGGTTCTAATTCATGCGGGTGCTGGTGGCGTTGGCTCTCTTGCGATTCAACTTGCAAAAGCGATGGGAGCCTACGTTTTCACAACATGCAGTTCTAAAAATCTCGATTTTGTTAAAAAACTTGGCGCAGATCGAGCCATTGATTATAAAAACGAAGATTACGCGGAAGTTATTTGTCAGGAAACAGACGGGCTAGGTGTTGATTTAGTTTTGGATACAATCGGGGGGCAAACAATCCAGCGTAGCCCAGAAATTATTCGCCCATTCGGCAGGCTTGTGAGCATTGTAGACACTGAAACGCCGCAGTCACTCATCGAAGCATGGGGCAAGAATCTGACTATCCATTTTGTTTTCACGCCACAGTACCGAGCAAAATTAGATGCTTTGACAAAACTAATCGAGCGCACTCAGCTTCGCCCCGTCATTGATTCAACGCTGCCTTGGGATCAGATAATTCAAGCACATCAACGTCTAGAGCAGGGGGGAGCGCAAGGGAAAATTGTGCTGGAATTTGCCAAAAGTTAGACTATCCTCACAGATCACTTTAAATCGTCACCTGAAAAATAGCCCCAAATAGCACAACTTCAAATATTCGCAAATACCTTGTGACTATCGCCTTCACCAAGAACTGAAGCAGCCCAACTACGATGTAGGAGGACATAATGTTACTGATTCCGCAAATCCCCAGAAACTTTTCACTCCGATCATGGGGCGATCGACTCTACCAAGTTTCTAAATCTCGTCTCGATCAAATCGAAATTCAAAACCGCAAAGTTGCTCGGCTGTTATGTCAATTGATTCCAGCACAATGTCCTTTTGAACGAGACTTGATCTTATTTGGTCGCATCATTGCTCACATTCCACCCCTTTGCAAGCTGAATCCGTTCTACGAAGAAATCATGATGCTTCGCTTTAAAGCACTACAGTTCTTGGCAGATGTGTGTCGTGAGGATGTCACGATTTATTGTTGACAGTTTCAAAATTCAAACCAGTCAAAGCGACAGCTATGGAAATAGCTAAAGTAATTCGATCTGAACTATTTCAGTCAATGAATTTTACACAATGAAAACACTCCTCAAAAGAGCCGTATTATTCTTCGCTCTGCCTATCTGTATCTCAGGTTATTTCTCCTTGCCTGCCGCTGCTGATTCTACAGCCGACCTCATCTTGAGTACTCGATGCCAGGGTGGTTACAACATTAACATTTGGCGAAACTATCGGTCTGGTGAACTACTTTATCGTGCCACCAGTCCTCACGGTGATCTAAGTTTGGGTAGAGGAACCAGTCAAGCGACAGAAGGCGTTCGAGTGTACAAATTTGAGAATGGCAACTATGAATATTGGGTCTGGGATGGGACGTTGGATGATCCGCAGGCTGGGACATTAGAGGTCTATCAAAACAACTATCTTTTAATGCGACAAGCTTGTACGAGAAGCTGAACTTTATTCACTGGTGGATTGGGACTGTTGCTCTGAACTAGAACCTTCGTTATTCCATTGAGGATGGCTCTATGACACACTCACGATTACGCAATGAGAATTTCTCTGAGCATTTTGAGGTTACAACTCAAGCTGATTCTCCTAGTGACTCTCCAATCAATCATGCACTCATTGCAATGGCACAAGAGGTTGCTGAGTTGCTGAAAACTTGCTTATTCGGTACAAGTTGGTCGAATCGATCGCGTGGAATTGATAGACGGGAAGCGTTCTACCCAATGATCGAGTGCTGAGTTGGCGAAGTCCTCGGTTAGTTTGAGTTTGTGCTGAAGGTCAATATTAACCCAAGTTGCTAGTTATTTGAGAAGGCGATCGCAAAGATAATAAAATCCCCTCCAGTAAGAAAAACGGAGGGGAATTATGTTAAATGAAACAATTGCTGTCTATGCTATCATTGACGACT
>JAHHIB010000082.1 GCA_019359075.1 Kalymmatonema hyalinum WJT4-NPBG1
CTTCATTGGAACTAACTCTGAGTGACGGTTGCGCTCTGCGCAACCGCTAAATTGGCATTGGCGATCGCATTAATCTCAGACTGCGAAGCGCTCGAACTCAGATAACCCGCAACTTGGGTTAATAGAACTCTTGCAAAAGTATCTTTTTTATATATAACCACAGACAACACAGATGCACACGGATGAATTATCTGTGTTTATCTGTGGTTTATTTTTAACCCACATTCCGCATATAAATGAAGAAATTGATGGTATTTTTAACTTATGACACCATCAGTATCACAAATAAGAGTACAAGATATTGACTACTGTGGGATCGTGGCAGGCATCATTGACCAAATGTGTTTGGTAGAACAAATCAACCAAATACTAGGAACACATCATTAAGAATTAGCAATGCTATCACTTCTTCTACACTCGGCTCTAAAGTAGCACCTAATGGGGAGGGATAATTCTTGGTTAATAAAGTAGCTCAGAACATTTTTACTAGAATTTCTCAGATTGTAACCACAGGTGCAATAGTTTCTGTTACTGCCGTGTTTAACACTCCAAAAACAGAAGCTGCAACATTAACTCCACAACTCATTCAAGAGGATTTGTTTTTTGGACGTAATATTGCTGGTGGTGGAGAGGTATCTGATGAGCAATTTCAAGTCTTTGTAAACAATGTGATTACTCCCCGTTTTCCAGCAGAGTTAACAATTTTTGATGCATCAGGACAGTTTTTAGATAGCACAGAAACTCTTATTAAAGAAAAGTCTAAAGATGTTCTTCTCTTTACTGAAGACACTTCCCAAAACCAAATAGCCATTAATGATATTGCTCAGGCTTATATCCAATCATTCAATCAAGAAGCTGTTTTACGAGTTGCAAATAAAGATAATTTGAAAGTAAGCTTTGGGTTAGAAGAAGATTTATTTAATAATTCACCAGAACCAAAGTTTATTAAAGTAGATTTATTTTTTGGACGCAACATTCCTGGTAATGGAGAAGTTTCCCAAGAGCAGTTTCAAGGGTTTATTAACGATGTCATTACCCCGCGCTTTCCAGCAGGATTAACAGTGTTTGATGCATTTGGTCAGTTTCAAAACAGCACGGGTATGATTGCTAGGGAAAACACCAAAACTGTTAGCCTTCTTCTAGAAGACACGCTCTCAAATGAATCCTCTATCAATGAAATCGTCGGGGCATATGTTAAACAGTTTAATCAAGAAAGTGTCCTGCAAGCTATCAATGAAGGTACCAGAGTTAGTTTTGGTTTAGAAGAAGACTTGTTTAATAATTCCCCAGAGCCAAAGTTGATTAGAGTAGATTTATTTTTTGGACGCAACATTCCTAGTGGTGGGGAAGTTTCCCAAGAGCAGTTCCAAGAGTTTATTAACGATTTTATTACCCCGCGCTTTCCAGAAGGATTAACAGTTTTTGATGCATCTGGGCAATTCCAAAACAGTGCGGGTACGATTGTTAACGAACAGACCAAAACTGTTACCCTCCTTTTAGAGGATACCCTAGAAAATGAACTGTTTATCAACGAGATTGTTAGAGCCTACGTCCAACAGTTTAATCAAGAAAGCGTGTTGCAAGTTGTAGATGAAGATGTAGAAGTCACTTTCATCAGTGCCACTAAACCGATTTCTGTTCCCGAACCAAGTGCTGCTTTAAGTTTAATTACCGTAGGTCTTATAGCTGCTTCAGGAGTTTTAAAAACAGAGCTACAAACAAGGAAAAAGAAGTTGAATCAACCTGTAATCCTTCCATCTTTTAGATTTAAAGCTCAAGTCAACACGGAAAGCAAGAAATCGTACCAAGTTATGTTTTGATACTGCGGAATGTGGGGTCTAATCAAGAGGCTGAGGAAAATGAGGGGGATCTTTTCTCCCCTTTGTTCACTTCTTTCCTTGGGAAAGGAACTACTGAGGGGTTGATTGGATTTGAGCGGGTTTCAAATTTTTAGCTTTGTAAAAAGTTTCTAAGCTATCGCGATCGCCTACAAAACGCCAGTGCCAAGGTTCATAACTCACCCCTTGAACATTATCGCGAGGAAACGACATCTCAAAGCCGAAACGTGCTGCGTTTGCCTGTAACCATTGATAAGCCTTAGTTTTCTCAAAGTTTGGATTCAGATCGGTTGCTCGTGCTGCTGCATCCCCAATATCCACAGCATAACCTGTATGATGTTCACTGTGACCGGGGGGAGCGCTGACAGCCGCCCGTTGCGCTGGTGTCTGATTCCGCTGGGCACCGACAGTAAAAAATAACTGTTCTTGGTCTTTTATAGAGCGAAAACCGGAAATAGGCACCAAAACGGCTCCCGCACTCCGCGCTGCTGCTGCCATTTCTAGAAACTTCTGCGCTGCGGCTTTTCGCATTTTGATGCGCCTATCATTAGAAATTGGCTGTAGTTCTGACTCAGAGGCTTCTGTGTAGGAAAAATGCCCCAAAACTATATTTTCCTTTGATGTGGCTGAATTACCTGCTTTTGATGGAGTTGCAGGAGTTGAACTAAGAGGCGAAGGCTGAGAATCTTTTGCTTTTTTGGGTGCGACTACGAAAAACAAAAAACCACTGACGACGGCTATCAAGGCAACTCCCACAACTCCCCCAATGATCAAAATCAACGGGCGAATGCTTACTTTAGGGGCTGCATCAGGAGTATCGCGTAAAGCTTCTGGAATATCTTCACCAGAAGTAGATGGTGTATCTTGCGGTTTTTCAGAAAACCCAGCATTATCCAAGAGTCAGCTCCTGCGTTTGTTCAATATCCATAACAGATTGTAAACTGGAGAAAAAGAAACGCAATAGGTAAAATTTTGCATCTACATACCTAGGTTTCATTTTGACAAACCTCCTAGAACTCTACGTCAAGTTAGTGTTCCTAGTCCTAGTAGGATACACTTTGGGACGCAAACTACCTGCTATAGTTCCTACCCGTTTAGGGCAGTTCTTATTCTGGGTAGGAGTACCGATAAGCATTGTAGCTTTTTTACGCAAAGCTGACTTATCAGGACAAATTTGGATGGCAGCAGCGATCGCCCACTTAGCCATTTTACTAGGCGCAGTTTTCGCTTGGCTAGGAATAAAAGCGCAGGCTCATCTGACAAACACTGTACCCCACAAATCGACTCAGGGGAGTTTTATCTTAGCGGCAATGGTGGGCAACACAGGTTATATTGGTTATCCCGTTACTCTGTCAATAGTTGGTACACAATACTTTGCCTGGGCGCTATTTTATGATTTACTCGGGACAACACTGGGGGCTTACGGACTAGGTGCTGCTCTAGCGGCTCGTTATGGCGGTGGTATTCATACTCATTTACAGGTTGTTAAGGCAATTATCATCAATCCTACTTTATGGAGTTTCGGGTTTGGGTTACTATTTCGACAGGTAAAAATCCCCGCACCCGTTGAATTTTGGCTAGAGCAAATTGCTTGGAGTGGGGTAGCCTTATCTCTGGTGTTGATTGGGATGCGACTGAGCAAACTCACTTCATGGCATAGCTTACCAAGGGCAAGCGTTAGCATAGGCATCAAAATGCTACTCGTACCCCTGATTCTAGGCAGCATTATACCACTTTTTGGTTTAACTGGGACAACAGCACGGGCGATCGTACTGCAAATGGCTATGCCTCCAGCTTTTGCCACACTGGTTCTTGCGGAAACCTTCAATCTTGATCGCGACCTTGCAGTGACTGCATTGGCTGTGGGGTCGATGTTGTTGCTGGTGACTCTGCCGATTTGGTTGTGGCTGTTTTGATTTTAGGGAATTGCTGCTTGTTGAAAAATTGACGCAGGTGTGAGTTGAAGCCCTTCAAAAAGCGGATCGGCTAGACTCGCCTCTTCTCTTTTTGTCTGCGGTGGAGCATCAGGATAAAAAATAGTGATAGTTTTGGCTTTACTATCAATTACCCAGACCCTCATTACACCTGCATTAAGGTAAGGAATTCTTCTAGCGTCAGTTGAGTCTTGACTGGAACCATTTGCCTTATTTTCCCATTGCTATTTACAAGAGCGCTTAGTTGCGTGCAGAATGACAAATCCCATCAGCACAACTGACTCACCTTTGCCACAAGATCCTCAGGACTCATAAATTCATAAGGTTCAAAAGGCTGATGTATCCAGGGATTGTCAAGCAAATAATCAACGTAGTAATCAGGTGCTATAACCGAACAAGCTTTGTACCAGATAACAGCAGTACGAATTTCCTCAACAGGAGAATCACTGTATTCTTTTAGCCAAGGGAGAGTTTCCTTGAGTGTAACCCCAGAGTCTACTAAGTCATCCACCAAAAGAATGTGCGAACCTAAATTTTCAGTGGTCATTGTCGGGTGACGAGAAAATGTTAAACTGCCTCGTTCTTGCTTGCCAGAACCACTGTATGATGATGTTGCCAAAATCGCCAAAGGCTGCTTATAAATACGTGAGAGGATATCTCCCACTCGCAGCCCCCCTCTAGCAAGACAAACAATCTGGTTGAATTTCCAGCCGGATTCATAAATTTGAGCAGCCAGTTGTTCAATTTTTTGGTGATAATCTGACCAAGAAACGTAAAGGTCTGGCATAAAGAACTTAATTTATTGCTAAGAATGTATGACAAATTCCTTTGATTTTAATATGAGCGCAAGATATTATGAGCGATTCTGCTTCTGATGGCTCTTCCCAACAGACTCCTGAAAGTGAAAAACTGGATTTAAGTACTAAACTTGCTTTCGGTGCTGGGGATTTGGGCACGGCGATCACTGCTATGATTGGGATTTCTTATTTGTCGCCCTTCCTTACAGATGTAGCTGGTTTAAATCCCAATTTAGCAGGGCAAACCCAGCTCGTCGGTAAAGTGTGGGATGCGGTGAACGATCCAATGGTGGGGGTGTTGAGCGATCGCACCCAAAGTCAGCAGGGAAGGCGCTATCCCTGGATGATCTGGGGAGCAATTCCCTTTGGAATTTTCTTTTTTTTGCAGTGGATTGTGCCCCACTTCAGTAATAACGATCAGACGAATCAGTGGGGCTTGTTTTGGTATTACACTGCAATTTCGATTTTGTTTAATACTTTTTATACAATTGTCAATTTACCATACACTGCTCTGACAGCAGAACTCACCCAAGACTACGACGAACGCACCAGTCTTAACAGTTTTCGCTTTACCTTTTCTATTGGCGGTAGCATTCTTGCGCTGGTTATAGCTTTAGTCATCTTCCTCGTGATTCCTAGTAACCACAGCCAACAGTATTTATTACTAGGAGCCATCTGTGCCATTATCTCTGTTTTCCCCGTGTATTGGTGTGTTTGGGGAACCAAAAAACGCGCCCAAGCTGTAGCAACGTTACACCCCCAAACCGAGCAAATTTCTATTCCCTTATTGCAGCAACTTAAAATTGCTTTTACCAATCGCCCTTTCTTATTTGTGGTGGGCATTTATCTGTGTTCTTGGTTAGCAGTGCAGCTAACGGCTGGTATTATTCCATACTTTGTTACCAGCTGGATGCGTCTTCCGCAATGGCACATTAGCTTAGTGCTTTTGGCGGTGCAAGGAACTGCTATGTCTATGCTATTTGTTTGGAGTGCCATCAGTCGGCGCTACGGCAAACAAGCCGTCTACTTCATGGGAATGAGTGTGTGGATGATCGCCCAGAGTGGACTGTTTTTCGTACAACCAGGTCAAGTTGTGTTGATGTACGTTTTAGCAGTCTTAGCAGGTTTTGGAGTATCTACGGCTTATCTTGTTCCCTGGTCGATGTTACCTGATGTGATTGAACTCGATGAATTAAACACAGGTCAGCGACGAGAAGGCATTTTTTATAGTTTTATAGTGTTTGTGCAAAAAATCTGCTTGGGGATTGCAGTTAACGTTGTTTTACAACAATTGGGTAGCGCTGGTTATATTAAACCCACAAACGAAATCCCGATACCAATTCAACCAGATTCGGTGTTACAAGTGATTCGCTTTTCTATTGGTCCCATACCAGCGATCGCTTTGATTTGTGGCTTAGTTTTAACGTATTTTTACCCACTTACCCGCGAGATGCATGCACAAATTGTGCTGAAACTCAAGGAACGTCAAAACAATTAGGGTGCGTTGTGGCTTATGCCCAACGCACCTTGTACTCAATTCATTGTCAAGGGAACACAGAATATTTTTCTAGGTTGAACATCACATAGTCGAGATGTCATTACCTTTCATCTCAAGCAGAGACTACAGTTTCACGCCAGCAGGAAGAATCACTTTATCAATCACATGAATCACGCCATTAGTAGCTTTGATATCTGCTTTGGTCACTTTTGCCTTATCCACCATTACACTACCGTTATTAACCTTAACGTTAACTGCGGTACCTTCAACTGTCTTGACTTGACCAGACTTGATAGTTTTGGAATCAACTGCGCCAGGCACAACATGGTAGGTCAAAATCTTTTGCAAGGTTGCCTTGTTTTCTGGCTTGAGCAGTTTTTGCAAGGTTCCCTTTGGTAGAGCTGCAAATGCAGCATCTGTGGGTGCAAATACAGTAAATGGACCACTACCAGACAGGGTGTCTACAAGATCTCCTGCCTTCAAAGCTGCTACCAAGGTTTTGAAAGAAGGATTGGCGCTGGCAATATCGACAATTGTACCTGTAGCAGTTGCTTGAGAAACCGATGTAGCAGGCTTGCTTGATGAAGCTGGGTGAGAACCAGCGAACGTTGGAACGCTCACCAGAAGACTAGCTGTAGCGATTGCAATACCAACTGTTTTACCAAATAAGCGTTGAGATTGTTGGACTTTCATGGGTGTTAGCTTGACACTATGTAAATATATGACTATCTTTATTAAGATTTGTTTCCGTAATCGACAAATATTTTAACAAAATTTCTCAAGCCCCAGAACTAGGAGGTTATCAGGCAGTTGTCTAGAAAAACACTCAGAAGTTAACTTTTATCTAGCGAACGGGGTTGAAAAAAAGCAAAACTTGGTTGGCATCACTGGTATAAGCTTGACGACAGGTTTTATAGTTGTATCTTTGGACAAACTTGGTACGGATATGCGCACCGCTCTATTTAGCTAAGTTGTCTGAGAATTTATAATAATACTTAATATAAAGATGAATGGAAAAAAGGCTTTAGACTAAATGGCAGCCCCAAGCTTACAAGAAATTTCCACTCGGTTAGAAAGTTTAAATTCGGGCGATCGCATGGTAGCCCTTGCTTCCTTGAGGAATATTCCCGCAGAGGATGCAGTTCCTTTAATTAAAAAGGTATTGGATGACGAATCACTGCAAATCAGATCAATGGCAATTTTTGCCTTGGGAATCAAGCAAACACCAGAGTCTTACCCAATTTTGGTGCGGATTCTGGAAACTGACCCAGATTATGGTATCCGTGCCGACGCTGCAGGCGCTTTAGGATACTTAGAAGATGTCCGAGCCGTTGAACCGCTGATGCGGATATTCTATGAAGATACAGACTGGCTAGTACGCTTTAGTGCAGCAGTTTCGCTTGGTAACCTTAAAGACCTGCGTGCTCGTGAAATCCTCATTAAGGCATTGGATAGCGAGGAAGTTATCTTACACCAAGCAGCGATCGCCGCACTAGGAGAAATCAAAGACATCGAGTCAGTAGATAAAATTCTGCGCTTTGCCCAATCAGATGATTGGTTAGTGCGCCAGCGTCTTGCAGAAGCCTTAGGTCATCTCCCCAGTCCCAAGAGTGTTTCGGCTTTAAAATACCTGGAAAAAGATAGCCATAAACACGTTGCTGAGGCGGCGAGGATTTCCCTTAAACGGTTGGAAGAAGCAGGAAATCAAGCTTAAAGGTGTGTACACAATCTTTGTGCCGGGAGTACGGTCGAAATGACTCCCTCATCTTCCTCATTTTCCTCATCCCTGGGACCTCCCTCCTGCTACCTTGGAATAAGTGAGAGAAAAGGATTTTGAAGCAAGGTAATTTCATTGATGAATATAGAAGAGTTTTTTCAACTGAGCGTTGGTAAATGGTTTTCCCATCGTACCAGTCACCATTTAGCTTTTAAGCAATCAGAAGACGGCAAATCAGACATTATGATAGAGACGCTGCCTGCTGATCATCCAGAAGTGGTCAAACTCTGTCAACAGTACGATATTGACCCGAAAGGCGCTTCCTGTGGTGCTAGAGTCACTTGGAATGGCACCATGGAATGGGATGAAGAAAAGCACACAGGTTCTACAGTGTTGGTTGCCGTTCCAGACGAAGATAATTCCAATGAAGGCAAGTTGCTGCGGGAAATGGGCTATGCCGAGAAAGCCCCGGTCGCCGGACGCTACAAGATGGGCAGTGATGAGGCGTTGACTCTAACAACAGAGTATGAAACTATGTGGTCTGAGGAACGCTTGTGGTTTGCCAGTCCCAATTTACGCATGCGCGTGAGTGTGCTGAAACGTTTTGGTGGCTTTAGTATGGCTTCGTTCACTTCTGAGATTCGCATGGGTGGAAGTCAGCCCACAGCAAAAGCTTCTGAGGCGACGAACTCAGCATTAAGTTAGTTTTGCTTATTGACACTCCCCACAGCTATGAAACTATCGCGATCGCGTAAGTTAACAAAAAGCTGGGGGATTCTTTAACGTTGTTCAACTTTGTCTAGACTTGTCCAAGTGTTGTAGAGCGGCTGTGGTATAATTGATTGAATACCGTGGGGCACACGGAAATTAACGCTTGAGGAGGCATGTGCAACGGTGCGATATGAGAATGTAAGACGCAACTAGGCGCAAGCTAAAAGCGCGCTCTCAGCCCAAGAATCCCATCGCTTTTTAGTTGTGGGGATGTCAAGATAGTTAAAGTTTTAAATGAAATGGCCCCCGTTAGCGGGGGCTATTTCATTGATAAAGTTTTAAGAAAAACTTTTCACTATACTTTTTGAGTAAAAAATATATCAATATTACAGTAAAAGCACCGTAATTTGTGTAAACTTTTGCAAAATAAGATGTGCTTTTACGGTATAATCTCCTTAAAATCACACTTAAATTAATATTGTGCTGATTTTTCATTCCAGACAAAGTAAAATAAAGTGCAAGCAGGAGTGCTTACCAAAAAATAGCCAGGGTCGTTTTAATCTCCCATACACGAGCTAGGGGAGTAAGTAACACAACAACAGAGAAAACTACCGAAAGCACTCTATTCAATATTGGTGCAAATATCTGCCATAACTAAACCAAATTAACTTTGACGTTCCACTGACATGGGAGAGTGGTTTGTATTCGTCTGCGTGAAGAAATTTATCTTTGCACAATTGGATCAACCAATGTGCTACCGACTCAAGAGAGAAACTGTTTGAAATGTGGCTCAAAAAGCAGGGATAAACAATTAACTTCTGTTGTGACCTTATCAGCCCATACCCCCTTCTTAATCCAGGTGCAGAGATGGGGAACTTCAAGTTCCCATGGAGCGAGCGCGTTCCGAACAGTGCTCTTGGTAGGGTTTCCCAACAAGCGGGAACTGGCGTAAGCCCCTCACCGTAGGCAGGCAAGAGCGGCGTTAGCGCAGCTCCTCCCGAATCAGGCACGGGCACACTGAACGTGTTAGCGCGTAAGCTCCTCGCTTTGCTAGGCACGCGTAGCGTCTCCGGAGGAGATACCCAAAGGGCGAAAGGGATTAAAAGTAGTGGGATGAAAGTCAAAAGTCTGAGACTTTTGGCTGATGACTCATGACTAAGGACAAATAGCTAATCCAAAACCGCATGACTTATACCGCTTCTATACAAGAGTTCATCTCTGAATTATTCCCCTTCAATCAACTGCCAACATCAGAACTGGCAAAATTAATTCCAAAGTTTGAGATGTTGCGTTACCGCATGGGTCAAAACGTTTTGGTGCGGGACCAAATGCCTGCTCAAATATCAATCATTTATGAAGGACAGGCTCGCTTGCTGAGTTATGACCCTAATACTCAGATGCCTGAAACACTGCAATTAGTTAAAAACGGAGAAATCTTGGGTTGGACTAGTTTGCTAAGGGGGATTCCATGCGAAACAGTCATAGCCTCTACAGAAACTGTTTGTCTGACTCTAAACGCCACAGAGTTTTTAGCGTTGCTCAGAAATTCTCCTGCCGTTGGTATTTGCTTTGAGAATCGCTGTAGTGCTGTTGAAGTTTTTGAGCTACTGAGTGCTGAATTAGGACCGCGAGCCGATAGTGAAGCTGTGCTGGTTTCATATGGTGTAACGGATATCAAAGAATTGACTTTGAAAGTTTTAGACGAAGCCGTTGTCTGCACGTTCCTAGAGGAAATGATACCTTTGGAGCAGCTAGACCCTGAACTGGTATGGTTTGTCAGTGGCGGGATGCTAAAAGATTTTCCTGTGGGAAGTCGCTTAGAACTAGAAGATGTCGTAACCTATCTAGAAGTAGAGAGTTTTGGTTATGTTCGCTTGGTAGGTTTGCCTCAGGCAACCCTTTCTGCGTCTGCGTCTGCAATCAGAGATTCCTCAACGATAAACCCCTTGCTGGAGCAAATACCTTATGCACCTGAGCATCCTCGCCAGCCAGAAAAACCATCAAATAGTCAATCACAGCCAAAATATCCTCATGTTCATGGCAGAGGTCCTCTAAACGCGACTTTGGCTTGCTTCCAAATGCTGAGCCAGCATTTAAATATGCCCTTTCGCCGGGATGTGATTCATCAAGTCCTGACCAACCAGGTTGAGCGTACTCAAACCCTTTCACTACAGCTTTGCGGTGCGGTTGCTGAACTCATCGGGTTAAATACTCAATTTATAACCGTGTCAGCCAGAGCAATCACAAAACTGCAACCTCCTGCCATGATTCGCTGGCAAGATACTTTCGCGATCATTTATGAAATTAGCGAAAAGAAGCTGGTGCTAGGTGTACCAGAAGTTGGCATTATCCAGCAAGAGCCTGACCATTTTGTTGAGAATTGGGGTGAAGAAGGTCAGGTATTGCTGCTCAAGGTTGCCAAATATACCCCTAAACAGCGGTTTAGCTTACGTTGGTTTATCCCTTCGCTGCTGCAATACCGCAAAGTTCTACTCGAAGTTCTGATTGCTTCCTTTTTTGTCCAAGTCTTTGGTCTGGCTAATCCCTTAGTCATCCAGATAATTATCGACAAAGTGATTATTCAAAATAGCTTTGGAACCCTGAATGTGTTGGGTGTTTTGCTATTTATTATGGCTGTTTTTGAAGGACTTTTAACCAGCGTCCGCACTTATTTATTTGTCGATACGACTAACCGGATTGACCTGACTTTAGGCTCAGAAATTATTGACCGTCTGTTCCGTTTACCCTTACGCTATTTTGAACGGCGTCCTGTAGGGGAACTAGCGACTCGCGCTAATGAGCTGGAAAATATCCGCTCTTTTATGACAGGAACTGCTTTAACAGTGGTGTTGGACGCAGTCTTTGGTGCAATCTACATCGTGGTGATGATGGTCTACAGTTGGCTGTTGACTCTTGTTGCTTTGGCGACTGTACCCGTCTTTGCTGTGATGACGATGTTTTTTTCCTCCATCGTGCGCCGACAGCTGCGTTTCAAAGCTGAGCGTTATTCCCAAACACAATCTTATTTAGTAGAAGCGCTGTCAGGGATTCAAACAGTGAAAGCGCAAAATATTGAGTTGCGATCGCGCTGGCAGTGGCAAGAATACTATAGTAATTACGTGGCTGCTGGTTTCCAAACTGTTGTCACTTCCACTGCTGCCAGTGTCACTAGCAATTTTCTTAACCAAGTTTCTTCGCTGTTTGTGTTATGGGTGGGAGCCTACCTAGTACTTAAAGGAGAACTTACCCTCGGACAACTTATTGCCTTCCGCATTATCGCTGGCTACGTCACCGCTCCTTTACTACGATTAACCCAATTGTGGCAAAACTTTCAAGAAACCGCTCTCTCTTTGGAACGCCTGGCTGATATCTTGGATACTCCGTCAGAAACTGACGAAGAAGACCGCAAAAATATTCCAATACCCCCGATTAAAGGCGCTGTTAAGTATGAAAACGTTTCGTTTCGCTTCGCACCTAATGGTCCACTTCAGTTGAATAATATTAACCTCGATTTTCCCAGTGGAAAATTTGTTGGCATTGTGGGACAAAGTGGTTCTGGGAAAAGCACTTTGACGAAGCTTTTACCACGACTATATGACTTGGAGTCTGGCAGAATTCTCGTCGATGGCTACGACATCGCCAAAATAGAACTCTATTCCCTGCGCCGTCAGATTGGCATGGTACTTCAAGACTCACTTTTGTTTGACGGTACTATACAGGAAAATATTGCGCTGACAAATCCCGATGCTACAACTGAAGAAATTATCGCAGCAGCCAAAGTTGCTGTAGCTCATGACTTTATTATGTCTCTGCCCAATGGTTATAACACCAGAGTCGGGGAGAGAGGTTCAGCTTTATCTGGAGGACAGCGCCAGCGTATTGCGATCGCTCGTACAGTTTTGCAAAACCCCCGCTTGCTGATTCTCGATGAAGCAACCAGTGCTTTAGATTACCAGTCTGAACGCCAAGTTTGTCAGAATTTGGCAGTTGCCTTTCGGGGTAGAACAGTGTTTTTTATTACGCATCGTTTAAGTACAATAAAGAATGCTGATATCATTCTGTTATTAGATCAAGGGTTAGTTGTAGAACAGGGAACCCACGATGAACTAATGGCGCAAAAAGAACGTTACTACTGCCTTTATCAACAACAGGAATCACAACTCTAAAGAGACGGGAAGAGGGGAGCAGGGGAGCAGGGAAGCAGGAAAACAGGGGAGCAGGGAAGCAGGAAAACAGGGGACAAGAATAATTTTTGACTCTTGATTCTTGGCTAATCTACAGACGCATTGAATGAAAGCGTTTCTAATGTACAGACGCGCTGAATGAAAGCGTCTTTATAACTCTTGACTCTTAACTGGTAACTATGGCTATGAGTGAACTAAACGGAACCAAACTTGAGCAAAAACTTGTACTTTCTCAAAAAGTACTAGAGAGTGAAATCAAAGTACCCGTAAAATCTTCTAGGGAGAATAACGAATCTACACCATCTGTTGTTTTAAGACAGTCGCCTTTTTGGTCACGAGCTATTCTTTGGGGACTGATAGGAATGACAACTTTGGTGCTGATCTGGGCGAATTTAGCCAAAATTGAGGAAGCGATTCCAGCTCAAGGAAAGCTAGAACCACAAGATACCGTCAAGGAATTACAGACACCTGTAAACGGGGTTGTTAAAGCTGTTTATGTTAAGGACGGACAAAAAGTACGCCGTGGCGATTTACTGTTGAGGCTAGATCCAACAGCAGCAAAATCTCAACTAATTTCTCTACAGAAAGTTCGCAATACATTGAGGCAAGAAATTCAGTTTTACCGCACTCAACTTGTTGCGAAAAATGCTTTATCAAACCCACAGCTATCCATCTCACAAACCAATCTAGCACCAGAGCTAGCTTCTCTGACAAAAAACCGAATGGCACTGGTAGCAGAAAATCGGTTGTATCGCGCGCAGTTGAGTGGAGTTCAAAATACGCAGTTAGCCCCAGAAGAAGAAGCACGTCTAGAATTTAGCAAAGTTGAATTAAACTCTCGACTTGCAGATGTTGAATTGGAAACAGAAAAATTACAAAGACAACTAAGTCAGACTCAAATTCAGCTATCCTCTGCTCAAGAAGTTAAGAGTGTTAGTCAGACCATTCTTAATAATATTGAGACGCTTGCCAAAGAAGGAGGAATTTCTCGTATGCAATACCTCAAGCAAAAACAGGAAGTCAGCCAGCAACAAGCTGAGGTAGAACAGTTAGTTCAGGAGCAAGAGCGTTTAAAATTTGCGATCGCCCAATCAAAAGAAAAGATCCGCAATACGATGGCTGGTGCAAAAAAGGAAATCTCCACGAAAATTGCTGACAATGAAAAACAAATTGCTAACCTCGATAGCGAGTTGAACAAGACAATCATAGAAGATGAGAAGCGGATTGCTGAAATTGACAGTCAAATCAGCCAAGCTCAAGTAACTTTACAATATCAAGAATTGCGTTCTCCCGCAGATGGCATTGTTTTCGATTTGCAAGCTAAGGCTCCAGGATTTGTTGCTAATTCTAGTCAACCAGTTGTCAAAATTGTACCGGATGAAGCTCTCACAGCTAAAGTTTTTATCACTAATAAAGACATCGGTTTTGTGAAAAAGGGAATGAAAGTTAATGTTAGAATTGATTCTTATCCCTTTACTGAGTTTGGTGAGCTTAAAGGTGAATTAGTTTGGGTTGGTTCTGATGCTCTACCACCTGAACAAATTCGTCCTTACGACAGTTTCCCTGCCAAAATTCGCTTGGATCGACAATCTCTGGTTGTGAATAATCAGCAATTACCTCTGCAATCAGGGATGTCAGTCACTGTCAATATTAAAGTACGCGATCGCACTGTCATGAGCATTTTCAGTGATTTGTTTACAAAGCAAATTGATAGCTTGAAGACTGCAAGATAATCATAATATCTGTATTCGGCAAAAATGTGTAGCTACCAAGTATCTTGCAAAAGTCCTAGAACTGTATTTAGAAGTACAGATTGGCACAGATGCACACAAATTAATTATCTGTGTGCATCTTGTGTTACAGCAATTTTCGCTCTGATTAAACCACAAATCCTAAGGTGTTTCTTGCCCCTTGAAGTTAAATCCGTAACAAGCCAGCAAGTGCTTGCGGTAGTGGCAGCACAATCATGACTAACAAAGCTATTGCTAGCAACCCCCCAATGTCACGTTTATTATCAAGTTCGGTGACATCATTCAAAGCAGGTTCATCTACCAATGGCAGGAATAATAAGATAATCGCCCAGGGGAAAAATTCTGGTTGTATCAAAGAAAGTAGGAGCAGCAACAAGCGAGAAATTTGACCAATCACAACTGCTGTTCTTTGCCCGAATATCGCATGGATAATGTGACCTCCATCCAATTGTCCTACCGGCATTAAATTCAGTGCCGTTACAATCAGCCCTAAAAACCCAGCAACTGCGACTGGATGCATATCAATGGCTGATGCTGGGGTTAGCTGACTTCCTAAAGCTAGCTTTGAAAGCAGCGCTAGCAGGATTGAATATTGGGGATTGAGTGCATCTGGGTTTAAAATTCCTGTTTTTTCAGTTTGGGGAACAACCTCAGAATGAGCCAAACCCCATAACAGAAGTGGCAAAGTCGCTATAAAGCCAGCTATTGGCCCGGCGATACTTACGTCAAATAAAGCTTTGCGGTTGGGAATTGGGCTACGCATTTGAATAAATGCACCAAAGGTTCCCAAAAAGAAAGGCATCGGGATAAAGTAAGGCAGCGTCGAGCGAATTTTGTAGTACCGCGCCGTTAAATAGTGACCAATTTCGTGGATGCCCAGAATCGTTAACAGTGCCAGAGCATAGGGCAATCCCTTCAGAAGTTCCCCAGGGTTGGATGTCAGTATCGTAGGATTTAAACCAGCAACTTTCACACCCACGAAGGTACTTGTTACGAATGTTACTGCTAGTAGGATAAGGGCTAATCCTGGTCGCGTTATCTTCTGCTCCCCGCGAGTATTAGTTTTTGCTGCTTGGGTATTGGGAACAAGCACAAAGAAAGGTTTATCACTCAAACCTTCTTGAAAGATAATTAAAAAGCGATCGCCAAATTGCGCTTCAATATTTGCCTTAATCCGCTCGTAAGCGTTAGTTGCTGTAGTTCTCAACTGACCTCGACAGATCACTGCCTGGGGTCGATACTCAATGTTTTGAAGGTAGTATACAGACCAGGGAAAACAATTTCGTAGCTGGGTTTCTTCCTGGGGTTCTATGGGACGCACTGCTACTGGTTCTGCAGTATTATGTATATCCAGATTATGTCTATCGAGTTGTGATTCGAGTGCTTTTTGCGGTTCAGTATGAGTCTGCTTGAGTGAGCGGCGACCCCACTGAAACAACAGCCAGTATAACAAAGGACAAATGATTAATGGCCAAATCATCAACGCTCTTGGCGGAGGTTGTTTTGCCCCGTATATCATTGTCCAAGTCGTCCATAGCAGTGCTGGTATCATGAGTACCAGCCACAGTAGCCACACAGGTGTTTTGGTGATTTGAGCAACACTGCGCTGCACCATTAAATAAGTTAGGAGTCCCAGTAGAAGAAGAAACCAGAAATTCATGTTATCTTGAGTTGTTTTGATATGTTAAATCTTGCTTGTAGTCCAGAGCTTTGCAGCACTTCCTACAAGCATATGCCCCCAAAAGTTAACTTTTATTACAACGGTCAACGGTACTGGTCTTTCAAGTTTCCACTGAAAAGTCCAAGACTGTGACCCGATTTTTACAACTCCTCATAAGAACGCGGTTTTTCTCATGTGTCCCTTGCCTCAAGACTCTAGTTATACAGCCAAGCTACCACGGGCAGTTTTCTGTGACGAAGTCCCGAGCGAAGGAAACCTCCAATCAGACTGGGGGGGAAATCCAATTTTTGCATTTCCACCAAATAGGGACACATTAGGGGGGACTGCTTATTTTATTGTAGGAAACAAAGGCAATATCCTGATAGATTCTCCTGCTTGGGATCAAATTAATCAAGATTTTTTGCGATCGCATGGAGGCGTGCGTTACTTATTTCTCACTCATCGCGGCGCTATTGGCAAAACAGCAGAAATTCAGCAAGCCTTGAGTTGTGAGGTTGTGATTCAAGAGCAAGAAGCTTACTTATTACCCGGACTAGCCCTAACGACCTTTGGTATAGATTTTACCTTAAATTCAACAGCACAATTGATTTGGACACCTGGTCATTCTCCTGGCTCGTCTTGCCTTTACTATCATGACCAAGGAGGTGTACTGTTTTCTGGGCGTCATCTTCTCCCCAACCAACAAGGTGAACCTGTACCCCTACGAACAACCAAAACCTTTCACTGGTTCCGACAAATCAACAGTGTCAAGTTACTACTAGAACGCTTCACACCAAAAACACTCCAATACATTTGCCCCGGTGGAAATACAGGCTTTCTCCGGGGCAAGCGAGTCATAGATAATGCTTATGAGCGCCTCGCCTCTTTTAAAGAGTGAAGAAAGAAGAAACAACACTCAAGAAAGAAAAATTTTATGCTTCGTTCTTCGTTCTTCGTTCTTCATTCTTTTTTCACGCTGCTCCCGCCACTACAGAGTTTTTCGCCAAAAGTTCTAAGGCTGCTTGATATTGAACATCTGCTTGGGTACCAATTTGTTCACGGGTGATTGGTTCAGAGGAAATGACTTTATCTGGCTTTATACCTTGTTTGTTGATATCGCGGTGGCTGGGAGTTTCATACTTAGCAATGGTGACAGCTAAGCCGGAACCATCGGACAATTCAAATAAGGATTGAATCAAACCCTTACCGAAGGTGGTTTCTCCTACCAAAACGGCACGACCGTTATCCTGCAATGCACCAGCAAGAATCTCGCTAGCGCTGGCGGTTCCTTGATTAACCAAAACAACCAAGGGGTCACGAGTTATGGCTGAACCAAAAGCTTCAAAGCTCCCCTGAATGCCTTGACGATTCACGGTGTAGACAATGGTACCAGACTCTAACCACAAGCGGGCAATTTCAATTCCTGCTTGTAACAATCCGCCTGGGTTATTTCGCAAATCGAGAATGTAGGCATCAGCCCCTTTTTTTTCTAGACTGGAAATAGCGTGTGCCAATTCCATTGGAGCGTTGGCATTAAATTGTGTGAGGCGAATGTAGCCGATAGATGTTTTTTCAGGGGAAGAGCGTAATTCAGCGACAACTGGGTTGAGCGCAATGCGATCGCGCACCAGTTTAATTTCCAATTCGTCCTCTCCCTCTCGTTGAATGAACAGGGTAACAGCACTACCAATCGGTCCGCGCATCTTGGTTGCGGCTTCGTCTAGGGTAAGTTTTTCTGTAGAGATACCCTCAATTTTCAAGATGCGATCGCGCGGTCTAATTCCAGCTTTTTCTGCTGGTGAACCCGCTATGGGAGCCACAACCTCCAATTTACCATCGGGGTTGAGGGCGATTTGCAACCCCACTCCCGTGAGTTCCCCAGAAGTATTGACCTGCAAACTGCGGTACTGTTCTGGGTTTAAAAAGCGGGTAAAAGGATCGTCAAGGCTCTTGAGCATATTTTGAATCGCAGAATAAGCCGCTTGATGGTCTTGGAATGGCTTTTCCAGAGCCTTTTGCCGTAACGATGCCCAGTTTTGATGATTAAATGTTTCATCCAGATAAGTCCGATTAACAATTCTCCACACTTCTGCTACCAGCTTTTGTTCGTCGCTCAAAGCCAAGGCAGGTTGGCAAAAGCTGCCAAAAAACACCCAAAATGCTAATAACAGTGACAGTCCCGCCCGAAAAACCTTTTTGTGCATGAACCCCATTTTCACTTCCACGTTCAACCCAAATTGCCATTTGCCCAGCTAGCTAGCTTTTTGATGAAATCTATCTCTCGACTATGTTACTTTTTTTATAGAAGTGGTGCATTGCTCTCATCAAGTTGTTCAGTCAACAGATCAAAGCGCATTCCACTTCTAAAGAGATAAAATCTACTTTGTATCCACATCTCGTGTGTTTGGATGCTAGGAGAGCGCAATAAATACCCTCTTTTCAGAGTGTAAAGTTTTATTTAAACTATGAACACTCTGATTGCTCAAAAGCTGCGCGAGCAAATTCTTTTTTGCTAAAATCCCAAAACTGCTGATTGGGAAGTTTATCAACCGCGAATCGATTTCTAGGAACTTGAGATTGTATGGCTAACGTTTACGACTGGTTTGAGGAGCGCTTGGAGATTCAAGCGCTGGCTGAAGATGTCACCAGCAAGTACGTCCCCCCCCACGTCAACATCTTCTACTGTTTGGGTGGAATTACTTTAACGTGCTTTCTCATCCAGTTTGCCACTGGATTTGCCATGACATTCTACTACAGACCAACGGTCGCCGAAGCGTATACGTCGGTGCAGCACATCATGAATGAAGTGAACTTCGGCTGGCTGATTCGCTCGATTCACCGCTGGTCTGCCAGCATGATGGTGCTGATGATGATTTTGCACACCTTCCGGGTTTACCTGACGGGTGGTTTCAAAAAGCCCCGCGAACTGACTTGGGTCACTGGTGTCATCCTAGCGGTGATTACCGTTTCCTTTGGCGTGACTGGCTACTCGCTGCCTTGGGATCAAGTTGGCTACTGGGCTGTGAAAATCGTCAGCGGTGTACCAGAAGCTATTCCCGTGGTCGGTACGCTGATAGCTGATTTGTTGCGCGGCGGTTCTAGTGTCGGTCAAGCAACGCTGACTCGCTACTACAGTGCACACACCTTTGTGCTGCCTTGGCTGATTGCCGTCTTCATGCTGTTGCACTTCTTGATGATTCGCAAGCAAGGCATTTCTGGTCCATTGTAATTACAAGTCGTGAGCGAGCGGGCATGATCTGATAGTTTCAATCCGCGAGTCGTTTGTTTTAAACTTATGAAGAATCAAACAGAAACATAAGAAACAAAAAAACAAACCCCCGCATTTTAAGCTAAAAGCTAATGCTCGCGCTTCTGATGGCTTTAACAAAAGCTTTAAATCAACTTAAGCAGGAGAGCACATTCAAAAATGGCGACACTGAAAAAACCTGATCTGAGCGATCCAAACTTAAGAGCCAAACTGGCGAAAGGCATGGGTCACAACTATTACGGCGAACCAGCTTGGCCCAATGACCTGCTGTACGTCTTCCCTGTTGTGATTATGGGGTCTTTCGCTTGTATCGTGGCTCTATCTGTGTTAGACCCCGCCTTAACCGGGGAACCAGCGAATCCCTTCGCTACACCGCTGGAAATTTTACCGGAGTGGTACCTCTATCCGGTATTTCAGATTTTGCGTTCAGTTCCTAACAAACTCTTAGGAGTGGTATTGATGGGTTCCGTACCCCTAGGGCTGATTCTTGTTCCGTTTATTGAGAACGTGAATAAGTTCCAAAACCCCTTCCGCCGCCCAGTAGCGACTACAATGTTCTTACTTGGCACTTTGATTACTCTGTGGCTGGGAATTGGTGCTACTTTCCCAATAGATAAGTCCTTCACCTTTGGGCTTTTCTAAATTACTCCCCACAAAGCGCTTTGACGCCTGTGAGTTTCTCGGCAAGTGCAGATGTGCTTTTTTGGAGAAATCAACAGGCGTCAATTTTAATCATCCAGGTTGCATATTAGATTTTAATTTTGTATACAGATGTCATTTCAGAATCTTAAGTCTGTAATATACAAAAGGTACAAACTTTCACTTACTTAAATTCAAGTCAAGGTCAATGCTAAGCATAGTGCAGCAAGACCATCTGACGGTGAAGAGCGAACTAAAGCTTCTAAACCAGGTGCAACAATGGTTTGAACAATTTTGTCTGCAACACTTGCCTCAACTTGGTTGGTCAGAAAGCCAACTCTATCGCCTCAATTTAGCATTAGCAGAAGGCTTTACCAATGCTGTGCGTCATGCTCATCACGCCTTACCACCGGAAACAACCATAGAAATTGATGTTTCTTTGTGGATTGATCGCTTAGAGGTTAGAATCTGGGATTATGGAAAACCTTTTAATCCCGATGCGATCACAGAGCCAGAACCAGGTACTCTCCAAGTTGGGGGCTATGGATGGTTTCTCCTGCGGCGCTTGGCTGACCACGTTGTCTACGAACGTGGTGCAGATGGAAGAAATTGCCTGCTCATCGTCAAGTATGGTTTACAAGGGTAGCAGTAAGAATAAAAAAAACAAGCAAGGGCAAATGCAGGGT
The DNA here is from genome assembly GCA_019359075.1 of Kalymmatonema hyalinum WJT4-NPBG1. GTDB lineage: Bacteria > Cyanobacteriota > Cyanobacteriia > Cyanobacteriales > Nostocaceae > Kalymmatonema > Kalymmatonema hyalinum. Next base: position 20,684 of record JAHHIB010000082.1, read on the forward strand.
GTTTGAAGCTTTGGGAAAGCGGGGAGTGTTGGAGGAAAATGCTCCCTGGCTTTGCCTGTAAAGTCATTTATTGAGTAAATAAAAATAATCTTATCTGAACCGTATTGTTTTATAGTGTAGATCCAGAATTGGAGCTACAGCCTGTGCTTTGCTAGGATTTGGCAGCATGGTCAAATCAGACGTGGGGCGATTATAAATCATGACATTTCACGTATTGTATATAAAAACATAGCAATTCTATTAATTGGTAAACATTGAAACGCTCAGATTCCCGACAACTTTGGCGAAGTCGGGAATTTTGTTGTTCACGTAGCCGAAGACAGACCGTAGAGCTTATGATTTAGGATTGCTATATAACAATGAAAATACCAATCACTCAAGTGGGAGAACACATAGATATTAGTCAAGATTTAAAAACAAAAGTTCATCATATTTTCGTATTCATACAAGTTTTTGAACGAGAAGGCGGAATTCAATCATATGTAAAGGATATTTTTCGAGCTTATTTAGCATTGAACGAACCTTTCTATGCAGAAGTATTTTTACTTAGGGATAGTCCTAGCTACTTTAATCCTTTTGAATCACAGAGTTTAAAATTTCATTACTTCAAATCCCAGTCTCCCCAGCTGGAACGAGTCAGAATGGCTATGGCGTTACTCTTCCATCTGTTGCGCCAGCGACCGCAGCACGTCTTTTGCGGTCATGTGAACCTTGCGCCATTAGTTGGTCTGTTGTGTCAACCTTTGGGAATTCCTTACACTGTCATGACTCATGGTAAAGAGGTTTGGCAACCGTTACCAACTTCCATAAAATCCAGCCTGCAAAAAGCCGCGCAAATTTGGACAGTTAGCCGTTACACTCGTCAAGTTGCCTGTGCGGTTAATCACCTAGACCTTAATCAAGTAAAATTATTACCTTGTGCTGTAAATGGTAATGACTTTACTCCAGGAACAAAATCAACAGCGTTATTAGAGCGGTATGGTTTGACAAAAGCAAAGGTACTGATGACCGTAGCGCGACTGTGGTCAGGTGATATTTATAAAGGTGTGGATGTCACAATTCAGGCGTTACGACAAATAGCTGATGTTTTCCCTGATGTAAAATACTTGGTCATTGGTCGTGGGGATGACCAACCTCGATTAGCAAAGCTAGCTGAAGATTTGGGCGTAGGCGATCGCGTTATCTTTGCTGGGTTCGTTCCCACAGAACAATTGGTAGAACATTACCGTCTTGCTGATGCCTACGTGATGCCTTCCCAAGAAGGCTTTGGTATTGTGTACCTAGAGGCAATGGCTTGTGGTGTGCCTGTGCTGTCTGGTGATGCAGATGGATCAGCCGATCCGTTACAGGATGGTAAACTGGGATGGCGAGTCCCACACCGTGATCCAAATGCTGTGGCGGCGGCTTGTATAGAAATACTCAAAGGAGATGACCGACGTTGTGATCAGCAATGGCTGCGAGAACAGGCGATCGCCCTATTTGGTATCGATGCTTTCCAGAACCGGTTGAAAGAGCAGCTTTTGTCCTTAGTCAACAATCCATAGTCAAAATTCGATTGACCATTAACGATTGACTATTGACTTCCTAGTAAAATCGCTATCCTAGAGGGAGAGCAGGACGACATTTAAAAAATGAGCCTTAAAACGTTTCAGTTTAATTTGTCTAATTTACGCCCTTGGCTCACCTTGCTAGCAATTACATGGTTGCTTGGGTCATTAGGCTTGGGCTGGTTGGTTAACTCCTTAGTGATTATTGTTGGGCTATTGTTGTTGACACCCATTCTCGTGTATTTTGGGTTTCGCTGGTGGCTGCAATACAACTTGGCGAGTGATCAGTGTCCCGTTTGTCGATATGAATTTACAGGTTTAAATAACACTCAATTGCAATGTCCTAACTGTGGGGAGCAGTTATTGGTGCAACAGGGACATTTTCAGCGCTTTACACCTGAAGGCACAATAGATGTAACAGCAGTTGAAGTGTCTAGCAAAGTACTTGATGATTAGTCATCACTCATGAGTCAAAAAGTTGATCTAAACTGAATTCTCAAGCTTTAGGGTGCGTTAACGCTCCCTGATCATTTTTATCAGTCATTAAGCTTCTTGCAAAAGTCAAGAGTTATGAAAATGAAACCACAGATGGATACAAATAAATTATCTGTCCCTTCGCTTCGCTCGAGGGCAAGGTTAATCTGTGTGCATCTGTGGTTCTAATTCTCTTACTCAAATTTACTGCTATTGAGTTGCATATAACTTAACAACCAGTTTGCCGCTGTTGCCCTCCGCGTTTGCCGAGGTCCAAATTCACCAATTTTGTAACCTTTGAAACCCAGTTTTTCTTTCAAGAGCTGTTTGTTCTCTGAAGGAATCGAACGAGTCAACTTAACTGTTGCAGGGCGAGAGTCGATAAAATCCGGTGGTTCTGAGTACTCATCCCGCCATTCTGGTGCGACTTCCTGAGTATCCCACTGTTCGGTTGAGGAGTTGTAGCGATACCCCAAGCAGTGCCATACCAATTGGTTGACTGTAGCATCATCAATTTCCTCATTGAGAATTGCCCAAATAGTTTCTGTCTTGAGTGGTGGCAAGTTTGACATAAACAAATTAGTTGGAATTAAGAATTCTCTGGTGCATAATAAACAGGGTAGGCTGGAAATAGTAAAGACTTGACCAGTTAATGCAGAATACCACACCGCACTCCAAGCAAGTCCGCGCTCATGTCATCATTTCTGGGAGAGTTCAAGGGGTAGGCTATCGCTACGCCACTGTGGATACAGCTACCCAGCTGGGATTAACAGGTTGGGTGCGCAACCTCCCTGATTATCGAGTGGAAGCAGTATTTGAAGGTAAGCAAGCGGTTGTAGAACAGATGATTCGCTGGTGTTACCAAGGACCTCCCGCCGCAATGGTTAAAGATGTATTCGTAGAATACGAGGAACCGGAAGGATTACAGGGATTTCAAGTCAGGCGTTTTGAGTAGGTAAGCATTTATGCTAACTTGCTTTACCCGTCCAAAGGTAAAGACCCATCTTGCAGTACTCGTGAAATCCGATCTGGGTGTACACGTTCACCCCCATTTCCGAAGCTTGCAGTGTTCCCACACAGTATTTTAGGGCACGGGCTTTCCGCAGGGCAGCCAACACCAGTGATGTTGCAAACCTTTGTCGTCGTGCTTCTGGGAGTGTGGCGACATAGTAGACACCAGCCACCCCTGCATCTAAATATAAAGCTGACGTTGCCACTGGCAAACCTTTCCACCAGCCAAGAAAACGTATATACTGCTGCTTGGAATTAATTCCCAGGCTAAGTTCCAACTCAAATAGGTCGTTGAATATGTCATCGGGAATCTCGAAGCCGACCATTGCTATCCGTACCCAATGCTTGAGGCTTTCGATATCGTTAACCAAAGTGATCTCCAGATTTGCTGGCAAAGACTCCTCTTGTGGTAAAGCCGATAAATCAATCGCCATAACAGGCAATTCACCCTTAGAAATTAATCCGTGGGCTTCCAAGTGAATTGCCAGATCGGGCGGTTGGGTGGCTGGTCCGGTCCACCAAAACATCGGTATCTGCCGTGCGCTGTAGTAGTTGACAGTTTCCGTAATGATTGTATCGATTGACTCAGAGTTGAGTTGAGCACGGAAAACTCCGTTGAAAAAGGGAAAGGAAATGCCAGTGGTAAACCGGATCAGGTCAGATCCTTCATAGAGTTCTCGATGTGGCGCACGACCAAAGTTCATCAAGAATGCGAACATATTGGTTTCGAGTGCTGTCACTAAGTTGGGTGTCGATAAATCGTGCAAAACCTGATTCATCTATTTAGCCCTGCATTGAGAAATTGAACATCCAAAATATAAATCTTTAGTCAATTACCAACACGGCTGACCCTTCAATTTTGCCACAACGAATCGCCTCCAAAGCCTCATTTGCTTGACTTAGTGGAAAGAGATTCACCTCTGTACGGATGGGAACTTTCGGTGCTAATGCCAGAAACTCTTCTCCATCTTGGCGCGTAAGATTTGCTACAGAGCGCAACATCCTTTCTTCCCAAAGAATTTCATAGGGGAAAGATGGAATATCGCTCATGTGGATACCAGCACAAACTACAATACCGCCTTTAGCAACCGCACGCAAAGCAGCTGGCACAAGTTTCCCTATCGGAGCAAAAATAATCGCTGCATCCAAAGGTTCCGGGGGTAATGCGTCTGAGTCACCAGCCCAAGTTGCCCCCAACTGACGGGCAAACTCTTGTCCCTGAGTATCACCACAACGGGTAAAAGCAAAAACTTGACGCCCTTGATAACGAGCAAGTTGAATTAAAATATGTGCTGCTGAACCAAAGCCATAAAAACCTATTTTTTCAGCATCGCCAGTCATTCTGTAAGCACGATAGCCAATTAACCCTCCACATAACAATGGTGCAGCTTGTAAGTCAGGATAGTCGCCAGGAATGGAAAAGCAAAAACTTTCATCAGCAACGGTATACTCTGCATAGCCGCCATCAAGGTTGTAGCCTGTGAACTGGGCATAATCACAAAGGTTTTCACGCCCAGAGAGACAGTAGCGACAGCGATCGCCTTTATGCGGGGCTGAGTCCAGAGGACACGCACTCGCGTTCGCCCATCGCAAGTATGACCTAACCAAGGAACACCGACGCGATCGCCTACACTAAATTTTTCCACACGTTCCCCAATTGCCTCCACCGTACCGACAATTTGATGCCCAGGTACCAGAGGGAGTTTTGGCTGCGTCAATTCCCCATCCACAATGTGCAAATCTGTACGACAAACTGCGCACGCATGAATGTGAATTAATACTTGTTGTGGATTAGGTTTTGGTATTGGCAAGTTAGCTAACCGCAGGGGTTGACGCGGTGTCTCCAAAATCATCGCACGCATAAGCCATTTAGTCGTTCATTTCTTTCAATGTAGCTAATGCTGAAGGAGACAACCGACTGAGATAGCGGAATATCCAGTATTTAGAAATCGTATCTAAAATCACAGGGAAAGTGGCAATAAAAAGAGATATCACACTTTGATTGGCTGCAAGTCCCACATGTTCTGCGAATCCTTCAAGAATCACCTCCCAACCATGTGGTGAGTGGAATCCGACAAATATATCGGTGAACAGAATAATTATGAAAGCCTTCGCACTGTCGCTGAGACCATAGATAAGATCATCCATAAAAGATTTTACAATCGCAATTTCTCTTTTGCTTGTAACAATGACTAATGCAAAAGCTATAAGCGACATCACATCAGCAAAAACATTGCTAATAGCCTCATTACTTTTCCCTCGAAATTCCTCAGCAATTTCACGAACTTTATGTTTGACTTTTTCTTCTATTACTTCAGCAGAGATTGGCGGAGCTTGGCGAACTAAGCTCTCAAATTTTAGTTTCTTTTCAAAACTTTTTAATTCGCTAAGAGCTTCTTCCTCCATTTCATTATTAAGGAAAATTTGAGTGAAATTTTCACCTCTAATCCGCTCTACTATTGGATTAATTAAAAAATCCTTAGAAAAATGCTGAGTTAAAAGAGGCACAATAACTAGCATTGCCAAAAATCTTATAGCAGTTCTTGTTCTCTTTCTAGAAATTTGAAAATTTCTCACATAATTTTCTTCTGCTTGTGGAGAAAAATCCCCCTTAATTTTATTAAGTGTTCTCCCAATTGACCTAGGAAAGGCACCTGTTTTTGAGAAAACAGGAGCAACTTTCATATTGTTGATACCAGAAGAATCTGAGCGCTTATTAACCTCATCCCTGTTAATTTGTAATGGTTGAGATACTATTATTATTTCGTCTTCACTATTTTTTTCTTGTGTAATATTAATATCTTGTGTAATATATTTAGAGGTTACCTCATCAATAAACTTTAGTTTCTCCAAAAAAACGGGATTTGAGATATTGACAAGAGAATAACTAAATCGAAACTCTGCCAATTTTACTTTAATAATAGTTAAGTTTTTCTCAAGGGATACCTGCCAATAAGCCATGACATTTTCAGTATACTTCCTTGAATCAGGAGATATTTTTTTACCATCAAACTGTTCTATTTCAATATTTTTAATTATATGAGCAGCTTCGTAGGCTTCTGATAGCGCTCTTTGTGGTGTCCCCAAGAACCATTGCTGACTACGTTGTAAGTATTCTTTAATTTTTTGGCGGAGAAACCCTGTATTTTTCTTGAAAAATGAAGCTTTCATACCAGATATTGATGGACTATGTATTTAGCTGTTTTTTTGGGAATTAAAAAATTGAGAATGGCTAATAAGTAATATTCTTTTGATGACTCATAAGCCTTTATTGGTTAAAGAGATAGCTTGTTCTAAGTGTACACTCATAAAAAGATTTGGTGCAGGCAAGGTGCAGGCAAGGGGAAGCGATCGCCCGTTCGCGTAGCGTGTCCGTAAGGACTCAGGGCAGTGCGCTTTGCGCAATCGCCTTCGCTTCCCCTCACTCCGCCCAATTTTTACACAGCGACTCCGCTTGTTCCAGCACCGTCACCATAGCCCTCTCCTGCTTTTCTGGCGGATAGCCAGCCGTATTTCCACAACAAGCGCGATTCCTAACCGTCGTAGGTTCGCTTTCACACTTTCTTTCTGTGTCCAGTCCATGGTAACGTTGCGGCGGACTGTCTCTACAAGTTCGTTTCTGCTGCCGCAGTTAAGGCGTTAGAGTTTACAGATAATATTAATATTGAAGCGATTTGCTTGGGGTTAGCAGGTGTAGGTCGTCCCGAAGATATCGAAGTTGTAAAAGGTATAGTGCAAAATTTACAAAATAGCACCTTGCTTCCTATAACTTGGGAATTACCAGCATCTAATATCGTCATTTGTAATGATGCTTTGATTGCTTTGGTTGGCGGAGTTGGTTATCCTGTTGGAATTGTGGTTGCAGCAGGTACTGGTTCTATAGTTTTTGGGCGAAATCATCATGGAGATACCAAGCGAGTTGGCGGTTGGGGCTATATTTTAGGAGATGAAGGAAGCGCCTATAAAATTGCTGTTGCTGGTATGCAAGCAGCATTAAAAGCTTATGATGGACGGGAGATGCCAACAACTCTTGTAGAGGAATTCAAACAGCATCTCGGTCTTATAACTATAGAAAATTTAATAGAAGTTATATATCGGCGAGCATGGGGTGTCAAAGAGATTGCCGCTTTGGCTCCTATTGTTGATAACGCCGCTGCTTGTGGAGATGAAGTCGCTCATAGAATCATCCATGATGCTGTGAAAGAGTTAATCAAAGCTACTTCTACAGTTATTGAGGCAATTTTTAGCAATAGCGAACGTTTCAAAGTCGTCACCACTGGAAGTGTGTGGCAAGGAAAATCGAGGATTCGTGAGACGTTTGCCACATCTATTTTCACGCTATTTCCTTCAGCAAAAGTGATTTTTCCTGAAAATGAACCTGCTTATGGTGCTGGGTTGTTGGCTTTGCAGAGGTTGGCGAGGAAGGGGAGTTTAACGAACCGCAGAGGCACAGAGGACGCAGAGGGGAGTTAAGAGAGTAAACATCTTGCAAAATTCGATAAACGCCCTCAGACTGGAAGTCTGAGGCTACACATACAAAGCCTGCCTACGCAGGCTAAATACACACTTAGTCCCTGTCTTGTGGACTTAGTTTGTATAGCAGCGACTTCTATTCGTCAAGTACTTTTGCAAGAATCTTAATCTTTTAGTCAAGGAGGTATAAAAAATTGACAGAAGAAGTATATCTGAAAAAAGAAGTAATTAACAATAAATCCCCACATTTGCCAACCGTAATAGAACTATGGCGTCGTAATCGTGCAACCCTTGGTTTTTTACCTAAAGGCGCTTTTGAGGAACGTGCTGCAAAAGGCGAGATACTTGGAGCTATTGATCGTGAAAAGGGGTGTATTGGCTATCTGTTGTATCGGTGTTCCTATGATCGGATTACCATTGTTCATCTTTGCGTCGATTCATCATATCGAGGTAAGGGGGTGGCGAAACTACTGGTTGATTACCTTAAACAAAGAACCCAAGAAAAATATAGTGGGATTGGCTTAAGCTGTCGCCGTGATTATGGGTTAGAAAAAATGTGGTCTAGTTTAGGTTTTGTTCCCCAATATGATGAACCGGGAAGGAGCAAGGATGGAAAGCTGCTTACGTTTTGGTGGTTTGATCATGGTCATCCAAACCTATTTTCTGCTGCTCATATGCAGAAACTTGAGTCAAAACTTTGTGCGGTTATTGATGTTAATATCTTCTTTGATTTATATGCAGATGAAGGTATTAATAGTGAAGAACCAAAATTCTTGTTAGCTGATTGGCTAGTTCCGGAATTAGAGTTATGCATAACTGATGAAATATTTAACCACATAAATATTATTAGTGATGACTCTGAAAGAAAACGTCAACGCGAATTTGCAAATACTTTTACCTGCTTGCGCCGCCCAAGTCAAACGTTAGATAAGCTATTGGAATCGTTAGGAAAATTTTTGCATACAAAAACTATATTGATGCCTGAACATGAGTTGCGTTATCTAGCGAGAGGCATTGCCTCAGATTCTCACGTCTTCGTAACTAGAGAACAGCGATTATTAAATATAGCAGATGAAATTTATGAAAATTTTAGAATGTTAATTATTCGTTCTAGTGACCTGCTTATTCAACTAGAGGAGCTTCGCCGAAAACCTGACTATCAGCCTGTAAGATTGGCTGGTACTCGACTGGAGCAAGTACGAGTTCAAAGGGGAGAGGAATATTTATTAAAAAATGATTTTCATAGTGTAGAACAGGGTGAAACTAAAGCTGAATTTCAGCAGCAGTTGCAGCGGTTTCTTGCTGAACCAGAAAAATTTGAGTGTTATATCATTCTTGAGAAAGAAAATATAGCTCTTGCTTTAGTGGTGTATGGTAAACATAAAAGCTATGAGCTAGAAATTCCGATACTAAGGATTGAAGACAATCCTCTATCACCCACACTTGCACGCCACCTGATTTTTAAATCAATATTACATTCTGCTCGTGAACGTCGGCAATTTACAAGAATCACTGACTCTTACTTAGAAGAAACCGTTATTAAGGCTATTCAAGAAGATGCTTTTGTCCGAGGAAATAATGGATGGCTGAAAGTAAACTTAGCAATTGCTGAAACTGCATCTCAGCTATCAACACGTCTTACTAGTCTAGCCTCTATGGGATCAGAATACAAATTTTGCCAGCAAGTCGCCGCTAGTCTTAATACAGAAACTTTAATCACAGATGTTCAAGCATCAGCAGATATTGAACACTTTCTTTTCCCAGCCAAAATTATTGATGCTGAAATTCCTACGTTTATCATTCCCATTCAAGCTAGATGGGCAAAGGATTTATTCGATGAAGAATTAGCTAACCAAACGCTATTTGGAGCCAAACCTGAACTTGCTTTCAACCGTGAAGCTGTCTATTATAGGTCAGTTAAAAACTCCAGAGGATTAAAAGCCCCATGCCGAATTTTATGGTATGTCAGTGGAACACAAACGGAAGGTAAAGGTAAAGGATTCAGCGGAGTCGAAGCAATTCGAGCCTGTTCTCGTCTTGATGAAGTCATAATTGGTAAACCTAAGGAGCTTTATCAACTATCACTATGAAGTCAGGACAACCAAGAATTCTTGAACTGACTGAATATGCAACACAGTCATTTGATTCTGACCAGATACCCGAAGCAGTAGGAATAGAGTTATTTAAAAAATATAAAAACCAAATAAATATAGATTTTCCTACTTATAAAACAGGTAATAAATGGCTACTCAAACCCAATGGATGGGTAGGTTACATTCCTTTAAGCACTGAATTTGGTTTAAAACTCAATCCCAAACTGCCTATCAAAAACTTTTTTGGAATGCTGGAATATGCATACACTCTAAAGAGTTTCCGGTTTTTGGAAGGGGTGATGGATTGCGAATTTCTAGAGGAATTTTACAGCCATCTGGCTTATGTCTTAGCCCAGCGAATTCTAGAGCGTTATCGAAAAGGATTATATCGTACATACTTACCTAAAACAGAGCAACTAAGCTATGTACGGGGAAGGTTAGATGTACGACAGGCTCTTCAAAACCCCTGGAATATTAAACTTAAATGCCACTATGAAGAACATACGGCTGATATTAAAGAAAACCAAATTCTAGCCTGGACACTTTTTATTATTGGTCGCAGTGGTTTGTGTTCAGAAAGAGTATCTCCAACGGTACGGAAAGCTTATCACGCTTTACAAGGATTAGTAACCCTGCAACCGTGTAGTTCACAAGATTGTATCCGGCGACAGTACAACCGCTTGAATGAAGATTATCGATTATTACATAATCTCTGCCGATTTTTCTTAGACAACACTGCACCAAGTTATGAAAGGGGCGATCGCACAATGCTACCCTTTCTCGTCAATATGGCAAAGCTGTATGAAAGTTTCGTTGCAGAATGGCTGAAGCAAAACGCGCCAAAAGGCTATTTTTTCAAGCAGCAACATCAGGTAGAAATAGGTCAGAATCGACGGTTTTCTATCGATCTACTACTGTGCGATGCTGCTACTCGCGAAACATTAGCAGTGTTAGATACCAAGTATAAAGCTCCCGATAAAGCGGCAGATGCTGACATTCATCAAATGGTAAGCTATGCCACAGCTACAAAGTGTAACCAAGGCATTTTAATATACCCAAAACAGCTGACACAGCCTTTGGATGTTAAAAGTGACGACATCCAAATCCGCAGCCTCATCTTTTCCCTAAATGATAACCTTGATAGCGCAGGTCAGACTTTCTTAAAAAACCTCCTCCTCCTGTGTTAAACTTCTCTTTCCTCTGTGTCAACGGACACTTTCCTCAACGGGGGGAACCCCCGCACGGAAGTGTCCTCCTCTGCGCCTCTGCGGTTCATTAAACACCGAAAATCACTCAAACAGGTGAATCAACAAGGCGAAGCGCACACTCAATAACAAATCGTACCCTGCATACTCGCCGTGATATTTTTTAGGCAAAGACACCAAGTTAATCTTTACGTCTTTGCGCGAAATTATCCGAAATCGTAGTCAGGGAACTGTAGTTAATGCTAAAGAGATTGCGCTATCATCTCTATGTACTACAATAGTAATATAAAATTACCACAAACAAAGAGAGGCAAAAAATGAACCATCGGGACTTCTAAAACCGGGCTTGACGAACCCGGCTAATGGCATTCATGCTATAAATCTTATCGTCTACAAAATAGCCGAGTCACTTCAAGCTTCCGGATATCCAGAACCAACAATTTGGCGTTCTTCGCCTATCACCACAGTCGCAAACAACTTCGACAAACTTTATTTCCCTTCAGACAGTTTGTCGCGATCGCCAAAATACACCCGCTACCTCAGCGACGGTAAACTACTCAGAACTCACACCACCGCTATCATGCCAGATTTACTCCCTAAGTTGCAGGGAGAACAACTGATCGTCCACCCCGGTATTTGCTATCGCCGGGATGTGGTGGATAAACGCCATGTAGGTGAACCCCACCAAATGGACATATGGCTGATGAGCGAACATCAGCATCTGGGTAGAGAAGCTTTAGTTAAATTCATTGAAACGATCATCGATGCAATTCTTCCTGGTGTATCCTATCGCCTGAATGAAACCTCACACCCTTATACCTGCAACGGTTTAGAAATTGAGGTTTTAGTGGATGGCAAATGGATTGAAGTGGGAGAATGTGGCGAAGCTCATCCTGGTTTATTAAAACCAGGTTACACGGGTTTGGCATCTGGTTGGGGATTAGACCGTTTGGTGATGCTAGTTAAGAGAATTGATGATATTCGCTTGCTGCGAAGCACCAATCCCAAAATTGCGGCGCAGATGACTCATCTAGAACCGTACATTCCAGTCTCAAATCAACCCAGCATCAGCCGGGATATGTCGATTGTCACTGGAATAAATACCGAGTTAGAGGATATCTGTGAACAAATAGTAGAAGTGTTAGGAGATGACGCTGAACTACTAGAGTCAGTAGATATCCTAAGCGAAAGCCAATATCATCAACTTCCACAACAGGCGATTCAACGCTTAGGTATCCAACCCCATCAAAAGAATCTGCTAGTGCGGATGACTCTGCAAAGTCTACACTCATCCATTACAAATCAAAAAGCCAATATCCTGCGGGATTTGGTTTATCAAAAGATTCATCAGGGAGATTAGCGACAAACAGACAAGGGGAAAAGTAGAGTCATTCTTCTTTCTCTCCTCTCTAATCCTACTCCTCTGTGTCCTCTGCGCCTCTGCGGTTCAATTCTCCTACCCCTCTCATCGCCAACAACGCCGTCCCATACGCCGCTTCCATGTTCACAGGACGCACTACAGGAACCTGCAAATACCGCCCTCTAATCTCACTCCAACTGTCATTCACCGCACCACCACCAGCACTGTAGACGCGTGTTAATCGGTCGGCTCCAAATTGCTGTAACAATTCATACCCTCGTGCTTCTATCCGAGCAATGCTTTCCAGCAACCCATGCAAAAATTCCACGTCATTATTCGGACGCGGTTGCAATCGCGGCGCTAGATTTGAGTCATTAATCGGAAAGCGTTCCCCAGGCTTCAACAACGGATAATAATCCAACTCGCTGACTTTTGACCCATCAATCTCACGACTCAAGCTTTCTAACTCAGCATGAGTGAAAAATTGCCCTAGCACAGCACCCCCAGTATTGGAAGCACCCCCAGTCAACCATAAATCCCCCAAGCGATGGCTGTAAATCCCGTATTTCGCATCTTCCACACGGGTGCGACTCAACAGTTTCAGCACCAGCGTTGAACCAAGGGAAGTCACTGCTTCACCAGGGAATTGCGCACCACTGGCGAGAAAAGCTGCAATACTATCAGTTGTTCCAGCACATACATAGCAATCTCGATGCAAACCGAACTGAGACGCAATCTCAGGGCGTAATTCAGCAATAAAAGTTCCAGGGGTTACTACTTTAGGTAGATGAATTCTTACTTGCATCTTTTCTAACCACTCTGGGTATGTTAATTTTTCTACGTCATAACCCAGCTTTAAAGCATTGTGGTAATCACTAATACCTAATTGTCCATGTAGGAGAAATGCCAGCCAGTCAGCTTGATGCAGAAAATATCGGGCTTCAGCAAAAGATGGTAATTGCGACATCCACAGAAGTTTGGCAAGGCTAGAAGTTGCGCTTAATACTGTATGATTTGGAGGCGCTATGCTTCTCAACTGCTCTATCACCGCCGCTCCCCGTGCATCGTTGTACAGCAGTGGTACATCCACAGGTTTACCAGCATCATCGCACAGTAAGACTGTGGAAGACGTGCCGTTGATTGCGATCGCCCTCATTTCGCCCCGCAATTGTTGAGGAATTTGCTCAAGCAGGCTAAACAAAGCTGTTTTCCAACAACTTGCTAAGTCCGAAACTTCTGACATTTCAAAGGGATAACGCGCTTGGGCTTGAATACAAGCTTGCTCGTCAATCACCACAGCCCTTGCACCTGACGTGCCAAAGTCAATTCCCAAATAAGAATCCATATTTTTATAAATTTTTCTAATAACTCATAACTTATGATGAGCGATTGTTGCATCTTGTAACAACCTATTCCCCAATCTTGGCAAAACAAGGAAAAGTAGTAAACGAGCTATTCAAAATCTCGTGATATTGGGAGGTTTCAAATCATGTCTATGTTAGATACTCTGTACCTCGCTCAGGTGACAACTTCGATCTCAGATACTCAAGTGTACATCGCTCTTGTTGTGGCGCTGGTTCCAGGCGTTCTTGCTTGGCGGTTGGCAACAGCGCTTTACAATTCGTAACACCTCGGAGAGCTAATAAACCTGGCAGTCCGGGGTGCAGTTCAAAAGACAGTTGCGGCTTAGTGTCGTAATTTGTTGTAAACCGCACACGTAGTTATGCCAGGTTTATTTTTTAACAAATAATCTCAGTGTACCAAGTGCGAAAAAATGAAGTAATATGACAGCTAAATAAAACCGCAATTAGTGCAGCTACGCTTTTTGTGGTGCGTCCGCTCATTCAGCGAGGTTCTTTTTATCACTATGAACGCCTTTCAACCCTCTAGACCCCCGCTACAACCTATACAAAAGCGTCGAGCCACCCCTCGACCAAAGCGGCGTCTTCGCCAACGCTCTTATCAAGTGATGGCAGTGGAAACTACGGCAAAAATAGCGGTTAATCTTGTCATTTCAACAGCAGCAATATCCGCTCTGATACAACTTTTGCCTGAGCATTGGTCACAGCAAGATAAGTTACGAGCGATCACCATTGATGTCAAGCAAATGGAAGAACGTGTGTATAAGTTGCAGGCGGAGTTTAGCCGTAGCTTCGATCCGCGCCAAGCTAAAATAATTATGCAAGAACAGGGCTATCGATTTGACCCTAACCAGCGTCAGATCGTGTTCCCAAAGGATGCCACAGAAGTTGAACAAGGACAATAAAACTCATTCCTCATTGTGTCGTTATTACCCCATAAATAAATTGGGGAGATGGCAACTAAGATAATAGCTAATAGTGAATAGCTAGTAGCTCAGTATTTAGGAGCTATGTAGTTATCATCTATTAGCCATTGATGGTTATCAGGATGTTTATGATTTTGCATTTCATGGATACACCATGCATATGGCAATGAGTGCAAAATCTACCAGTTAAGATGCTGTGGATGCAGCAATTCATCTAACCAATTCTCAACTTGTAAACGCAAGCGCAAACCTGGATCTTCGCTGTTAAAGCCAACAGAAGGCAGTTGAGTTAAGGCGCGACGATAATCAGCGATCGCGCAATTCCAATCGCCCCAAATATGATAAGTTCTACCTCGTTCTGCTATAATGTGCCCTTCTAATTGACCAAAAAGCAGAGCCACCTCAAAATTCTCAATTGCCTCTTCGTATTGCCCCAAGTCGCGTAAGGTAATGCCTCGATTCATCCATGCCCTAACGTGGCTGGGATTCAAATCTAACGCTCGATCATAATCAGCGATCGCTGCTACCAATTCTCCAATCGCTGCATAGTAGTTCGCTCGATTGTTATAGGCACTGGCTAATTTCGGATTTAGTTCCAACGCTGTATTATAATCACAAAAGGCTTTTTGGGTTTCGCCACTTTGAAAATAAATCAGCCCTCGATTGTTGTAATCAATAGCATTGTGGGGATGACGATGAATTAATTGACTCAATAACGCGATCGCCTCAATGTAGTTTCCTTGCTGAGCCTTTGTTAGAGCACGAGAGCGCAAGTAGCTGTCTCCCAAAGCAGGTTTGCTGGTACCGTTAGCCTCTTGCTGTTGTAGTACGCTTGTATTGTTCAAGGCAAATGGGTTGCGGTGATTCTGCTTGTCACCAAAGGGTAAAAATGAGTGACTGTTCATATATTCCTACCTGAGCTGCTTGCTCTGTGAGATCAACTTATAGGGTTCCCCGTTCTTGTGGTTTTCTAACTGTGTCACTTGTTAAGGTGGCTATGAGTAGTTAGGCATAAGCATTGCAGCTAAATGCAACCAAACGTAATTTGTGATCTATACCTACAAGAGCCATATCACACTTTTAGTTCCACCAGATGAAGGCACACTATACCCAATAGATGCTTCAATCTAATAATTGATACGTCTTCCCCAAGTCGAATTCCAGAAATAGCAAATATCAATCTCATAGAGTATTCAAGTAGTGTGAGCGACAACTTGATAAAATGCCAAAAAGCCCTTGTTCGCAAAGAACTCAGAATTCAGGTGTCAGAACACAGAAAAATAAAGATATTGTGAAGACTGAGTTCGGAATTCTGAATTCTATTTTTTTGAAGTTTTGAGAAATTTTTCTTATGGCAAGTGTCACTTCTTATCCCAATGCTCCTGATTTAGCAGCCGAGGACTACATCGTCATCGGTTTAGCGACTTGCTTTGTCAAAGACGACGGAGAAGTTCATCAAGTCGAAGTTATAGAACCTATTCCCTCTGCGTCTTTGGAAACGCTCGTTAAAGGCATTTCTACCTCCTTTAAGTTTGCTTGTGCCACAACTTTGGGATCTGTGCTGGAGGAAGACAAACTTCAAATTCCGGCTGGTTTTCCGCAAACGGCTCAGTTTTGTGATGATTTTGTGGAACGGGCGATCGCCGCTGCTCGCACCTACAAGCGTCGTGAAGCTGCTAAATCTCTGATTCCTCTGGGCGCAACTTATACTGAGTTTAAATATTCTATCGAACGCAAGCGAGTGCTAAATGTTTCACGAGTTGTCACAAAGGAAGACAACGTTAAACAGCATTCCCATACTCATAAAGTTCTTTAATCGGTGATCACTCATCAGTTCTCAGTTATCATTTATATGTCTTAAAACATACCATATATATGCCATATAATTGCTGGTAACTGAAAACTGTTCATGAACACTGATTTAGCCAGTATGTTGAAACTTTACGGTGGTGTACGTAGTCGTGCATCAATTGCCCAGTGGTATTTAGAAGAACTCGCAGTTCCCTACGAATTTGTGAAGCTAGATATGCAGGCGGGCGAACACCGTCTGCCTGCATATCTAGCAATTAACCCGATCGGGAAAGTTCCAGCAATCGTTGATGGAGATTTCCAGCTTTGGGAATCTGGGGCAATATTGCTATATTTAGCCGACAAGTATGGCAAAGTTACGTCCTCCCCAGAGAAACGGGCTGAATTAGCTCAATGGGTGTTGTTTGCCAATGCAACCCTCGGACCAGGAATTTTTGCAGAAGCAAACCGGGAGCGAGAAATGCCCCTCTTGATGACTGCTTTAAATGAAATTTTTGAGCGTCAACCTTTCTTACTGGGTAATGAATTCACAGTTGCTGACGTAGCTGTAGGTTCTATTTTATCTTACATTCCCGTGTTGCTCAAGCTAGACCTAAGCTCCTACCCAGGGGTATTGAACTACATGAAGCAGGTGTCTGAGCGTCCAGCTTTCCAAAAGAGTATCGGATCACGTGGTTAATTGACTAGAAAGCATTACTCACTATTTGGCTAATGCTGTATTTGTTTTGTTATGAAGTAGGGCTAGCAATATGCCAGCCCCACAAATTTCACTAATTTCAAACCAATAGTCATTAGTCATTTGTCCTAGAGGATGACTAATGACTAACGATAATTTGTAAATTGCAAAGCAACAGGCAAATCTTCTTGCTTCAGGCGTTGAATAACAGCTTGCAAGTCATCCTTATTTTTAGCGGTAACACGCACTGCGTCCCCTTGTATTGAAGCTTGCACCTTCTTGAATTCGTCACGAATCAACTTGGAAATTTCCTTGGCAATTTCCTGACTGATGCCTTTTTGAAGTTTTATTTCTTGACGAACCCGGTTACCACTAGAGGATTCTACTTTGCCAAAATCAAAGATTTTTTGGGAGAGACTGCGCTTCGCAGCTTTTTCGCGCAATATATTGTGTACAGATTCTAAAGTGAACTCGCTGTCAGTGTTCACGGTAATACTTTGTTCACCTAACTCAACAGTTGTTTGAGTATCTTTGAGGTCGTAGCGACTTTTAATATCTCGCACAGTTTGGTCAACAGCGTTGACCAATTCTTGTCTATCAAAGTCGCTTACAATGTCAAAGGAATAGGTAGAAGCCATAAAGCATTTCGGATTTTAAATTTTGGATTTTGGATTGGTAATTAGTAATGACTAGTAGTTAGTGGTTATTGAATTTTTTATTAACCAATAAACTACTAACCACTAATTAGTCCTCACTTTCCAATTACCTAGTTGCTTGAATAATACTGAGGACAATGAGTACGGCATACCCAAGGGAGCCGATAGCAAACATGAGCGAGCGTAAAACGGGTATATTCAAAATATAAAAAATCGAGTATAGCAACCTAGCCACAAGAAAAGCGATGACTGCCCCAATAGCTAGGGGAGAATTCACACCCGTTACATATGCCATCAATGCTGCTGCGGCAAAAATCATAAACGCTTCAAACGAGTTTTGGTGTGCCCAAGTAGCTCGTTGAGCGTATGGTGGTAGTTTATCAAACATGGCACGGGGAGCAGACATATCATACCCAACACGGGCACGAGCATAACCTACCACCAGAAACGGCAGGTAAATCAGTACGACAGCAGCAGCAATAGAGTACAAAAAAATAATCATTAGTCACTAGTCAAACATAAAGGACAAATGATTAATCAAAGTAGAATAACGTCACCACCTTTCTTTGTTCTTCTGCATCTTTACAAGTTTTCAGGAGAATGCCACTTTCGTGAAACGCAAAGCATATCAGTTGCTGACAGCGCGAGACAATCTCCTGATTGCACAAGTAACTAGCTTCAGCAAGGGACAGATGGTCATTATTAGGATTTTCCACCAGATGCATTACCTGTTCTAGTTGCTGGCGCGATTCATGAGGCTGGCGTTCTAAGCTTTGAGGTAGAATCACCGTCAACAAATTCGCATCAGCCCGCATTGCTCCCTTAATGGCAGCTGAATTCGTACCCGTAGCGCCAGAGGTGATGAGCCGATTGCCTGATAAAACCAGGGCATAGGTCATCATCTCGATGAGATTCTGATGGGTAATCGGTACATGACGTGAACCCAGCAACGCGATTCGCTTGGAACCCGTTTGCTGGATTGTCGCCAGTTCTTGCGCTAATGAATCGACGTTAATAAGGTCTGTTGACTGGCTCAAAGACGGACAAAATCAGATTAAACAACCTAGCTATTGTAACAGACAAAGGGGGAGTTCCCTGTAAGCTATTTGTCATTGAGTAGAGATGCAATTGTGCTATTTTATTAACTCAATAGCTGGATTGCTTGCTCACACCAAGCAATCCAATGTGTTTCATAACTTATACCATTCAGCAGAGCCAGGTACTGAAACTTGGCTTGTTGTGCCAGTTGTTGAGGATTCTGAAAGTATCGTCGCTCCAAAGCTTTGTATGTAGACAATTTTTCTTGGTGCGTCTGACGATGACGCTCTAGCTCTTCCAAGATTGTCTGGGTTTGAGCAACATAACCACCAAAAATTTTAACCAGTAAATCGTCTTTTATCGGCATGGGTTCACACGGCTGTGCAATCCACTCTAAAAGCTGCTGGTTTCCTTGTTCTGTAACCTGGTAAAGCTTCTTATCTGGGCGTCCTTCTTGAGGAATTGTCTCGGAAGCAATCCAGCCTTGGGCTTCGAGTTTAGACAACTCGCGGTAAATCTGCTGATGGCTGGCTGACCAGAAAAAGCCGACAGAACCGTCAAATTCCTTAGCTAAATCATACCCACTACAGGGACGCTCAACAAGAGATGCCAATATCGCGTGAGCTAAAGCCATAAAAATCCTTCTTGACTTATGCAACTTTTTGAATATACTAAATTTATATGCAATTAATTGCATAGTAAAAAGTTGCATATTGAAGAGCGCTGATACCAATTTAATGTGAAGCTGCATATAATAGAGAAGTTGCAAATTGCATAAGTTTAAGTACTCATGGGCCGCTCATTCAAGGTTGAGATAACAGAAAGCGAAGAGGAATTGAAAAAACGGCTACAG
>JAHHIB010000083.1 GCA_019359075.1 Kalymmatonema hyalinum WJT4-NPBG1
TCTTCATTGGAACTAACTCTGAGTGACGGTTGCGCTCTGCGCAACCGCTAAATTGGCATTGGCGATCGCATTAATCTCAGACTGCGAAGCGCTCGAACTCAGATAACCCGCAACTTGGGTTATTACCAAAATACCTGGCGATTGTAACAGGACTTACGCAAAATTATGAAAAAACGAACCGCAAAGGACGCAAAGGACACGAAGAAATAAGAGTTTCAGAGAGTTCTTGTGTAAGTCCTATGTAAATCGCGGTTCATCTTGCACACAGATAAAACCTGCAAGACAAGAGTTTCATAAAGTCCTTGCCTTATGTGCTTCGTTTGTATAGCCCCAGACTTATAGTCTGAAGAGCTAAAAAGCGAAATTTTATTCAACAAGTGGTTGCTAACGCTATCAGTTCATTTATGATTAGTTGCAAGCTCATTTTGCAAAGATGTAAAATTATGTCATAGGTAGATAAATAATAACAAATCATGCAACTAGAAGATTACTTTGACTTTCAACGTCCCGATGATATTCGGTTGAAAGGTACAAGGGTAGGAATTGAAACCATCCTTTATGATTTCATTCATCGGTGTCGGACTCCAGAAGAAATTGCCCAAAGTTATCCATCAGTGACTCTAGAGCAGATTTATGCGACTATTCTGTATTACCTGCATAACAAAGAAGCAGTCAGTGCTTACATGGCTGATTGGCTAGAACATAGTCACAGAATGCGAGAAGAACAGCGCCGCAATCCCCCACCTGTTGTCGTTAAGCTTATGAAACTTAAAGCCGAAAGAGAAGCAATGAAAAAAACACATGGCTCTGAAATATCTTCTTGATGAAAATGTGGATAAAGTTTATCAGCGTCAATTTCTGCGACGTAATCCCAACTTAATCATGTGGGTAGTTGGCGATCCGGGCACTCCTCCTAGAGGTACACTAGACCCAGAGATTTTGTGTTGGTGTGAGGAGCATAACTTCTTGCTGGTAACTAATAATCGTACATCTATGCCTGTTCATTTGGCTGAACACATTGCTCAGAGTCGTCATACACCAGGTATTTTAGTTCTTAGTGATAAATTAACCATTGGTCAAACCATTGATGAGTTAACTTTAATTGCTGAAGGGTCTTTTGATGGTGAATATCAAGACCAAATTGTTCACCTACCACTACCGCAATAGCGATATTTTTTTTGATTTATGCAAAAAGTTTTTTTATTTATCTAAAAAATACTATTCATAGCCAAAGGCTTAACACTTTCTAGCGTCTGAAGGACTCACAAAATCATGTAAATTTGCATCCCATACACTGATATAAATGAAATCACAGTCCTGACGCACAATCTGACCCTTCAACGAACCTATACTAAAACGAAAACTATTTAACTGACGCTGTTGTACCTGTTGCAGTCCCTGGTTAATTTCTTGTGTTGCTTTATTGCCTAACATTCCTTCTAAAGTTGTCAGCATAACTTGAAAGTCTACAGATTGAGCAAAAGCGACTTCGGTTTGGCGAATTACTCCAGAATCACCGTCAAATAAATAACCAAGCTGGATTTGATTTTGCACTAATACATAACTGACAGCACGAGTATTGCGCCAAAGACCTCTTGAATGTCGAACTGGTTTACCAAGAACTTCTTCTACAGTGCTTCTTGATGTACCCGTAGGAAATCCTGGAACGTGAGCTATGTTACTAGTACCGAGTGAGTTTTTACGTGCTGCTGTACGTGTCTTGGGTATGGAAACCGGAGAGTTTTGATTGTGTTGTTCTGGTGGTACCGATGTGACAGAAACTACAGGAGCAGGTGAGGTAGGTTGCGAAGCTACAGGCGTATTGCGTTTTTTAGCAGTGGAAGCCGGGGATTGTGGTGAAAGTGTTGGATTTGTGGTGTCAGATTTGGACGCAGGTACGGATGCTGGCGATGTCGCAAGAGGGACTTCAGATGCTGGCTTGCGGGTTATATTAGCGATCGCCAGCACACTCATCAACCCACCCACAACCAGACTGCTGACGATCCAAGTCGGCTTTTGCCAGTTTTTCCTACTGGAATACACAAGCGTCAGTAGAGTATTTTGTGAAGAAGACAATAGCTGGGTTTGCTCGAGTGATGCACTATTAGGAGATTGGACTACTGTGGGTTTTGCAGCCCTTGGTGTAGGGGAATCACTAGCCTGCGAGGGTTTGTTTCCGTTGTAGCCATTGTTATAGAACTGGTGTGAAGCAGTGCGTTGGGGGAAGAACCCTCTTTGTAGCGCTTTTTGTAGCCACAATGGTCGAGCAATAGCAGACTGCAAAGCACGTAACATTTTACTAGCAGTGGTGTAGCGATCGCTTGCTTGCGGCTTAATTGCTCGATTCAGCACCTTCGCCAAACTCGTAGACACCCCAGAAGCATAATCTTGCCAAACTATTTCCCCTGTTTCGGGGTTGGTTCGGAACTCCTGCGGACGTTTACCAGTTAGCAGATAAATTGCTGTCAAGCCTAGGCTGTAAATATCAGTGGCGAAAACTGGGCGTCCAATAGCTTGCTCACTAGGCATATATCCTGGTGTACCCACGACAAGTGATTGAGTAAGGTTTCCTGGAGACACTACTGAATGGATCATTGCCTTGACTGCACCGAAATCAATCAACACGGGCTTGCTATTGGAGGAGCGCAGAATAATGTTATCAGGCTTGATGTCCCGGTGAATAATACCTTTGCTGTGAATATAATCCAAAACTGACAGCAGACTCAATAAAATTTCCCGAACTACAGTTTCACTGACTAACCCTTTGGCTTTGACAATGTTTGACAGCGTTGCTCCTTCAATCCATTCCTGAATCAGGTAAAATTGCCCGTTTTCAGTAAAGTAGGCAAACAGTTTGGGAATTTGGTCACTACCTTCCGCCAGATACTCTAAGGTTGCTGCTTCCCGTTCAAACCGCCGTTGAATCTTTTCGTAGATTTGAGCATCATGTGTGATCGGCTTGAGTTGCTTAATCACACAGCGACGGCGAGAAGGTACGTAGGTATCTTCTGCCAAAAAGGTTTCGCTAAAGCCACCACCGCCCAGCACCTCGATAACTTGATAGCGATTGTTTAGCAGCGTTGTCATGCTCCGTTAAAAGCGCTCGCCCCCTTAGCGTCAATTGTAAGATGCATCAATTTCGCCAAAAATGCTGAAACATACATTAAGCAAAAGCTTTTCAGCCTTTATTAACTCTGCACAGACTTCGACTTAATGCCGTAATGGGTTACAAAATTTGCTTTTTTCTGAAATCTGCTTTCCAGCATTTCTGTATAATTTTTAAGCTTATAGATTTTCAGCTAAACTAAATTCAATCTAAAGCTGCAACTTAAGAGTTTTTAAGCTCTAACTTTTGATAGGTTTTTTGAAATTATCAAACACTTCGTGTCTCAAGTTACTTGTTTGACTCCAACCTGCTATTTGCTTTATGTAAGTTTTGATTAATAATACTTTTGCTTATTGCAGTTTTATTCATAATATTTAATTATAGAATAATCAACTAATGTACACAATAGATGCAAGAAATCTCAGTTTGGAAAAAGTTCAGCAGCTTTTAAAATTTGAAGAGCAACTGAATAACTCCTTTACATGATTACTATCTCTGGAATCTATAACAGAATTTGAACAACAAGAACTGTTGCAAATTCGTGACTTATTTCGGAGCTACTATGCAGCAGGAAAAATCTCCGAAGGGCAAATAAAATTTCTTCTTCTTGCACCGTTAATGAAGTTAGCAGGCTTTTATCAGCCTAGCATTAAGATAAGTTTAGAATAAAATATTGCTGATATCTCCGTCCAAGATGAAGACACAATGATTAAAGGACGGATGGATATTTTAGCTGTTAACAAAACGCAAGGAAGAATAGTAACTACACCGTTTTGGATACTAGTGATTGAATCTAACTGGACTTTAGACTAAAAGTAGGCGATCACTTGTCGAGGTGCTTTCCACCGAAAGTCTTCGCAGGTCGGCACTAAAATTTGAGCGATCGCGCAACAGAGGATTGGTCATTCTGCTATTCTAGCTATCAGTACCATATATTTTGTCTATCGCTGCCCACAGTGTGATTAATATCACCGCCACAATTGATGCAACGAGTACCCGAAGAAACACGAGGTCTGATTTTGGCTTGGCTTGAACTGCTGCGGTTGTCATAGTTTTAAGTGTTGTCTGTTGTTAGTTCTATGGGTGTTGGTGGGGCGATTGGTTTCCCCACTTGTCCGCTGGTGCTTTAGTCGAGTCCGAACAAGCTGGTTGCTAGTGCGTACAAGTCCTCAAGCAAATTTAATGACTCAGCTAGATCTAGGGGTGCTGATTTGCCATTATGCGCCCGTTGCTTTAAGTCAATGCTCTCGTAAAGCACAGCTAGTACAGATCAACCTAACTCCTGTTAACTACTCAGTTACCCAATGGAAGTTTTACGCAAAACCTGCTAATTCTTTACAAAAGTTTATAAGCAACGCGCTTTCTTTATACGTTCAGTTGCGAAATCTAATCGTTGCCGCATCTACTTATCACACAAAAATAAACCCCTCAAGCCATAAGAGGGGGGTAAATAACGGTGTTGTAGCTAGCTTGCTGTCGGACGATAATTATTAATTGCAAGCAGAATTAACTTATGCAGTTGGCGTGATCGCCTTCTTGCCCAAAATCATTTCTTTTGACAAGCAGGAGTAGAACCCAAGTTATTGGCATTGGATGCATGGGAGATGAGGGTAACGTGTCCTTTGCCGTCGAATACCCACCCCGTAGCAGGTACAATCTTCCTCGCGTCATATGCAGTCGGTGGTTTGGTAGATGGTTTCTCTGACCGATACTCTGCAATGTGGTAGACGCTAATCGAGTATCCGACCAAATAACGTCGGTGCTGATGGGGTCGTAGGGACAGGTGGAAAGAATGCATAAACTAGATGACCCAACCCTAAATAACAAAAGACAGCATATATCCCGCTATCCTTTGGCGGGGTTCTCTCTCATCCACACACTTGCCCAAGCCCCTTTTATAGTCATGCCCCACAACACGTGAAATTGTGGGGCTTTTGTTGTCCGAACGATGCACTATTCGAGCGGTGGGTCGCCGGGGTGGTGGAGGATTTGATTGGATGGGACGGGTGGAGGTCGCAAAGCATAAACCACCTGTCCTCACCCCTAAGTAAATAAAGGTAGATATATCCCGCTATCCTTGAGGCGGGACTTCCTTACATATCTTGTTCATAGTAGTTACGGTTCCTCATAATCCGATGTGGTTGTGGGGGATTTTGTTTTTTATGCGATTTTTCTTTTTCACGCGATGGGCGAAGCCCCGCCGGATACGGCTCACGCCCCATAGCCTCATGCCCTTCCGTAAGGAGGGGTATTTTTGCACGAGTGGTGGTGCTTTATTTCAGCAGCGGCTGATTTGATTTGGTGAGGAGGGGTATTTTGTTTCTGCAAGGTTGCAGGTTGAGAGTGGTGGTAATGCGATGAGCGAAGCTCCGCTTTCTTGCTCACGCCTGAAATAGTAAATTTGTATTTAATAACCCGCAACGCCGGGTTAACGCTTTGTTTGAAGCAATGGCTTGTCAGCGACCTGTGATCATCACCCGTTCCTCAGGAATTATTGCCAATCTGATTGATGCAGGTATTGTTACTGGTGTGAATCCTGGTGATATTGTTGGATTAAAGCAGGCGATCGCCAAGCTCTTAAATGAGCCTCAAAAGGCTTTTGAACAGGCTCAGCAAGGTTATGAAGTAGTACTCAATCAATTTAATCATCATAAGTATACTCAAGCTTTGGTTACAAAACTCACTTCTACATTTGGGAATATCAATCATCCCAAATTGCTCTCTCATACTAGAACAAACCCTTATGTCTAGTCCAAGAATACAGAAGGCTAGAATGCTTATAAAATCAGCTTTTTTGTCATTATTAACTGTCTAGTTATTTCTGCCGCGTTGTACAAGTCTGAATTTCGTTTTATGTCAGGCTTTGATAATTATTTAATATTAGGATATCATTATGTCACCAAACATCTCTTCCTCTGTCGGTGAAGCATCACGGGTATTACTGGTGTCGATGCGGAATCTAAAATTTCATGTTTCTCGTTCTGGCTCCTATGAATTTGAGGATATTATCTGTAATTGTGATACGGTTGATTTAGTTACACCACACTTCAATCCTACTCTTTTTAAGGTAACTAATACCTTAGCTAACTCAGCAGCCAAGCTTTTAAAAAATGGCAAACTGGTAAATTCGTTAGTTAACTATAAATTTAAAGTCGAGAAAGAATACGATTTATTCTTTATTTTTTGCCAGTCAATTGAAGACATTCTGATTTTAAATTCTATACAAGGTTGGCGATAAAAGTGCTGCTACGCTGTTTGTTGGCTAGATGAAATTTGGGCTAAAGATGTTGATAATTGGCTAGTTCAACTACAGCTTCTCAAAGATTTTGATTATATTTTCATGAACTTTAGTTCTAGTCTTCGTCAAGTTGCGGATATTATCCAGCGCCCTTGTTACTCAATTCCTTATGGCGTTGACGCTATAAAGTTCTGGCCTTATCCAAATAACTTTTACCGCTGTATTGATGTTTTAAATATTGGACGGCGTTCAAAAGTCACCCATGATGCTTTACAAGAACTCGTAGAACGAGAAAAACTTTTTTACATATACGATACGATGAAAGATTTGTATATGCTATATTATCGTTACCATCGGAATCTATATACAAATTTTGTGAAGAGAAGCCGCTATATGATAGTCAATAAAGCAAAGTTTGATTTCACTGGTAAAAACAACCTTCAAGAGGAGGTTGGACCACGATTCTTTGAAGGAGCAGCGGGTGGAACAATGATGTTAGGTGTTCCTCCAAAATGTGAGGATTTTACTAAAAATTTTGACTGGTTTGATGCTGTGATTCAGATTCCATTCGATGGCTCGAATATAGCTGATATAATAGCAGAGTTAGATACACAGCCTGAGCGCCAAGAGAGAATACGGAAAAATAATACTGTTAACTCACTCCTCAAGCATGACTGGGTATACCGTTGGGAAGCTATTTTGACAACGGTAGGACTTGATAGCACTCCACAAATGATAGAACGCAAAGCGCGTTTAAGGGACTTAGCAAAGATAGTCAATACATTAGCAATCAGCCATCCAGATCTCCCACCATACCGCTTTTCAGTTAGTGGGGGGAATTGACCAATATTTTCAACCCGCACGCTTGCAGCTATGGGGATGTAGCGACAAGCGTTTTATCAACCTTGGTAAAAAAGGCGGTTTGATTTATCAATCATGAATTGAGAATAAGCCCAATACAGTCCACTTAACGGTCACTATCACCCCGTTAAGATGCAGAATTTACGGGTACACAAAAAAGCCCACCAAGTATCTACCACAATATGCCAACTTAGAGCATATTGACATCATGCTTCTATGGCTTTTGCTTGTAGGTTAAATCACTAGTTATTTTTGAGCAATTTTAAGTCACTGGAGTTTAGACTAGTTCGCCGTGCTCACTCCCATAAGAGTTCAAATGTACTAAAAAAGGAAACGCAATTACAGGTATAAAAAAGAGGAGTCGAGTCGGTTGTTGATGCAGTCATCCATCAAAGGTTCAGGGAAAGCATGACTGTGTTGACGAATTGCGTTGGCGTAGCCCACCGCAGGTATCGCAATGCTCAAACCTTTGAAAGATCGTAGCCGCTCACGCTAGAAATTGCGGTTTATATGAATTGACCAACAAAGTCAAAGGATTGGCGGAATCCACAATTTGTGCCTTCAAAGAGTAGTCTGTGCCTACCATCCACTGTTGAGGTTGATTAGAGGGGCGATCGTCAGCACAAGCGTTGAAACTCCAGTCATCCCTAATCAATCGGAGTGAAGGCTGAGCAACCGGAGATTGTCGGATAGCCCCCTAGTTGCACGAGGGGGGCTAGCGCCCGCCCTCAGGACTCCCCCCGTTGCCAGTTGCTGACCGCCCGCGACAAGAGTGACTGGTATGGCTACAAGTTTTTAAAGCGGGCAGTCACCGCTGCCCTGCAACTGGCTCAAAAAAAGCCACTAAAGGGATGTGCTAACCGACAAGATGTCTGTGTTCGGGACTTGAGAGTAGTTGGCGATACGGTAACTAGAAAAACCGGACAAGTGTACTAGTATAAAAAGAAAAGGAGGCTGTATTTGAGACAAACCCCCAGTAACGGAAGATGAGAGAAGTGCTAACAACTCTCATGACCGTTATGGAACCAATTGCACGACTCAAAGCATTTCGTCAAGCTGCATATGAAAATTTGTGTCGCTCCCATGATGCAACATTTGAGCTATATGTTTGTGGACTGCACCGCCAGAGTATTCTGGTCGTGGAAGACCTCGTCTTCATGGCAACAAATTTAAGCTCAACGAACCGGAAACTTGGATTGAGCCAGTTCAAACAATTAACATTAATGACCCAAAATTAGGTTTACTCCGAATTCAACTGTGGCACGATTTACACTTTCGAGGCGCTGCTTTGCACCCAATGTCAATAGTTTTGGTTGAGCGTCTCAATGAAGATGGTTCATTACGGGTAATTAAACCTATGTGGCTGGCATGGGTGGGAGATGCGATGCCTTGCTTAGACGAAGTATGTATGCTCTACTTACGACGTTTTGCTGTTGATCACTGGTATAGATTCCTTAAGCAACGCTTGCATTGGACTGCTCCTAAATTTGCTACACCAAAACAGTGCGAGCGCTGGAGTGATTTAATGCCAATGATCACCTGGGAACTATGGTTAGCTCGTGATATTGTTTGTGATAACCCTCTGCCGTGGCAAAAATCCATCGATAAATTGACGCCTGGAAGGGTTGCCCAGTCTATGGGAGGAATTTTAGCCGTGATTGACACACCAGCCAATCCTCCAAAACCCCGTGGAAAATCACCTGGTTGGAAAACCGGGAAGCCACGTAAGCGTAGAATTCGCTATCCTATTGTTAAAAAGCGTACCTCTAGACCTCGTAAGCCGGCTTCTAAATCTGCTTAGTTTAAGGATTGTTCTAATTTTAGAGTGTACACTTTTTTAACCCAGCATCGCTGGGTCATTTTCCGTGTCATAGTCTAAAGTCCAGTCTTATAGGACTTACGCAAATTAATGAAAAAACGAACCGCACTCGTACGCATTAGACGCGCAGCGGTGAGACAGCGAGCAGTTCTGAGGAGGGTTTCCCTCCGGGAGAAACTGCGGTGCTGCAGGAGGGTTTCCCGACCTAGGCGACTGCGTAAGCGCAAAGCGCAGGCTCCGCCAACGCGTAGCGTCTCCGTTCGCGTAGCGTGTCCGAAGGACATAGGAGATACCCGAAGGGCGTGCCGTAGGCTAGGACACGTAAGCGCAAAGCGTGCCGCTAGGCATACGCGCAGCGTGCGCTGTCTTCGCATAGCGATAAGAGTTTCAGAGAGTTCTTGCGTAAGTCCTGTCTTAATAACTTTTCATATCCGGTGCTTAGGAACTGGTAGTCGCACAATCAAAAAGCCACAATAGAAGATACAGGCTGTATACAATAAAGCCTTGCCTTGAATAAGGAGTGTGTCATCAGTGGTATTACAAGTACAAAAAAGCACCTACGAAGCGAAAACCCAAGAAATCGCTAAAGAACTCCTAGCGGCGACACAGGAGAATCGTTCGTTCTTTGGTGCGTTGCGGGATCAGATGCGCTGGGATGATAAGTTATTGGCTTGGGCGATGAGTAATCCTGGGCTGCGGGTGCAACTATTTCGCTTTATTGATACTCTTCCTGCTTTACGTAGTAAACCAGAAATTGCAGCCCATTTACAAGAGTATTTGGGCGATGAGTCTGTAGAACTACCGTCAGCCCTTAAGGGGATGCTCAACTTTGCTAACCCTGATTCTATGCCAGGGCAAGTTGCTGCGACAACTGTTTCTACAGGTGTAGAAACATTAGCTCATAAATATATTTCCGGGGAAAATATTAAACAAGTCATCAAGACGGTTGAGCGACTACGCAAAGAAAAAATGGCTTTCACCATCGATTTACTTGGTGAGGCGGTGATTACTGAAGCAGAGGCGCAGTCTTACTTGGAACGCTATCTAGATTTGATGCAACAATTGGTGGAAGCATCCAAGAGTTGGACAACCGTTCCCTTGATTGATGAAGCAGACGGACAGCCACTCCCAAAAGTCCAAGTTTCAGTGAAATTAACGGCGTTTTACTCCCAATTTGACCCGTTGGATGCTACAGGTAGTGAGGAACGGGTAAGTTCGCGCATTCGCACCCTGTTGCGTCGTTCTAAAGAACTAGGTGCTGCTGTTCATTTTGACATGGAACAGTATGCTTACAAAGATCTGACTTTCAGCATCCTGAAAAAACTTTTGCTAGAAGAAGAGTTTCGCACTCGCACAGATATTGGTATGACAATCCAAGCATATCTGCGCGACAGCGAGGAAGATGCAAAAGATTTGATAGCTTGGGCGAAACAGCGCGGTTATCCGATTACAATTCGTTTGGTGAAAGGTGCCTACTGGGATCAGGAAACTATTAAAGCACAGCAGAAACATTGGCAACAGCCAGTTTACAACGATAAAGCAGCAACGGATGCGAATTTTGAGACGATCACTCAGTTATTGCTGGAAAATCATCAATATGTGTATGCTGCTATTGGTAGCCATAATGTGCGATCGCAAGCTCATGCCATAGCAATAGCCCAAAGCTTAAATGTCCCCCGCCGTTGCTTTGAAATGCAAGTTCTCTACGGCATGGGCGATAAACTAGCAAAAGCCTTAGTTGATAGAGGTTATCGCGTCCGAGTTTACTCTCCTTACGGCGAATTGCTTCCAGGGATGGCGTATCTGATTCGTCGCTTGCTGGAAAATACTGCTAATAGTTCCTTCTTGCGGCAAAATATGGAGAATCGCCCAGTTGAAGAATTATTAGCACCTCCAGTTCCAGCTTCCCCCTCGCTTGCGGCGAAGACTGAGTTCTGTTTCTCCGGCGCTGCTGATAGAGATTATGCTGAAGAGGAGGAAAGAAAAGAAGCGGCTCAAGCTTTCCAAACTGTCCGTCAGCAATTAGGAAAAACCTATCTCCCTCTCATCAACGGCGAATACGTCCAAACCCAACAAATTATAGATTCTGTTAACCCCTCGAATTTTAGCGAGGTGGTTGGTAAAATCGGACTGATGAGCGTCGAACAAGCCGAACAGGCGATGCAAGCCGCGAAAGCTGCGTTTCCGCTTTGGCGCAAAACACCTGTAAAACAACGCGCTGCGATATTACGGAAAGCTGCTGATTTGATGGAACAACGCCGCGCCGAACTTTCCGCTTGGATAGTTTTGGAAGTTGGGAAACCAGTACGGGAAGCGGATGGTGAGGTTTCCGAAGCGATAGATTTCTGTCGCTACTACGCTGACGAAATGGAACGGTTAGATGAGGGTTACAATTACGACGTTGCTGGGGAGACGAACCGATATATCTACCAGCCTCGCGGAATTGCCGTGGTGATTTCTCCTTGGAATTTCCCGTTGGCGATCGCCACAGGAATGACGGTTGCAGCTTTGGTTACTGGCAATTGTACTTTACTGAAACCAGCAGAAACATCTTCTGTGATTACGGCAAAGCTAACGGAAATCTTAGTAGAAGCCGGGATACCTAAAGGTGTCTTTCAATACGTTCCTGGTAAGGGTTCCCAAGTTGGTGCTTACCTGGTGAATCATCCTGATACTCATGTCATTGCTTTTACTGGTTCGCAGGAAGTTGGCTGTCGAATTTACGCAGAAGCGGCAATTGTTAAACCCGGTCAAAAGCACATGAAACGGGTCATTGCTGAGATGGGTGGCAAAAATGCTATCATCGTGGATGAAAGTGCTGATTTAGACCAAGCAGTTGTTGGTGTTGTGCAGTCGGCGTTTGGTTACAGCGGACAAAAATGTTCTGCTTGTTCACGGGTGGTGGTGCTGGAACCAGTTTATGATACATTCGTGCAGCGGTTTGTGGAAGCAACAAAATCGCTAAACATTGGGGAGACGGAGTTACCCAGCACCCAAGTTGGACCGGTGATTGATGCTAATGCACACAGCCGCATCCGCGAGTATATCGACAAAGGTAAGGCAGAAGCAAAAGTGGCTTTGGAAATGCCAGCACCAGATAACGGGTATTTTATCGGTCCTGTGATCTTTAAAGATGTATCGCCAAACGCAGTAATTGCCCAAGAAGAAATTTTTGGTCCGGTTGTGGCGGTGATTAGGGTAAAGGACTTTAAGGAAGGGCTGGAAGTTGCAAATGGTACCAACTACGCCTTAACTGGCGGACTTTATTCCAGAACTCCTTCGCACATTGAGCAGGCGCAGGAAGAGTTTGAAGTCGGGAACTTATACATTAACCGCAACATCACGGGTGCTATTGTGGCACGACAACCGTTTGGTGGTTTCAAGCTTTCTGGAGTTGGTTCTAAGGCTGGGGGACCAGATTACTTGCTACAATTCCTGGAACCGCGTACGGTGACAGAGAATATTCAGCGTCAAGGTTTTGCGCCGATTGAGGGAGCAGATTAAACAATTCACTAGATGCAGAGCATCTCAGACACTAGTTCCCAGGCTAAGCCTGGGAACTAGTTTATCAGGCTCTGCCTCACTTCAAAAATCTAACCGCAAAGACTCACAGAGCACACAGAGAGTTTGATGAGTGATCTTATTGTTAAAGTTGCTGATTGGGGTAAGGAATTTGCTGCGATTCAAGCAATTAGAAAGTCTGTTTTTCAGGAAGAACAAGGGGTAGATTCAGCTATAGATTTTGATGGTAAGGATGGAACTTCTAACCACTTGATTGCTTCTTTAAATGGAGAGTATGTGGGAACTGCCAGGATTAGATATTTGGATGAGACAACAGCGAAGATTGAAAGGCTTGCGGTTTTGCCAATAGCAAGAGGCTATGGTGTCGGCAAGAAAATTATGCAAAAGGCTTTGGAAGTTATAGATAGTAAAAATATTTTAGAAGTGCTAATTCATGCTCAAGAGTATATTAAGGGTTTGCATCAACAGTTGGGGTTTGAGCAAGAGGGAGAGATTTTTGAAGAGGCCGGCATTCGCCATGTGAAAATGAGGAGGAAATTAAAGTAGGTATAGAATCAACCTCTTGCCTAGTGAAAATTATGAAAATTGAACCACAGATGGACACAGATAATTAACTAGTGTTAATCTGTGTCCATCTGTGGTTTTAAATATTTTTAAATCATACTTTTGCTAGAGGTTGAATGCGTGGACTTGTAGTAAGGCTTAAGCCCAAATGCGAATCGATTCGCGATTAGTACTGTTCCGTTACATAAATCCTACTCAGAATTAGTCAAAGCTTATCAAAGCTATACAACAAAGTCTGAGTTTCGTTTACTTCCTGCTTCATTCTGGCAACGTCGGCGTTAACCAGTCCACAGGCGCGAGCACTGTCTAACTGACAGCTATTAAAAAATTGCTTTCGAGGGGCTACTAACGATCCTCTGTCTGTGGAGCTTGCACTTCGCCTGTGGCACGTTTATCAAACGCCAGTCGTTTGCTGGAAGGGTTATCCTCTGACGGCACGGTTGTTAACCGTTAATATTTTGCCTATCCTAGCATCTTTTAGCTATACCTACTCAAAATTGACTATCTTTGATGAGGCTTGAATAGCTTTTAGGTTACAGTTCCATACCCTAATCATGAGCAATCACAAATATAAGCGAAAGAGATATAAAAATTTACTCATACTTGGCATCATTTGGTTATTGGGGGCGGTGTGCGATCGCATTTGGTTTGCCTTAGATCACTCCATCCCCGCCTGGGATCAAGCAGATTATTTAACTGGTACTCTAAACTATTGGCGATCGCTACAGAATCCCCAGTGGTGGAATCAAGAGTGGTGGCAAGGCTTTTGGCTGCTTTCTTCCAAAATACCACCCTTAACATACATAGTTACGGCAATTGTTCAGAATATCTTTGGAATTGGACCAGATCAAGCCACTCTGGTGATGCTGTTGTTCAGTGCAATTTTACTGAGTTCAGTCTATGGCTTAGGGAGTGTACTGTTTAGCGAGTCTGTTGGTTTATGGGCTGCTGCACTCTGCCAAGTTTTGCCTGCTCTTTATCGGCTTCGTTTAGAATTTCTGCTGGATTATCCCCTGACAGCTGTTGTTACCTTGAGTTTCTTTTGCCTCACTGTTTGGCGGAATCTTGGAACCGCAGAGGCGCAGAGGACGCCGAGGAAGAGAGGAGAAGTCTCCCCATCTCTTCTCTGGGCTGTAGCCTTCGGTTTAACTTTGGGGCTGGCGTTGCTGTTGAAGCAGACGGCGTTGTTTTTTCTGTTGACGCCGATACTCTGGGTTGGGATCAGGGCTGCACTTGATCGGCGTTGGGGACGGTTTGTGCAACTCCTGGGCGGTTTGTGTTTATCAGTGTTGGTTTTTGGTTCTTGGTACCGTACGAATTGGTTGCTGATCCTAACTTCTGGTAAGCGGGCGACAATTGATTCTGCTATTGCTGAAGGTGAAGCACCACTGAACACTTTGCAAGCTTGGACTTATTACTGGAAGCAACTACCGCATCAAGTCTCTGTTCTTTTGCTGCTGGTGCCTATATTTACGTTACTACTTTACTGGGGTCGCTCAGGACTGCAAAATCAGGACAAGGGGACGAGGGAACTCAAAAGTCAAAAGTCAAAAGTCAAAAGTCAAAAATTCCAATTCTCCACTCTTGACTCACTCAAATGGTTAGCAGTCTTCTTTATAGGTGCTTATCTGCTGTCATCTTTGAACATGAACAAAGATGATCGCTATGTGTTGCCCTATTTACCTGTTGTATCAATATTTTTGGCGTATGGCTTGACGCGTTTCTCTAGTCTGTGGGGACAGCGTATTCGCTGGGGTACTTTTGGTTTGGCAGCAATACTGATGTTGTTGAACTTATTTCCAGTGGGAGGTGTTGTTGGTGGTTGGGTGACACAAGCTTTGAGTCCTAATGCCCAGTTTTATCCTTATATGAAACAGGAGTTACCCCATCAGCAGGTGATTGCCCAAATTATCCAAACACAACCGTATTTACGTTCAACTCTGGGAGTTTTGCCATCAACGGCAGAAATTAACCAACACAATTTGAATTACTACGGGGCGCTACAAAACTTTCAAGTTTACGGGCGTCAGGTGGGAATCAGGAAAAAGTATGTCGATCAGGATGGGCGATCGCTTGAGTGGTTCCTCACAAAAACAGGAGAACAAGGACCAGTCAAAGAATCTCAAGCTTTTATGGTAAACACTGTGGAGCAAGGTGGTAATTTCCAACTCAACAAGTCTTGGAATTTACCTGATCGCAGTGTTCTCAAACTTTATCATCAAAAAACACCAACCGTTGAGGTAAAAAACACCTCTGAACAAAAACCACAAGCCACAATTGCCTTGTCGCAAGTTACAGTCCCAGAAAAAGCCCCGCCAGGATTACCATTACCCGTAACTTACGAATGGTCTGGTTCCTGGGATGAACTACAACACGGGTTAGTGCTGCTGACTTGGCATAATACTAGCCAACCATCACTGATGAAAAACCTAACCCCCCAACCCCCTTCCCTGCAAGGGGAGAGGTTAAAATCCCTATGGATACATGACCACGCGATCGCAATGGGAAATTTACATCCTGGTGCAAAAAAACCTGAAGGCACATTTCAGGTGATTGAAAAGATGGCGATGCTACCTCCTGCTGACATAGCACCAGGAACCTACACCCTAGAAGCAATGTATCTCAACAGACTGTCAGGAGAAAGTTATCCTATCCCAGTCCCAAAAGCAACACTGCGAATCGATCCTCAAGCACCTGCCACACAAGCACCAGAACTAGATTTAGTCAGTCAGTTAGAGACTTTAGGCGCTCAATTAACCAAAGGAACTGAAGCAGTCAGTCAAGTCTTTGAGGAAATAGGACGTATCAATCAATACGACCCTATTCAGGATTATTTGGTACAGGCGCGGTTGACTCTGGAATATCGATTGCAGCATATGAGCTCAAACCGGGATTGGGCATATGCTTTAGCTTTAGCAAATGTGTTACAGCGACGGGTGGATGGTGCGATCGCAGCTTTAAAACAAGTTATTGAGTTAGATCGAGAAAATCCCTACCCATATGCTTACCTGGCATTTGTCCAACTCTACAACTGGCAGCCAGCAGCAGCCCAAAAGTCTCTAGAACCGAGTTTAGCCAAAAATCCCAATTTACCTGAATTTAGAGGTCTTTCAGGGGTTGCTGCCCTGATGCAAGGCAATTTAGTTAAAGCATGGAAAGACTTGTCAATATTGAGGAAGTAGCAGCCAACCGCTTCGCTGAATTCAAAATTATAAATTCAAAATTCAAAATAAAGAACCCCATACTCTATCGGGTATTGGGGAATTAAAAATTATTTTTTATTGACATAGGTGCCCG
This sequence comes from Kalymmatonema hyalinum WJT4-NPBG1, assembly GCA_019359075.1. Taxonomy (GTDB): domain Bacteria; phylum Cyanobacteriota; class Cyanobacteriia; order Cyanobacteriales; family Nostocaceae; genus Kalymmatonema; species Kalymmatonema hyalinum. The sequence goes on from JAHHIB010000083.1 coordinate 16,408, forward strand.
TAGGGCATACTTTGAATTTTGATAGCCTAAGCGCAAAGCGTGCCATGGATCTGTGTGACATATGCCAGCGCAGTTTGATATTAATTAGTTTCTACAACCGCAACTGCTGACATCCCAGGAGTAATTCGAGATTCATAACCTTGAATACTCTCAGGTTCAAACACAATTTTCACCGGAATTCGTTGCACGTCTTGAGTCAGCGTGGAATTAGCCGTGGGATTCTCTTCTGGGAGAACGGCAACTTTGCCAAAAGAAGTGGGGGACATACTATCCACTTTGCCGCGAAACTTCCGATTAGGGAAAGCAGCGATTTTAACCGTCACGTTTTGCCCAGGCTGGATTTTTTCTAATTGGGTTTCTTTAAAGTTGGCAATAATCCAAGGATTTGGCTGCACTACCGTAATCAGAGTTTGTCCTGGTTGTACTTGCTGCCCTACAGAAACGTTTTTGTTACCAACTTTTCCAGGGACTAGCGCCGTAACATTGGTGTAAGATAGCTGGAGTTCAGCTTTTTTGGCATCCGCCTGCTTTTGGGCGACTGTAGCCAACGCTGTTTTGTACTTTTGCTGATTTATCTCTCTTTGCTGATTAATGGTTCGTGCCTGTAGTATTTTATTTCTGTTAGCAGCCTGTGTTGCTTGGGTATTCTTGTTTACTGAAGTTGGCTTCGATTCAGGAACATTAATAGTGATGGCATCTTTGATATTTTCCGCTGCCAATGCTGCTTGCTGCTTGGCTAATTCTAGAGATGCTTTTGCCTGTGTCAGAGAGACTTGGTAGTCGCCCTTGTCAAGCTTCACCAATACATCCTTTGGAGACACTACCTGGTTATCATTAACTGCTACTTCGGTGACTATTCCGCCTACGCGCGAAGTGACTTTGTAAATATTTGCCGTGACATAAGCGTTATCCGTTTGCTGAAACTTCATGGCATACTGCTGGTTATACTGCCACGTTCGGTATGCGTACGTTCCGGAGGCGATCGCTCCTGCGCCTAGCAATACTCCCAATACCACTTTGGGTAAGAGATGGCGCTTAGACGGTGGTACAGGTTTTTTGATATCACTGTTAGAGTCTCTGGGAGCAAGATCTGTCACCTTTTGCTCTAAAACTGTTTTTTGTTCCTCTAATCCGGAAAGGTTGTGGTTGTGTTGTGAAGAATCTATGTGTTCCATTAGCGACCTTTCTTACAAATTATAAATACTGGGACTTCACGCACCGTAGTGATACATCTATATTTTTAGTCTTTTTGATTGATGCTTTTCCTGTATAAACTGTTCCCTCCACACTCCATACAGCTTATATTCTGTAGGTTAACCTGAAAATTTTGGTATTTTTCAGAACTCATAGATAAGGTTTTTAGCCATTGAAGCCGAAATTATGAAAGCAGCGATACGCCAAGGGCGTCTGCACTCCTTGCCATCGCCCAAGTTGACCTTTGAGGCGTTTGAGAAAAATTCTGGTTTTGAGGAGACAACCTGCCAAGGGCATATTTTTAAGTATTTTTATTTAGCCGAACTCTCGAATACACAACTCCAGTATCTGCAATCTCCATATTCTAATGCCAATATATAGGTGTCGAGTTGTAACTTTTGTTTTAATATAATGATTATAATAATCACTGATAAGTAGAAAAATTTCAAAAAAAGAATCTCAAAGTTCTCTTCCCGGCTAACTTGTGAAAGCATTTTAATTTCTCTATAGGATAAAAATAAGTATTTTTAACTTGTTTGTGTGATCTTTTTCCCAAAATCTCATAAACTAGAAATCATCATTAAAATATAAGAAGCTTTAAAAGCTGTATGATAATGATAATCAAAAAGAGGCTAGGGCATGGTAGCTGACGTAATAACAGATTCAGTTCCCGTTACTGTTTTAACAGGTTATTTGGGAGCAGGTAAAACGACACTTCTAAATCACATCCTGACTTATGAACATGGCAAGAAAGTCGCTGTGATTGTCAACGAGTTTGGAGAAGTGGGTATCGATAATCAATTAGTGATCGATACGGATGAAGAAATCTTTGAGATGAACAACGGCTGCATCTGTTGTACTGTGCGCGGCGACTTGATTCGCATCATCGGTAACTTGATGAAACGGCGTAATAAATTTGACCACTTGGTCATAGAAACCACTGGTCTAGCTGACCCCGCGCCAGTGATTCAGACGTTCTTTGTTGATGAAGATATGCGGGAAAAGCTAGAGTTAGATGCTGTGGTGACCGTGGTGGATGCTAAGCATATATGGCAGCACTGGGACGCTGATGAAGCGCAAGAACAGATTGCCTTTGCCGATGTGATTCTCCTAAATAAAACCGATTTAGTGCCAGAAGAACAGCTCAATGAGCTAGAAAAGCGGATTCGGGGGATGAATGCAATGGCTAAAATTTACCGCACCCGCAATTCTGAGGTATCGATGGATGCCCTGTTGGGTGTCAAAGCTTTTGACCTCAACCGTGCCTTGGAAATTGACCCAGAATTCTTGGGAGAAGATGCTCACCAACATGATGAAACGGTGTATTCTGTGGCTTTGGTAGCAGAAGGCGCACTCGATGGCGACAAGTTAAACGATTGGTTGGCAGAGTTACTGCAAACCCAAGGACCAGATATCTTCCGCATGAAGGGTATTTTGAGTATTGCTGGGGAAGATAACCGCTTTGTGTTCCAAGGGGTACATATGTTGTTTGAAGGTAAACCAGAACGCCCGTGGAAAGATGGCGAAACCCGCAAAAACGAACTGGTTTTCATCGGTCGTAACCTGGATGAAGCCCAACTCAGACAAGATTTTCTTGCTTGCTTGTCATAAACAAACAGATGGGGAAAATGAGGGAGTAAGAAAACAATTATTCCCCTCCTCATCCCCCTCATCCCCCTCATTTCCCTGATCTTCCCTACACAACCATGAACCCCTCAACCCTCAACTCTCAGGAATTTGAAGAGCAATATTCGGGGACGCTTTGCGATTATGTGACTGCGATCGCCTGGTCCCCACAAGGTACAACTCTAACAGCAACTTCTGCTGCTGGTGAAGTTGTGCTGTGGCGAGATGGTGACTTAGCAACTTTACAGACTGGAAAAGGTGAATCAGTAGACTGTGTTGCTTTTTCTAAAGATGGGCAATTTTTAGCCGTTGGGGGACAGGATGGAAGGGTAAAAATTTGGCGAGAAAGTGAATTAATCGCCACTTTGGAAAATGCCCCCGCCTGGGTTGATAAGCTGGCGTGGAGTCCCACCAGTCATTTACTCGCTTTTAGTTTAGGGCGTTACGTGCAAGTGTGGGACGCCGATACTCGCGAGGTTGTCGTTACCCTGAATTTTGATAACTCTTCGGTACTAGGTATTGATTGGCGTTGTGATGGAGAGTACCTTGCTATTGGTGGATATCAGGGAGTCAAGGTATGGAATTGCCAAAATTGGGATGATGACCCATACATCCTGGATATACCTTCTGTCAGTTTAGCTATAGGTTGGTCACCAGACGGGAAATATCTTGCCTCTGGTAATATGGATCGCACCATTACTGTTGTAGAATCACATTTATTATTCTCTGGTGGCGGAAGCGAATCTTGGGTGATGCGAGGTTTTCCTGGCAAAATTCGCGAAGTTGCATGGTCAGAACTCACGACTCAACAAGGCGCACCTCTGCTTGCGTGTTCCAGTGTGGACGGTATTGTGGTATGGGAGAAGCAGGCTGATGACTCGTTAGGTTGGGAAGCAAGAGTATTAACGAATCATGTTGATGTGATTGGGGCGATCGCCTTTGCACCTAAAAGCTTGCTTCTTGCTTCCGCTGCCGCTGATGGCTGGATTTGTTTATGGAAAAAAGCAAAGCAAGTCTCCCAAATTCTCACAGGTGCTTCATCCGGCTTTTCAAGACTCGCATGGCATCCTGAAGGTAAGCAGCTTGCCGCAGGTGGTGAAAATGGGGAATTGTTCGTTTGGTCAAAAACGACGCGGGGTCAAGGTTTTGGGCGCAACTGATTTCTTGTTTCCAGTATCGACTGGGAATGGGAGCAAGATTGTAGGCTGGGCATTGCCCCTAAAAGCTTATGTGATGCACATTTGATATCAGGATCGGGAAAATACGCATCATAAAACTTGTATGTAGTAAGGACTTCAGTCCTTGTTTCCATGGAAAAGGACTAAAGTCCTCACTACAAACTTACTAAGGTTATTTAATCGGACATGATATGAGACATTAGTGAGGAATGTGCACCCGAAAGAAAACTGCTGTCATCAACTGGGTTTCTATTTTTAGAAGTTTAAAATATCTAATGATTCTTCTATTTCTAAATCTAAAATTTTTTCTCTGACATTTTTGTGTTCTTCTACCTTACCTTCTTTTCGATAAAACTCTGCTGCTTTTTGAAAATCATCAATAACCCCCTGCTTATCTCCTAAGTTATAACGAGCATAACCACGGTTGTAATAAGCATCTGCATCATTGGGATTGATTTTAAGAACCTGAGTATAGTCCTCAATCGCGCCCTGATAATCTCCGAGATCATAACGAGCATGAGCACGATTATAATAAGCATCGGCATCATTAGGATTCATCTTAAGAACTTGAGTATAATCCTCAATTGCTCCCTTGTGATCGCTTAAATCAAAACGAGAATTACCACGGTTTTTGTAACCAATAACATCATTAGGATTAATTTCAATTGACTGACTAAAAAGCTCAATTGCTCTGTTTGAATCTCCAAAGTTAGAACTATTTGGATTAATTTTGATAGCCTGATTATAATCCTCTATTGCTCCCTGATAATCGCCTACATGATAGCGAATATCAGCGCGGTTTCTATAAGCAACGGCATCATTGGAATTGATTCTAATTGCTTGAGTGTAATCTGCAATTGCTCCTTCGTAATCTCCTAGTTGATAACGAGCCAAACCAAGTTTGGTGTAAACTTTTCCGTAATAAGGATTAATTTCTATTACCTGAGTATAATCTGCAATTGCTTCCTCGTAATCTCCTAGGTGATAACGAGCTAAACCACGTTTGTAATAAGTATCAGCATCTTTAGAGTTAAGTTTTAAAGCTTGATTGTAGTGATTGATTGCAGCCTTGTATTGTTTTTTCTCGAAGCAATCATCACCCTGTTTAAGATAAAGCAGATTCATATCTCCATTATGGAAACGGAGATAGTCATTTTGCTCAGGAGAAAAGTTGGTTTTAGTAAACTGTTGCTTTGGTTGCTGATAGCTGATTTCCTGTTGGTGAGAAAAGTTGGTTTTGGTAAACTGTTGCTTTGGTTGCTGAGAAATAGGTTCCTGCTTAGGGTTATATTTATCAATAGGAGACTTTTGGTTATAAGAATTGAGATGCGTGAATGATTCTAACTGTTCTAGATAACAGCGCAAACCACCGCCATACAGTAATTGTTCTATCCCAAATGAAATTTTTCCAGTTTTCAGCTTAATCATTTGGGTAGGAAGAAAGCCAGCGAAGAAGAGGTGATATTCAGGTTGCGCTTCATTCACGTCCTCTTGAATCAAAATGCAAACCACAACAGCATTTTTTTGCACTTCTTCTGAATTAATTGACCATCTAACTTTATTAATACTGCCATGACGTGATTTTACTGCAATTCCAACTGATGGATCAAAAGTCAGCGTAAAATCAACTTTACCATCGCCAACGCCGAATCGTTTTTCATAATCTACTTCAGTCACAAAAGCAGCTAAACGTTCTTTGACAACTTCTTCACCTAATTTTCCTTTCAAATTATTGATAAAAACATCACGGACTGGTGAAGTGCGCTTATATTTCTCAGCCATCTGCCAGCAAAATTCCCGTAGTGCCTTTAACCTCTCTCCGGAGATCACCGTTAATTCGCTATATTGTCCTTCTGTTTCACAATGCAGCAAACAACCAGATGTTAACCTTTTAATGAAATCAGATTGTAGCGATCGCAGTAGGGTAATCCAGTCCATTTATAGTTCTGCGAATCTTTTTGTTTATTTTATTAAAATAGCAAATCAGCGAAAACCTGTCTAAGTTGTATTTAATTAACCTCATGCATAGAAGCCCACCCTCAATCCCCTCCGGGCAACCAGGGAGAGGGCTAATGATGTGGTGAGTGGGGGTGCAATGGTGTTTGGCAAGAGGTGTGGCGATTTTTGTTGAGGGGGACAGCGTGTTTGATGGTTGAAGTCCGATATTTGGGAAAAATAAATCAGCACGAATTAGTTACGCATCACCCAATCACTCAACAAGACAACCCACCAAGCTTTCCAACTCACTCTAATTCCCCCTCCTCGGTTGCGGGGAGGGGGTAGGGGGTGGGGTTCTACCTCACATCGTAACCAAACAAATTCACATCCACTTCTCCCAACTGCAAATCCCCCAAACCATACTCCGCCCAACGCCTCTCAACCATCGCCGCCACCTCTGGATCTGACTCCAAAGGCGCACCCCACTCATGTTCAGTTTCCGGAGGAATCTTTGTAGTTGCATCAATTCCCATCCTTCCCCCCAAACCAATCTTCTCGCTGGCAAAATCCAAACTGTCAAATGGCGTATTCGGCAAAATAAACACATCTCGCGTTGGATCAACTTTGGAACTAATCGCCCACACCACTTGACGCGGATCTCTAATATTGATGTCTTTATCCACCACAATCACAAACTTTGTGTAAGTGAACTGTGGCAAAGCACTCCAGAACGCAAGAGCTGCCCGTCGCGCTTGTCCGGGATATGCTTTATCTATAGATATAATCGCCGCTTTGTACGATAGCGCTTCCATCGGCAAGAAAAAGTCTACAATTTCCGAAACTTGTTGCCGCAAAATCGGCGTGTAGATACGGTTAAGCGCGATCGCCATCATTGCTTCTTCTTTCGGTGGACGCCCGCTAAATGTGGTTAAATAAATCGGGTCTTTGCGATGCGTCATGCAATGAAAGCGAATTAGGGGCGAATCTTCCACGCCGCCGTAATAACCCATATGATCACCAAACGGACCATCTGGCAATACTTCTCCTGGTGTAATTGTCCCTTCCAGGACAAATTCCGAATCTGCTGGAACTTGCAAATCTACCGTTTTACACTTTGCTAACTGGACGCCAGAACCGCCGTATAGCCCAGCGAACAGCCATTCTGACAAGTCTACAGGGATTGGCGTCGCAGCCGCCATGATAATCAGAGGATCTACACCGAGGGCGATCGCCACTTCTAATTTTTTCCCACGTTCTGCTGCCTTGCGTAAATGCCTTGCGCCACCCCGTACCGATAACCAGTGAACGGTCATCGTATTCTGAGATTGTAGTTGCAATCTATACACACCTACATTTGGTGTTCCAGTTTCACAATCCTTAGTGATCACTAATCCCAGCGTGATAATCTTGCCAGCATCATTGACATAAGGACGTATCAAAGGTAACTTGTTCAAATCCAATTCATTACCTTGAAGAACCACCTGCTGACAAGCGGGGAAAAAGTCGCGTCCTGGTTTTGCCTTCAGGACATCAAACAGCACCTTACCAAACTCTACCGCCTGAGAAATCTTCTTAGGTGGTTTTGGTTGTTGCAGCATTGCCAACTTTTTGCCCAATTCCTCTAACTCTAGAGGATGCTGCATATTCATTGCCCAGCATATCCGTTCCACTGTTCCCAGCAAGTTCACCGCCACTGGGAAGGATGCACCTTTGACGTTTTCAAATAGGAGTCCTGGACCACCTTTTTGCAGCATCCGGTTGGCAATCTCAGCAATTTCTAAATCTGGGTCAACTGGCGCTGAAATCCGCCGTAATTGTCCCTTTTCTTCCAGAATTTTGATGAATCCCCGCAAATCTCTTGCCATTGTTCCAATAAATTAATATTTAAGAAGTGTGAAGCGCTTTCTTATATTATTAGTCATGAGTCATGAGTCACTCGTTATGATACGTTTTTTCTCTAATCCCCTACTCACTTTAACTGCCACTTAATTAGGAAATTCATTTTCTTTAACTAATAATAAAAATAATTCTGGTATTCTCACCAAAATATGCATTTATTTTTACCAGTAAGGGCTTACCTGATTCAATATGACTAGAATATATGATACTTTCCTAGCAGGCGGTCTTGTCATGTGGCCCCTGTTGGGTTTATCGGTATTAACTTTAGCATGCATCTTGGAACGCAGTTGGTTCTGGTTGAAGCTAGTGATTCAAGAGAAACAGGTAGTCCGTGAGATTTTGACAGCGGCAAAGGTAGACTTAGAGAAAGCCGAAAAAATTGCAGAAACTGCCCATAATTTAGCCATTAGTCGCTTTTTAGTGGAACCTCTGAGGCTGAAAAATCCCACTCCCGAAACCTTTCATTTGGCAATCAAAGCCGCTTCTGATAAAGAATGCATGGCAATGCGTAAAGGCGATATGCTACTGGAAAGTGTGGTGGCGATCGCCCCTTTACTGGGTATCCTAGGTACGGCAAATGGTCTGTTCACTGTTTTCACTAATCTCAAAACTAACTCTGTGGGTATTACTGATTTCTCTACAGTAACCTCTGGTATCGTTGAGGCATTGATTAGTTCTATAACTGGAATAGCTGTAGCAATTTTTGCCTTTATATTCTTCCGAGTTTTTCTATGTTTACAATCACAGCAAATGAGCTTTTTTTCTCAAGTTGGTAACGAATTGGAACTCATTTACTTGCAATGTTGGCATCAACCTTCTACCCAACGAACCACCCAGACTAATAATGACCAGTGAACAGTTAACAGTTATTAGTGATGAGTGAACAAAACATAACTACTCTCTTCCCGCCCGTTCGCCGCTCTTGCGTTCCCGCAGGGTAAAATACCTAATATCACTAGTTCTAAATATCCATTAATCATACTTTTTCAAGAAATCTAATAGACCTCTTGCGGAATGTGAGTCCCATCTGTGTCCATCTGTGTCCATCTGTGGTTAATTATTCTTTTTTTTGGACTTTTGCAAGAAATTTAATGACTAATTCACAACTCACAACTGATAACTGACTGAAACAGGAGCAGTTCTCCAGGTAACAATAATTGCTCCTGTTCCATCTGCGGTAGGCGCAAAAGAAATGTATTCGGTGAAAGTACTCTTTTTCACTTTATAAAGTGGTCCTCCACCGTAAGTATTTATTTGAGATACTTGAAAACCTTGCGCTTCCAGCTTTGTCTTGGCAACCAAGGCTAATTCATCAGGAGTTTTGTCTATAGCGGTACCAAAGATATTCTCTACTCCAGGTTTTGAAAGAGAAAATTTATCTGGTTCTGCAAAATTTAAATCTGCGGTCAAGATAATTTCTCTTCCAAGACTGATAAAGGTAGTATCAAATGCTTCTTTATCGGAAATCGGGGCTAGCATCTCGGATGTTCGCAAATCAGGTTTGTCTATATATCCTGGTAACGAATCAACGTAAACTTCTTGAATATTCGTGCTTGTAGAAAAATCAGGAATAACACCAGAAGCAGTAGAATCTTTAGAAGGGCGAGCAAGAGATTTATTCTTTTGTTTTAAATAAGGTTTTGCCTTAGTTGTGGAAGTAGACAATTGTTTTTTATTCTTAGTTGTCTGCTCCTGAGAATTAGCTATGACAGCCAAGGGTAGCGAAGACGGGGAGAGTAAAGGAAACGATGCAGCCAGTTCTTCTCTATTCCCAGTGTCCTCTTCCGTGTATCCCTCTTTAAGCGCATTCTCTTGACTGTGTTCCCATGTTTCCATAACTTCAGGCGTAGGAAGCGGTGGTGATACTTCCTCAATCATAGATCCAGGCTCTGTTACCACAGAAGTATCCACAGGTGGTTTAGGAGCTACAAGCGTTTTATCTGCGCTGAAAAGTTCAGTACCTGTTGTTACTGGAAACACATTTGAGTCTTCTTCATTTTTTGCTGTTTCTTCATTTTTTGCCGTTGTGGACAGTTGTGTTTTTCCAGGAAACAATGAAGATATTGGTATTGCAAGTAATATGCCATGTAATGCCAATGAAAATAGCAGCATATATGGGGATACTTGCTGCAAGGCAATGAGTAAAGTCTTAGGAGAAAATGATTGGAGCATAAGGGTTTTGCGCTCTTTGAATTGCTCAATTAGCCTTCAAACTCATTCAAACAAAATTTAAAATAGCATCACTTTATTATTGTAAGAGTATAAAAGAATATCTTAATTTATGCAATATCTCAACATTTGCTATCAATAAAAAATCTACTTTTATTAGGTATTTAAGATAACATACAGGTAATAAATAGCTTTTATCTTTTGATATTTAGTCTAGATAATAAATATTTTAAATATACTTTCTTCTCCAAATAAAAAAAAAGGCTTAAAAAATATTTAATCTTAAATTGAGCTTTTCTTAATCTTTTATTAACTAGCGTCATAGTAGGGTATTTGCGTATTGTCGCTCAACAAAAATTTTTTCCTTAATAACGAGGCATATGAAATTTTCAACTACCGTTTTGAATCGTGTAGTTAGTGCTTCAGCGCTCACGGCTGTTGTTGCTTTTGGACCGATTTTTACAGCAAATTCCCAACAAGCACAAACTATCAATGGTGCAGGAGCAACCTTTCCGGCTCCGCTCTACGAACGTTATGCTCGCGAAGTAAAAAAGAAGTATCCAAACCTGGGAGTTAACTATCAAGCTGTTGGTAGCGGTGCAGCTATCCGTCAAGTCATTAGCGGAACTGTTGACTTTGGTGCTAGTGATGCTGCAATGAAAGATGAAGAAATGGCCAAAGTCAAGAATGGTGTCATCCTAGTACCGACCGCAGGTGGTGCTGTTTCTGTTGTTTATAATGTTCCTGGTGTAAAAGAGCTGAAATTGTCCCGCAAGACACTCCCAGGCATTTTCTCTGGTCAAATTACCAACTGGAACGACGCTCAAATTAAAGCTGATAATCCTGGTGTCAATCTACCAAATCAGCCGATTAAGGTTATTGTTCGAGCCGATAGTAGCGGTACAAGTTTTATTTTCTCCAACCACTTAACTAGCATTAGTCCTTATTTCAAGGGCAGAATTGGTGCTAGCACCACTCCGAACTGGACTATTCCAAATGCGCTTAAGGGGAAAGGAAACCCAGGCGTTGCTAATTTAGTAAATCGCACTCCTGGTGCTATTGGTTATGTTGAATATCAATATGCCCAGACAAACAAATTAAGCTCAGCACAGGTACAGAACAAGCAAGGACAATTTGTAGCTCCTTCTTTACAATCTGCAAATGAAGCATTGTCAAATGTAAGCTTTCCAGAAAACTATCGAGTTTTTGTTGGCGATCCAGCACAGGGTTATCCTATCGTTGGTCTCACTTGGCTATTGGTCTACAGAAATTATCCTAATGCTGCCAAAGGCACTGCTGTGAAGAACTTTGTGAATTGGGTGTTAACCGATGGTCAACAAATCAATGACGACCTCAACTACACTCGCATTCCAGCTCCTGTGGCTCAAAGGGTAATACAAACAGTTAATAGCGCTATCAAATAATCTGTCTCTGTCATCTGACACTTTTTGCTCTACCAGGGTGGGCAAGCAGTCCACCCTAATGTCATGAAAATAGTTTAATTTACTGATTTGTAATGGCTAATTCCTCTGAACCAGCTAATACCAATCAATCTAATTTGATTGATGAAAGTATAGATATAACAGCGACCAGTGGGAAAAATTTCTGGATAGACCGAGGATTTACATGGCTAGTTTACGTATTTGCTGGCGTGACGGTTGCTGTCCTGTTCTGGATGAGTTGGGTCATTTTCCAACAAGCTTTACCAGCTATTCAAAAGTTTGGAGTGGGGTTCTTATGGGGTCAAGAATGGAATACAAGTAATCTGGTTTTTGGTGCTTTGCCTTACATTTACGGAACCCTGGTTAGTAGTGCGATCGCCATGTTGTTTGCTGTACCAGTAGGGATAGCGATCGCTTTAATTACGAGTGAAAATTTTATCGCTCCTTCAGCACGAACGACCATAGCTTTTGTTGTAGAGCTGATTGCCGCTATTCCTAGCGTCATTATTGGTTTGTGGGGTGTTTATATCTTTATTCCGGCGCTGGTACCCCTACAAACTTGGCTATCCAGCACCTTTTCTTGGATAGCTCTGTTTAGTACACCAGGTCCTGCTGGATTCAATTTGTTGACTGCTGGTATAATTCTTGCGATTATGATTCTGCCTACGATGGCAGCAATTAGTCGTGAAGTTTTGTTAGTCGTTCCTAAGGAATTGCGAAGCGGGTCAATGGCTTTGGGTTCTACCCGTTGGGAAACCATTTTTCGGGTCATACTACCTGCTGCATTTTCTGGAATTATCGGTGCAGCCATGCTTGCTTTGGGACGAGCTTTGGGAGAAACAATGGCTGTGACTATGGTGATTGGTAACTCGGCTCAGATTAGTGCTTCACTACTCGATCCAGGTTACACAATTCCCTCTGTACTAGCCAATGAATTTGCTGAAGCTCAAGATCCGTTGCACCTTGGTGCTTTAACATATTTGGGTTTGATTTTGTTTGCTGTGACTTTAGTTGTAAATATTTGTGCTGTGGTGATTGTACAGTTTGTTGGTCGTAAGAGTAGATAAGAAGCTATTTCAATCCCTAATAGGGATTCATACGGTTGATATCGCACCACCGTATATAAAATATTACATTCATCGCTAGGATGTGTATTCACCTCAAATGAAAACAGCCATAATTGTAAACACGCTAAGGACACATACTTGTAGCCCAAACTACTGACAAGAATACCCTGTAAGGTATATTTCCAATGGAAGACGCTAAAGTTGCCAAGCCATTTGAATATGTAAAGGCGTAAGGGATATGACCAGTAATCGAGAGTCTGAAATAGATAAATCTGTGGCAGCAGAAATATATAGTCCTCTACCGCCTGTCAGGCTGATATTTAACAATGGAATGACTGTGATAGCATTCTTGCTCTCAGCTTTAGCCCTGATCCCTTTGCTGTCATTACTATGGGAAATCATCGGACGAGGTATTACAAGCCTCAAGCCGTCAATGTTTGTAACATCAGTCCTCTATGATGGATTTGGCAATGCAATTCTTGGTACCTTAGAAATGGTAGCAATTGCTGTGCTATTCAGTGTTCCCACTGGAGTCATGACAGGGATATTTCTATCAGAAATTGGTAGAGCAAATCGAATTGGTCGTGCTGTTCGCTTTGTCGCCTCTATCCTCACTGGAGTTCCTTCGATTGTAGTAGGTATTTTTGCATATGCTGTGATTGTATCAATCACTAAGCAATTTAGTGCGATCGCAGGTGGTTTTGCATTAGCGGTTCTCATGCTTCCTGTTGTCGTACTGACAACAGAAGAAGCCTTAAAACTTGTTCCCACCTCTGTACGTCTTGGATCTGCCGCTTTAGGAGGAACTCGTTTCCAGACCATTTTTCGCGTCGTTGTCACCGCAGCACTTCCTGCAATTACTACAGGGGTTTTGTTAGCCGTAGCGCGTGCTGCTGGTGAAACAGCACCATTGATTTTTACTGCTTTGTTTAGTCTAGATTGGTCAAGCGACTTAATTGGTCCAACAGCTTCGCTATCAGTATTAGTTTTTAACTTATACAACGACCCCTCACCAGAAAAAACAGCATTAGTCTGGACAGCTTCTCTCGTCTTAGTTGGGATCATTATGTTAATCAGTATTCTTTCTCGTGTCTTCACTAGAAAGAGAAACGTATAATCACAACATCAGCAACGTTGTGAAATTTTGTTGTAGTATATAGCACAGTATGAGTAAGTTAAACCCAGCCATCAAAGTCAGGAATCTCCGCTTCTACTATGGCACATCCAAAGCTTTGGAAGGCGTGTCAATGGATATCTACGAAAACCAAATTACCGCAATTATTGGTCCTAGTGGTTGTGGTAAATCAACTTTCATTAAATGCCTCAATCGCATTAGCGAATTAGAAGGATCAGTGAAGGTTGAAGGCAGCGTAGAATTTTATGGTCAGAATATCTATAACCCTCGTGTTAACTTAAATCGGCTACGCCGGCAAATAGGTATGGTGTTCCAAAAGCCAAACCTTTTTCCCATGAGCATTTACGATAATATTGTCTACGGTATAAAAATAGCTGGATGGCGTCCGAGAGCAGAGTTAGATGTAATTGTCGAATCGGCTCTCAAAGGTGCTGCTATTTGGAATGAAGTAAAAGATAAACTACAAAAATCAGCTTTAGGGCTTTCTGGCGGTCAACAACAAAGGCTGTGTATTGCCCGTGCTTTGGCAGTTAAACCAAAAGTTTTATTAATGGATGAGCCTTGTTCGGCTCTTGACCCCATTGCAACAATGAAAATTGAGGAGCTAATTAAAAGTTTACGCGACGAAGTGACAATTGCAATTGTGACCCATAATATGCAGGAAGCAGCTCGCGTTTCTGATTTCACCGCTTTCTTCAGCACCGATGAAAGTCGAATTGGTCAAATGGTGGAATTTGGGGAAACCACTCAAATCTTCAGCAACGCCCTAGATCCTCGTACCCGCGACTATACTTCCGGGCGTTTCGGATAAGGAGTTTAACCACGTAAAAAAATTGCTTAAATTCTCTTAAAGAGGCTAGAAAAAGAGGTGTCCTAACTTAATTAAGTTGATCACAGAATTTATGATTAAGTTTACCTTAAATAAAAGTTAACAAGCTTATCATCCAAGTATCATTTGTGTTGCCGCTTGATAAGCTAGCTCCTTACCCTCAAATATCTGCGATATTGATACTCTTGCAACTTTAAGTAATGTTTCAAAATTAAAGTGTGAAAATCCTTACCACCACAATATGGTGGTGCTTTCTTCTTGCCAATACATATAGCACAGCATAGAGAATGGCTGTTTTTTTAATTTCAGTAAATTTGAAGTAGTAAAATGACAGTATTATTGAGATTCACGAAAGAGTTCTGAAGTCAGAATGAGCTTTTTCGATATAGCAATTATTTATACTTTGTATCATTTAAATATACATATAACTGGCAGGCATAACTATAGCTTGGCTCTAATATCCATTTAAGGAAACTTTGTAATTATTAGTAGATAAAATAAGTTTATCCATAATAAATAATGTCATTTAATATAATTTTTTTTAAGTACATACTTTGAAAAAGTGTGTTTCTTAATAAAATCTTAATTAAGAGGCTCATGTACTTTTAACTTTTGTCTGCTGAAATTCTGGATATTGGTCGCAACTATTCTCAAATACCTTCCAAGATCTCAAATTCCTAACTCATCTATTTATCAGGTATATATCCTCCTAAAGCATGAGTTTTAATGCGACTCCTTCTATTTAAGTGTTTAGAGTGAGTGGCTTACGTGTGGAGTTTATGGAATTAGAAACTCCTTGCATTTGTCTATGCAGCAACATTGGTAATTTCTTCACCAGTTCCAACCAACCATTACTACTAAGAAATGTATGTCTAGCAATAATCACGTAATTTTCATTCACCCGGATGGTACGAGTCCATCCCACTACGCTGCAGCACGATTCATTAGTCAAGGTCCAGACGGTAGACTTAACTGGGATACGCTTTCCAATGCTGGTGTCTACCTAGGACACATGAAAGACCAGATCATTGGAACCTCCAACGGTGGTGCTGTGACTCACGCCAATGGCGTGAAGGTGTATGCCGAGTCCTACGGTTTGGACGAGAACGGTAACCCCGTGCAGTCGTTGTCTACCCTAAATAATCCTGACGTTCCGGCAGGTACCACCATTATGGAAGAAGCAGTTGCCTCTGGTAAGGTGACTGCTTTAATTAACTCTGGATTCATCGCTGAACCTGGAACCGGGGCGTTCGCGGCTCAGGTTGCTCCGGCAGAGACGAACCAACCATCGGCTCCTCGCAACAATTTCGCAGAAATCACCAAACAGGTGATTGAGTCTGGTATCAGCTTTATCATGGGTGGTGGCGAGTTACACATGCTACCCGTGGGAACCACCGGACGCCATGTCACCGCAGAACTTGATGCTCAATACAGTACGGGCGATCGCGCAATCCAAAACCGCCCACAAGAAAACCTGATTGAGCGAGCTCAGGAATTAGGTTATACAGTTGTTTACACTCGTGATGAATTAAATAACTTGCTTGATCCGAGCAAAACACCCGAACCTCCCCAGAAAGTTCTGGGTGTGTTTGCTGCGATCCATACCTTCAACGACCAGCCAGAAGAAGCGCTAGCCGCCAGCAACACCCCCCTCTACGTTCCAACTGCACCGACCGTTGCCGAGATGCTGGACGTTTCCCAGCAACTGATGGAGAAGCATCCCAATTTTGGCAATGGTTCCTTTACCGTTATGGAAGAGGAAGGCACTGACAACTTCGGTAACAACAACAATGCTGCTGGCGTGATTGAAGCTTTGCTGCGGGCAGATGCAGCGATTGGCATAGCACAAAACTTCATTGAGCGCAATCCCAACACCTTGCTGCTGACTGCTGCTGACAGTGATGCAGGTGGTCTCCAAACAACTGACCGACCGGCAAACCAACCCGTAGGAACTCTAAGCACCAATCCTCGATTTTCTGGGGATGCGTTGGAAGTGTTTAGAAACCCTCTGGATGGAGTCAACGGTAGCAACACACAGCCCTTCATTGCTCAACCAGACGCAGATGGTGATGTTTTCCCCTTTGGAGTTGGTTGGGTAGGCACTCCTGACTTTTATGGCTCCATCGTCACCAAAGCAGATGGTCTGAATGCAGACAAGTTGCCTGTAACGGCAGACAACACCGATATGTATCGGTTGATGTACGAGACACTGTTTGGTGTCGAGTTACCTGCTTTAGTTGCTCCACCAACTCAGGCTCCAGCAGCAACTCAGGATACGGGTAATGTCATCTTCATTCACCCCGATGGCACAAGCCCATCGCACTACGCCACAGCACGTCTTACCGACTTAGGACCCGACGGCAGGCTGAATTGGGACATGATGTCCAACGCTGGGGTCTACCTGGGACACATGGAAGACCAGTTGACCGGAACCTCCAATGCTGGTGCTGTCACGCACGCAACGGGTACTAAAGTATATGCTGGCTCTTATGGTTTTAATGAAGATGGCAGTCCGGTTGTGCCAGCTTCCGGTCAGGTCGGTATGACAATTATGGATGAGGCGATCGCAGCTGGTAAGGCAACTGCTGTGATCAACTCTGGCTACATTGCTGAACCAGGAACAGGTGCTTTCCTTGCCAAAGTAGAAAATCGCAACCAAGCTGCTGCAATCACAGAGCAGGTCATCCGGTCTGGGGTCAACTTTATTATGGGCGGCGGCGAATTGCATATGCTGCCGGAAGGAACAACCGGACGGTATGTGACACCAGAAATTGATGCCACTCAACAGGGAGAACTGGTTAGACCCCAGACTAACTTGATTGAGTTAGCGAAGGAACAGGGTTACGAGGTTGTTTATAATTTGGATGAACTTCAAGCTCTGCCTGACACTACAGAGAAGGTGTTGGGTGTTTTTGCTGCTGAAGACACTTACAACGACTATAACGAGAATGAGTTGGTAACAAGGGGTTTAGGCTTGTACGGTCAGCCAAACAATCCGAATCCGCCAACAGTCGCCGAAATGCTTCAAGAAACTATCAGGTTCGCCTCTCAAGATCCAGATGGTTTCTTTGTCGTTCTGGAAGAGGAAGGCACTGACAACTTCGCTAACAATAACAACGCAGTCGGTACTGTTGAGGCTGTTAGAAGGGCGGATGCGGCTATTGGTGTGGCAATGGACTACATCAATAACACAGACCCCAATACGTTACTTATTACTGCTGCCGACAGTGAAGCAGGTGGTTTGCAAATATCCCAGGCAATTCCCTACGGTCCAGCGTACCAAACCTTTGAACCCAAAGTACCTACGGTTGGTGTCAACCCAGCACCACCAGCCTCAACTTTGCAGAATCCGTTAGATGGCGTAAATGGCAATAATACACCTTGGGTTCCCTTTACCGCCGAAGATAGCATTGCAGGTCCGGTTGGTAACTTTGGCGTTGGCTGGGTCGGCACTCCTGACTTCCCAGGCAGCATTGTTTCTAAAACCTACGGTATGAATGCTGACCTACTTCCCAGCACTTTGGACAATACCGAAATCTATCGCATCATGTACAAGACCTTGTTTGGTAGCTACCCAGGTAGCGATACCAATTCAGCGTCTTTAGGCGATGATGATATGTTTGCTATAAATAACACCCAAACCATAATGGGTGATGGTCTATCGCCACTGAGTACAGTCAATTTCGCATAATCTATATTGTGGCTGGGGAATGACTTAAATTCCCCAGTTTCATAGGTGGCGATCGCGCGTAGCGCAGCGCCGTTAAGGGCGATGGTGCGGAACACCCACCGTTCAGGCGATCGCTCTACTCAAATACAACTTAATATTTGCACCTGTCTTAGCATCAACCAGTAGTGACAAACCTTTTGTTTCTCATTAATTTCCTCTGGAAAGAATTATCTAAAAATTTCATGAAAAAACGACAAAATGTCACTTGTCAACCATTTTAAGAAAGATTTTTATTTGACTAAGTTGTTAAAAATTGACATTGAATTCAGCAAATTCTTCAGTCACTTCATGAGTGTGCTATTTCTAATTGGGTTGGTCATAACTAAGGAAAAAATAAGACTTTTAATCAAAGCATTTCTTATTCTTAACCTACATATGAGAATTTCGATGGGGATGTAAAGGTCAGTATCTGACTTCAGTGCATTTTGCTTTTGATAGATGTAAAGGGCTTTTTTTCCATAAACATCTGTCGAAAAAAGAGATTCAATCTCAATTTTTGTGCAGCAAACAAACGCCCAATTGAAGGCAGATAGTATACCTATCGCTTAAGAAATTAGGTTGCAACCAACCAGGGAAAAACTATGGCAAACGTAACACTCAAGGGATTTGCATTTCTACCAGCAGATACATTTGCTGAGGGTCCTCCCTCTGGGAACTTTATCACAGGCAATACAAATGGAAGGACGATACCTTTTCCAGGACAACCTGTGCAAGGCTTTAGTGGCGTACAATTTGCCGACCAAAATACTTTCTGGTTCCTTTCGGACAATGGTTTTGGGGCAAAAAACAACAGCGCTGATTACTTGTTGCGAATCAACCGTCTTGACCCTAGTTTTCGAGGTACACAAGGAGGTAACGCTGGTGTTGAGGTTCTCAACTTCATCCAGTTCTCTGACCCCAATAACAAAATTCCTTTCAAGATTGTTAATGAAAACACTTCTGAACGCTTACTGACTGGGGCAGACTTTGACCCCGAGTCCTTCGTGTTGGCGGCGGATGACACAATTTGGGTTGGGGAGGAATTTGGTCCTTACCTGCTACACTTCGATGGTACTGGCAAGTTGCTAGAGGCTCCGATCGCAACACCTAATATCTTTAATCTCAATACATTAGGAGGACAACCACCTCTTGTCGTAGCACATAGGGGAGCAAGCGGTGAACTGCCAGAGCATACTCTAGAGGCTTACCAACTGGGAATTGAACGAGGTGCTGATTTCATTGAACCTGACCTCGTTTCTACTAAGGATGGAGTACTGATTGCTCGCCATGAGCCGAACTTAATCAATACTACCGATGTGGCAAGCCGTTCAGAGTTTGCTGATCGTAAAACAGTCAAAGTCATTGATGGGGTAGCTGAGGAAGGTTTTTGGGCTGAAGACTTTACCCTAGCAGAAATCAAGACCCTGCGAGCAGTGATGCCTCAGAGCTTCCGTCCTCAGGTGTTTAACGGAGTGTTTCAAATTCCGACTTTTGAGGAAATTATCAACTTGGTTCAGCAGGCGGAAGCAGACACTGGACGGAAAATTGGCATATATCCAGAAACCAAGCACCCTACATATCACGACTCCATTGGCTTGTCTCTAGAAGAACCTCTGGTGGCTACTCTAGAGAAAACTGGGTTTACCGACCCCAGTCGAATTTTCATCCAATCTTTTGAAACCAGCAATCTCAAAGAACTGAATCAAAAAACAGATATACCCCTGGTTCAACTATTAGATGCAGTTGATGTCAGAGACGATGGTTCTTTGATTGAGACTCAACCTTATGATTTCGTGATCAACGGTGATCCCCGTAACTATGCAGATCTACGGACACCAGAAGGCTTAAAGGAAATTGCGACCTACGCTGATGGTATTGGTCCTTGGAAGCGGATGATCGTCTCTGTTAAAGCGGTTGATAACGATGGTGATGGTCAACCAGATGATTTGAATGCAGACGGCGTGATCAATGATGCTGATAAAGTAACGACTGAACCGACAACACTTGTACAGGATGCTCATGCAGCCGGACTACAGGTACATCCTTACACCTTCCGTAATGAAGGACGTTATCTAGCATCAGACTACAACGGAAACCCACAGCTGGAGTACAGACAGTTTATTCAAATTGGTGTTGATGCTTTCTTTACCGATTTCCCCGGCACAGGCAACCTTGTCCGCGACCAAATTACCGCGCCTTTTGTACGTTCTCCTGACAACCCCGATGTCCTGAGAAAGACTGAATTTGATACACTGACTGGCAATGCTCCTATTGTGATCGGTCATAGAGGAGCGAGTGGTTTGCGTCCAGAACACACTTTGGAAGCTTACAAACTGGCGATCGCCCAAGGTGCAGATTTTATCGAACCCGACCTTGTAGCCACCAAGGATGGGGTGCTGATTGCCCGTCACGAAAATGCTCTTGCCATTCTCAACGCAGACGGTACAATTAACGCCTCCGACACCAGCACAGACATTTACGAACGTCCGGAGTTTGCCGATCGCCTGACAACCAAAGTTATTGATGGTCGTACCATCCGGGGTTGGTTCTCAGAAGACTTGACCCTGGAAGAAATCAAGACTCTGAATGCAATTGAACGTCTACCCAACCTGCGGGGAACCCAATTCAACGATGATGGACTGAAGGTTCCTACACTCACAGAAATCATCGATTTGGTGAAGCAGGTTGAGCAGGAAACTGGACGCAAGATTGGCATTTATCCTGAAACTAAGCACCCCACTTTCTTTGCCACAGAGGGCAAATACTTAGATGGTACCCCTATCAACATCAGTCTAGGCAAAGAACTGGTTGACACCTTAGTTACTAACAACTTCACCAACCCGAACCAGATTTTCATCCAGTCCTTTGAAGTTGGCAATCTCCAAGAACTCAATGATGTCCTGATGCCGCAAGCAGGAATTGACCTGCGACTCGTCCAGTTGTATGGTGGTGCAACAGACAAGCCCTATGACTTTGTCGTTAGTGGCGATCCCCGCACCTACGGAGATTTGGCTAAGCCCGAAGAACTAGAAAAGGTGAATGACTATGCGGCTGGCATTGGTCCCAACAAGCGCCTTATTGTCCCCGCACAGACAGTTGACCTCAATGGTGATGGGCAAGCAGATGATCTCAATGGTGATGGAACAATCAGTGATGCTGATAGAGTTCTGGGAACTCCGACTTCCCTTGTGAAAGATGCTCATGCAGCAAACCTGCTGGTGCATCCCTACACCTTCCGCAACGAAGACTTTTTCTTATCAGCCGATTACAACAGTGATCCAACACAGGAGTACAAGCAGTTTATCGAGTTGGGAGTTGATGGTTTCTTTACCGATTTCCCAGGAACAGGAGATACCATACGCAATCTCTATGTAGGAGAGCCAGTTGTAGCAAACCTGGCTGGTTCCAGAGGTTTTGAGGGCTTGGCAATCAGCCCCGATAAGACAACTTTGTATCCGTTGCTCGAAGGGACTGTTGTTGGTGATCCGCCAGCTTCTGTGCGGATTTATGAATTTGATGTTGCAAGCAAACAGTATGAGGGTTTAGTTGGTTACTACCGCCTAGAAAATACCAGCCATGCGATTGGTGACTTTACCGTTGTCAACGACAATGAATATTTGGTGATTGAGCGCGATAACGGACAGGCAGACGCCGCCCAATTCAAGAAAATATATAAGGTTGACTTCTCTGAGAAAGATGCCAATGGATATGTAGCAAAAGAAGAAGTCGCGGATCTACTCAATATTCAAGACCCAAATGACTTAAATCAAGATGGCAGCACAAACTTCACCTTCCCCTTCCAAACCATCGAGAATGTGCTGGTGATTGACGAAAAGACCATCCTAGTTGCCAATGACAACAACTATCCATTCTCTGTAGGTCGTCCTCCTGCGATCGATAATGACGAAATCATCCTCTTGGGGTTAGAAAAATCTCTCAACCTTGATCCGCGTGTCGGTCTTACCGGACTTAGCTTTGCCACTAAAGGCGGTGGTACAGAAAACGAGCCAACCCTCTCTGGCGTAGTTGACATCCAGGTTCAAGACCCTTTGACTGCAACTGAGGCTTGGGATCTCCAGGTTTCCCTTGGCTTCACCTCGATTGACCAAGTCAGTCGCGATAGTGGTCTTTCTGCCAGCACTCCACTCACAGCTAGCAATGTTACTCTGACACAGGAGTGGACCCAGCCAAGCACGTTGATTACTGTCTAGTTAAAGTAATAACTGGGAAATATCTTAATTCTTTTAGTTCACTTCGCCTTCACCCCCCCCATGCAGCAAATGCAGGGGGAATTTTTTATAGTCAGCCAAGAGTAAAGGAAACAAGACTTTGGCAGACCGAACCGTTTGAAAACAAAACAGGGGAAGCAAAAAGCCAAGTTCAAAATATTGAGCTAATATGGGATAACGCGAAAGCGACTCACTAGCGTTTCAAAATCAAGGGTCAGAAAAAAGTTTGAATTGC
>JAHHIB010000084.1 GCA_019359075.1 Kalymmatonema hyalinum WJT4-NPBG1
CCGGATATGTTACAGGCTGGTTAAAACCAGCCGCGTCGTCTTTCATCCCCGGTCTAAAGCACGCTTGGACGGCGCGAGCGCCTGTTCCTCCGGGGCTTTCAGACTCCCGTTAAGTTTCTGGTAATTTACAAAAGCCTATGTTGTTATGACAACATAGGCTTTTCTATTCAAAATTCAAGAAGATTCATTATTTCCCCCAAGAAATAAGTTCCCAACTCTTTAATTCCCCTTCATGTCGGAGACTTTACTTTGACGGATGAGTGGGACATGAAAGGTCGCTCAAACACTTGATGGAATAGGTAGGCAACCAGTATTGACAATGGAACAGCGATCAGCAACCATTTAACAGCCATGATTGTAGGAGACAACTGGAAGCTGAGTAGGAGTTGATGTACAAGCCATACTACAGGACCATGTGTGATATAGAGGCTATAGGAAAATATTCCCAGTGCAACAACCGGCGGTGATTCCAAAAGTCGCACAGCTGGGGGAAGTGGCTTGTCGTTGATCACAAAGTTGGTGCAGTAAATCAGAAAACAAGCCGTCCCCAAGCCAAGAAGATGATGAACAACCCATTCGTCAATACCTGTCATAACCCCAAACCGCAGCCACTCTGCCAGGAAAGCAAGACAAGCAAACACAGCAGCAAGCCTACACCAAGGTAATGAATTTTTTATCCGTATCAAAGATGGTTTTTGAGAAAAACTAATTTCTGCTGCAGCCATTCCCAAGGCAAAAAGACCGAGAAACCACGGGTGGATATTTTGCGAGGCTTCACCCAACAGATAGTTAAGTGTAATTCCACTCAAGAAGGCGATCGCTAACGTAGGCAATAACCCTAAACGCCGCCATATCGGTATTAACAAGATGGCAAACACAAAATAGATTTGCCACTCCACAGCGATCGTCCATGTTGGACCATTAATTTTGTTGATGTGTAAGCCAAAATTTTGAAGAAGTAGAAGATAGACAAGCACATCATGAAACGAAAAGGTAGGAGAAAATAAACCTTTCAAAATATGCAGTCTCTCATGATCCCAATTTAAAGCAGAAATTTGCTCTATCCAAAGTATCAATATGCTCATTAATATGCATAGGAACAGAGCTGCGTAGTAGGGTGGTATGATCCGCCGGATTCGTCGCTTAAAGAAACCTAGTAAACCTCCTGAAAAATATCTTTTATTAGAACGAACAACCGGAAGCATCAAACAGTAGCCGGAAATAACAATAAAAATGACAACAGCAAAAATTCCATATTTTAGGAACTTTGTCATCGGTAACCAAAGCAAGGCAGGTTGTAAAGCTTCAGCGAGGTTGGGATCCCAACTGTGAACTAGCACTACATAGAGAGCCGCCAAACCTCGTATGCCGTCTAAGTAAGCCAGACGGAGCCGCCCCTTATTGGAGTTTTCAGAATAACTATTTGAAGGTTCAGAAATTTCAGTGTGATGCATTGATAATAAGGAAGTAACTAAAGGTTAAAAATGAAAAGTTGCACACAAAAGAATAATCGTCAGTACGAGTTTATGAAAATGGGCTCATGCTATTTACAAGGGATTTTATTTCCAAACAGAGCAAGATATTAATAAAAAATGTTTCTGCAACTTAATGTTAGAAAATGGCTAATTCAGCTAAAGCTCATTGTCCTGGCTCAAATAGCACTCGTAGCAAAGCTATGTCGTTAACAATCATGCTTAATATTCTGATTGCACAGATAAAAGCTTTCTCCCAATCTGAACAAAATCTTGAAGATGAGTAGTCATTACAAGGTAGGAGAACAGCCTACAAACATGGCTCTTGCAATAGCACGTCGTTAAATAGATATATAAGTATTAACGACTTCTTCAGATGTTATGCCTCAGGGTAAAACTACGTCTGTTACTACCAATGGCAAATGAGTTCCGAAGCCACTTGAGCGATTTTTGACAGGGACAGCAAACTCCTGCTTCAGGCGAAGTTCTACAAGTTTTGCCCTATAGAAAACGAACTTCTGTATTGAACTAAATACAGATACTTATACATAAATTCACATCTTTAATGATGTGAAGTTGCGCTACTCTTCTTTGAAGCTGCGCTCTGCGTGTTAACAGCACTCGCAAGTGAAAATCCTCACTAACTTGCGCAATCATGTATTAAATCGTGTTTTGTTCAAGCTTTCTCTTGAAAGGCTGCATAGAGTAGAAGCAAGACCTCTAATATTTAAAATCAGGGGGGGAGTTAAACCACCAGGAATTTTTACGGCGGGGACTCTCTGAAGTACTAGCTCATATTCTACAAAAAGAGTTCCCTTTAGCAGGGGTTGGTGGATGTGAGCCAGAAGGATTGAGCGGATAAAGCCTAGCTTAAACATACAAATTACCTCTGAGCTTTCATCGTCCAGTTTGTCTGTTGCGACACATAGTCACTAATTCGCAGCTACTTTGACATTAGACTTTTCACAAAAATTTTGGTTCACTTTTTAGAAGCACAGATGAACCAGTGTAAAATGTATTCCTCTGTTGTACCCACAACTGTAGTGTTCTCTTTCTTCTGCTCTACTAATAGAGGAATAGGAGAAAATAGTACGAGTAAGAGGCAATATATACAAACTAACTACTTGCGGTTATCGATGTACATCCTTGAATACACTCAAAAATATCCGCTTTTGCTAGCAGCCTAATGTTTTTACTATTTAGATACACACTAACATTGAAGCCAAGATAAATAGCAATAGTTTTTCCAGTATTTAACAGAATTTTTACGCAAAGAAGTAGAAACTTTATAAAGTCTTGATTTAAATGAAAAGCTTGTTATACGTAAAACTACTTTACTTTATGTTTACTATAGATAATTTCCCCTTGCCCTTCTTGTCAAGCTAGGTTAAAGGGGGCTGATTTTGAACATTAAATTATAGGGAATTGCTATAAAAAATAGCCGTATCAGTAGTCAAACTTAATTTATCAGTGCAGAGTGCTGAGTAATGAATGTAAAAAAGTTCCCCTTGTAGTTTTTACTCAGCACTCAACACTCTGCACTCATGAACATATCCCACTCGTTGACGAGGCTATGAGAGCGACATTTCCTAGTACAATCGGATTGTTAAGTTTTATATTGCAGTGCCAAGCAGCAAGAACTGCCAAGCACAAATCTGTCATTTCCAGAGCTACCACATAAGCTCTAAACTAAAAAACGGTAAAGAGAGGATTTACACAATGGCATTTGAACTTCCCCCATTACCATATGACTACAAAGCTCTAGAGCCGCTGATTTCGGCTAGTACCCTAGAGTTCCATCACGATAAGCACCACGCTGGTTACGTTACCAACCTCAACAAGCTTGTCGAAGGCACAGAACTTGCTAACAAGTCATTGGAAGAAGTCATATTAGCGACGGCTAATGACCAGACTAAAGCTGGTATCTTCAACAATGCGGCTCAGGTATGGAACCACACCTTCTACTGGAATGGTTTGAAGAAAGACGGTGGTGCTCCCAGTGGGGAGTTAGCTGAAAAAATCAATGCTAGCTTCGGTAGCTTAGATGAATTCAAAAAACAATTCAAAGAAGCTGGAGCAACCCAGTTTGGTAGTGGTTACGCTTGGCTGGTGCTGGACAACGGTCAACTGAAGGTTGTGAAAACACCTAATGCTGCTAACCCAATCACCAACGGTCAAACTCCTTTGTTAACCGCTGATGTGTGGGAACATGCGTACTATCTGGATTACCAAAATCGTCGTCCAGACTACCTGCAAACTTTCCTAGACCAGCTGATTAACTGGGACTTTGTTGCCGAACAGTACGCTAAAGCTAAATAAGCAGGCATAACTCTGTTTTTATTGCATGACTTAAGTCTGTTAGAACTGACTCAAAAATCTGAATTTTAGTTGGTTCTAACTCACTCAAGTTATCAGCCAGGAACTGAGATTCCTGGCTATTTTTTCAAAACAAGCAATGACTAAGGCATATGGACAGCACAAACTTAGCGCAATATATAGAAGCAACTGGCAGTATTGCCAAACCTTGGCTATTAGTGCAACTGCGACTGAAAAAACTTCAAGAGCGTCGAGCGACACTTTCAGACAATGAGTATGCTCAACAGTTAGAAGACATTCACCAAGACTTGATGAATTTGGGGGAATGGTGGCGCGGTATGGAAGATGAGGTATTTTAAAGTAATGAGTCATTAGTCATTGGTAAAAAACTTTGGACTAGTAACTGTGAACTTTAGCCTTATGATGATTGACTAACTTGAATTGATGGCGGTGTTTTGACTGATGGATTATAAAGATGCTGGAGTTGATGTTGAGGCTGGTCGAGAGTTTGTCAATCAAATTCGTAATTTAGTTCACAGCACCTTTAGACCGGAAGTTGTTGGTGGCTTGGGTGGCTTTAGTGGCGGCTTTCAACTACCAAGTGGTTACAAGGAACCTGTTTTGGTTTCTGGGACTGATGGTGTGGGAACAAAGCTGAAAATCGCTCATGCTCTCAATCGTCACGACACCGTTGGCATTGATTTGGTAGCGATGTGTGTCAACGATGTGTTGACATCTGGCGCAGAACCGCTGTTTTTTTTAGATTATCTGGCAACAGGTAAACTAAACCAAGAGCAGCTCACCGGAGTGGTTGCAGGTATAGCCTCTGGGTGTCAGCAGGCGGGTTGCGCTTTACTGGGAGGAGAAACCGCAGAAATGCCAGGTTTTTACCAGGTTGGTGAGTATGACTTGGCTGGGTTTTGTGTGGGAATTGTGGAAAAAAGCCAAATGCTCGATGGTTCCCAGGTACAAGTGGGAGATGTGGCGATCGCACTGGCTAGCACTGGCGTACACAGCAATGGCTTTAGTTTAGTCAGGAAAATTGTCAGCGAAAAAGAATTTTCGTGGAGCGATCGCCTAGAAATATTTGGTTCACAAACATTAGGAGAAATTTTCCTCACACCCACGCGTATTTACGTCAAACCCGTACTTGCTGCGCGTCAAGCGGGGTTGGAAATTCACGGTATGGCTCATATCACGGGTGGAGGATTGCCAGAAAATTTACCTCGTTGTTTAGGTAAAGGACAAGCGATTAAGGTTGAGGACGAAAGTTGGTCTATCCCACCGCTATTTCAGTGGCTGGCGGAAGCTGGCTCAGTAAGTCCACAAGCTATGTATAACACTTTCAATATGGGGGTAGGATTTGTGCTGCTAGTACCTCCCCATCAGGTACAACAAGCAATAACCTACTTTGCTTCACAAAACATAACAGCCTTTACAATTGGTGACGTTATTCCTGGCTCAGGTGAACTAATTGGATTACCAATATAACTGATAATATTTATACACGATAGAATTGATTCTTGATTGTGTTCTCAAGTGCTTTTTTGCTTTATTTTTAATATTTTATAAATATTCTCCACAGTAAATGAATGTGGATTATACGGTTGTCAATGGCAGCATATTTTACTTTTACTTATAAAACGAATCGAAAATACGCATGATCGCTAGCCTTTGAATTTGCTAACGTAGTCTTAACATATTGAAAAATTTTGCTAATGATGCCCAGAAAATAGCTACCAACACTCATTTGCGGTGCTGGTATATTCTGGGCTGTTAGTGTCGCATATTCAAGTGTAAAAAATTACCTAGTACAGAAAAGAGGGGGTTATGACTGTCGATATTGTTGAGGTATTTACCTCTACCGAACAATTAAAGCAAGTATTCCAGAGCATTCATGCAAAAAGTTGTCCAACGTGTTTCAACTTTCATATGCACACTGTCTATTCAGATGGCAGGTTGCAGCCGAATGCATTGATGGAGCAAGCGATCGCCATCGGTCTTAAAGGGCTTGCTATTACCGATCATCATAGTATAAGTGGCTACCAGGCAGCTTTAGACTGGTTGGAAAACTGGAAGTGGAACAACCCTGGGGCAAATGTTCCTCACCTCTGGAGTGGCGTAGAAATTAATGCCAAGCTTTTAGATATTGAAGTTCATATTTTGGGTTATTCTTTCGAGCCAGAACACCCCAGTATGAAGCCCTACATTCAAAGAAAAATTACTACAGGTGGAGAATATCAAGCAGCTAACGTCATTGATGCCATCCAGAAAGCAGGGGGACTCGCGGTACTAGCTCACCCAGCTCGTTACAAGCGATCGCATTTTGATTTAATTCCTGCTGCTGCACAAGTCGGTATCAATGGCGTTGAAACTTTTTATGCCTATAACAACCCCAACCCTTGGAAACCTAGTCCCGTAGAATCGATGCAGGTGCAACAATTGGCTAGTGAATACGGTCTTTTGAGCACCTGTGGTACCGATACTCACGGTTTAAACCTGCTCCAGCGCTTGTAAACATGGAGTCTAGTGTTTTAGCAATACTCCTGGTTCAACAAACCAGGGGCTAAAAACAGATTATTATATTGGATCTGAGATTATCGATTGTAAAAGTTAGAGTTAGAATTCTGCTAAATTATTGCTGAAATTGGGATAATAACCAAGCACCCACCCTGCCGTGATTCATTTCACGAGTACGGCGGAAACCCTCTTGCAGAAGAGAAATTGCTAACCCAGGTAGAACTTGAGACTGAGTAATTTTCCGACTCCCACGATTTTCTACAGCAAAAGCAATAACTTGAACATTTTGTACATCTATAATCCAGTATTCACCTACTCCTAATTCCTCATACAGAAGGCGCTTGTCACCTTTATCATCTGCAACAGAAGTATTTGCAACTTCAATAACCAAATCAGGGGCTGGATAGATATCAAGTTGGATTATCGAAGTACCCCAAGGGATGACTTCCGCGTTTTTACCAATGTAGAACGACGCATCAGGTTGCGCATCGTTATAGCCTGTTTTCCGGTAGGTGCAGTTATCATTACCGTTTAAATCGATACCTTTAACGCTGGCAAACAGATGTTCTCAATCTCTCAAACTTTCAAATCCTGACATAGCCTAACACATCCTACTTAATATTTACTTTAGAAATTACCTTTTATTTTTGTCTTGAAAGTAATGATGTAGGTTAGCAACAGTGAAATCTGGTATTTCTTGCCAATTTGAGGGAACCAATCCTTTATAGCCAGTTGCTGTTGCTTGTTGAGTTATATAATCTTCGTAATCTCTGCGCGAATCTGGCTTAATCATAAATTTAAGCTGATCCCGTAGAGATGTATAATGAGATTTTTGTTTTAAATTATCATATAGTAATAACTCTTTTGGTTCGGTAACAATAGCTGAGTCTTGATTACCTTGAGAAAGATTAGTAGATTGAATATCTGAAGTTGCCAAAAGCTGTTGTTCATTTGGAGAAAGAGTTTGTATCCAGTCAACATGATTTTGCCAGGATTCCAACATAACTAAATCATGATTGCAAATCCTAGTAACTTCTGGAAACAAAAAATCTAGCTCTTCCTCAGATTCACAGCGTTCAGTAACAGAAACGCAATCTTGACGGATTTTATCTTGAAGTTGGGTGAGGCTGTCACTTACAGCAGCAGACTGGTTCTGCAACTGGTATGTTAAGACGATAGCCTGATCAATGGCCCAAGCACATTCCACTCGACGAAGATGTCCAGCCGCACAAGTTTCTGATAACAAGTGTGGATTGCTATAGTCTGCCAAAGCATTCGTTAAAATATGACGTGCAGTTGCTAAGTCAGTGTTTCTGATACTTAGCTCTGTACACAAAGCAGTTTTAATTAGCTTTAGCGCTGCCTGGAACTTTCCGTAGGCTTGAATCAAGACCAAACGATGCTGCTCAAATTTGATATCTTTGGCTACTTGATCAATTCGTTTGATGATTTCTGCTCCCTGGTCTATTAGGGCTTTTTTCAAGTCAAAAAATCCATCTTTAACTTCGAGTCGGAGTTGTTTTATGTCTTCTCTCAGTTTCAATGTTTGATAAAGGTTCACTGCTGATAAGACTACACCTGCTACACTTCCTACACCAATCAAAGCTGTAGTTGCTTGTAGAACACCAACGTTATTCTGAAGGGTATTTAAACTTGAGTGAATTATATCTAGTTTTTCATAGGTTTTTTGAAAACCTCTATGGATTTGAATCATTTGTACGCTGTCTAATATCATCTGTGGCATTGCCAGAAACGGCTGGCTGATCACACCAACAGCATGACCAATAATTTTACCTGTGGTCCTATCTCTTACCATGCTCAGTGGAATCCCTGAGGATGATACGACCAGCTTTAGCGTGCCATTAGCAAGACCAATCATGTGTTCTGGACGAAATACAAAAATCATAATACTTATTCAGTTAGCATTTTAAATAATACATTACCTAATATTTTATACCAAATTTCCCAAAAACCACTACAGATGAGAAAATAACTGTAGGGTTGGGCTAAACCTGCGATAAAGTAGCCCAATCTTATTCAAATCTATTCGGCAACTATACTTAATAGGGGCGGCAGTGGTGCAGAGATTTATACAAAAATCCTGAACACCCAACGAATCAAACCCGCACCACTTGCCAAGATTGGGCAGATTTGAGTAACGAGGCGTGAAGCGGTTAAGGGAAGTCTAATGGCAGGAGTCTACAAGCTTGAAATTGATGAAAGCGTGGAAGAACTAAAGCAAACACTGGCAGCACAGAAAAGCGCACGCGCTAAAGAACGAGTGCAGCTATTGTATTTGCTCAAAAGTGGTCATGCAACAACCGTTCAACACGCCGCACAAATTCTTGATCGCAATCGGGTAACAGTACAAACGTGGTTGGGGCTCTACAGAGAAGCAGGGATGGAGACGTTGTTGGAGCAAAAGCGATCGCGCAAAGCGCAGTGCTGTTCGCAGAGCGTCTCCCTCAGGAGAAGGCAATCGCCAGTGAGTACAATCCTTAATGAATTAACTAACTGTGTCGTTGCATCTATAGCCCGACGGCACGAGATCATCTATGCTTTATCTGTAGTTGGCTTTTATAATTAGTATAATTACTTACAAAATACAAATGGTATTGGAGATTCTACGGATGAATGAATATTTGATGGCATTTCAGAGAATTAGTGAATCTGTTGAGCCAGTGCTGAAGGATGAGCATAATTCACTAGAAATTAAGCAAGCTGTTACAACTGTGAAACAGTCAGTTGAACCATGCTTGAGAGAACTTAAGCACTCAGCTACCAAACTCAAGAGCTTAATTCAGGTATCTTTTAAGGATTTGTACCAGGCTGAAGATGTTTGGAACAGCAAGCAAAGAATAGCTGAAATACCAACCCTTGAAATATGGGAACAAATTGGCGAGTTGAGTGCGCGTACTTCCAGACTTCGTCGTCTAGGCAGTCAATGCAAATCTGAGGCTATTAAAAAAGTTAAATATTCTTGGTATGAAATAGAGAAAACACTTACTTGTAATTGTTTTCACGATGCAAAAAATAATTTTAAAAGTAGCTTGAATATTTTTGAAAAAGATAACTTTATTAAAGAGTTTCGCAGCGAATTGCAATTTCCTATAAAAGCAGTAAAACAAACTCTTATCGAAAGCCTCGAATTAATAATATACAAAGAACTTGAAGTACATATACCATTTATTCAAAAATGTATTAGTCAATTAGATAAAAAAGAAGAACGTGAACTTGCTACCAAGCTGAATTCAATTACTGAATCAATAGTTACTCTAGTGGACGAAGCATGGAATCCACGATTAGATAAATTATCTGTCAATGTTAAAGGTTTAGTTGATTCTGTCACCAATGCGGCTGACACTTTAGGTAAGCAGGGTGTTTTAGGTATTAGTTGGGATCAATTTAATAAATGCTCCAAAGAAGTTGCTACAAAATTGGAAACAATTGTTATTATCATTTTTGATGAGCTAATCAGATTAGCTGAACAAGCGATTGAGCAAGGGCTGACATTTTATAACGACTTTCTTGAACGGCAAATGCGATATCGCCAAGAGACACCAGAACAACGTGAAGCAGAAAAAGCTTGGATCGAGCAGCAACTTCAGGAACTGGCGCAAGTGCAAAATGGAATTGAAGCTATCCTAAATCACTACGCTGGATAGCATCGCTTGGATTTGTACATAGATTTGCGCCTTCATACAGACGCAAAATTTTGCGTTTCTACCTTCATAAAATCGGACTGCAATTTTGATCCACAACCTCTTTCATAACCTCAAGGAACGTCCGCAAAACTGGTAATAGCTCATCTTGTCGCCACACTGCCACTAGCTCCACCTCTGCGTTTAATGTATTGAGAGTAATGTAAACAACCCCTGTCCTGTGAATATTACGAATGGATGCAGGAGCGAGAGAAACACCGAGATGAGCAGAGACAAGACCAAGAATTGTCTGCTTTTGGCTGGCTTTTTGCACTACTTTAGGAGTGAAACCTGCTTGTTGGAACAAACTGATGCACTGGTCGTAGTAGCCAGGTTCTAAGTGACGTGATACCAGAATGAAAGACTCGTTAGCCAGCATCGGTAATGTTAACTCTGGCTGAGTTGCTAGTGGATGAGTTTCTGGCAATATCACAACAAGTGGCTCTCGTAGAATTGGTTCAAGGCTCAAGGTGGCGTCAGGTATAGGCGGAATCATCAAACCAACGTGGATTTGCTGCTCTTGTAGCGCCTGTACTTGAGCAGTCGTTGTCATTTCCTCTAATTCCAGTTCCACACGTGGAAAGCGCTCTCGAAAAATCCTCAAAGCTTTAGGTAAAATGCTGTAAGTAGCAAAACCAGAGAATCCTACCTTGAGTCGTCCACTCTGTCCCTGAGCCACTTGCCTTACTATCTCCACAGCCTGAGCGGCTTTTAACAGAATCTGGCGTGCTTCTACCAAAAATGCTTTTCCTGGTTCCGTTAACTGAACTCGCCGCTTAGTACGGTCAAACAAGAGTACGCCTAATTCATCCTCCAATTGGCGGATTTGTTGACTTAGAGGTTGCTGAGTCATGTGCAACTGTTCTGCAGCTCGACCAAAATGTAACTCTTCTGCCACAGCAACAAAATAACGTAGATGTCGCAGTTCCATTTGAATGTTTTAAGTGTTAATTGCCTATAAAAAATGTGTTGGACAGTGAAAAAATTAGCATTTATGTTGGGAATTAACAACATGAATGGTAAACAGACTGACAGCAAGAATATATTGATTGCAAAATTCTGATTGCACTACCAACGAGAAATATACCCTAAACAAAATAATTCACAAAGATAATTAGACTATGAATTTGGAATTTAGCACGAATACTTTTGAAAAAGAGAAGATTGTCTTAGCAGGTAGGGAAGAATATATCGTTCGAGGAGGACGCCATCTTTTTCCGCTTTTACCTAAAGCTTTTGAAGAAATTCATCAAGTTGGAGTGATTGGTTGGTCGTCCCAAGGCCCTGCTCAAGCACAGAATTTAAGAGATTCTCTGGCAGATACTAACATTAAAGTCAAAGTAGGTCTTCGGAAAAATTCATCTTCTATTTCATTGGCAGAAAAAGCTGGCTTTACTAAAGACAACGGCACATTAGGAGAAATGTATGAAGTGATTTCCGAGTCGGAACTATCAATCATTCTTATTTCTGATGCTGCCCAAGCACAAAATTACCAGCAGATTTTTGAGGCTATACGTCCTGGAGCCACACTTGGGTTGTCTCATGGATTTTTGCTCGGACATTTGAACAACATTGGTGAGTCATTTCCTGAAAATATTAATGTAATTGCTGTTTGTCCTAAAGGAATGGGACCTTCTGTTAGGCGACTTTATGAACAAGGCAAAGAAATTAACGGAGCAGGTATTAACTCCAGCTTTGCCATTCATCAGGATGTTAATGGAAAAGCAACAGATTATGCACTTGGATGGGCAGTTGCAATTGGTTCTCCGACAATTTTCCAAACAACTCTTGAATCAGAATATAAATCTGACATATTTGGAGAAAGAGGAATCCTTCTGGGAGCAGTTCACGGGATTGTAGAAAGTTTATATCGCTGGTTTCTTCATCATGGATATTCTCAGGAAGCAGCTTATGTAAATTCTGTAGAGTTGCTCACAGGAGCAATCACCAGGATGATTTCTAAAAACGGAATTTTATCTGTTTATGAATCTCTAAATCATGCAGACAAAGAAACCTTTAAGAAAGCTTACTGTGCTGCTTATCATCCGGCTTTTGAAATTTTAATGGAAATTTATGATGAAGTTGCTTCTGGAAACGAAATTCGCAGCGTCATTCAAGCAACTCATCGTCATCAGCGTTACCCTATAGGAAAAATTGACGGCACACAAATGTGGCAAGCTGGTATTAATGTTCGTGCCAATAGACAATCCGAAAAACTTGCCATTCATCCTGTCACTGCTGGAGTTTATATCGCTACTATGATGGCTCAAGCAGACTTACTCAAGGAAAAGGGGCATCTTTATTCTGAAATTGTCAATGAATCCATCATTGAAGCTGTGGATTCTCTAAACCCTTATATGCATCAAAAAGGAGTTGCTTTTATGGTTGACAATTGCTCTATCACAGCACGGCTTGGAACTAGAAAATGGGCACCACGATTCGATTACATTTTATGTCAGCAGGCTTTCACTGCACTCGATAATGACAAGCAGGCAGATGAAAGATTATTTGACAACTTTTTGACGAATGAAATTCACCAAGCTTTGTCAGTTTGCGCCCAGTTGCGACCTTCTGTTGATATTTTTGCATAGAATATAGCAATCTTAAATCATTGGTGAACAACAAAATTCCCGACTTCTTTAAGAAGTTGGGAATCTTTGAATTTTGAATTGCTTAATACGGTGGATAAGCAAAATCATCTTCATCAGGATAAACGTAGGAACTAGAAACCCCCGCCATCTCCATCCGAGGTGTTTCTACTTTCATAGTTTCCTTACCAAAGTCCTTATACTCTTCAAAAGTCTTGCAGATAATTTCAGACTCTTTTGAGTCGGAAGCAATTAGGTACTGTATTAAAGTGGCGACTGTGGGATGTTTATAGTCCACAGTTGACGCTACTAAAACTATGTTGGGTTCAATTCCTCTTTCTTCACAGTTAATAATGGGGGAGAAAATTCCGTGGGCGTGGAATAGGGAACCTTTTGGTGTGAGAGGCTGCTTGCGGTATCCAGCATAAGCCTTTTCTAGTTCGGCAAGGAACCCACCAGTGACCCTACCTTGTTGGTATTCACAGTAAGCTTTACTGAAACTTGCTCCTGCTGCTCCATTTACAGTTAACTGCAGCGGTGATTCATGTAAGAAATTTTTATCTTCTCCTACTAAATAAATTAAATAGCGAGTAAATGTTTTAAATTTAAGTTTGTCTGCTAAAAAAGCATCATAATTGTCTTTGAGTGTACCCAATTTTACCCCAGTTTCCCGGTCTTTGACAGATAACGGTCCCCGACGTACTACGACTAACCGTGGAGTGGTGGTGAGATACACTGTTTCGACTCCGGAGCTAAATTCATGCTCCATTTGCTGCCAATTGTCATCGGGCTGAAAGCCTACAGCGTTGGCGTTATCCAGCTTAATTGCCAAACCGTGAGGTTGTAAGCCATTTGTGCCATAGCGAGGATTTATCATCTGACACCAAGGGAGTACTTGAGAAGCTGGTGCGCTGTACTTCTCGTCCTCAAAGTCGAATTTTGCAGATGGTTTCATCGTCTTAGGCGGTTGTCAATGTTTTGCAGATCAAGTTTACCGAAAAAATGGGTTTAAAGCCCCGTCCTTCTAGGACGGCTTTTTTAGTCAAGAATAAATCAAGTTTTTTAAAAAGCCTATTATCGATTTGTAAAAAATACAATATACTGAAAGTGGGAGGTGATGAAAAGTGTTTTCTTTGACTTATGAGTTTAAGCTACAACCAACTAAGCAACAAATACAAAGTTTTGAAGATTGGCTAGAAATCAATCGCAAAGTTTATAATTATGCCCTCGCAGAGCGCAAAGATTGGTACAAGTCACGCTCATGTCAAGTTAACGCTTGTTCATTGCGCTCTGAATATATAATACAAGCCGACGTACCGCGTCCTACTTATGCAAGCCAGTGCAAGTCTTTAACCGTTGCAAAACAACAATATCCAGAACTTAAACGTGTTCAATCTCAAGTATTGCAACAGACGCTTAAAAGACTTGAACAAGCCTTTGTGTCAATGTGGGAACGTGATTTTGGTTTTCCACGCTTTAAGAAAGTAGGACAGCTTCGGTATGATTGTCTTTCCCCAATTAGGGAAAGAACCATTTAAACCAGGGCTTGTGAAACTTCCTGTTATTGGATGGGTTAAGTTTCGACACTCACGAGACATACCAGCAGATGGAATAGTTAAGCAAGCACGAGTAGTTAAGCGCTCGTCTGGTTGGTATGTAATGTTAACCCTGCAATGGAACGTATCAGTTCCTCAACCAATGCCTTATGGAGAGGCGTTAGGTGTAGACGTAGGATTAATGAGTTTTGTTGCTGCTTCTAATGGATATTGTGTCAAGCGTCCGAAGTTTTTTGTTGACCTCCAAAGCAAGCTTAAATTGCTGCAACAAAGAGTAAGTCGCAAAAGACTAGGATCAAACAATTGGCACAAAGCACAACAGAAAGTTGCAAAACTACATGAACACATTTCCAATACGAGAATTGACTTTCATTGGAAAGTAGCACATGAGCTATGCAATCAGGCTAGAACAATCTTTGTAGAAGATTTAAATTTAGTAGGGTTGTCAAGAGGGATGTTGGGGAAACATTCTTTAGACGCTGGATGGGGGCAATTTTTCAGCATATTAGAACAATGTTGCTTCAAACGAAATGTGTACTTTCAGAAAGTGGAAAGTAAAAAGACAAGTCAGATATGCCCGAATTGTGAGACACAAACAGGCAAGAAATACTTGTCAGAGCGTGTTCATGTATGTAGTAATTGCGGCTATAGGACGGATAGGGATGTAGCAGCCGCTCAAGTCGTCCTTAAAAGAGGGTGTGCAGCCGTCGGGCAGACGGTGAAGATACTTGCTGAGGGTAAATTCATTGGAATCCCTATGAAGCAAGAATCCCCTTGCCTTTAGGCAGGGGAGTGTCAAACGGTTTAGCAATGCTTGAGACTTCGATGCACTTGGTGGCTTTAGACACAATTGGTCTATAAGTGAAAATTTTCGCTTACCAATATGATGCGACGGATGCCCCATACCAGATTTTAACAACTGCATGTCAAAGCGCCCATGTAGAGTATTTTTAGTGGGGATGGGTAATATGTTAGAATCAACTTAAGAAACCCGATTTCTTTAAGAAACCGGGTTTTTAGGTTTTGAGGCAGAAATCAAATCAACACTGACAGAATATTTGTGGCATTCGGCTGAAAATTAACACCAGGGGCAAAGTATTTAAGATAATCGCTGCTGGTAATAGTCAACAATTTGTTCTGTGACTTCAGAAACGCTCAAACCATCAGTTTTAATTTCAACGGCATCTGGTGCTTTTTTTAAGGGGGAAACTTTACGGGTGGTGTCTTTCCAGTCGCGTTCAGCGATGTCCTTTTCCATCTGCTCTAAACTCACTTCAGGTTGACCCTGTTTTTTAAAGTCTTGCAGGCGGCGACGTGCACGTTCACTGACAGAAGCAGTTAGAAAGATTTTCAGTTCCGCATCGGGGAAGACGTGAGTACCTATATCCCGTCCTTCAGCAACCAAACCACCTTTTTTACCCCAGCTATGCTGTTGTTTAACCAGTGCTTGACGCACGGCGGTCTGTGCTGCTATTGCTGAGACTTTAGATGTCACCTCTAGAGTGCGAATTGCCTGTGTAACATCAGTACCATTAATCCAAACCCGCATTGGTGATTGCAAGTTCTCGGTAGGAGTCAGTTCAATGACACACTCGTTAGCTAATTCAGCGATCGCACACTCATCGTCTAAAGCAATTCCCTTTTGCAGCACCAGCCAAGTGACAGCGCGGTACATTGCTCCTGAATCTAAATAGACTAAACTCAGGTTTGCCGCTACTTGACGAGCAACAGTGGATTTTCCAGCTCCTGCTGGTCCATCTATAGCGATGATCGGTTTGCGATCGCGCAGGATGGTATTATCAATCAAACGTGTAGAACCAAGGCGAGCGGCGATCGCGAGCATTCCTTCCTCCTGAACTTTTTCTTCTATAAGCATCAACGTATTTGGTTCAACCAATTCAATATATTCCACTAAGACAGAACTAACCATTGCCACTTCTTGCTGCACCACTGCTATAAGCGCTTTTGCATCACGAACTCCAGCTTTGAACGCCGTTTGCGCCTTCTGCAAGCCGCTATACAAGACTGCTGCTTGCTGCTTGTGTGTTGCGGTCAAATATTGGTTGCGAGAACTTATGGCAAGACCAGATGCTTCTCGCACCGTAGGACAAGCAACAATTTCTATCGGAAAATTCAAATCAGCGACTAGCCGTTTAATAATGGCAAGCTGCTGACCGTCTTTTTGACCGAAGTAGGCTCGATCAGGCTGTACCAAGTTGAAAAGCTTGGTTACAATCGTAGCTACACCCTGAAAGTGACCCAGCCGAGAACGACCACACAAGCCAGATATCATAGCAGATGGTGGAATAACTTGTGTAACTTTTAATTCTTGTATATTCTTCTCGGCAACTCCTATCTCTTCCGGAGTAGGAGCAAAAATTGCATCTACCCCTGCTTGAGAGCAAAGTAATTGGTCCTGGTCAAAAGTGCGAGGATAGCGTTGGTAATCTTCGTTGGGACCAAATTGCAGCGGATTAACGAAGATAGTGACAATCACCGTGGCATTTTCGTGCCGCGCCTGTTGAATCAAGCTTAAATGACCTTCATGCAACGCTCCCATTGTCGGAACCAAACCAACTGCTGTCTTTGATCTACCAGTCACCTCAAATGGCAACGGCTGCGGTTGATCCACAAGTTGGTTTTCAAAACGGTGTTTAGCTAAATAGCAGCGTAAAGCTGCGACTGTTCTCAACAGGCGCACAAAAATACCCCTAGTTTTCTCTAGCTCTCCCCGTTAGTTTATATCTGAAAGCGAGGAAGAGACCAGCAACTAGGGGAACGAGGATAATTTCTAATTGATAATTCGTAATTCGTAATTACCAACGAGTGGGACAATTACGAATTACGAATTCTACCTACCTAGAATTTCTACCCGTACTGGTGCAACGCCACTGCCCATCATTCCCAAAATCCGTGCGGCGGCAACAGAAAGGTCAATAATTCGACCACGAATGAAGGGTCCTCTGTCATTAATCCGCACCACTACAGAACGACCATTACGGGTGTTGGTAACGCGGACTCGCGTACCAAAGGGTAAGTGGCGATGGGCAGCTGTTAATCCTTCTGGATTAAACCTCTCACCGGTGGCGGTACGATTGCCAGATCCATCATAGCCGTAATAAGAAGCCATACCCTTAGCGCCGGCTATCAGTTGTGGCAACTTTGGTAGAGATATTGGCAATGATCGCTGGGGTAAATTAGCAATCTCCTTCATGGGAGATGCATTGCCTATGAGTCTGCGCAAGCGATTTGTTGCTTGCAGTGCATCTTTTGCTCGATCGTTGGTTGTATCTGCAAGCTGTGTATCGCCATCGATTTCCACAATTTCTTCGCCATTTGCCTTGATGATATAGCGACCTTGTCGCGGTTGCTCACCAAGTTGGTTGTTTTTCTGCTGGCTCTCATTGGCTGTGGATTCGCCTCCTGCTTTCCAACTGACTGTAATCTTGCTGGCGTCCACCTTGTCCCAGATCAGCTGGTTTATCCTAGCTGCTACAACTGTTGCCCTCTGAACTGGGTCATCTTTGGTAGAGTTAGCCTGGTTGTTAATATCCACGCTTGCCCCAATTGATGCTACCTTCGTTGGACTGCTTGCATTTGTACTGACAAGCTGTGCGCCGTTCTCGTTACCAAATGCACCGATTTTTGTCTCTGTGCTGGCAACTGACTTGTGACCAACAAAGGTAAGAACTGGGATGTTGCGAATATAGAGCGTTGCCGCCTGACGTCCTGCCACTTGATGAGTATGAATTTCAGTCATCATAGCAGCATCTGAAGCAGGGTTCTCTGCTGCGGATTTATACTCTCCAACTTTCACCACATCACCAGAGGCAATAGGTAGCGAAGATGGAGCCGTTTTCTTGGTCGTCTGAGCGCGACCTACTGACGGTATCCCAACAACAGTAGAAAATAGAGCGACAACAGCCCACAAATGTTTTTGATTCATGCGTCCGATATTAAAGCGACTGAAGAACAAAAGTTTCATAATTGGCGGGATTTTGCACCACTGATGAGTGACATATCCCTAAAACTCCAACTCGTTCCGCTTTCACTTTTTGCTTTTAACTGCAATAGACTACCACGAACCTATAGCGTTGCGGATCGGGGATCTAGCGTAATCCTTGGTAAATTTATCAAATTCAGACTCACCTTTCAAGCCCGAAACCTCACTCAAAAGAGCTTTTTGGCTGTGTAACAGTTTTTTGTTTGATTAAAAATTTTATTATTAAAAGCTAACAATATTTGGTAATTAAATTGTTCAGGGTAGCGTACACACTTGTCTATAAAGAGAATTAATGGTATCTACTTTCAACAGCGGCTTATACTACCATACTTTCACTTCATTGCCAGTAGTTTTACTTGAACGATAAGTTTAAAGACAAAATCAATATTTTTAGTGATTTTGATAACTACATAGAAACTATATGTTAAGTATCGTTGGCTCAGTACTAGCTTTTAACAGTGAACAGTGAACAGTAAACAGTTATCAGTTAAATACGAGTGGTCGCGCGTCCCCCACCAAGAGCGTGGAAGGCGTTGGTGGCGCTTCTTTATCCCCCACCATACGCCTGACTGACTGATAACTGATAACTGATAACTGATTTAAGCCCTTTTTCAGGCTTTGTTTGCAAGCAATGACCCAGTCTTAGCTTCAAAGATGACAGGAGTATTGAAGTTAACTTTAAAATAATTATCATTTTTAACTAGTACAGCACGGCGTAAGTAAAGCACCCATTAAACCGCTAATACTTTACCCTTATAAGCAGGGTAAGCGCATCTCAAATGCTATTGACAAGCGGATTTAGAGACATCATATTGGAAGAAACAAGCAGAAAGAATAGTCAGCATATAATTATTATCCATAGCAGCTCGATTCGATTTTTGG
Source organism: Kalymmatonema hyalinum WJT4-NPBG1 (assembly GCA_019359075.1). Taxonomy (GTDB): domain Bacteria; phylum Cyanobacteriota; class Cyanobacteriia; order Cyanobacteriales; family Nostocaceae; genus Kalymmatonema; species Kalymmatonema hyalinum. The sequence goes on from JAHHIB010000084.1 coordinate 19,039, forward strand.
CGATTGCTACGTTTCAAAGGGCGTTGCATAATAGAGGGATGAATTGAGGTCATCTACTGTGCAATGTCCATACTGCGGATCTACGGAAATTCGTAAGAACGGAAAGCGCAGAGGTAAACAAAATCACATTTGCGTATCGTGCGATCGCCAATTTATTGATTTGTACGATCCGCCGAAAGGATATTCTGAGGAATTGAAGCAAGAATGCTTAAAAATGTAGCTTAACGGTATGGGTTTTCGTGGTATTGAACGAGTTAAAGGAGTGCATCATACTACTATTATTTATTGGGTCAAACAATTGGGAGATAAACTTCCAGATGCACCTAAAGAAGATGTAATTCCAGAAGTTGGAGAACTTGATGAATTAGAGACATTTGTTGGCTCAAAAAAAACAAATTTTGGTTATGGACAGCAGTAAATCACTTTACTCAAGGTATTTTAGCCTGGGTTTTGGGAGACCATAGTGCCGAAACTTTTGAGCCATTGTGGGAAATTGCACTCACAGTGGAAAAGCTATTTTTATGTGACAGACGGCTGGAAAGTTTACCCAAGTTTTATTCCAAATGGAGACCAAATTGTTAGTAAAACATATATGACACGAGTTGAAAATGAAAACACAAGGCTTAGACATTATCTGGCACGTCTTCACCGAAAAACTTTATGCTATTCCAAGACAGAAGAAATGCTGAGATGCTCAGTTAAATTGTTACTTCACTATTTGAAGTATCAAACTGTACCTACATAAATCATCGTGTTAGAAGCTGGTGACCTGATAAATTTAGCCTATCATTGCTCTCTCAATTTCTAGATCTTATTCAATCCTTAATCCTTAGGTGTTAACGTCAACCAGTTTGTCCGTATTTTTTTGGACTGACGATCGCGGTTCTTTACGTCCAGACAGATCATACAGCAAGCCCATAAGTGCGGGGACAACAGTGGGAGTCAATATCGTAGAAAATGCCAGCCCGCCGGTCAGAACAATGCCTAATCCTTGATATAACTCTGAACCTTGACCTGGTAAAACTGCTAGCGGTAACATCCCCAGCACACTAGTTCCGGCAGACATGAAAATAGCACGCAGGCGATCATTGGTGGCATTATATAACGATGCATCATAATCTTCACCTGCTTCTTGAAGTTGCAAGGCGCGATCAACCAGCAGAATGGCGTTGTTGACGACTACACCTGTAAGAATCACAAATCCTAACGCTGTAATCATATCCAGTGCTACATTCATTCCCGGAATTCGGTTAGCAATTACCAGACTTAATAGTGCGCCACTCATACCCATTGGTACTGTTGCCATAATTACCACTGGGTAGAGGAATGAGCGATACAACGCTACGAGTAACAAGTAAGTAATCAAAATCGAAACTGTAAATGCAGTAGCTAATTGAGCAACGGTTGTTGCTAACTGATCTGCTGAACCCGACAGTTCCAGCCGAGAGCCTGTTGGGAGATTGGCACGCAGAGGAGCCAAAATTTCCTCTTCGGTACGTTCTACTAGTGTACTCAGGGGGGCATTGGGTGCAACAGAGACAGTTAGGCTAATTGATCGCTCCAAATCGACGTGGTTAATAGTATCGGCTCCAGTTGTTTCACTAACTTCGGCAATATCACCCAGTTGTACTTGTCGTCCCCGCGCATACAGTGGCAATTGGCGCAATTGTTCTGGAGTTTCGACAGCTGTATTTTGCAGTTCCACTGAGACATCTAGTTCTTCTTTACCATCAATGTAATCGGAGGCAACCCGACCGCCTAATGCTGCTTCCACCATTGAACCAACTTCTGCTTCCGAGAGACCCACTTCGGAGATGCGTTCCCGGTTGGGAATAACTTGTAATTCGCCAGCTCCCATCACAAAGTTAGATCGCACATTCTGCACTCCAGGAATATCCCGCAATTTACCCGTGATTTGCTGCTCCAAATCGCTGATTTGATTCAAGTCTGCGCCTATAATATCTACTTCAAATTCCTTACCTGGATCGCGGAAGATGGAAATTCGCGTTGGTATGATAAAGCGGTATCCAGCAAAGTTGCTGCTTTGGGCACGCAAGCGATCCACCATGTCAGCTAGTCCGGTAGTGGTGGCAAATTCTGGCTTGAGGATCGTCGCGATGCCGCGCAGTGCCCCTGGACGATCAACGTACATGATGCGTTCAACTTCTGGTTGCGATCGCAAATATTTCTGTACAGCTTCAGATTGCCGAATCGCTTCTGGTATACTAGTTCCCGGCAATGGTTCCGCCCGCAACACAACTAAGTTGCGATTTCCTTCAGGTAAATAATCCGCAGGTGGAAGTAGAAAAATACTGGTAACAAGTAAAGCAACAGGAATCGACAGCACGATTAACCTGCGACCAACACGCCGGCGTCCGAGTGACCAGCTGACAGTAGATGCCAAAAAGTTTTCGAGTTTCCCTTGGAAATGACGGAATACTGCCGAAGTTTTTGCTACTAAGCGCTCAAACCAATTGCCGCCGCGATATTCACCGCCCTCCATCATTTGTATTGCTTCTGATTGCTTGAGGAACAGTCCAGATAGCATTGGTACTAGGGTCAATGCGGCAAACAGCGAGAACACAGAAGAAGCAGAAAGAGCGATCGCCATATCGGCGTAGAGTTGCCCTGCTTCACCCGTTACCATAATCAGCGGCACAAACACAACTATGTTAGATAAAGTAGAACCGAGCATCGCGCCCCAGACTTCTTGTGTGCCATCGATTGCTGCCCGGATCGGATTTTTGCCCTGCTGCATGTGGGTAAAGACATTCTCAATCACGACAATTGAGTTATCCACGACCATACCCACAGAAAACGCTAATCCTGCCAAACTGATAATGTTCAATGTCCGTCCTAGTGCAGACATGACAATGAACACAGCAATTGTGCCAATAGGAATGGTGATGGCGACTACAGCAACCGTTCGCATCGAACCCAAGAATAGCAATAAAACGATGATTGCCAGTAATGCTCCACTAATCAAGTTCTCCTGCACGAACGTTATAGATTGATTGATGTACTGGCTTTCGTCGTAGTTGTAAACAAAAAGAATGCCCTGGTTTTCCCTGTCGAACTCAGTTTGGAGTGCGGCAATTTCGGCTCGGATGCCCTTAGCAACCTCTGGCACATTCGCCCCAATTTGACGAATCACACCGATTGCTACCCCAGGTTTACCGTTGAACATCAATGCACTATCTTGCGGTTTGCGCCCCATTTGCACCTGTGCCACATCCCGCAAGTAAACTGTGCCCGACCCGTCACGCCGCAGTACAAAGCCTTCAATTTGCGATAGATCTTGCGATCGGCTGACTGTGCGGACTCGATATTCCCGCCGTCCTAAAATTAATGGCCCACCCCGGATATCGCGGTTGTTTTCTTGAAGTACCCGCACCACATCACCAATAGTAAGGTTGCGATCGGACAATGCTTGCGGATTGACCTTTACCTCCACTTCCCGCTCTTGCCCACCCACTAATAGAAATTGTCCAGTTCCCTCAATTCGCCGCAAGCGCGGAATCACTACCTCATCTGCTAAATCTCGATAGCGGTCTGCATTTGGCTGAAATCCTTCCTTAGTGTCAAACGGAATCCACATCATTGGGGAACTATTGCCACCCACCAGTTCTACATTCGACTCTTGTGCTTCTGGAGGCAAGCTTTCCACCTGCTGCAAGCGGTTCAATACATCTACCATCCGCTCTTTGACGTTAGCATCTTGAGCAAATTCCAGCGTGATAGTGCTGCGTCCCGTCCGAGAGGTACTGCTGATTTCCTGGACGCCCAGCACTTCTTCCATTTGTTCTTCAATTGGGCGCGTAATCAGGTCTTCTACTTCCGTAGGCCCTGCTCCAGGATAAGTAGTGGTGATGGTAATTTCCGGGCGATCGCCCCCTGGTTGCAATTCCAAGGGCAACCTCAGTAACGAGAACACCCCAAACATGGCTACCAAGCAAAATAAGACAAAGGTGCCATGTCGCCAACGAACAGCAGTTTCAATAAAGTTCATAATTAAAATTGTGAGTTAGGACTCAAAAGTGTCTTTGGTAAAATGTTAGGAAAGGGTTAAAGGAAAAAGGAAGATTTTTGCCTTTGACCCTTCCCCTTGACCCATCTTCTGCAAAGAAGTCTATTACCTCGTTCCCAGTCTGCGACTAGCACTCAAATACCACTAACTGTCTTCACAGGCGCACCATCTTGCAACCCATCACCGCCACGCAGCACAATGGGTTGACCGCCGCGTAAGGTGGGATGGTAAATTGCAACATTTTTACCCATATCAGCAACCATTTCTACTTGAATTTGCCTAGCTTTGCCATCAGCAACCGTAAAGACAAGCCACTGATTTTGGCGTCTTGTTACTGCATCGCGTGATATAACAAAGCTAGACCGATTCGAGGGCATATTCAGGTTACCTGCGATCGCCATTCCCGGTAACAAACCTGGTGGCGGGTTGTTGATTTGGACGCGGACGCGCTGGCGACGAGAAGCAGCATCGGCTGAGGGAACCACACCGGTGATGGTGGCTCGTTGTTTCCATTGCGGTAGGGCACGAGTCGTGAGATCAATTGTCATGCCGGGAGTAACTTGGCTGCTCAATTCTTCGGGTAACTCCAAAAAAATATCGAAGCGATCGCCTGCTACTAAAGTCACAATTTGACCAGAACTTTGCACCAAATCACCATTACTAACATGCCGAGTCTGCACCACACCCGCTTCCGATGCCACAATGCGAGTGCGCTGCTGTGCCAGTTCTGCTTGAGCTAGGGTGGCTCTAGCTGCTTCTACGTTTGCCCGTTGAGCGGCGATTTCTTCTCGAATCGGCCCAGCTTTGGCTTCAGCAAACTGGGCTTCAGCTTCTAACCGTTCTCCCTGGATGTTATCCAATTGTGTTTGAGCTTCCACGAGTAATCTTTGAGACAGAGCACCTTGTTTAACAAGATCGCTGGTGCGCTTCAGGTTATCCCGTGCTTCCAGCTCTCGGGCCTTGGCAGATGTGACTGTTGCTTGACGTTGAGCAATAATTTCTGGACGAGTACCTACTTCCAAGCGTGCCAAATTGCTACGCTGCTGAGCTAGTTGTGCCCGTGCTTGGGAGATTGCTAATTGCTGATCGGAGTCGTCTAGGATAGCGATCGTCATTCCTGCCTTGACGCGATCGCCCGATTGCACCAAGATTTTCTCAACAATCCCATTAGTTTGAGCGCGGAGTGTTGACTGCTGACTGGCTTCCACCTGTCCTAAAAGCTGCACACTTTTTGTAGCACTTCCAGTTGCCAGGGCGATCGTTTCAATCGCTTTTGGAGTTGGTGCTTTCTGCTGTTGGGCAACAGAGGGACGTGGTGCGCCACCAGGAGCGAGTATTCGCCAAAGGATAATGCCACCAGTTGCCAGAAATAGGATCAGCAAACTCCAGAACCAGGGTTTGCGAGAACGAGTAGGCGCTTCAGACGGCGCAGAACTGTCTAACTGGGTTTCAACGGTTGAAGCTTGGTCTTCAGAAGTATCCATAATGGTTGATGGTAGCTACTGAAAGCTGAGGGTTAATTGTTAACGGTTGACAGTGGACAATGAACTGTCAACTGTCAACCATCAACGGTCAATTTTTTAACTAAATTTAAATAATGTAACTTTTTTACAGTTTATTGGAAAATTATGACAAAAAAATGTCAGATGTAATGACAGTAGACCGAAAAGTTCGGTGAGCGCTCTGTGTTCGATACCTGTAAGCCCGATTATTGTTTAAAAAACGTATAGTACAGTGTAAAATCTCTAACTTGTAGTTGTTCGGGAAATTATTCGATTTCTCTCCCTTTGCGATCGCGGGTTTTGAGAAAAATAATGCGGTTTAAATACAATATACGCTGTTGAAAACATCTACCGCCGACTTGTCCTAACAGCTTTGGCAACATGTTTCTTTCATCAAAGGTCACTTTATCGAAGGTTTTGGTATTTCCAGTATCTAGTTGCAATGCTACGGCTTTTGCCCCGATTAATTCGATTTGGGCCACGACTTTTGTAACTTCCTCAGCATTGCTATGGTAGGTCACAATAACATCGACCCCTTTTTTAGCAAGGTTCAAGACAGTACTTTTGCCCAGTCCTCGGTTCGATCCAGTTACTAGTACAGCACGGCGTAAGTAAAGCACCCATATTATGGGACACTGGAGTTAACTGAGATAAATTGCTGTAAGAGCGCAAAGGAAGGAGAACGTGGCACGATTAGCTCCAAAATCATTGGCTCTAAGTGAGTGCGATCGCCAAGAGTTAGAAAAGTTGCTTAATCGGCGTAGTACACCACAACAAATAGCGCTCCGAGCAAAAATAATCTTACTGGCAGATAAAGGGAACAATAATCGTGAGATTGAACGAGAACTGAACATCAGCCGATTCATGGCTCGCAGATGGCGCAATCGGTGGTTGGAGTTAAGCAAGCGTTCGATTGCAGTCATTGAACGATTAGAGGATCAAGAGCGCAGGGGTAAGCCAGCAAAATTTAGCATCGAGCAAGTAGTAGAATTATTTGCACTTGCTTGTTCCGACGCTGAGGATTACGGACGACCCATCAGTGATTGGACAGCAAGGGAATTAGCAGAACAAATGGTTCAACAGGGTATTGTCGAAAGTATATCTCCACGTCATGTGGGACGGTTATTAGAAGAAGCTCAAATCAAGCCACACGCCTAGCCGCTACTGGTTAACCCCCCCCTGTGGATAACGAATTTGATGTCAAAGCCCAAAACATTTCCAATCTATACATCACAGCAATTGAACGTGCACTCGCCAGGGAACGAACAGTGTGTATTGATGAAATGACAGGTATTCAAGCAATCGAGCGTAAAGAAAAAGACCTGCCATTACGACCAGGTAAAGTTAAACGACGAGAAGCGCGAGTATATCCGTCATGGCACACAGGCATTAATCGCTAACTTTGATGTCGTCACAGGTCAAATTATCCATCCGACTTGTGGAAACACCCGAACAGAACAAGATTTTGCCCAAAACATTCGTAAAATAATTGAGAGTGACCCTGATGCCAAAAAATGGAATCTAATAATGGATTGTCTCAATACCCATCAGTCTGAATATGAGCGTTCGTTTTGTAGCTGAACTTGAAGGATTAGAAATTAATTTGGGTATTAAAGGTGAATCAGGCATACTTCAATCAATGAAAACACGGGCAGCTTTTTTAAGTGACCCAACACAACGAAAGAGTTTTCCATTACACCCCTAAGCATTCCTCTTGGCTTAATCAAATTGAAATATGGTTTAGCATTCTTGTCCGTAAACTACTCAAACGTGGGAATTTTGTCAGTACAAATCACCTCAAGACTCGAATCTTAGATTTTATTGATTACTTTAATCGCACTATGGCAAAACCATTCAAGTGGACTTATAAGGCTAAAGTATTAGCGGTTTAATGGGTGCTTTACTTACGCCGTGCTGTACTAGCTGCATATTAGATGAGTGATAATGTGCATACTTGTTAAACCTTATTTAAAATTTAGTAAAATAAATTACATACTGTCTGAAGTGACAAAACAGGAGGCTAGATGTTACTTGCATGAATATTTTTTACCGTCAAAGCAAAATCCTTGATGAGAATATTAACTAGATTTGCTTATGCAAATCGAATACATCAAAATTTGTCAAGTATAGAAGAAAAAGCGTAATTTTTCACACCCAACTGTCAGCTTCATGGCAAAGCAAGAAGATTCACAATTTCAATCTTTTGTTGAGGACTTGCATTCAAAGTACCAGTCCTTAAGCGATGGAACTGTAGCAAACTACATTCCTGAACTAGCAAAAGTCAATCCAGACTTGTTCAGCATTTGCATCGCTACCGTCAATGGCGACGTTTACGAAGTTGGGGACTACAATCAGCTATTTACGATTCAATCGATTTCCAAAGTGTTTGTTTACGGACTGGCGCTTGAGGATCATGGACGAGATTACCTTTTGACAAGAGTAGGCGTAGAACCGACAGGGGACGCATTTAACGCAATTGTCCTTGATGAGAAATCAAAGCGACCATACAACCCAATGGTCAATGCAGGAGCTATAGCAACTACCAGCTTAATCAAAGGGTCGGATGTAACTGAACGTCTCAACCAGATGCTGGATATGTTCCAACGATACACTGGACACAATGTGTTCGTTGATATTTCAGTATTTACCTCAGAACGCCTCACAGGACATCGTAACCGGGCAATGGCGCACTTAATGCTCAATTTTGGCATGATTGACCAAAATATTGATGAAGCGCTAGACCTTTACTTCCAGCAGTGTTCTGTCATGGTGAATTGCCATGATTTAGCAGTGATGGCGGCTACCTTGGCGAACAAAGGTATCAACCCGATTACAGGAAAACAAGCCGTGGATAGCGGTTACGTTAAAGACATTCTGAGTGTAATGTACACCTGCGGAATGTATAATTTTGCAGGAGAATGGGCATATAAGGTTGGTATTCCGGCAAAAAGTGGAATTTCTGGCGGAATTATTGCTGTAATACCAGATAAGATGGGAATTGGAGTGTTTTCTCCACTACTCGATTCACGCGGTAATAGTGTTCGAGGAGTTAAGGTTTGTGAAGAGCTTTCGCAGCAGTTTGGTTTACATTTGTTCGAGTGTGCAAGCAATAGGTTAAATTTTGGTATTTAGCATATAAGGAAAATGCGATGGCGCTTTTCTCGCGCTTTAGTGCGATCGCATTCCGTGCCCGCCTGCGGCGATGGCGCTTTTCTCCCGCTTCGCGATCGCCACTCTAGTTTTTTAGATGATGCTGGTATCAGGTTTTTAGAATAGTGAAAAAATAATCATTTCCTTGCGTTTTAGCAAAGACAGGCTATCCGTACATTTCTCGTTGTTTGTTACTGACAGCCCTCTTTGGAGTCCTATGGTAGTGTAATAAGAAGTAAAAGGCTGACTGGTGTAGGGCGCACCTGAAAAACGCTTCGCTCGCTCCATCCAACCGCACAGCTTTATAAAGATTAGAGCTATCTGTGAGCAACTGAATGTTTGGAACCGCTTAAATTAAGCTTTTCCAACCGTCTCAATATTAACCAACCACTAAAATCCTCAAATGACTTAAGGGTTTTGTGGAAATGGCAGATGCTTCACAGGAAATAAGACTAGTGCTTTTAAAGCTTGATTTCATCACTCATCAATTTAAACGCCCACTGAGTAGCTAGTTCGTACCTAGCTCCCAGTAGGACTTCCCCCTAATTGAGTAAGCAATGAGGAGACGATATTATCGTGTCAAACGATTCTGAAAATTTTCATCCCGAGGACGATATAGATGATTTTCAGCCTTTAGAAGGGTTACGGGTACTTGTCGTCGATGATGATGCCGATAACTGTAATTTAATCGCTTTTATTCTTGAAAGCGCTGGCGTCGAAGTGATGATGGCAGCATCGGCAGTAGAAGCGCTACAGGTTATAGGACAATTTGAACCAAATCTCTTGATTAGTGATATCGCTATGCCAGAGGTTGACGGCTTTTCCTTAATTCGCAGAGTCAGAACGTTTGATCCTCCCCTGGGAGCGATTCGGGCGATCGCTGTAACGGCTATGGACATACAAGAAGGACGTGATCTCGCTTTCATGTCTGGGTTTGAAGCTTACCTGATGAAGCCTGTAGAACCAAGAGAATTAATCACAGAAATAATAAAGTTAATAGACTTAGCTTGACTGTAATTAAAATCGCTCGCGTCGTGTCTCGTCCGTTGTCTAAACGACTAAGTACTTTTACTCAAAATACCACTCTTTGGTGCCGTTAACTACATTTTCCAACAGTGTGAATCGCAGCTAGATAATATGGTAACTGCGTAATCTCAACTCACTGCACTTCCCCACTCCTGCACTTTCATTCGCCAACCTATTGACCGCAGACACTGCATGAGTTCCTAGTTCAACAGTAGCAAACGGTGTACCACTAGACAAATGCAGTTAGACGAACACCTTATAATTGCTATCTCTCTTCCTGCTCTAGCAGCTTGGAAAGTCTATTTTTAATTTCTTGTACTTGCTTATCGCCCCTAGGTAGTGTTAACAGACGAACTTCAATCTCTGCAATATTATCAATCCGAGTGGTCTTCTCCCAAACCCTGTTTTCTACGTCGGATTCATGTTCGTAACGAAATGTTACAATGTCATAATTAACATCTAAAATTTCTACGTTCTTTAACCAGCCGTTACTACTTTTGACGAAAAGCCAAACATTAGGCTGACCAATCAGTTCCTTGAGTTTACTCTCCATACAGATTATATTCTATTTAAGTGCTTTTACTAGGCTTAACAAGATTTGTCAATTTAGCTGAAGATATATTCTGGCATCTAGCTTTAGATATATATTTACATTATTTTCTAATTTTGAAAAGCTTTTGGTTAAAAATTTTTGGTAATATCTGATACAAATAACGCGATTCCCTAAGATTTGTACCTAATGGCTGGGTCGCTGACTTGCCAATTGATACATCTTTTCTGTAATGATAGAAAAGATAATAAAAGTAAATTTTTATTAAGCGAGGATAGAGATGTACATCGTACAAATTGCCTCGGAGTGCGCTCCTGTGATCAAAGCTGGAGGCTTAGGCGATGTCGTTTACGGACTCAGTAGGGAATTAGAAATCCGGGGGCATTGCGTCGAAATCATTCTGCCGATGTACGATTGTATGCGCTACGACCACATTTGGGGGCTTCATGACGCCTTCATGAACTTGTGGGTACCCTGGTATGGCGGTGCAATTCACTGTTCAGTCTATTGTGGCTGGGTACACGGGCGGCTGTGTTTCTTCATTGAACCCCACTCTGGAGATAATTTCTTCAATCGGGGCTGCTATTACGGTTGCGGCGATGACAATATGCGCTTTGCGTTCTTTAGCAAAGCCGCTTTAGAATTTCTGCTTCAAAGCAACAAGCGACCTGATATTATCCATTGCCATGACTGGCAGACGGGCTTGGTTCCAGTCATGCTCTATGAAATCTACAAATATCATGGCATGGAGTCCCAACGCGTTTGCTACACGATCCACAACTTTAAGCATCAAGGGTTTGCCGGTGTCGATACTCTCACGGCAACCAATTTAAACCGAGAGTCTTACTACTTCCAGTATCATAAGCTGCAAGACAACTTCAATCCTTTTGCCCTGAACTTTATGAAAGGGGGCATTGTTTACTCCAATGCTGTGACGACAGTTTCGCCACACCATGCTTGGGAAGCTTCTTACACTGACATTGGCTATGGATTAGGTCACACCTTGCACTTATACCAGGATAAATTCACTGGTGTACTCAACGGCATTGATAATGATTTTTGGAATCCTGAAATAGACCGCTATATCCCCTATCACTACTCTAAGGACAATTTTGAAGAAAAGGCAAAGAACAAAAAAGCCTTACGTGAGCGGCTGCTATTGCAGGATGTTGATAAGCCAATCATTGCTTACATTGGTCGTTTAGATGACCAAAAAGGCGTGCATCTTGTCCATCATGCAATTTATTACGCCCTCCACAATGGAGCGCAATTTGTGCTGTTGGGTTCGGCAACAGAGTCAGGAATCAATGCTCATTTTCGCCATGAGAAAAACTTTTTGAACGATAATCCTGATGTTCATTTAGAATTGGGCTTTAACGAAGAATTATCCCACCTGATTTATGCAGGGGCAGACATGATTATTGTCCCTAGTAATTACGAACCTTGTGGACTCACCCAAATGATTGGGCTGAGGTATGGCACTGTACCCGTAGTTCGAGGAGTCGGTGGGCTAGTTAACACCGTCTTTGACAGAGACTACGAGCAGAATAAGCCTCCGGAAGAACGCAATGGCTATGTATTCTACCAGTCAGATTATGCTGCCTTTGAGTCGGCAATGGAACGTGCTTTGAAGTTGTGGTACAACAATCCAGAGGAGTTCCGCAAACTTGCTCTTCAAGGTATGAAGTATGATTATTCTTGGAACCACCCAGGAGAGGAATACGTAGAAATTTACGACCGTATCCGACACAAATGGTAGTTCTGTAATCTGCGACTGCGGCAAATGATATTACCCAATCCTACTAAAGGGGGGTTGGGTAAATCTTCGATTGGCATACCATGAAGAATCGGGAGGTTTTATGCTTCGCTTACTCTTTGTGTCATGGCTGTGCCTCACATTGCTTTGCCTACCTGCGTGTGCAGTGGAAATATCTTATGGTAATTCGTCTAGCATCCCAATCCAGAACGTCAACTATCGTAAGGACGAATTTCAAATCCAACGCCTACAAGTGGTAGAAAAACAAATCCGGGCGCGTGGGATTAAAAACAAGGCTGTCTTAAAAGCTATGTCCAAGGTGCCGCGTCATCTGTTTGTAGATCCATCTTTTGCAGATTTAGCGTACCAGGATCATCCTCTGCCGCTCGCTCATAACCAGACCATTTCTCAACCGTATATTGTCGCATATATGACAGAGGCAGCTGAGATTTCCCCGGAGGACAAAGTGCTGGAAATTGGAACTGGTTCTGGATATCAGGCGGCTGTCCTTGGTGAGTTGGCTAAAGAAGTTTATACTATCGAAATTATTCCTCAACTGGCTGAAAGTGCGCGCAAAACTCTCAGTCAACTAGGCTATCGGAACGTTCATGTCAAAACTGGTAATGGGTATGAAGGCTGGGCAGAATATGCACCCTACAACAAGATTATTGTGACTGCTGCACCACAGGATATTCCTGAAGCTTTAGTTCAACAACTGGCGATCAATGGAAAGATGGTGATTCCAGTCGGAAGCTTGGAGCAGGAAATGATGGTTATTATCAAGACACCAAATGGATTGCGAAAGGAGAAAACCATACCAGTGCGGTTCGTGCCGATGACGGGACACTCGCCTAATGTTAGATAGGATCTAAATGAGAATAAAATAATACTTCTAATGACCTAGAGTCAAATACAAACTTTATTGTTTGAAAGGTGGCTATGGCAATTAATATTTACTTAAAATTACTTAGAAAAGTTGGCTTTCAACGAATTTGGAATTCATTTATCGGCAACTTTGGTCTTCTCTGGTTACTGCTCGAACCCGCTGCACTATTTTTACCAGACAAACTAAATTTTGGCTGGGCAGGTTACTTTGGACTAGGTAGTATCTCCTTGATTCTTGCTATCATTCAGCGGTTTCCCAAAAGAAGTTTTTGTAGTAAGTTATCTTCTCCCGATTCAGAAATTGAAGTCAAAATCGGAGATATTTTTGATGAAAAAGCTCACCTCGTAATAGGTGCTAATGATGTTTTTGACACTGAATTAGGAGAAATAATTAAACCTGAGAGCGTTCAAGGACAATTTCTTACAAAAGTTTATAGAAGTGACATAAGATTACTAGATAAAGAAATCGAATCGGCTCTCCAACCATTAAGTCATCTACGACAAGAAGAGCGAAATAAAACACGCGGTAAAACAGGACGATACCCCATTGGTACAACTACTGCTTTAGGTACGCATGATAAGCGTTACTTTTTAACTGCTTATGGATACATGAACAACAATTTAACCGTAGAGTCTAACTCTGATTATATCTGGCGTTCGCTCTCGTCTCTTTGGCGAGAAGTTCGTCTCAAAGGTCATACTATGAATGTTGCAATTCCAATTATTGGTTCTGACCTAGCTCGCACAGGATTACCGCGAATGGCACTAGCTAAACTAATTATTACTTCATTTATAGTTGCATCTAAAGAAAACTTCGTCACAAGAAAACTGACTGTAATGGTGTATCCAAAAGATTTAGATTCTGTAGACTTATATGAATTAGAAGAATTTTTAACATCAGCTTGCTTTTAAAAGTTTGATAGTTAAAATCAATTTATTCTGCACTTATTTCCAGTGCACTTTCACTTTATGAATCCAGAGCACATTTACCTTTTACTTGTATTACACTAATTTCTTTATTATAGTGAAATTGTCGTATTTGTCCGCGAAAGTTTACGGATACAACATTCTTACTAATAAAAATTATTTTTAATTCCAATATGTGTTCGACTATATTATTAATTTTTAAAAAGCATACTGCCGCTAAACGTGCATTTATTAAAAACATCTGTGGTTCCGTAATCCACTTTTTCCATACATTAGTAATAATATGCCCTTTTGATTCGACTAGGTAGTCGTTTTCTCGTATAATATAATCCGGTGTTGATTGATAAGCTTTATCTGCACTTTTCGGAATTTCGTTTAATAATAAAAACCGAATCTGTGATTCAGCAACCTGCTCGAAAGTATAGCCATAATAATTAATAATATTGTAACTATACGACTGTGGTGTTGGCTTTAGCGTAACTATATAGGAAGTTTTACCTTTTATAGATTTAGTCTCAACACTTTCCACCTGCACCATATATGCATCATTTTGGTAAGCATAGATAATTTGTCTTCTGGTGTGATAATGACTAATTGATTGTAGTTCGCGTAAATTCGCCTCCTGTTCTGCACTTACAATTGGTATATTAAGGACAAGGTTTTTATTGGCGTTCATTTCAACTAATTGGGTTTCAAATAAATAGTCATTAAGTAAAACCCAAGCTCCAGAATTACTTATACTTTTACTTTTTTTAGCTTTTGATTTAGTAGTTGATTTCTTATAATTTTTAATAGTGGATATTTGCCTTTTAGGTATTACATTGGAGCTTACGCCTACTTGTTTGGGATCGTCATAAGTCTTTAATTTACTTGCAGATGCTTTTTCCGTTGATAATGAACTTGTATTCGTTTTTGAACTGGTACTGCTCTTTTTTACTCTTTTTTTCCTACGATTAGTTAACCATAGAGTAATATGTTCGCGTAATTTATTGCGGAACTCAGAAGGGTTTTTATACTCACGAAATAATCCCCATCCATTTTTACTATAACTATTTTTAAATCGCTTAACTTTTCCTTGCTGTTCTAATTCAATTTTGGTTTTTACCCCTTCAGTCATTGACCGAAAATAAAACCATATTTCGGGTTGATCAATTCTATTAAAAGTTCTCCTAGCTCGTTTAAATTCTTCAATTGTTCCGGATATATCACGCTTTGTTGGAGTTCCAACGCGGTTCCACATAATCCCAATAAACAATACGTAATCGGACATTTTGCCTATCTGCTCGTTGATAATGGCTTGACCGTCTTTACCATATCCAGGATAAGCATTCTCGGAGCGAATCACCTCTAATACAACACCTTTATCGGGAGCTACAGTACGATTTATCTCTTCGACAACTTTAACAACGTGATTTCTTTCCGTACTCACATCGCCAGGAGAAGCAAGAAAAATTTTTAACTTTTCTACTTGGGGCATAGCTAATTCCTTCAGTATAAAATGATGCTAGCTGGATAATAATATCAAAAACTTTCTAAACGGGGTACGAGAATCATCGCCCCTATCCTCTTATTAATAAACTTTAGGATTGACACAATGAGGCAATCGTTCCCCCTTCAACCCAGCAATTAGATTAGCGATCGCCATGTTTGCCATTTTTTCTCGTGTTTGGAGGCTGGCACTGCCAATATGAGGTGTAATAATCAGGTTATCTAAGCTCAGTAAGGGACTATCAGTTGGTATCGGTTCTGGGTCAGTGACATCTATGGCAGCACCTGCAATTTGACCACTCGTAAGCGCTGTGTATAATGCTTCTGGGTCTATAATTGCTCCCCGCGCTGTATTGATGACAATGGCAGACTGCTTCATCAATTCAAACTGGCGATCGCCAAAAAGATGATAAGTTTCGTCTAACAAAGGTGTATGGATTGTCACAAAATCGGATTCTTGCAGCAGATGTTCAAACGTAGTAAAATCCACACCTAAGAGTTTTTCTAACTCCTGGTCACATCTGTGTCTGCTGGTATAAAAAATTTTCATATCAAACCCTTTAGCACGACGAGCGATCGCCTGACCAATACGTCCAAAACCAACAATCCCTAAAGTCGCACCTGTGATATTCGGTCCCAATAACAAATTTGGTTCCCACGTCCGCCACTGACCCCACGAGCAAATCGATCCGCTTCTACCACTCGCCGTGCAGCCGCCATGAGTAACGCCCAAGTCAAGTCAGCAGTCGCATCTGTTAAGACACCTGGTGTATGACCAACTGGTATCTTGTGTGCAGTAGCGGCAGGAATATCAATATTGTCGTATCCAACTGCCATTTGGCTAATAACTTTAAAAGAGCTTCCAGCTGCTTTTATCAGTTGCTGATCAATTTGGTCTGTCAGCAAGCACAGCAAACCATCAATTGTTTTGACCTTTTTCAGTAAAACTTGATACGAAGGCGGTTGGCGTTCTTCCCAGAGTTCAATGGTAGCAATTTTTTGCAGTTGCTCTAATTTGGTGGGGAGGCGGCGAGTGATGAAAACTTTGGGTTTGGACATGGTTGAGGGTTTGTTGGGTTTGCTTACGCTCAAACGGACACTTCCGTGCGGGGGTTTTCCCGTTAAGGAAAGTGTCCTCCCCAACCTAGTCTAATGTCAAAGGCTTAGATGGTGTCCGTACCATTTGCGATTGCCTCCGGCACTGCCCCTTGGGCAATCGCCTCCAAACAGACAGCAGCTTTATTCCCTATTCTAGATTTCGCATAAATTGGGCAACCAGGAACTCAATGATGAAAAAATGCGGTTATTGCATCCGCAAACCCCGCAAATGAACTATAATCCTGGCTAACTATCGAGACATTTAAACCTAATTTCTGGGCATTGGCTGCTGTATAAGGTCCAAAACAGGCGATACGCGTAGCGTCAAGCCTCCGGCTTATCGCACAATGCTCGTAATCACTTCTTGCATCAACCATTTGCAAAAAACCTGCTACTTCCACAGTACTACTAAAGGCAATGACATCAATTTTGCCTTGCCGAATCAGGTTTAACTCAACCTCATAAATATTTTTGTCCAAACACCGCGTCCTATAAGTTGGTACGCGAGTCACCTTCATGCCCAATTTTTCTAAACCTGCAATAAAGTTTGGAATCACATTGGGTTCTGGTACACCGACAACTTCTGGAACTGGAACGAGTATAGTTTGCTGGGCAATATTTGGAATTTTAGCCAATTCAGCAATGATTCCTGCGGGGCTGGGTTGTGTTGGTATTAAATCCGCTTTGATGCCAAAAGCTGCTAATCTTTCCGCGTCTGTACCAATCGCACAAAATATACAATTTGTCAATACAGAAAGGTTTAGCCCCAAATCTTTCAGGCGTTGGAAAAATGCTTCGATACCGTTTCTACTGGTGAAAGCAATCCAATCAAATGCGTGGATTTGTTGCAGTGCGCCATCTAACTCAGCAAAGTTTTCCAGCAGACAGGTTTCGATGGTTGGCATCAAAAACGGCAAACCGCCTTGGTTGATCAGTTGCTCAGATAACCTGACGGCATAGTTACGGGGTGCGGTAACGATAATTCGCTTACCGTGTAACGGCAGTTGTACGGATGGAGTCAGCAGTTTAATTTACCTCCTTGCACAAGATAATAACGAACCGCAAAGGCGGCTTCCCACAGGGAAAGACTATAATTTAAGGACTAAGGGCTTAAAGTTTACCTATTTTAAGCAATACGACCAGGAGAGCCATCTTGCCGCATTCGATTCAACTCGCTCAACCGCCCCTAGAGTTTATTCCCGAGCGATTTAACCCATTTGTATACTACATTACCCAAAGGTTACTGCCAGTCCTGATGCGGTTTCGGATTCGACCGTGGTTACCTGCTGGGATCGCACAGGTTGAAACTGTGAATGTTGAGGCGTTAGTCAATCTTTACCAACAATTCCAAACTGGCAAAATTCGCTTTTTGATAGCATTTCGGCACCCGGAGGTTGATGATCCTCTTTGCATGATGTATTTACTCTCCCGTGCTGTACCGAAAGTTGCTCGTCAAAAGGGAATTTCATTACACCATCCTATTCATTCTCATTTTCTCTATGACCGAGGGATGACTTTGTGGGCTGGGGATTGGCTTGGTTGGTTCTTTTCTCGGTTAGGGGGCTTGCCAATTCATCGAGGTAAGCGGCTAGACAAGGTTGGTATGAAGACAGCGCGAGATTTGTTTGCTAATGGCAAACTGCCAATTGCTGTAGCTCCCGAAGGCGCAACTAATGGACATAGCGAAATTGTCAGCCCTCTGGAACCTGGCGTTGCTCACATGGGCTTCTGGTGTGTGGAAGATTTGGTGAAAGCTAACCGTTCTGAGGAAGTTTTCATTGTACCGATTTGCAATCAATATCACTACATCAATCCATCTTGGGGAAAACTAGATTGGCTTTTGGGCAAATTAGAAGCTGATTGCGGCTTACAAGTGCAGCAAGTTGATGAATCAAACCTCGTTGAGCCAGAAAAAGTTTTCTATGAGCGACTCTTTCGCCTTGGTGAACATGTCCTTTCCCAAATGGAACAGTTTTACGCTCGCTTCTACCATCAAAGTACACCAGTTGTAACGCAAACAGATCCATCTGCGAGCCGTAACGAGGTACTTGAGGCTCGACTCCAAACAGTATTAGATAGGTCACTCAAAGCAGCCGAGCAATATTTTGGTCTTGAAAGCCACGGAACAGTGATTGAGCGCAGTCGCCGAATAGAGTCAGCAGGCTGGGATGATATCCACCGCAAGGATTTGTCAAATTTACACGCATTATCACCCGTAGAGCGGGGCTTGGCAGACTGGATTGCTGAAGAAGCATCTCTGCGGGCTCTACATATGCGCCTAGCGGAGAGTTTTGTAGCAGTCACAGGAACATATGTTCAACAGAAGCCGACTTTTGAGAGATTTGCCGAAACGTCCTTAATCTTATTCGATCTGATCGCCCGGATCAAAGGCGAGAAAAACCCTGCACGACCTCGGTTAGGTTGGCGAAAATCACGGCTAACGGTAGGTGAGCCAATTTCTGTAACACAACGTTGGTCAAGTTATCAGGCAAGTCGTCAAGCAGCAAGAGTTGCCGTTAATGACCTAACGCAAGATTTGCAAGTGGCGTTTGAGAAGATGATTTCGTAGATTTGTTGGGGGACTTGGGGGCGATCGCAGGGATGATCAACTAATAGGAAAGTGCGATTGCCTATGTCAAACAACCTGTACAAAGACTTGCCGCTTGCAGGGGATTCGCGCCCACATCGTACAATATTTTGCTAAGTAGAACTCGTTATTAATGCGGGTCGGAAATCAAAATTTTGACAACTCTGGACAATGATTCATCCTTCAGGCGATTCTGAACCCCTCTTAATGGTGACGCCTACTAAGCACTCACAAGTCTATTTTTATATTAAATTGGTATTAGTGTAAAGTATTAAACACCGTTGAGAAAGTGAGGTTGATTATGAAGATGGAACCTGCATACACTTCTGTAGGAAAAATTTTCGAGTATAGACCCATGTTTTTTATTCCTAAATACCAAAGAGCTTATGCATGGGAAACTGAATCTGTAGAAGATTTTATCAAAGATTTAAAAGAGTGTTTTGAGAGAAGAAAATCTAAAACACCTGTCAATCATTTTTTTGGAGGAGTTCTGAGCGTAAGGTATCCAGTGGAAGGAGCTGTCAATCAACTTGAATTTGAAATTATCGATGGTCAACAGCGAATTGCTACTTTTACATTACTTATGAATTGCCTAATCAAGATATACAAAGAGTTACTAGAACAAGCAAATAAATCACGTGATTCAGATAATGAATATATATTGGAAGAACGTATCAAAGTTTTATCTGAGAGGTTTCTAGAATTTCGCCAAGAGTTTCAAAGAAAAGTTAACTCTGTAGAGGTAATGAGATTATCAAGAGTAGATCACCCATTTTATAAAGAACTTATTCGGGGTATGAATCCTTCTCCTTTAAGAGGATGTTTGAAAAGTCCGCAATTAAGTAAAAAAAGCTCTCAGGGCATAAGCTGTTAATAAGTAAAGACAACAGCACCACTGAGAGACTATGAGTAAATCATACTCCACCAACCTTACCCAAG
>JAHHIB010000085.1 GCA_019359075.1 Kalymmatonema hyalinum WJT4-NPBG1
GTCAATGATAGCATAGACAGCAATTGTTTCATTTAACATAATTCCCCTCCGTTTTTCTTACTGGAGGGGATTTTATTATCTTTGCGATCGCCTTCTCAAATAACTAGCAACTTGGGTTAATAGTTAAAACAGTCAATAGTCAACAATTACTATAGGCTGTTGACTATTGACTGTTTTAACTATTACCAATTGACTAAACAGTCGCTTTCGCCTTAGACCAAACGCCATTTTCATCTTCATCATATTGCTGATGAACTGCCTCCCAGGCAGCTTGTTCAGCCTTTGTTTGGTCATTTGTCTCAGTTAATGCAGTATTATAGCGCTCAATAAATGTGCGCTGAGCTTCAACAGAAAGATGAGAGCGAATCTCAGGAGACAAATCCTCTGGGCTGTTGCAGCCACTGGTACAAGCACGAGGCAGCGTCTGCTCACTTGTGTGAACTTCTTCGCCACCAGCACTTTCTATCAGCAATTGGTATTCTCCAGCGCGATCGCCAGGAACTTCTGCCATCACCAAGAACTCACCAGCCTGCAAGCGAGTTTGGTAAACTGCGGCTTTGTCTTCTGGCATTCCCAATGTGGTCAGAACAGATACCAAACCAGCCCCTGCGCTGCCGGCGATCGCTCCACTTGCCGCTCCTAGCAGCACTGCACCAATCGGACCTGCTGCTACAATCGGACCAACAAAAGGAATAAACAGTACGCCTACACCTGTGAGTAAGCTAAGGAAGGAGCCGAACAAGGAACCAAAGATTGCCCCGCTTCTCAAACCTCCGAGAATCACATCCCTCTTACTAATAAAGCCAGCAATTCGAGTTTCTGACTGGAAGTTTCTGCCCAATACCGAGATATGATCCCTGGAAACACCCCGGTCTAGTAAACGCCGAATCACATCATCAACTTGCTTCTGTTCTTTAAAAACAGCTGAGATGGTACGTTCTGCTGTATATGTTTCAGGCACTTTAAAGACTCCTTGAATTTTGCTTTTCCAGTCGGCAGACTGAGGGGGGTAGATGCGGTAGATGCACGAAACCTCGGTCTGCCATTGTCAACTCAGACGCTATGCTTTGGGTTAAATCTGCTGCTGGCTACACGCCTACAGGGGTTTTGGTTTCTGCTATCTGGTTAGAACCGTCTGCTTGCAGTGACTGCCCTTCAATAAATGAGCGCAGCATCCAAGCCATCTGCTCATGCCCTTCCATCAGTCCTGTCAGGAAGTCAGAGGTTCCCTGATCGTGGAACTGCTCACCAGTCTGATCCACATGATCACGCAGGTTCCGAATAACTTGCTCGTGGTCATCTACCAGTCGAGACACCATCCCAGTTGCTGTGGGAACGTTACCAGCTTCTTCCTTGAGAGTCGCAATTTTGAGAAATCCTTCCAATGTACCAACTGGGTAACCGCCCAAGGCACGAACCCGCTCAGCTACGGCATCGATAGTTTCAGTCAGTGCTTGGTAATGCTCTTCCCAAATTTGGTGCAGGCTGCGGAACTGAGGTCCGACAACATCCCAGTGGAACTTTTTCGTTTTCACCAACAGTACATAGGCGTCTGCCAAATCTTGATTCAACAGATTAATCACACCTTGACGTTGTTCTTCCGTCAAACCAATGTTTATCTTGCGCATTACTTTAAATCCCTCAGCGAGCTTCTTTACTAACCTTCACAAATTCCATCCCCTACAATCATCAACCAAAGGAAGGATTGTGTTTTTTTCATCAAGAGGAAAAATCAGACTTTTCTCATTAAATAGAAATAGACATCTTGACTACGCAATCAAGATGTCTACTAAACGGTGATAGCTATGCAAACTGCTCAAAACGCTAGAACATTGAGCAATAATTTATTTGTCACACCCACTTTCAAAACACACTGTCGCTAAAAACCATGAAATGCAGGTTACTTGTTACCTGTGAGTTTACCCAACGCGTTCTTAACTTGATCTTCTACTGTCTTTGCTTGTGCAGAATTCTCAGGACGCTTCATCTTCTCAATATCAGCAGCTCCCTGAACCGAGTTAAGTCCCTCGTTTGCTCTCTGTTGTGTCTCTTCCAATCCTGGAGGTGCTTCTGTAGATAGTTTGTCTGTTTCTTTCTGAATTCCAGTTAGCTGTGTAACCTCATCTTCAGGATTGCTTGTTGTGCTACCGATCGTCGCAGCCGCGGGCAAAGCATAAGAGAAAATCAGTAAGGCACAAGTAAATGCCACAATGATAAAACGCACTGGACGCAACATAGATAAATCAAAACCAATATTCTTCATTTAAACTCCTCCAAAAATTAGGCTATCCAAAAGTCACGCCTGGTTACACCCCTTGGCTGACAAGCATCATAAATACTGTCTGTTGTGAATCTTGGATACACTCTAGCTTACCCAATTTGGTATCTCTCGAGAAAGTTTTGAGCAGTGGTTGCAAAACAATCTTAACTTTCAACACAGAAGCCTATGCTTTAATTTTGTCAATCTGAGTGTTAAAATATAGCTGCGCTTCTATTTTTACTTGCTTGATTGCTGCTGCCAATGAGATTTCGTTAAGGGTCAGGCTAATCTTCTTTCTACTTTGAATACACAGACATATGAATCGACCTGTAGACTGAAACTTTTTTTCTGTACTGCTATACAGAATCAATCCACAGGTAGATAAATTTTGTGCAATTTTGGCAGGTTAAGCAATAGTGACTAATTGCATTAACTATGTAGTTATTACTAATATGGTAAACAATCTTAACATATGAATTTCATATGTAAATTTTTTCTTTTTTAACAACAAATAGTAGATAGAACCCCTAACTATCTAATAGCTACCTCCGGCTATACCCGGCTATATAGTATTTTTATATCCTTCTACCCATAAGCTAATTCTTTTAGCGTGACTCCACACGCTCAATATGCTTTTCATGGGACAAATTAGCGAGGTATTCGTCTGGTATAATGGTATAATCTTTAGTTCGCCAAGTATCTACATCAACTCTGGCGATGGCACGAAGTACCCGCATAATAGCGATGGCACGGAGTGCCCGCATAATAGCGATCGCGCTATGCATCGTCTAACCTTGCTTCTCGCACAATCATAAGAATGTGTGTTTATGATCACGGGTGCAGGAGTTGCACCTGCTGATGTGAGGCTTATGAAACATCCAATCGCTTTTAGCTTTCAGCAACTAGGCTGAAAGCTAAAAGCTGATCATTCGCTCATCACAGAGGCTTTGTGTTGAGCTTCTTGCCAAAGTTTGTAAAGGAAGAACTCAGTGGCTTCACTGATCGCCGTGACAAAGACACCCTCAGCATCCTGAAAACCATTTGATAGCCAACAACCCCGGAGAGTGACTTCCACGCATTCGTGATCACAACCGCACAGAGCAATGATTTCACTGTCTTCTTTTTTAACAAGAGTCTTAAGCATTTCTACTCCTGGCAAATGAACAGGAAGCAAAAAGGAAGCAGTACTGGGTTCAACGCATAGACATTGACCGACTCGCACTGCCAAAATCACTCGCGCTTGCACCCATTCTTCCAGCGATTGAGCTAAACATTCTAAACAAAAGCTCGTTTCGGTGTATGTTAATTTCAGCATTCCTTATGCTCTCCTGTTATTCCAGGTTTGCTTGCACATTCTGCTTTGGATGTCCAAGTCTAGTGGCTCAGCCTTATTTGCCACTAACAGTACAATCGCCCGCTTAATATTAACTCGGCACAGTGGCAAGTAATTTTGAAAAAACACCACCACAGATTGCTCTAAAACTTGCATCGCGCTTGTCACAGCTTGACTCCTTATAAACAAACCCCCGCTTCTTGTTTGCTGGAAGCGGGGGTTAGAATTTGACCTTTAAGTCTTCTGCTTCTATATCGGTACACCATCCTGTTGTGTGTACCTCCCGCTTCGTTGTTCTAGTTTTGGTACTGCATTCAGTACACCAATGCTGGCTGATCGAGAATCATGATTACCCTGTGTGAGTTGCCCCATAAATAAATACTCCACTCCCACAGCGGCTGATTTCCAACTAAATCGGCAGTTGGCAACACGCAAGGAAGTAGAGATGGGGTAAACGGATTTCACAGAAAATTTCACCTATTGAACATTCCTTTAAACATACTACACTTGTATTACTATCCTGTCCATACTTTAAGGAGAAAAAGTCATGCATACAATAGCTCGCACACCAACCACCGACATGGAAGTCACCAGCATCCGCCTAGAACGGGAATTGAAAGATAAACTCAAAGAACTCGCTGGGAATCAGGGATATCAAGCTCTGATTCGAGACATCCTCTGGAATTACGTCCAGCAAAAATCAGGTGAGTGGAAACCCCGATTTTCGCGAGCCGATATTCGCGCTAGCATAGCCGCAACAGCACAACAAGAAGAACGCTGTGTACTGACAGGTCAACTCATTGCACCGAAACAACCTATGTTACTAGGACTTACAAGAAATGGCGATATGGTTCCTCTAAGTGTCGAGAGTTTAGCTGCTTAAACTTTTGTTCAATTGAATGCAGCCTAGTTGCGCCATGTAATATTGCAACTGGGCTGCATTCATTTTTGGCTCTATTTTTATGATAAGTAAATTTAATAAGACAAATAATCGCTTATCGACTGATCAAATTGTAAGATTGTTAACCCTAATAGATCTGGATGCCTTCCAGACGACTAATGCTGTTTCGGCAGCAGGAGATCCAACAACACTTGACAAATGAAAACCTAAATATGAGAAAAAAGTAAAATATTGTAAAGAATATGAGTCAGAGAATAACGCCTAAGAAAATTTTTGGCTGTTTGGGGGAGTTGACCATAAAGGATCTGTGAAGCCTTACCCTGACAGTATTTTCTTTTAGCTAGTTTAACTGATTCTCACTTATTCAACAGAAGGATAACGTGAAAGAAATATTACTTTTTTTATTTTTTTCTGTCAGTGTTAACGCGGATAAAATTTATGGGATTCTAGCTTTAATTCCAGAGAAATTACGGTTTATGTATAAAGGCAGACAGGATATCCTATCTCAAGGTGAGTAAGTCATTGAAGGCGAAGAACACCCAAGCATTCTTTGGCTACAGCAACTTAAATAGATAGATTTTTAATATTATTTCTCTAGAGAGAAATATGTTCTTTAAGATACGAAGCATTTCATCATCTCGATTGGTCATCTCAAATAGAAAGGGGCTATAACAGGTGAGAGATAGTTTTAAGAAAAGATTTACGGATCATCAGGGTGCAGTAGCACAAGCTTTGGGTGAGATATGCCGAGAGGTTGCTTACGAAGAAAATGAGGTCAATATTCAAGAGTGTGCCAAGAATGAACAAGCCTTTATTGCCGTCAAAGCGCCTAGATGAAGTAGATCGACAAAAACAATACCCGCATGGAGCTCTGATGCAGCATCAGGAAGAACCTGCCTACCACTTAGTACAAAAAATTAATAAAATCATCGCCAGTAGCTCAACTCCAAAAAGGATGCTGCAAGATATTGCCAAAGTACTAGGAGTTGCCTTTAAAGTAGATTGGTGTAGCTTAGTGACAGTATCAGGTGAAGTTTCCAGCGAGGCAATTACGGCTAATTGGTCTGTCCAAGAGAATTTAGAGTTGTCTGACTCAGATGAAATGTTCTCAATCCAGCAGCAATTAGACTTACCAGTGATGGAATGCGCTTGTGAAACATTGACTATTGAGGATATTTCAACAATTCAAAAAAGTTTAGCAATTGGGCGTCAATGTTTGCCACTGACTATAAAGGCAAAGGCTGTTTTGGCAATCCCGACTCGGTTTGGTGGTAAAAATAACGGCGTCATTGGTTTAATCAAATCCCAGCCATACAATTGGAGTGAATCCGAAAAAAAACTGTTAAATGCAGTAGAACCGTGTTGCGCGATCGCATTTTCTCAAGTCGCACAAGCACAGCAGATTGCTGACCAAAATCAGTACGTGCAAACTTATGTCCAGCATCAAAGCTTGATCAAGCAACTCACTGTACTTAGTCGTAGCAACCTGGAATTAAATCAAATGCTTCAGTTAGCGCTTGCTTCCACAGCTGAAGCTCTGCAAGCGGATCGTGGTTTGCTCATACTACTAAAATATACT
Source organism: Kalymmatonema hyalinum WJT4-NPBG1 (assembly GCA_019359075.1). Lineage (GTDB taxonomy): Bacteria > Cyanobacteriota > Cyanobacteriia > Cyanobacteriales > Nostocaceae > Kalymmatonema > Kalymmatonema hyalinum. The sequence goes on from JAHHIB010000085.1 coordinate 6,074, forward strand.
GATCCGTTGTTTAGAACTCGAGCAAAAAAACAAATTCCCAAAGCAAAAGCGACGGTTGTAGGAAAATGGTATAAAGAAACAGAAATTGCCCTGACTCATCAGTCAGATACTTCAGAGACTTCCTTTTTTCTTGCCGACTGTAGTTTATCCCAGCGTGCCTTTTTAGACTCTGGAAAACCTTTAATCATCAATAACGATACAGATTTACAAGATACTTTAACAGTAGCCCCAGTATTTGCACTAGAAGCGCTGCCTGCAGTGCTATTAATGCCCTTAGAAATTCAAGGCAAAGTGTTGGGATTTCTAGTGTTACAGCAAGCAGTTGCTCGCAATTGGCAATCAACAGAACTTAATATAGTGCAAATGGTCTGTGCTCAACTTAGCAACGCCATAATTCAAACACAAACATTGCGGCAAGTACAAACGTTGGTAGATGAACGCACAGCACAACTGCAACGCAGTTTGGAAGTCCAAGCAAAACTTTACGAAGTTAAGCGCCAACAAACAGAACAGTTGCAAAAGCTTAACGATTTGAAGGATGAATTTTTAAGCAATATGAGCGATCGCTTACGCCATCCACTCACAAGGATGCGTTTGGCTATCCGTAACTTACGTCAATTCGGGCAATTAAACGAGCGTCAAGTTAAATACGCCGACATGATAGAGCAAGATTGCACCGATGAAATTAATTTGATTAATGATTTACTGACGCTGCAGGAATTGGAAACTCATCACGAACGCCCGCAGTTAGAAACGACCGATTTAAGTGCGAAAATTCATGATTTAGCAGCCGCTTTTGACACTAAACTCGCAGACAAAGGCATAAGCCTTTCCCTAGATTTACCAGATTCGCCGCTCACACTGGAAACCGAAGTAGAAAGTTTTGACCGTATTCTGCAAGAGTTATTAACAAATGCTAGCAAATACTCGCAACATGACAGTATTGTGCATTTGCAAGCGACTCATCAGGTCAATCAACAAGTTGATCAAGTTATCATTAAAATGATCAATATCGGAGATGGCATCTCAGAAGAAGAAGCCACTTACATATTTGATAGGTTCCGTCGGGGTAAAGGCAGATGGACTCCAGGAACGGGCTTGGGACTTGCGCTCGTCAAGTCTTTAGTGCAACATCTAAATGGGGCAATTGCAGTGGAGAGTACACCCATTGAGGATTCCAGCTTAAGCAAAATCTGCTTTACCTTGACACTGCCCCAATTTTCCACTGAAAGTGACTCATATTCCCAAAGTGACTAAAGAACACAACATCCAACAGGAACTGGATTTATCAGCCATCGGCGACGACACCGATCTCGATTTGAATTCGGCTGCTGATACAGATGATTTACAAGCTGTAGAAGTCCAAATCGAGAAAATAGCAGAACGACAGCGACAAATCACTGCTATGCTCCAAATTCCCCAACCAGTAGAACAAGTCTGGAAAGTACTCACAGATTATGAAGCTTTAGTTGACTTCGTCCCCAACTTAACGAAAAGCCGCCTCCTTGAGCATCCTCAAGGAGGTATTCGTTTAGAACAAGTGGGATCTGGGCGCTTTGTTGGCTTGAACTTTTGTGCGCGTGTCGTTCTCGACTTAGAAGAATACTTCCCCAAGGAAATTAATTTCCGTATGGTAGAAGGAGATTTTAAAGACTTTTCTGGTAGCTGGCTACTACAGCCTGATTCCCTTGATCACCAGAAAGCAACTCATCTGTGCTACACTGTCAAGGTTTGGCCGAAACGTACTATGCCAGTCGGTATCATTGAGCGTCGTCTGAGTAACGATATGCGGTTGAACCTTCTTGCAATTCGGCAAAGGGCGTCAGAATAATGAAGAAAGAAGAGAAAATAATGAAGAAAGAAGAGATAAACTTTATAGCGTCTATCTTCCCTCTTCTTTCTTTACTCTTCTTTTTTCGTTTTTAAGTACCCCCAGGGGAATTCGAATCCCCGTTACCTCCGTGAAAGGGAGGTGTCCTAGGCCTCTAGACGATGGGGGCGCAAGGTTCACACTTATATAAATCTACCGATTTTCGTCGCTGATGTCAACAGCTTCCAAAAAAAAATTCTGAGCTTGTTCAGAAATTGGGAGATTCCAACTGCCTGTAAGCAAAAATGCCTAAAAATGAGGAGGGAAAACTGAGATTTGAGAGTTTAGAATGGCTCCATACTCCTCATTTGGGGTTTCTTTGCAAGGTAGCTTCGTCTTTTACTGACAGGCGATGCCGCTTGCGGCGCTGGGCTTTGCCCAATCGTCACTGCTGTTTCACAAAAAACAAAAAAATGCTGTAGTATATCAAACTAAGTATCAAAAAAAGCTCGACTTAGTAAAGGACAGTGGGTGTCATGTTGCACCCAGTAGAGTTAATATTTACTATCCTTTACAAAAGATTTTGAAATATATCACTCAAAATCTATCGCATGGAAGCATCTTTTGAAATCACCCTGCAGATTGTGATTACTGTCTTTGCAGGCATTACCGCTCAAGTGCTGGCTGCATACCTTCGGGTACCCAGCATCGTGTTTTTGTTGATGTTTGGCATCCTGCTTGGCTCTGATGGCATTGGGGTCTTGCACCCCCATATGCTAGGCATTGGGCTGGAAGTTATCGTCGCTTTGGCGACAGCAATCATTTTGTTTGAAGGCGGGCTCAACCTGGATCTGCAAGAGTTAGGCAAAGTTTCGACGAGCCTGCAATTGCTCGTCACCCTGGGAACCATGGTCACGCTGCTTGGGGGCAGTATGGCGGCTCACTGGCTAGGTGAATTCCCTTGGCCTATTGCTTTTCTTTTCGCTTCCTTAGTTGTGGTGACAGGACCAACCGTTGTCAGTCCTCTACTCAAACAAATTAATGTGGATCGACAAGTCGCAACGCTTTTGGAAGGGGAAGGCGTTCTGATTGACCCAGTGGGAGCTATCCTCGCCGTCGTGGTGCTGAACACGATATTAAACAACCACACCGACTTTATCACGGCAATGAGCAGTCTCATACTGCGCCTTGGCATCGGTGGCGTGATTGGTGCAGCAGGTGCCTGGCTGATGTCCTTAATTAGCAAACGTGCCAATTTTCTATCGTTTGAGGTGAAAAACCTGGTCGTCTTAGCGGGGTTGTGGGGTTTATTTGCCTTATCGCAGATGGTTCGCAGTGAGTCGGGACTGATGGCAGTTGTCGTTGCAGGAGTCGTTTTTGGTGCTTCCTCGGTGCCGGAAGAACGATTGTTGCGGCGTTTCAAAGGTCAACTGACGATTCTCAGCATTTCGGTGCTATTCATTTTGCTAGCTGCTGACCTATCTATTGCCAGTGTATTTGCCTTGGGTTGGGGCGGCGTATTCACGGTCCTGGTATTGATGTTTGTCGTTCGCCCGATTAATATCGTTTTGTGTACCTGGAACAGTGATCTTAACTGGCGACAGAAATTATTTTTAAGCTGGGTTTCCCCAAGGGGAATCGTTTCTGCCTCGGTTGCTTCTTTATTTGCGATTTTACTAACGCAGCGCGGGGTCAACGGTGGAGAAGCGATCAAAGCCTTGGTATTTCTCACAATTATTATGACCGTGGTTTGCCAAGGGCTAACGGCTGGCTGGGTTGCCAACTGGTTGCAAATTACCTCAAAAGACGCCATTGGGGCGGTAATTGTGGGTTGTAATCCGTTGAGTTTATTGATTGCCCGATTGTTTCAAGAACGGGAAGAACCAGTGGTCATGATTGACACTGATCCGCAACGTTGTGAACAAGCCGAAGCGCAAAATCTCAGGGTGATAGCCAGCAGCGCCTTGGATACTGGTGTCTTGGAAGAAGCCGGACTTGCCTCAATGGGAACTTTTCTCGCAATGACGAGTAATGGTGAGGTCAATTTTGTCTTGGCACAACGTGCAAAAGAAGAGTTTAACCCGCCGCGTGTCCTAGCAGTTTTCCCGCGCGATCCACAAGCAACCACCTCTACCAATGAAAATAAGGTTAACCAGGCTTTGATTCCAGACTTAGCAATAAAGACTTGGAATGAGTACATCAACGACGGACGGGTGAAGTTAGGGACAACTACGCTCAATGAATCTGATTTTGACCTTCAACAGGCGCATATGCAGGCATTGATTAAAGCTGGCGAGTTGATACCGCTCTTGGTAGAACGAGACGAACATCTTCAGGTTATGCCCGCAGCCGAGGAGTGGGAAGTTGGCGATCGCATTATCTACCTATTACACGACCCCAGATCACACCTTTTAAAACGCTTGTCGGGTGCAAGAGCATCAGTTCCCCTCTCTCTAGAAAAATTACCGGAGGTCGAAGAAATACCGTTGGCAATATCTCAACTTTCCACCAGCGATGCTCCCGCACCTTAAATTCGTTATCCTTCATTCAATTGTTGCTGTAGCTTACCAGTTTCCGGTATCGCTCCTTCTGCATACATTTTTTTGATTTGCTTTTCTTGCCACAGCACACTCAATAAATGCACCACAGCTAGAACTAAGGCAGCAACCGAGACGATATAACTGTGTATTGTGTAAAGGTGCTGGATAGTTACGGTGCTAATCGCTCCACCGCCAGTCAAGATGTCTCGCAACACAGAACCGATAAAAGGAATAGCTTCTATGGTTCCCAGTTCGATGCTAAAACGCCAAAACCCTTCTTGATCCCACGAGAGGATCATCGCTGTCCAACCCAAGCCAATGGCACTTAGGGTGAACAAAATTCCACTTATCCAAGCAGTCAGCCAACTCTTGCGAAATTGTCTGCTGACAAACATGATTACAATTTGGATCAGGGCAATGGCAACAACTCCGTTACCAGCAATCTGGTGTGCTTTGTGGAACAACCAGCCGTATGGCACTTCCGTATCAATCATTCTCAATGACTGGTAAGCTCTCCCTGCTGCTGCTTCGTAGTAAAAGGACAACAAAATTCCAGTAGTCGCACCAATTAACGTCAGGGTGATAATAACTACCGATAATATCGTCGTTATCCGCCGCAGAACCACATCTGACTGAGTGTTGTGCATAACCGAGCGCTCCTTTTAACTCATTATTTACTTTTATTACGAGTTTAACTAAGAATTATTAAGAATAGTTATTTTCTGAGGAGAACTTAAAATTCAGTAGTTAGCAATATTTTATACCAAATACTGCACCCAAGCTTGTAATGGTTCTGGTGAACCGTACCAGATTGGAGAACTTCTGGGCGAATGCTTGACTCCTTCAATAACAATATTGGACGCCCCCTCAAGATGAGCAGCTTCAATGGGTGTAATTCCATCACCCCAAGTGTTACCGTTTCCGCAGGTTAACTGATAGCTACTGTAAGCGAGCCAACTCCCCCGCCGCCTTTGCCCAAAGATAGTTTTTCCGGCAACACAAACGTAGCGAACATTTGTGTAAAATGCTCCAGGATAGTTTTGATTCACAAAATCCAAATTCCAGCGCGTCCAACGTTCTTGGCTGATATGAGGTGTACCCAAAGTGATCACAGTCGCAACCAGAGGGTGAGCTTGCCATACAGATGATGTGACTTCACCGCGTCCTGAATAAGGCTTTTCTCCCAGGTAGATGCGAGAAAGCCAACCTCCTGCTGAGTGACCAATCAAGTTAATTTGAGACGCATTGCATTGTACCAATATCTGCTTAACTGTATGATCAAGTTGCCGCAAAATAGGCGTCACAGTTCCACCAAGAGTGGGTATCCAGTCACGCCGTCGTAGTGGTACCGTGACCGTAGGAAAACCCAACTGTTGCAAGGATTTTTCTAGTGGAAGGTAGGCGATGGCGCTTTCTAGATATCCAGGCAAAATAACTGTTGGTAATGGCATTTTTGATTTTGGATAAGGGTATTGTGAAATTTGTCATGATCTGCAGGATATGCCAGTATTGAGACAAAGCTCGCAACAAGCTGCACAGCTTTGGCAATGTTGAGTGATCACCAGACATAACAACACTTCCATTTAGATAGAAGTCAAAGTGCAATTTATACCGGAAGATTCCTCGCTGCGCACGGCGGCATCGGTCTTGAGATTACCTTTGATAATCAGACAGTAACTGCCAGTATGACCTGCAATTTATATAATCACAGAAGTAGAAACAGTGTTAGACTGGGCTGATGAGTGCGAAGTATGAAAGTCAGTTTAGAATATGAGTAAGTTTGGCAGTTGTTTCAGCGCGCGGAATGCCAGAAAAGAGTTAGATTGCGGAAGTAACCCTACCAGAGATGCTTGTCTAGTCAGACTTAAGCCATTGGCAGAACTTGAAATTATCTTTCGTTTCACTTTTGATTTTTGAAAGTTATCACAAGCTAAATAATAAAAAATGATGATTTTGGAAGCATAGCGATACTCAAGTGCAACTGTTTAGTAGAATACCCGTCATTGGTGAAAAATATAACAAGTCTAAAAATTGGTATTCTTCCTGTTTCCAATTCCTGAGAGGAAGCTATTATTTGTAGAGGGGCGCTTCCGTTCTACTATTTATCTCAAAGATAAAATGACTAGATAACTGCAACCGAGCCGAGTGAACGATAAACAGCTATGTCCTACGTCTCCCTTCTGAAAAATATACCAGAATTCTTAAGCCAGCCTACTGGAATAGCAGCTATAGCATCTCTTGGGATTCACAGTGCGATCGCGTTCGTCCTGCCAATGGTGCCAATGGATTCCAAAGCCAAACAAGAACCATCATCAAAAAGCAGCGTTGGACTTGTTGAATTAAGTCAGGCTGAAAAAAGCCGTCTGCCACAACCTGGCACACCACAACTATCCTTACAACCCTTACAACCCCCAACACCGGTATTACCACAAGTTCCACCGATGAACTTGGCTAATCAATCAATTCCACCATTGCCGCCTATACCAGCATCACCAAGTTCTACCGATCTCATATTACCCCCGCTTCCGAAAACAAATAACGTAGGCATTGCTTCCTTGCCAAAAAGTCAGTCTTTGCCAATTCTTTCTAAGAGAGATTTGCAACCTGCTCCATCCTTAAGTACGAAAGTCAGACCGTTTACGCCTTATGTAGAAAAGGTAAAATTAGGGGAACCCAAGCCGCTGGAGTCTTCGAGAATTCCTTACAATGTGCCTCCAGTGCAAGCAGCTAACATACCTCAGGAACAGGAACTGGTTAACACCTATGCTCCTGTTTCTTCTGGACAGATGCCTGTTGCATCTTCGGCTGAGGGTGTCGCTCAACAAACCACTGAGGCTGGTACACAAACTACTGAGGCTGGGGGTGTTGCTCAGAATCAGCAGCTCGTAACGCCTGTTGTCCAACCTCCACAAGTTGGAGACAATAGCATAGCTTTAAGAGGGCAGAACTTACCCCAATTGCCGCAAGGTTCCAATTTCCAAGCACCTAAGTTGCCATCACTCGTGCCTCAGTCACCTTCACTTGTAACTGAGCAGTTGGCGTCAAAACCTAAGACTTTTGTGGAGCGTTTCACTGAAGCTAAAAACCAATATCCTAACCTAGAAACAAAACAACCCGTAGCTGCAATAGTTAATACTAAAGCGGCACAAGAAGGCAACGTTCAAGGTGATTTAGTTGTCAATGGTCAAGGTCAAGTTGAATCTATTAACTTCGAGAATAACTCGGTTCCATCTGACCTGAAAACAGAAGTTAGGGAATATTTCAGGGAATATTTCCAAAACAATCCTGCTCAGGCAAATGGCAAACCTAAGTTTTACCCATTTAACATTTCGTTCAAGTCTAATAGCAGCAACATTTCTAAAACTCCTGCACCAGAACTGTCAACCTTATCTCGAGTCAATCAAACACAATCAATCACTAAAGCACAACAAAGCCTGATTCTACGTTTACGCTCAGGTGAGGGCAATTCTCAACCATCCAAAGAACCACAAAAAATTAACCTAACTCAAGGTTCGCGTCCAGTTGAGGTCAATTCTCAACCATCCAAAGAACCACAAAAAGTTAACCTAACTCAAGGTTCGCGTCCGGTTGAGGTCAATTCTCAACCATCTAAAGAACCAGAAAAAGTCAACCTAAGTCGGCGTTTGCGTCCAGTGGAGGTCAATTCACTACCATCTCCACAAAAAGTCAACCTAACTCAGCCTTCTGCTTCATCGTCAGTCAATCAACAAGTATCGCAAAGCAATCAGACTGCGTCTGCGCTGCAACCTGATCGAGAACAACAAACATCACGCCAACAGGTGGTTGTCAGACAGACGACGTCTTCTTCACAAAACGATAAAGAACAACAAACATCACGCCAACAGGTGGTTGTCAGACAAAGTACGTCCGAATCGCCAACTAAAGAAGAACAAACTTCTCAGCAGGAAGTCAGTAGCAATCAGCCTTCTGCTTCTGTTGAAACAAGTAAAAAATTACTACAACAGTTACGTCAAATCAGAGACAAAAGACAGGGCAGCAATCAAGAAAAATAAAAAAACTTGGATGAGCAATTGGGGAGCATCCCAATTTTTCAAAAATAGAATTGTCATTCTGTAAGCGCAAGCGCACACTACGTGTTGGCACAAGCCTCCTCCGGACTTACAAAGCAGCGTGCGCGTCAGCGCATACGGAACGTAGTGGACTGAAGAATCTCGAACTGCTGAATCTCACCAGATGGTTCATTCCGCTGTCGCTGCATTCAGCATGACAATAAATTTAAACATTTGGGATGATCCCAGCAATTGAGAATGTTTTTGTAGTACGTGCTTACTATCAAGGAATAGCTGAATCTAAAATTCTTTGACTTGCTTCCCAAGAAAAAAAACCCTCTGGGGTTCCAGAGGGTTTTCTTTTTCTCTTGGCAAACTTTTTAGCTATCTTGCCAGTTTTGTTCCGCTTTCTGGAAAACGTAAGCAGCGACTTCTTGAATCTCCTGTTCGTTTAACTTACTCTTGTATGAGGGCATAGCATTTTTACCATTTTGCACCTGGTAGATAATCGCTTGAATCGAATCTGCATCATAATTCTCCAGGTACTTTGATAAAGCTTCCTTTTTCAAAGTTTTTTCAGCAATCAGGATGTTACCACCACCTATGTGACAAGAAGCGCAGTTAGCGTTAAAGATTTTGGCACCATTCGATACTTCGGCTGCAAATGCTAAATCAAGAAATGTAAATTGGAACAGGGCGATCGCCAAGAAAACGACAGATAAAACTATTCTCAAGGGGTTCTCCTTACAACTAGCCTGCAGCCACTTAAAAAACCGTCTTCAGTAACTATTGTAAGACTGCTAGAAGCCCTAAAAGAACTACTTTTTTATACAGTTGCCATCCTAAATGCTATTACCTTATGATCCTTCAAACTTCCTGTAGCTAACGCGACAATTTCTTTATTGAGATCCATATTTTCTCAAAATTAGCGGTGACGACTTTATCCTCCTGCGTTGCGACTAACATCTACACAAGAGGATAAAACTTCTCACCGCCAATGACTCCTTATATTCACTATCCTCAGATTCGAGGATGTGACATTGGAGCATATTTCGCGTGCTGAGCTTTTGGAAACCCAGCTTGTGTCAACCGATATCTCTAGCTTTCAGTAGACTCAACAATGACTCGACCAATCATACCAGCACCACGGTGAGGTTCGCAGTAGAAAGTGTATTCACCTGGAGCCACGTCTGCTGGGAAAGTGGTTGTGGTTTTTTGACCGGGACTCATCAGCAACTGCTTATGAGACAGAGATTTGGCTAGATCCGTGCTCTTTGCGGGGTTTTTAGCGCCATCAAACACAACATTGTGGGGAGGAACTTTGTTGTTCACCCATTCAATTGTGTCGCCTGGATGAATTGTCAACTTATTTGGTTGAAACGCCAGCGCTCCTTTATCACTACCCATTTTTACAGTATATGTCTCAGCCGCAGCACTGGGGCTGAAAACTGCAAAGCTGCTAACAACTAAAAAAATTGTTAACAATCCTAAACCAAAGCGCCGTAAACTTGACGCAACCAATTTCATAGCGTTCTCCTAACAGCAGGTTTTATCTTCACTTATTCATTTTAAATAAAATTTAGCCTAAATATGACAATATGTCGTAGATGCAATTTTTTTTTCAACAATGGCGAGCCATAGTATAGTTAAAGTGAGTGTAAGCAATCACTACTTGACTCAGATACACAAAAATGTATACTGCTGAATAGAGAAAAAGAGAACCAGTAAGAAAATATATTTTTCTTCTTACTTAAGGAGTACTTAATGACTTTTCAAAAATCTTGAGTTCTGTAATTACGAGCCTTTGGCGCTGTTGTCAGAACAAAAGCAGCTAAGCTTTCCATATGCTGTTGCAATAATAAACAAAGCAGCTATCTGAAAAAAAATAGAAATTTCTTCGCTTCTATCATACGTTATAAGTTGTCGCATCAAACCAACCCATGCATTAAAATTATTTCCCGGATTAGCACCTTTGAGTGTTGTCAAAGACAGCGAAGAATGCCAAGGAAAAAATAGGTAATCTTAACCAGGAAGAAAGTAGTCACTAGTCTTTAGTGCCTATTTAAAAGCTCTAATGACTAATGACTAATGACTAGTAACTAATGACTAAATCATCAAATCGACTTTAGTAGTAAATTTTACCGCCACCCCATTTTTGACCGATAATCTTCGGTTGCAGGAGAATATGACCGGCGATCGCCTCCAAGTCATCATCGGTGAGATTTCTCATTTCTGTGAAAATATCTGCACTCTTGATGCTGGGATGTAATTCTGCAATCTCCTCTTCCCCGTCGTATGTAGTGGGGTTTTTGAGGTAGTCTACCAATCCTTCGATGTTGTTACGGTTTGGTGTAGCTAGGGCGAGTGATTCTGGATCGAGTCCTACGTTTTGGTTTGTCTTGGTGACGCCCCCAGCATGACACTGGGCGCAAGCGTAGTTAAATAAGCGTTTGCCTTCCTTAACTTGTTTGAGGCTAAGGACAACGGTCTCACCATTCTCATTTAATGGTACCGCGCGGGTAGCTTCATCCAGTTCCACTGCAGTTGCGCTACCGACTATAAATTGAAACGTCAGCAAAACAGTAACCGCAAAAATGCCAAACAATTTTCTAAACATTTTTCCCCTTAACAATTTTGACGCTCAACACAGCTAAGATAACGATGCTCAATCTCATTCGTGCTTATGGCTAATTATTCTTTGTCATTATCCATTCGCACTAAGCAAGACACCTCTTAGGTCACTTCGGTTTCCCCAACTGAGTTACTAGTATCTTCCTTTGTGTGTTTCAGACACAATTTGGGAAATAATTGCCTTTGCATCCTCTAAAGCCAAACGGGTCTTAGGGTTTTTATAGGCAATTAAGAGTTTGTCACATATAGACAGCACCTTTTCCACAGGAACACTGTAGTCAGTCGCTATCTCAGCAATTGACAGATCCGCAAAACCCATAACGCTTCAGGTAGAGATTGAGCTGCTGTAATACCAATATCACGTCAGGAGTGCAATTTGTTCCCCAAAGTAAGGGTGTCGGGGAATAGAAGTGAATCAATTCAAAATGTAAAATGACAGATTAAAAATTGTTTTTTTCATGTTGACTTTTGAACGTTTTTACACATTTAGACTCTGACATACCTTCGCCAACAGAAACTTTTGACGCTTGTTAAACTGAAAACGTCGGGAAAATGTGACTTATGCTACCCACCATCTTTGTAGAAGGCAAACTTTTAGGACGCACCAAACCTCTATTTACTGATTGGCGCATTCCTCTCCCGCCCGAGTTATCATGCGATGGAAACCGTCTGACACTTCGGGAGTTGCTTAAGCGAATTGTACTGGAAGAGGTAGAAGCTTTTCGCACACGTCAAGAGCAGCAACGATTAACCCGCGTACTAACGAAATCAGAAATTCAACAAGGAGTTGATCTGGGGAAAGTGGACATGGGAGGACGTGACTTACAGCAACAAGCCGAACCACAAGCAGCTGTAGACAACGCTTTGCAAAGTTTTGAAGATGGCTTTTATTTCGTTTTCATTGACGACGAACAGCAGCAGGACTTAGATGGGGAAGTATACCTGAAACCTAACAGTCACGTTACTTTTTTGCGTTTAGTGCCACTGGTGGGAGGGTAAAATGTTGAATCCAGAACAGGCAAATGCACAGCTTCAAGCTATCCGTATTCAGGATTGGAAAGAACAGCGAGTCAAGAGCATTGCCAATTTACCACAAGCACTGCGTCCGGTTGGATGGGGAATTTTAGGACGCGATCGCGATGGTCAGCCCTTCACGGATTACCAAGCCGGATATAATGCTGAATATGCAGCCTTCAAACAGCTTGATGACTTGAGTGCTGAGTCAAGACAAACTTTATTTGCCACGCTTTTTCCTCAGATCGCCACTCATGTCGAACAAGCATGGCAGTTGATCATTCGCCTTCCCTATCAGTCTAGCTATGCTCGTCGAGCTTTCCGTGCCCCAAACACACCAAAAATTACACAGTCAAGACGCGGTGATTGGCTACGGAGTCTGCTTTATGTTCTGGAAGGTTATGAACAAGACCTCAGGTGGTTTGCTGCTTGGAGTGCTTACTTGGGGTCTTATGTAGGGGATACACTGGGAATTTTGTTTGCAGCGGCTATTGATGCAGGCGGTGAACTGGGAGAGGAAATTTTTGAAATTCTTTTAGCTTCCGCGCGGGGAGAACATGAAATTGGGGCGATGGGACGCCACGTCACACGAAGTTTACTTGTCGCTTCCCGTCCTGATGGTTGGGCGTTTGTGGAAAATCTCTTGTTGGCTGCACAGCGTCAGGAAGGTTTAAGACAAACTATTCTGGAAACGATTGATGAGGCGCATCCGGAAGCTTTTCGGCGGATGTTGCGACTGATTGTAGACCATGATTTGACTCGGTTTAGTGCGGTGGTTCGCGCTGTGGATGTCTGGTTTGGTTTTGGTTGGGAGTCGGTGAATAACCGTGTTGTGAAGGAGGTGTTGGGAGAGGTTTTGCAGTTTTTGGAGTATCCGGAGGTGCGGGAGGAGGTTTTGGGGAGAAATGAACAACACAGGCGCAGCGGAAAGTCTGAGCGGAGGTTTCCTCCGTTAGCGTCAGCTCCTCGCGGAGCGAGGCTCAGAACTTTCCAAGACAGAGAACGCAGAGAGAATGAAGATGCTCAACGGGTTTATTTGGCATTATGGACGTTGGCGTTTGAGGATGCTGTTGCTGCGATTGCTGTGATAGCGCGGTTTCTTGAGCATCCTGATGTTGAGTATCGTTTTGTTGCGGTTCGTCTGCTTGCTCAATTGGGACTGGTTGAAGCACAAGTCACGCTGTTACCTGCTTTGGAGGATGAGGATTTGCGGGTTGTCACTTGTGCTTTGATGGTGGTGCAAGGTGGTGCTGATAAGATATTACAAGAAACTGATTTATTTGAAAGGTTAGAAAGAATTCTGCCACGTTTCCCGAAGCAGGTAACAACTCTACAGCCTTTGGTTTGGGATTGGATCAGGCTCGAGGCGCAACAACAAACAGTTGCAAATGCTTTGGTGGGTAATTTAGGCGATCGCTCCCCCAAGCGCCTGATTCCCTATTTGTCTTTTCTTGATGCAACTAACCGCAGTTATGTGGCGACAAAGCTGGCTGAGGTGAAGCCGTGGGATGATGAAATCCGCAATATTTTGTTTTCGTTGGTGGGTGATGCTAGCAGTTGGGTACGGGAACGAGTCTTGCAGGCTTTAGCGACTTGCACGATTACAGCATATGAAGCCACGCAATTTGAGCGGTTGTTAAGCCGTAAGTCGGGAGATTTGCGGCGGGGTATCCTGCAATTGTTGATCAATCAGTTGGATGAGGAGGCTATAGCTTCAGCTCAAAGATTACTTGCTGCTGGCGACGCAAATCAACGGGTTGCGGGGCTGGAACTGCTGCGCCAGATGATGATTAAAGAGCGTGCTGTTAGTCGATGTCAAGCCTGTGTCCAAGAATACCAGTTGCAGCCCAAAAAGCGTACTTCAGCAGAAACGGAGTTATTAGAAGTCGTTTTAAATACTAACAGCGCCGTGCCTACCCTAGAGGATGCACTGGGGCTTATTGACTTGAAGCAACTGACCCCACGCATACCTCCCCAAGTCCAAAAACCGCGTTTCTTCGTGACTCCACCAGCGATCGCTTGCCTCAAGTCTCTCGACGACCTGATCCACGAACACCGCCAGATGGTTGTGACTATTGAAACTTGGCAGGGAAGTAGGGAGGAACTACTGGGGAATGTTGGTTGGAATTTTCCTGCACCCGATGGCAAAAAACTTTTAGAAGAAGATGTCACCAGCTTACCTTTACGGGAATTGTGGGAAACTTGGTGGAGTGAACGACCAAAAGAACTACGTGATGCTGATAATTTAGAACTTTTGCGAATCTTGCCAGGCTTATGGGGTTCTTTTGGCTACGAAGACTACGCATTTCAGGAGATGTTATGGTGGCAAGAAGTCTTGAAGACTGTCTATGTTGACAGCGAAGTATGCGCCCAACTGCGCTATGCGGATATTATTTCTAAAGTTTGCCAATGGTTAATGCGGCTATTTCCACAAGCAGAAGCCGTAAATTTCTTACTTGATGCTGTAGCAACGAGCTTCACGTTAATTCCGGAAAGCGAATTCACGCAAGTTCACCAAAATCCTCATAATGACTGGCGAAATAGCGATGCGCTGTTCCGCTGGCTGAATCTAGCCAAGTATCATCAGTCTCTATGTCCCGAACAGTGGAATGATACTGATCAACTACGCCTGTGGCAACTGCTACACTGGCTGGATCAACCTTCACCCCAAGTGTTGCGTAAAAGACCGAAACTACAAGAAGTTTTGCAGGCTTTTCGCCTTGGTGCAGCAACCGTTGCTGACTTAATAGACCAACTTTTGACGACTCCATCGCCGCTAGAGTACAGTTTTGAAGACTTGCGACGGGTGATTGCTCGCAAACTGCCTGCTGATTTAGCAGCATATCCTATTTTGAAACAAGTGGGCGATCGCTGTCGTCAACGCATTATTGAAGTAGAACTCAAACGCGGTGACTTACCGACTGCTGCATCTCATCCCGCCCTAGCGTTGCGTTCCGTAGAGGGAGTTCATACCCTTGTGCGACTACTGCAAGCATTCGGCAAACAGACGTTTGTTCGGGGCTACACTTACGACAACCTCAGTAAAGCTAATATACTAAGTCACCTGATTCGCGTTAGTTTCCCTTTAGAGTTTGATACGCCGCAGGAGTTTGCCCAACAGGTGAAAGCGGCGAAAATTCCTATAGAAAAACTGATTGAGTTAGCATTCTACGCACCGCAGTGGGTGAATTATGTCGAAACGGCTTTGCACTGGTCAAGTTTTGCGGAAGCTGTATGGTGGTTTCATGCCCATACTAAAGATAACAACTGGCACGTTGACCAGGAAATCCGCGAAACATCGACGGCGCAGGTCAGCGAACGCACACCACTTTCTGGGCAAAATCTCGTAGATGGTGCAGTGGATGTCGATTGGTTTGCCCGGATTTACAAAGCACTTGGTAAAGAAAAATGGCAAAAACTTGACAAAGCAGCAAAATATGGATCAGGTGGTGGAGGGCATAAACGGGCGCAGTTGTTTGCGAATGCTATGTTGGGAAGTCTTGAAAAAGCGGCTTTGGTGACGAGCATTACCTCAAAGCGGCATCAAGACTCGCTGCGATCGCTAGGATTGTTACCACTGGCAAAAGGCAAGAAGCGCAACAGCGACCTTTTGGAACGCTACAAAATTATACAAGAATTCTTGCGTACCAGTCGTAAATTTGGTTCCCAGAAGCAGGCGAGTGAGAAATTAGCGGCGAGTATTGCGATGGAAAATCTCGCCCGTACTGCTGGCTATCCTGACCCACAGCGTTTAGAGTGGGCAATGGAAGCTCAAGCTGTAGCGGATTTAGCAGCTAGTCCGATCACAGTTGCCCTTGATGAGGTGAGTGTCTCTCTGGCAATCACGGACAAGGGGGAAGCGCAAATTACAGTCACAAAACAGGGAAAACCCTTAAAGTCTGTTCCCGCCAAAGCCAAGAAAGACCCAAAAATTGTGGATCTACAAGCCCGCAAGCAGGAGATTACTAGGCAAGCCTCCCGGATGCGGTTGTCTTTAGAACAAGCAATGTGTCGAGGGGATGCTTTTACGAAGGAAGAATTGCAGCAACTATCTAGCCATCCTGTACTTGCACCCATGCTGACACAGTTAATCTTTATTGGGGAGGAAGAGGGAGAGGTTGGTTATCCAGTGCAGCAAGGACAATCATTGCAATTGCATAATGGTAATATTTTCCCAATTGCATCTGCTCATCTGCGGATTGCCCATTCCTACGATTTATTACAAACTCAGGAATGGCATCTTTGGCAGCAAGAGTGCTTTAACAAGGAACGCACTCAACCCTTCAAGCAAGTTTTCCGGGAATTATACGTCCTCACATCAGCAGAAAAAGCGGAAGGGACAATTTCACGGCGTTATGCAGGACATCAGGTCAACCCAAGACAAGCATTGGCGTTATTCGGTGGGCGGGGATGGGTGACACACCCAGAAGAAGGTGTGCGGCGCACGTTCCACGAACTGGGAATTGCTGCTTGGGTGACGTTTGTCAATGGGTTTTACACCCCAACGGAAGTCGAAGGATTAACTCTAGAGGGTGTTCGCTTCTCCAAGCGAGGCGAGTGGAAACCGTTACCAGTGGAGGAAATTCCTGCGCGCATTTTCAGTGAAGTGATGCGCGACTTAGATTTAGTCGTGAGTGTCGCCCATCAGGGAGGAGTTGATCCAGAAGCGAGTGCTTCAACTGTGGAGATGCGGACATCTTTGATTCGGGAAACTTGCCGTTTGTTGAAACTGACCAATGTCAAACTTCAAACTTCCCACGCACTTATAGAAGGACATCTTGGCAGTTACTCAGTGCATCTGGGTAGTGCAGTGGTGCATCGCCAACCAGGAGGGGCGTTGTGTATTGTTCCCGTACATTCACAGCACAGAGGACGGCTATTTTTACCCTTTGCCGATGATGATCCTAAAACCGCTGAAGTGGTTTCTAAAGTGTTATTGTTGGCACGGGATAAGGAAATTCAAGACCCAACGATTCTCTCACAAATTTTTGCTTAAGTGAACAACAAGATTCCCGACTTCTTCAAGAATAGGACTTACGCAAGAACTCTCTGAAACTCTTATCTCTTCGTGTCCTTTGCGTCCTTTGCGGTTCGTTTCTTCATGATTTTGCGTAAGTCCTGAAGAAGTCGGGAATCTAAACCTTTAGACACTCAACTGTACCTGCGTTATACCCTGGCGCAGTTCATACTGTCGCTTCAACCAAAACTGCTGAATTATTTTACGAAGTAAAGGAGCAAGTTGAATCAACAGCCAACGCATCAGTGCATTTTTTCGCAGTTGTTCGCCTTGTGCGGCTTCCTCTGCCTGGAGTTGCTGAATGCGGATAATTTCTGGTTCACGTTCCGCTTGAATACGCGATAGTGCCGTGTCAATCTCTTCGTGTCCAGCGCCTGCGTGAAACAGGGGTACAAGATGATTAGCGGCGACAATCACATCACGCAATGCGACATTAATTCCTTGGGCGCGGACGGGAGACATTGGGTGTGCAGCATCACCGAGAAGCAACAATCCTGGTGCGTGCCAGCATGGACAACGACCAACCACAACTGATAGCTTAATCGGAGTTTCGATGGTGTCTGCATGGCTACGGAAATGCTCTGCCATCCATGAGGGGGATAGCGATGCAAAAAGTTCTGGCCAGTTCGCTTGCTTCCAGTCGGTTTTGTCGTCTGCGAACATCGCCCAAGCCAGATGTAATTTCCCTTCCTCTGCCCCATGAAAGATGCTAAATACGTGACCATCATTAACGATCGAACAAAATACATTGTCTGCTGCAAATCTGGGACTGGCAGCAAGTTTGAACCAGAGAACATCCACATTATTTGGCAGGAATACCAATTGTAATCCTGCCCGTTGTCGTACAACCGAATTCCGGCCGTCTGTACCAATCACAAGTTGAGCGGAAATTTCGCGTCCATCGCCCAGTTTCACACCTGCAACTCGATTATTGATCCACAATAAATCCTTTACAACAACACCTTGTATAAATTCAAATCCAGGGTAAGCTTGAGCTTCCTTAATCATTGCTTCAAGCAACGGCGGTTGCGACACCAGTGTACAGGGTTGAGCCGCCCCCATTGGCTCTTCAACTCGAAACAACTGCTTTCCATCAAAAATGAACTCCCATGCATCGAACTGTCGATGAGGAATACGTTCCAGTATCGCGGATAATCCCATTTGCTCAAGTGCATCCAACCCACTCGGCATTAACGCTTCGCCGCGAAACACTCGATGAAAATCCTTCGCCGCCTCAATCAATGTCACTGCGATACCGCGTTTTACAAGAAGTAAGGCAAGTGCTGCACCAGTCGGTCCTGCACCCACAATTAAAATCTGCGTCATAACATTCCCCCTGTATTTATTAAACAAGACTGCACTCGTCAAGGCTTATGAAAAAAAACCACAGATGAACACAGATGCACACAGATAAATCATCGGTGTTTATCGGTGTAGCCTACGGCACGGCTTACGCCTACATCTGTGGTTCCAAATATCTTTCAACCGGAATGAGTGCAAGAGTTCTACTGAATTGTTCCTAAATTGTCATTTGACAGCGGTTTTGTGTAAGGTGGGCATTGCTCACCAATATCTCTAATGTTTATTACATGGGATTTTATGAGCAATGCCCAGCCTACGATTTGTGGTTTAATCTTTGAAAAGCGCTCTAAATCTTGAATTACTTAACCCTTCCCCCCTGTAAACGTCACACTTTCAATAAAATACCGATTAAAAAATGCGTAAATAGCCAAAGCTGGTAATGTAAACACCATAGAAGCCGCCATAATATAGTTCCAATAACTAATAAGTTGACCTTTAAAAGTATTCAATCCCAAAGGAAGAGTAAACATTTCTGGATCAAATAAAATAACTATAGGTAGCAAGAAATTATTCCAACTCCCCATAAACACAAAAACTGCCTGTGCTGCTAGTGCTGGTTTTGCTAAAGGTAGAACAATATGCCGGAAAATGCCCCAGGTATTTAATCCATCCAATTGAGCCGCTTCTTCTAATTCCTTGGGAAAATTCACGAAAAACTGCCGCATCATGAAAATGAAAGTGGCATTAACCATGCTAGGGACAATCATTCCTTGATAAGAATTTAGCCAGCCTAAAGCTTTCAAAATTAAAAATGTAGGAATGAGCGTTATTTGTGCAGGTACTGCCAACACTGCCAAAATGAGAAAGAACCAGAAGCGCTTACCTCTAAATTGCAGCCTTGCCAAGGCATAACCTGCCATTGAATTGAACAACAAGTTTAGTAGAGTGACGGTGATAGCTATAAATACACTATTGAACAGCCAGCGGAGAAACAATGGTTCTTGGAAAAAAATTTGTTTGTAGTTGTCGAGAGTAAAGCTTTTGGGGAAGAAATTAGGTTCTCCGCTGACAATTTCAGAAAGCGGTTTAAATGACGCTGAAAGCGCCCACAAAAAGGGAATGAGGGTGATAACTGCATAGAATGTTAACAGAATGTATAGCAGTGTCTTCCAACTTGAGAATAGACGTGTCATCATTTGAATAGTATGTTTGCCCAAGGTTAGGTTTCTCCTCACCATCACCCAGCTTCAAAGGATAAGAACTCATGAGTTAGTGTGTTCAACGACATAAACACACCTTAAATATTTTTGCTCATGATTTCTCTGACCCAAGCCCGAAAAGCTCTCATAGTCTTGTTTCTACCCACAGTTTTGCACTGTTGAAGATATTCAGGAATGACTTGCAGGAGGGGGAAATTAGGAAAGGTTGGGCTAGAGGTAGACTCAATATATTTACCGTTTTGCAAAACATTAATTTGTAGTTTGCCTTTTTGAAAGCCCCACAATTCGGGTACTGCTAATGCTTCATAGATACTAGGGTGGGTGCGGGAAGCCACATCAATTTCTAACGCTAAATCTGGGGGTGGATCTACTGTTAAGTCAAGTCTGTCTATGCCTCGAACGGCTGCTTCATTTTGGATATAAAAACAGTTGTCAGGTTCGATGCCTTTGTTCATTAATTGATTTTTAAAAGTTGTAGAACCTAAAGGCAAAAATTCAATATCTAGTTCTTCAAGGAGAATTTCCACAAAGTTAGTAATAAAGACTTTATTAATTTCATGTTCAGGTAGTGGTGTCATGATTTCCAGCATTCCATTTTCATAGGCTACCCTGGCGGCACGATGTTCTCCTAATTCTTCTAGAATGGCTTCAAATTCTTGCCAACTCACATCTCTTAACAGTACTTTCTGTCCTGGTGGGACTTCTAATCGCTTCAGTTCCAATAACATTTTTGTCTCCATTAGAAATAAATAGTTTAGGCTAGGAACCTTGTATTAAATTTTTTCGCCTCCAAAAAATCGGCGTTGAACTACAGTGACAACAATAATAACTGCTGCAAGCAAAAAGGCGATCGCCGCCGCATAACCCATCTGCAAGTTACGAAACACAGCTTGATATATCAGTAAAACTACGGTAAGCGTGGCGTTGTTTGGTCCGCCAGTGCCGTTAGAAAAAATGTAAGATTGGTCAAACAGTTGAAAAGTACCAATCACTCCCATCGTTATCACAAAGAAGGTCACAGGTCTGAGCATGGGAATCGTAATATGAATAAATTGCTGCCAGCTATTTGCGCCATCCAACTCTGCTGCTTCGTAGAGAGAACGGGGAATGTCCTGCAACGCCGCCAGGTAAATCACCATATAAAACGGTGCAGTTGACCAAATATTCATGATCATGATGCCTTTAAGCGCAACTGCTGGATCTCCCAACCAGTTGTAAGTAGGTAGCCCTACAAAAGCGAGAAAATCATTAAGCAACCCATTGGTGTTGTAAATCCACATGAAAATCAGCGTCAAAACGGCTGAAGAGGTGACTGTCGGCAAAAAGTAAAGGATACGCCACCAGTTTTTCCCGCGAATGCCGGAGTTTAAAGTTACTGCCAGAATTAAAGCTAGAACTGTTTGACTTGGCACCACAATGGCAACGTATTGTGCCGTATTTCTTAAAGCAATCCAAACCCGTTCATCTTCAACTAGTCGCGTGAAGTTGCGAAAGCCAATAAATTGGTACTCAATACTGCCAAGAAGTTGAACTTTGTGCAGAGAAAGAAAAACAGCCCAGAGAATGGGTAGCACCACAAACATACCCAACACCAAAATGGTTGGCATCATAAATAGATACCCAGCCAAGTCTTCTGTTATGTTTGACTTGGCGTTTCTCCGTCGCCTTCTAGCTTCAATCACAAATGCACCTCCGAACTTATCCTGCACCAACATAGCTGTAGCGATCGCTGCTGCATGATTATTTCTCGTAACTCCTGAGAGGAATGCGATTCTAAGAAGTTTGATGAGCAGTTTGAACTTTGACTATATGCAAACTTGTCTCATTTTGAATAATTCTTGATTTGGTTTCATCATTATTAATAATTGAAAAGACAAACATAGTATTATTTAAGGAATCGTTAATGATGTTTAAGTTCTATTTTTTTAGTAAAAATAACTAAGAACTCTGGATTTAAAACAGTAATAATTTTATTTTTTTAAGAAAAATGTTTGAACAAAAAATAGGTTATCTTATAATCATATAAATGCCTTTTGATGCCAAATTTTAAATAAGTCTTAACAAAAAGAATAGCAAAAGAAACGTCAAGGTAATCAAAAGATTTCTCATTGTAATTGAGTAGTAATATTTTATAGGCTTTTGCATAAATGCACAATTTATCAAATCAAGAATACTTGATTCTTGATTTCTAATTATTTATGTCTTTTCTGAAGAAATCAGCTTTTAGCTTTGCAGCTCTTACTTTTTGTTTTGCTGTTGTTCTTGAAACAAAACCAGCTGCTGCTACGACGGTTAGTGTAATTGCTGAGGGTCTTGATAACGTCAGAGGTCTTAGCTTTGGTCCTGACGGTAGTCTCTACGTCACACAAGCAGGTGTGGGAGGAGACCAGCTATGTAGTGCATCATTTACTTTCCCAGGCCAGCAAGCTTGTATTGGTCCGAGTGGTGCTGTAACAAGAATTAAGGACGGTAAGCAAGAGCGTGTTCTCACAAATTTGCCGTCTTACGCATTATCACCCACTAGCAATCAGGGAATTGGCGCTAATGACATCCAATTTGATGCAGCTGGAAATCCTTACCTTCTCATTGGTCTTTCTGCTGGTGTAAATTACAACAATACACCCTTAAATTCTCCGAATTTTGGAGAGCTATATAAAGTTGACTTTAACACCGGTGCGTTGACAAGTATTGCCGATATTTCCAGCTATGAATTCGCCAAGGATCCGACTGTGCTTTTACCTAATGGTGCGGTAGGTAGCAATCCTTACTCTTTTACAATTGACGGTGATACTGCTTATATTGCAAATGCAAATAGGAACGAGGTTTTAAGTGTAAACCTTGATGGTAGTAATTTAAAGACACTTGTTGAGTTTCCCGATCAAACCCTCACTACTCCCACGCAAGAGATTAAATATCAAGCAGTACCCACAGGTGTCGCAATTGGTCCGGATCAGGCTTTATATGTCAGCCAGTTAACAGGTGTTCCGATCCCAGAAGGTAAAGCAAATATCTTTCGTGTTGGAGAAGATGGTAAAGCAACAGTTTATGCTGATGGCTTTACGCAACTGACTGACTTGGCTTTCGATACTGAAGGCAATTTATATGCCTTACAATTTGCCAATGAGGCATTTTATAAGGGGAATTTGGATGGTTCACTGATCCAAATAGCTCCTGATGGAACTCGTAGAACTCTCGTGAGTGGTAATGGACTAGAGTCGGCTACTGCTCTGACTATAGGTCCTGATGGTGCAGTTTATGTTTCCAGTAAAGGCGATCGCCCGGTCGTTGGACAAGTCCTGAGAATTGATCCAAAAGCAATTCCTGAATCAAGTTCTGCATTGGGCGTACTAGCGTTTGGTGCTTTAGGAGCGGGTTCGTTTCTGACGCGCAAACGCAGATAGAGGTTGGTCAACTGCGGACAATGCCCACTCAACAAGCGCCATATTTAAAAAATAAGCCTCTGTATGAGGTTGGTACGTATTGCCATCCTTACTGTAGATGTTTTTTTTCAGCCAGTTAAAAAGCGACCTATAATTCTGGCACCTGATTGCCGTATGCGTTTATCTCTACTTTCTAAATCAGCTATAAGCTTTGCAGCTTTTACTTTTTGTTTTGCTGCTGTTCTTGAAACAAAACCAGCTGCTGCTACGACGGTTAGTGTCGTTGCTGACGGTCTTGATAACGTCAGGGGTCTTAGCTTTGGTCCTGACGGTAGTCTCTACATCACAGAAGCAGGTGTAGGGGGAGATCAGCTATGCGCTCCATCCATAAATGTGCCAAACCAGATTGACTGTATTGGAACAAGTGGTGCTGTGGCGAGAATTAAGGATGGTAAGCAAGAGCGTGTTCTCACAGGTTTGCCGTCTCGGGCATTATCACCCACTAATGTTCAGGGGATTGGTGCTAACGACATCCAATTTGATGCAGCTGGAAATCCTTATCTTCTAATTGGTCTTGCTGCTAATGTAAATTACAACAATACACCTTTAAATTCTCCGAATTTTGGAGAGCTATATAAAGTTGACTTTAACACCGGTGCGTTGACAAGTATTGCGGATATTTCCAGCTATGAAATCGCCACAAATCCCAGTGGAATTTTCCCTAATGGTGACGTAGCTAGCAATCCCTATTCTTTTACAATTGGGGGTGATACTGCTTATATCGCAAATGCAGCCGGGAACGACGTGTTAAGTGTAAAACTTGATGGCAGTAATTTGACGAAAGTCATTGCGCTTCCTGGACAAACTATAACTAATCCCGTCCCGCCAAGTGCTGATGCGCCGCCCAATCAAGTGCAAGAAATTGAAGTTGCATCAGTACCCACAGGTGTTGCGATTGGTCCTGATCAGGCTTTATATATCAGCCAATTAACAGGTGTTCCTTTCCCAGAAGGTAAAGCAAGTATCTTTCGTGTTGGATCTGATGGGAAGACAACAGTCTACGCTGATGGCTTTACGCAACTCACTGACTTGACTTTCGATACTGAAGGCAATTTGTATGCCTTACAGTATGCCAATCAGTCATATTTGAAGGGAAATTTCGATGCTTCACTGATCCAAATAGCTCCTGATGGGACTCGTACAACTCTTGTTAGTGGTAATGGACTAGAGTCGGCTACTGCTCTGACTATAGGTCCTGATGGTGCAGTTTATGTTTCCAGTAAAGGCGATCGCCCTGGAATTGGACAAGTCCTGAGGATTGATCCAAAAGCAAAAGTTCCGGAATCAAGTTCTGCATTGGGCGTACTAGGGTTTGGTGCTTTAGGAGCGGGTTCGTTTCTGGCACGTAAACGCAGATAAAGTTGGGTAAACTGCGGAACATAACTACTTGTGTATCAATTCAGTTACAGTTCAACTAGGCTTGATTAAAATAAAACTGAAAGAAATGTCAAGCCTATCAAAAGATTATTCATTGCATTCGGCATTCAGCATTCTATACGCTGTTACTAAAAATACATATCTAAACACAATTTTCACACTCAAACAATAAGCCTCTGTATGAGGTTGGTACGCATTACCATCCTTACGGTAGATGTTTTTTTCAGTCAGTTAAAAAGCGACCTATAATTCTGACGCCTGATTGCCGTATGCGTTTCTCTCTACTTTCTAAATCAGCTTTTAGCTTTGCAGCTCTTACTTTTTGTTTTGCTGCTATTTTTGGAACAAAACCAGCAACAGCTGCATCGTTTAGTGTTGTTGCTGACGGTCTTGATAATGTACGAGGTCTGAACTTTGGTCCTGATGGTAGTCTCTACATCACAGAGTCAGGTGTAGGAGGAGATGGGCGATGCATTCCTGGACCTAGTTTGGAAGGTCTTAACTCATGTGCTGGTACAACTGGTGCGGTGACCAGAGTTAAGGATGGTAAACAAGAGCGTATACTGACAGGATTGCCGTCTATAGCATTAAGACCTGTTGGTGCTACAGGTGAAGGTCCTCAGGATATCCAATTTGATGCAGCAGGAAATCCTTATCTTCTGATTGGATACGGTGGAAATCCTACCATCCGCGATTTTCCTGAAAATGCTCCAGGTTGGGGACAACTCTACAAAGTAGACTTCAACACGGGTTCGTTGACAAGTCTTGCCGATTTTGCAAGATATGAATTGGCTAATAATGCTGATGGGGAAGGTGTGCTTGACGTCAGCGGTGAAATAGCTAGCAACCCCTATGCTCTTGCAATAAAAGGTAATACTGCGTATGTTGTTGATGCTGCTGCAAACAACGTGTTAACTGTAGGACTTGATGGCAGTAACTTGACTTCGTTTGTTGTGCTTCCCAAGCAAACAATAACGAACCCAGTCTTCCCAACTCCAGGACCAGGACAGGTGCTACCACCGGAAGCGCCGCCACTTGATCAAATACCAGATGAAGTTGAAATTGAATCAGTACCCACAGGTGCCGCATTTGGTCCTGATGGCGCTTTGTACGTCAGCGAGTTCACGGGTTTTCCTTTCCCTGTAGGTGAAGCGCGGATCTTTCGAGTTGGATCTGATGGTGAAGTCACAGTCTACGCTGATGGCTTTACCCAACTCTCTGATTTAGAATTCGATGCCCAAGGCAATTTGTATGCCTTACAATACTCCAATGCACCCCAATGGTTGGGCGTTGCAGATGCATCTCTGATCCAAATCGCCCCTGATGGCACTCGTACAACTCTTTTAAGTGGGAATGGTTTGGAGTCTGCTACTGCCTTGACAGTTGCTCCTGATGGTGCAGTTTATGTTTCCAGTAAAGGCGATCGCCCGGTCGTTGGGCAAGTCCTGCGGGTTGATCCAAAAGCTAAAGTCCCTGAACCAAGTGCTGTAATAGGCACAGTGGCATTTGCTAGTTTAGGACTTGTTAGCTTTCTGCAGCGCAAGCGGAAACACGTAATGGTCAATAATTGATAAATCTGCTCGTATCGTGTTTCCTCGTTGGTCTAAAAACACAAGGAGGAAACACTCAAGGGAGTTTTTAGATGAAAAATGCTTTCTAATCTATTCTCTTTTCCAAATATTGACCAATCATCAACTGTTCGCCAGCACGAGAGATAATAGATTGGCGCGTGCGGTATTTGCTGCCAATCAGCTTTAACTCTTCCTCAAACACTGAACCGTTGTATTCAGTCCGCAAACACAATGTTTTGGGGTTGGGGAAGTGATACTCCGCGGTGACAGGTTTGGTTGTGGCAAAACCGCGATCGCGATACAAAATATTTCCTAAAGCACCAAATAGTGTTGAACCTTTAGACTCCTTCCTTCCCGTTACAGTATTCTCACTTTCCCAAGTCACTTCAGCGCCACAGACCAAACTGACTGTATCAGATAGACCGTGCATTTGAGCTAGCTTTTGCAATTCATCGCATCCGGCTGTCAAAAACCGAATGGTAATCATACTCACCATTTCCTTGGTTTCTCCATCCGGTAGTGTATAGTAGCGCCGTTCCGAACGCCACTTACCGACTGATTCTTGAAAAAACTCCGCCAGTAGAGATTCGTCAGCAACTTGTGTCAGTTTGAGCGGTGATGTCACTGGTATCCTTCCTCACGTAAAGGGAATTTGTCATCGGCTCTGAGACTAGCTACACTATCTGTGTCCCAAATACCAGATATCGTTACTTTTCTTAAGATTATCTTTATTTTACGAGAATTGCTGATATTTTTGCTACAAGACTACAAGCAAGCATTTTTATTTTTTTGACAACTATCTAAAGTAAGAAAGCAAGACTGAAAAATTTGGTTTTTCCAAATTATGAAATATTGCAGTTGTGGGAACCAATAGACAGAAAGACTCGTCTTTATACATAAACCTTGCTTCCGCAGACATGATTTCTTGTCTTGCTGACTACCGATTAGTAAGCTAGCTTCTGCGTGTCTACGTCTGTAAAGTTGCCCTTGCAAACGACATGAGATAGCTGACCCTGAGGCAGAGTCAAGGAAAATTAAAAAATAGTTATAATAACTTCAACAAAAATTGCACCACTTTACGTAAAAATCGCTTTGTCCGGCAAAACTGCAGGAGGTAAAAAGGGCATTTGTCCTCTTTATGTATGAATTGTATTAACGTTTACTTAGGATGCTAAGTTTTAGAGAATCGAATTATTGTCTTAACCCAAAACTGCCCTAACAGGAGCGTGAGTAGGTGGTTTTGGAAGGAAATCAGCAGCTTAAAGTACCACATAGCAAAAGGCAGAAAAACAGCGATTGTTTTTTGAAACAGCTAACAATGACCTCCAAAAAAATGCAAGTTAATAGGATTTTGATTGCTTCTGTACTCGGCGTAGGACTACTGACAGGGGGTTGCGGTTCACTTCCGAAGGAATCAGCTGAAGCTCAATCACAGCGCCCTGGCGGTAACCAAAAAGGAAGCGGTGCAACACCCGTGGATGCAGCAGTTGCCCGTACTGGCGTGTTGCGACAAGACCCAGAATATACAGGTAGTACCACACCATTCCGTACCGTATCGCTGCGATCGCAAGTGGAAGGGCGGCTTTTGGCGTTGAATGTGGATGTGGGAGATGCTGTTAAGCAAGGACAAATCATTGCACAGTTGGATGATGCTCTCTTAAGAACAGCGCAAAATCAAGCAGAAGCAGAATTAGCAGCTCTCAAGTCAGAAGTCGCAAGGACAAACGCTCAGATAAGCAATGCTCGTGCCCAGGTAGGTAGCGCACGAGCAGAACTAGAGCAAGCACAAGCAGACGCACAAAGGCAGCAGAAACTCTTGAAAGAAGGGGCGATCGCACAACAAGCAGCCGAACAAGCACGCACCGAAGCCCGAACAGCTGCCCAAGCACTCCGCGCTGCACAAGAGACAGTGCGTACAGAACAGCAAGCCCTAGCAGCCGCGCAAGGTAGAGTCGTCGCCCAACAAGCCGTAGTTGCAGAAGCCAAAGAGCGCCGTTCCTATGCAAGGCTCACATCTCCAATTACTGGGGCAGTTTTAGAAAAAGTGACAGAACCAGGAAATCTTCTCCAACCAGGTAATGAAGTCTTAAAACTTGGTGACTTTAGCCGTGTCAAAGTCGTGGTTGAAGTTTCGGAATTAGAACTGGCAAAAGTGCGGGTAGGGCAATCTGTAAAAGTGCGCTTAGATGCCTTCCCTAACCAAACATACACTGGGCAAGTGACACGCATTTCTCCAGCCGCTAATACAAGAGATCGCTTGGTGCCAGTTGAGGTCGTCATTGCCAACAGTGACGGTAAAATTGGCAGCGGTTTATTAGCGCGAGTCAAATATGAAACCGAGACACAACCGCGAGTCATTATACCTGAGATAGCGCTTCAGGGGGAAGGGACAAGGGGACAAGGGGACAAGGGGACAAGGGGACAAGGGGACAAATCATCTTCCTCATCTTCCTCATCTTCCTCATCTCCCCAATCCCCAACCTCCAATCGTCAAGGGACGGTATTTGTTGTAACCCAAGCAGGTGATAAAGCAACGGTGACAGCGAGAGCCGTAACGCTTGGAGAAAAGGCTAATGGCAACGTAGAAGTTTTATCTGGCTTGCAACCAGGAGAAAGATTTGTGACTCGTAGTGGCAAACCATTGAAAAATGGTGACACTGTGGGGCTTTCAATTCTTTCAGAAAAACAATCGTAGGGCATTACCTACTATACCGAGATCAGAATACTTAGGACTCAGCACTTAGTTAGTATTATGCAGCAGGTAAACCAGGTAAACCAAAGTAGCGGATTTAGTATCAGCGCTGTTTCCATCCGCCAGCACATTGGTACACTCATGCTTACGCTGGCAGTCATTGTCTTGGGTGTGTTTTTTATCATAAAACTACCAGTAGATTTGCTGCCATCAATTACCTATCCTCGTATTGGGGCACGTATAGAAGCACCTGGAATTTCTCCTGAAGTTGGGGTTGATGAAATCACCAGACCACTGGAAGAAGCTTTTGCTGCCACAGAAGGTGTGATTCAGGTATATTCTCAAACTCGTGAGGGACAGGTAAGCATAGATTTATTCTTCCAACCAGGAGGAAACATCGACCAAGCCCTCAACGATGCCACAGCAGCGTTTAACAGAGCAAGAGGCACTTTACCAGATACTATTGAAGAACCGCGCTTATTCAAAGTAGACCCTTCGCAATTACCTGTTTACGAATTTGCCTTAACTTCACCCTCGTTGAAAGGCGTTGACTTGCGTGTATTTGCGGAAGAAGAACTCGCGCGTGAACTCAGTGTGGTAGCTGGGGTTGCAGGGGTAGATGTATCAGGAGGCGTTCAAGAAGAAGTCAGGGTAAATGTTGATTTAGACCGCCTGCAAGCATTGGGTGTTGGTTTAACTGATGTACTTGATGAACTAAGAAACCGCAACCAAGATATTTCCGGCGGTCGGATTTATGGTCAAAATTCTGAACCCTTAACGCGTACTGTCGGACGCTTCCAGAAAGCCGAAGAAATCAGAAACCTTTTATTTGAAGTCTCCTCATCCCCCTCATCCTCCTCATCTTCCTCATCTTCCTCATCTTCCTCATCCTCCTCATCCTCCTCATCCCCCTCATCCTCCTCATCTTCTCCCACTCCCAGCCGACGCGTTTACCTGCGAGATTTTGCCGAGGTGATTGATGGGTCAGAAGAACAGCGAGTGTTCGTTACACTTAACAGCGACGAAGCGGTAAAAGTCAGTATCCAAAAGCAACCGGATGCCAACACAATTAACGTTGTGGATGGAGTCAAAAACCGACTGGAACAACTGAGGCAGTCTGGTTTAATTCAAGAGGGAACTGTCATAACACCCACCTTGGATGAGTCGCGATTTATCCGCAATTCTATATCCAACGTTACCAGTTCTGGTTTAATTGGGGCAGGGCTTGCAGCAGTAGCAGTCTTACTCTTCCTTGGTTCCCTACGTCAAACTTTTATTATCGTCTTCTCCATCCCCCTCGCCACACTTGCTGCCATCATCTTCATGGGGTTATTTGGCTTATCTATCAACGTTTTTAGCTTGGGTGGTTTGGCGCTAGGCGTGGGTATCGTCGTCGATAACTCCATCGTGATGTTGGAGAATATTGCCGAGGGTGCTGGTGTGACTCCAGGTAAGAGTGCAAAAACTCGCCTGAACAAGGAGCAACTTATTGACAAAGCCGAACAAAGTAGTCGAGAAGTAGAATCAGCATTAGTTGCTTCTACCAGTACAAACTTAGTAGCAGTATTGCCCTTTTTGCTTATCGGCGGCTTTATTTCACTGCTGTTCAATGAGTTAATTTTGACAATTAGCTTTTCCGTAGCTGCTTCCATCTTAATTGCGGTAACCGTTGTGCCAATGATGACTTCTCGAATGTTGGCATGGCGTTGGTCAAGTCGCCTGACTGAGTTTTGGCTGCTACGAGAGTTTAATCGCCTTTTTGAGGCTTCTACCAGAGGATATAGTGGTTTTTTAGGTAAGGTATTGCGTTATCGGTTGTTAGTGATTGGGCTTGCCATTCTCCTTTTTGGTGGTAGCAGTTTGTGGATGGCTCCTCAAATTCCTCAAGAAATCCTACCTCGAATTAACACCGGACAAGCTAACTTATCTGCCCAATTTCCTCCCGGTACACCTTTAGAAACAAACCGTAAGGTCATGGCTGCGGTTGATGAGATTCTCGTTAACCAGCCAGAAACTGAGTATGTTTTCTCTACATCTGGAGGTTCTCTGTTTGGTAATAATACCAGCGAAAACCCCCTGCGAAGTTCTAGCACCATCACCTTAAAACCAGGTACGGATGTAGAAGCATATACAGAACGAGTGACTGGCGAGTTTAACAAGCTGAACTTAGCCGGAATTCGCCTGCGCTTAAGTCCCGGTCAAGTACGGGGTTTGATTCTCTCCAACTCTCCCGTGCGCGGTGCTGAAGTTGATGTGATTTTGCAAGGAAATGACGCTGAAACGCTACAACAAGCAGGGCGTCAAGTGTTAGCAGCAATGGAAGAACGAGTCACCTCAGCCAGATTTCGTCCTGATGCAGACCCCCGTCAACCAGAAATTCAGATTCGTCCTGACTGGGAGCGAGTTGCTGCTGTAGGGTTGACGACTCAAGAGATTGGGGACACAATTGCGACTGCTATTGAGGGAAGTATACCTACTCAGTTGCAACGCGGCAACCGTTTGGTAGATGTACGGGTGCAATTAAATAAACAAGCCGTGCAATCCGCTTCCCAACTGGCAAGGATACCTTTATTTGTTACAAATAATCGTCAAGTGCGTCTCAGCGATGTAGCTGATATTGTGGAAGGTCAAGCACCTGGAGAAATTCAGCGCATTAACCAACGCCAGGTTTTCATTATTGCAGGCAATTTAACTGAGGGAGCTAGTCTCAGTCAGGCATTAGAACAGGTAAATGGCGTATTGAACAGTTTAGATTTACCTGAAGGCGTTAGCGTGTTGCCCAGTTCAGCGACAGAATCTAATCAGCAGTTGCAAGATTCTCTCAAATTGTTAGGGGGATTAGCAGCCTTTCTCGTGTTTGTGGTTATGGCAGTACAGTACAACTCACTGGTCGATCCGTTGGTGATTATGTTTACGATACCGCTAGCATTAGCTGGGGGTATTTTCGGACTTTACATCACCAAAACCGCGATCGGCGCAACAGTGATAGTCGGTGCAGTATTGCTGGTAGGTATTGTGGTCAACAACGCCATCATTATGGTGGAACTAGCAAATCAAATTCGGGAACAAGAAGGAGTTGACCGTCAGACTGCCATTTTGAAAGCAGCACCGCAACGCCTGCGTCCTGTATTGATGACAACTATTACGACTGTTTTAGGTATGTTCCCCTTGGCGCTGGGAATTGGTGAAGGTTCAGAGTTCCTTCAACCTTTAGGTGTTGTGGTGTTTTCAGGTCTATCGTTAGCAACAGTGCTGACGTTGTTTATCATTCCCTGTTTTTACACTCTGCTGCACGGTTTGCTGGATTTCAAATGGGCAAAGCTGATGTTAAATAAGGTGGATAAGTTGAGAAAATGGTGAACATCGCCTTCTCCCAAGGCGAAAAATTTCTTGTTCTACTGTTTCTACTGTTATCACAACTATCACAACTATAGCGGTTCTCATTTGAATCACATATAGAACCACAAAAATGTAGAGACGTAGCATGCTACGTCTCTACAGTTGTGTATTGAACCCAACCGAGAAACGCTATATATGGTCTTCCTCGTCTAGTTTAATGAATCCTTATTCTCGTTCCCATGCTCAGCATGGGAATGCACTACGCGAGGCTCTGCCTCAAGCTATGCATTCCCTGCCTCTAGCAAGGAACGAGAAACCTGCCTCTAGCAAGGGTTTTCAGCTTAAGTTGACACGTATGAGGCTAGCCGTGCCCCTACCGGACTGCTTCTTGTATTCTATGCAAATGAGAATCGCTAAATACAACGCCGCCATACCAAGGTGTGAGTAAAACTTAGGGTGCGCTTGTAAATCAAAACTACTAGTTCACCTTTATTAATTATGATGGTTGTATAAGTTCGTAGTAAGGACTTTAGTCCACGACTATTTGAGCGATAGCAGCGCTAATACCAATTTAATGTGAAGCTGCATATAATAGAGAAGTTGCAAATTGCATAAGTTTAAGTACTCATGGGCCGCTCATTCAAGGTTGAGATAACAGAAAGCGAAGAGGAATTGAAAAAACGGCTAC
>JAHHIB010000087.1 GCA_019359075.1 Kalymmatonema hyalinum WJT4-NPBG1
CGTTGCCGGGGATAGGGGGATGCAAATCGCGCCTATCTAGACGCGACCAATGAAGCAGGAAATTTCTTCAAGGCGACTTGGAGAAGCCCCACCCTCAATCCTTTTGGTAGGGTGGGGAGAATGTCACCTGCAATGTGAAGATATCCCCATAGCCTTTGGCACAGGTTTCCATTAACGACATGGGGCTAACAATCCACTGAAGCATCTGTACCAGCCTTGGGGTTTGTGGACCATTTGGTAGTTTCATAGGCTCGGGAGTGCAGATTTTATTCTCTTGCGTGCCAATGCAACTAACTTTAAATAATTAATTTTATTTGATTTGATATTTTAACTACTGATTTTGTCTTGACTTTTCTGAAAAGTAATATTTTGTTACCGTCTTGTTGTAAGCTTTTAGTTGAAGAAAATACTCAGTATCAGAACTTACGCAAAAACTCTCTATAACCCTCTTTGCTTCGTGTCCTTTGCGTCCTTGGCGGTTCCTTTTTCCGTGACTTGTGTGTAAGTTCTAAGTATTTTCTAAAATTGATTTTTCGTAATTAAAATTGGTTGAACAAATAATCAACGCAGAATAAAAAACTTCTCCTTGGAATATAAGTAGGTCAGCGTAAATAAACACAACTATATTAAGAAGGGTAAAGTTTCCATTTTCGACTATAGGGTATGCCGTGCTGAGTAAAACCTGATGATCCCGACATAAGTTTAGGGCACAGCACACCCTTGGGCTGATCCTGTAGAAAACGGGCAACCTGAAAGTTGTAAAATTTTTATTAAATTGAAGGAGCATCCATAGTGTTTCCTCAATACTTGAAATAAGGTACTCAGCATGACAGCAATCACTCCAAAGGCAACTGCAGCATCTCCCGATTTTTGCGAAGGAATTCAATACTTTGGTGAAGCAATCCCAGGTTTTGAAACTTATGGTGGAACACCTGCCATAGAGTCGGGGGGGAGTGCCAACCCCACAGATCCAGCCGCCGCCTTCCAAACCTTACTTGCTGCCGACGCTTTGCGCTACCTGACATTGCAAATCACCGGAGCTAAAGCCTCTGGACATCCAGGCGGTTTTGCCTCTCAAGCGGAAGCTTATGCAGCGCTTGTCATGCTCGGTTACAAGAACATTATCACCGAAGTGGGACACCATGCCCCTGGATTTTATAGTGCCATGTTCTTGGATCGTTCGCTAGAGGACATGGGAATTTTTACAGTGCAACAATTGCGCGATCGCTTCCGGGAAAAGCACGGACTCTTGGGACACCTTTCCGGCTACATTCCTGGTATTCTTGCACCTGCAGGTCCATTGGGACAAGGGCAACACTTTGCAATGGCAGCTGCAAAGCTGCATAAAGATAAGTTATTCCCCTTCACCGTTGGCGACGGTGGACTGGGTGAACCGTATATCATAAGTGCGATCGCACACTTCCACACTGCGTTTCCAGAGGCGACCAACTTCTTGCCAGTGTTGGTGTGGAACGGTTACAGCCAGGAACACCACAGCATGGTTTCCCTGAAAACGAATGAACAGATGAAGGCATACTGGCAAGGTAACGGTTTTGAAGAAGTCGTGTTAGTCGATGCCAAAGACTTTGACGACCAAAACCAAACAGGCGATTATGTTGATAGTACTGTCTTTTCATTTGAGCAGCGGCTAGCTTTCACCAAAGCCGTGCTAACTGGTGTGGATAAAGCTGCTAAATCTGCACTTGGCGGCAAGCTTACCGTCTTCATCATAAAACAACTCAAAGGTGCAGGAGTCCACGCAAGAGGTGCAAAATCGCACAACCTCTATCCTAAAGATACGCTCGATGCTCCGCATATTATAAGTGCGTTGAAAGAACGTGCCTTACCTCCAGAAGCTTGGCAACTGGTACGGACAAATGCTGAACGCGCAGGCGGAGGTCCCGCAGCGAAGACAGTTGTGACAGAATTTGAATTACCATTGCCAGAATTAGGCGAATTGCCTTTAGAAGAATATGCAGTAGGAGGAGATCCAAAAGTTTCCACAACATCTATGGGAAGATTAGTGGGAATAGTTGGACAGAAGGATAAGAATTTCCTGGTTACTAACGCCGATGGTAATGAAGCATCAGGAATTGCTAATATCAACCAAGCACTCAAGATTATTCATCCCACCACAGACGACTTATACAACCAAGCACCAGGCGGACAAGTTTACGAACCTTTGAGTGAAGATGCTTGTGCTGGGTTAGCTGCTGGTTTATCGTTGATGGGTGCGAGAACTTTGTGGTGTTCCTACGAATCTTTTGCCATCAACGGTTTACCAATTTGGCAAACAGTCACGCAAGCAATGGCAGAATTGCGACGTCCCACTCCCTCAACAATTACTTTATTCACTGCTGGCGCATTAGAGCAAGGGCGTAACGGTTGGACTCATCAACGTCCGGAAATTGAAGCTTATTTTGCTTCCTTGATGCGGAATGGTAATGTGTTCCCATTGTTCCCCCCCGATGCTAACAGTATTCAAGTCTGTTATGACTGGGCGCTGACAACAAAGAATAAGGGAATTGTGATTACTGCGAGTAAGTCGCCGTTGCCAATTAGAACAACATTTGAACAAAGTCGTCAAGGGTTACGCGATGGCGCAGTTGTGTTGCAAGATGTCGATTCTAATCAAGGGGGAAGTAAGAAAGTTGTATTTGCCGTAATTGGCGATATGACGTTAATGCCAGTATTTGAAGCTGCTGCTTTTCTAGAAACTGAAGGTATTGCCGTCAAGATTGTTTCTGTTATCAACCCCCGGCGTTTGTATCGTCCTCATGATACCGCTTGGGATACTTGTTCGCAAGCCGATGGCGATTTCTTGGATGATGAGAAATTTGCCGAATTGTTTGCTGGCGATGCACTCATTGGTGTCACTGGTGGCGCTGCGGCGATGCTGGAACCAATTATGCTGCGGAGTAGTGCGAAGCGGGATACCTTCGCGTGGAAGCGTGGGGAGACGACGGCGAGTGCTGGTGAGTTGATGGCGTTTAATGGTTTGACGGCGCAGGCGTTGGCGAAGCGGGGGATTGAGTTGCTGCATTAAGTCCGAGGAATTAATTTGGATGTAATGCCTCTGCCTAGTTTATAACTAGGTAGGGGTTTTTACATTTCAAATTCCAGGAGCTATGAAATGCTGATAATTGATAAAGATAAATGGCAACATATTAAGTTTTTTAGTGAGCGTGATTTCTTAGAGATAGGTACCAGAAACGACGGAGCAAAAATCATTCAGATTGCTGTAGAGGGTGATGCTCCTATAGTTGCATTGGCTTATACAGATGATCCAATAAGTGAAGATTTAAAGCCTGTAGAACTTTGGTCATTAATGAAGTTTTCATACAATGCAGATGAATACACTTTCTATGACAAGCCTAAAAAAAATTGTAAGAAATTTAAAAACAATTCATAAATATGAAATTCCTGCAAGTGGTGAATTCATCCTTGAATTACCAGTTGATACACAGATTCTTACTGTTCAACTCCAAAAGGATAAACCCTGCCTTTGGCTGTTAATTAACACTGAAAATACTAGAAGTGAAATTTTTTATACAAATCGGCGATTTTGCTGGTTTCGTACAGGAGAACCCATTGGTTACACTGATTTAAGTTACATTGCCACAGTACAATTTAAGGGTGGAAATTATATAAGTTCAATTGCTTTTCATCCAATCAATTTGTTGAGAGTATTATGAGTGCGAAAGTTGAAATTTACACGAGTAAGACTTGCTCATACTGCCGTCAAGCCAAGGCTTTACTAAAGGAAAAGGGCGTTGAATTTATTGAATACAGCATTGATGGAGATAAAATAGCACGGGCTGTTATGGCAGAGCGAGCCAACGGTCGATATTCCGTACCTCAAATTTTTGTCAATAATCGACCTATTGGTGGTTGTGATGACCTGTATGAATTAGACGATCTGGGCAGGCTTGAGCAATTACTACAAGTAGATCTATAAGCTACAGTCCGTTTATTCTTGCGCCAATTTTAAGAGGATGTCTGAGAAGTCAAAAATGTCATGCTGTTCGCGTTCGCGTAGCGTGCGCTTTGCGCTCAGCGTACCGTTCGGCGGTAGCCGTGGCGTTAGCCATAGGCATACGGAGCGCCAGCGCAGTGAACGCGAGTGCGTGCGCCTTAGCGCTCAGCATCTCAAAAATTAACGACAAACTGGGATTCTGAGTCCCTGAGTCCTTACGGACACGCTTCGCGAACGGGACACGCACTCGCGTTCGCTCCACTTCGTTACGTATGCCCTACGGGCACGCTACGCGAACAGAATGACAAAATATACCTTGCTTAAAGTTTTCAGACATCCTCTGAGAGCTTGGGATGGAATACAGCTTTCGCTGTTCTCAATTTCACTTTACAGGCTCCAGCAGGTCATCTTCCTGCTACTGTTGGTTGGGGAATGGCATTAGGACCAATATTATTTCATCAGATATACTTAAATCTTTTTGCACGCGTTGAAGATTGTAATCTCTAGCGTTTTCAAACCTGCGTAGGCAGGTTTCGTTCGTATAGCCGCGACTTTAGTCGTTAGGCACTCAAGAAGATGGGTTGAGACAGTGCGACATATTATATATTATGTGTTTTGAAAAGTTTGGTTACGTCCTAGATCCTCAAAGAGGAGCAACGCTTACGCACTTCTTTAGCATCAGACTTAATTGTAGGAAATATTACCGATTTATCACCCGCGTATGGGCAATTTCTCTACTACTGATGGGACGAACTTGTGCAGCAAAGAGTGAAATAATTGCCACAGTTTCCCCATCCAAGGTGACAAATTCTACCTCATATCCTTTGCCATCCTGATGTACCAAAACAACTGTACCTATATCACTCTGTTCTAAACTGTACTCTGAAATATCAGTTATTAGAATAACCCTATCAAGTTCTGCAATCATTTTTCTGACCTTTATCATAAATAAAATAGGATTGCTATATTATATTGAAACATCTGAGAAAAAACGCCAGTGAAAAATGACTATACAAGGAAAAAATCAGCGTGTAAAAATCAGTTTGAATTTGTCACCAGAACTATATGAAACTTTGAATAATGTCGCTCAACAGCTTGATGGAGACATGGCTGAGGTTCTGCTAAAAGGTATAGTTTTGATGCAGGTAGCAGTAGAAGCAAAGCTGGACGGGAAGCATTTATGGATTACTGACGAAAAGAAAACTTTAGAGACTGAAATTGTTGGCATTTAGCAGAATGACTGATTTAAAAGATTTATCCAAATTAATTGCCAAACAAGGTAAAAATCCGCTGATTTTATCATCACTAAATTTGCAGTCTCAAGAAGATGCAGCGCTGGAACGGAAGCTGCGGGAACTAAAGTCTAAACAAGAATTAAGAAAAGATTGGATTTTGTTTCTTGTGAGAGATGTCGTAGCTTTTTCTGCAGTCGTCGTTTTCATCTTAGGTGTCAGTGGTTACTCTCTATTCACTTCGATTCACAGGTAGTACATCTGAAGATGAAAAAGCGCTGGCTTGAAGGCAAACTTCCTCCAAGCCAGACACTCACTGCTTTTCACATTTTCCGACAAGTCTAATGACTCATGACGACACTCACTTTGAAAGTATGCAATTTAAATGTGTTTTGGCTTATCTATAATCCTGGCTTTGAATATCCCGCAAACGAGCAGCATCACGAATACCATACTCAGGGCGACTGAAGCGGTTTAACTGAGTCTCAAAAAAGTCTCTATTTGCTTGTAAATGCTCAGGATCTGGGTCATCTAAAGGATGTAAAAGTGCTGTTCGTAATGCTTGAATAACAGCAGAAGTGACGCAGTACATTGACCGTTGGAAACTAACTCCCAACTGAATCAACATATCTTCTTCTCCTCGGCAATATTGCTTGTAGTATTCAACAAGATATGGTGGTAAAAAGTGCAACATATCTTGCATGAGCAGTGTTGGTGGAATGCCTGCGGTACCTACTGGAAAGACATCTGCATAAAGAATTCCGTAGTGGAAATCTTTTTGATCTGTAGGTACTTGCCGTGCTTGAGCATTATAAGATTTTGTACCCCGGAAGGGAGCGGTGCGGTAGAAAACAGCTTCGACGTAAGGTAATGCAGCTTCGTGAAGCCATACGAATCCTTTAGATTTGGGAACGATTTCGTAGCATTCACCACGGATATAAACATTATGGTAAATAGGACGACTTGCGACTGCAAGAATTCCATTCACCAAGAAATTCATTGCCTCTGGGACACTGGTAATTTTCCCTTCGTCATACAAGTCTGACATTTCAAAGAATACAGGAGCCATGATTTCCCAGAACAAGCCCAGATTAGCGTAGTAGGACATCTGACGGCACTGTTCTATAAACATATCCGGGAACAGCTTGTAGAGTCCCAGCATTAATGGGTTGCCTTGGAAGTAAGCTTTGATTGCCCTGTCAGCGTTGGCTTTATATTCTTCGGTGTCCAGATAAGGGTCAAATTGTCCACCCATACCTCTGTGCCAAAGCATTGCGCGCATACAAGCTTCAGCAAATTCCATGTTGATGCGATCATGGAATAAGTGATGCAATAACTTGGGCATTTTGAAGGTTTCACCCTTTTCCATAAATGCCAAAAGTTCTGGATGGGCAGTTGCTTCACCGCGCCAAACTCTCAACTCAGCATCATCGCCTGCATAATGATTGTGGAGTTCTAAATACTCCTTAGGCAAGAAGTATTTGAAGAAGGGAAATGGATTTATAAATACGCGTTCGGCAATATATAATAAGTCGCGCCAATAGAAGTCCATCGGCACTGCATAAGCTTTGTAAAGACCGATGATTTGCATTAAGTTTTCTGGCGTATCGGGTAACATTGCACCGCCTGCTTCTAAGCGATGAATGACTTCTGCAAATTCATGGGTTGAAGGAGGTAATTTAGTTGTAGATTTATCTGGAGTTTGTACCATTTTGACTTCCTTAAAAAGCAATTGCTATATTCTGTCTTTTGTTTTTACAAATGAAGGACAACTTAGCTTGTACTGCCTCCGGCACCCCTCTAGGTTTGCAAAGAGGGGATGACGGTAAGGTTCTTCATGGGTTGAGAGCTACTTGAGGAGTGACTGTTTTTTCCAAAGGAGGAATAGCCGCAACCATTGCTGTAGATGTTGGTTCAGCCCAACGCACTAACCAAGTGGGTTGTATTCCCAAGAACAATATGATAACTGCCAAGACAAGGGCTGGCATTTTCTCAGACCATAGAACTTTGGGATAGTAAGCTAAGTTGTTGTCAAGTCTGCCAAAACAGGTGCGGTTAAGGAGGATGACAAAGTAAACTGCGGTTAAGCCAGTGGCGATGACACACAACAGTGTTGGTATGGGAAAGACAGAAAAACTGCCTTGAAAGGCAATAAATTCTGCAATGAATCCTACCATGCCTGGAATGCCGGCGCTTGCCATACCACCTAAAACCAGTAAGCTGCTTATCAGGGGTAATCCGCGTATGGGACTCATTAAGCCATTGAGTTTATCCAACTCACGGGTTCCTACCTTTGCTTCGACAACTCCTACTAAATGGAAGAGGAGGGCGAGGATGATGCCGTGACTCACCATTTGCGTAATGGCACCGATGAGTGCTAAGGAAGTGCTGGCGGCAGCTGCTAGCAATATATAGCCCATATGACCGATGGAACTGTACGCCACCATGCGCTTGATGTCTTTTTGGGCAATGGCTGTAAGCGCCCCGTATATGGCACTGACAGCTCCCCAAATTGCCAAAGTCGGCGCAAGAATACTCCAAGCTTGGGGAAACAGCGCCATCCCAAATCGCAAAATGCCATAAGTTCCTAACTTTGCTAGCACTCCACCGAGAAGAATCGCAACGGGGGCTGAAGCTTCAACGTAAGCATCCGGCAACCAAGTGTGCAAGGGAACTACAGGAATTTTAATACCAAAACCTAGTACTATGCCTGCAAGTAGAATGATTTGCAGTGCTGTTGATAAGGTTTGGGTGGAGAGTGCATCGTAATTAAAGCTGGTTGAACCTGTGAGCCAGACTGTACCTAAGAATGTCGCCAGAATTAACGCTCCTGAAACAGCAGTATAAATCAGGAACTTCATGGCAGCATAAGCCCGGTTTTGACCACCCCAAATCGAAATCAGCAGATAGAAGGGTATCAATTCCAGTTCGTAGAACAAGAAGAAGAGCAACAAATTCTGTGCGGCGAGCGCACCTGCGACTCCTCCACTCACTAATAAGATGAGCGAATAGAAAAGCCGGGGACGTTCGGTTTGTTGACTGCTGCTGTAGATGGCAACCCAGGTCAGCAAACTATTTAAAATGAGCATCAGTATCGAAAGTCCGTCAACCCCCAATTGATAGCTCAAGCCCAAGGTATCATTCCAAGGTAAATATTCCTGTAACTGCATTCCGGAATTGGAGATATCAAATTTCAGCAGTAGGAAAATATTCCAAATAAGAGCTAATCCAGCAACAGTTAAGGCTGTCAAACGAACATTAATTGCAGGAATAGCACGAGGCAATAAACTAATAACAGCGGCACCAAAAATAGGCAGCCAAATTAAGGTACTGAGCATAGATCGATTTGAGTCAAAATAAAATTTGAAAATTTGTTAGTAAGATGACTGACGCAGAGAAGACAGAGAAAGGGGTTTTTGCGTCAGTATTAAGTGGCTGGTTAACGCGTCTATTATTAACTCACTATAGTCACTGTACCATTGTCTAAATCGTAATAACCACCTACAACTTTCAATTTTCCTGCATCAATTAACTGAGAGAGAACACTTGATGCTTTCAACTTTTCGACTTGCATCAAAATATTCGCTTTACAGGCGTTTTCTAGCTTATCACCTGGTAAGTTTTTTGATTTTTCAACACTGGGTTTAATGGCATCAATCAAACTGCCAATTTGACCAGGAACTTGAGCACCTTTTATCGTGGCATCTACCGCGCCACATCTTTCATGCCCTAATACCATGATGACTTTTGAGCCTAATACTAAGCTGCCAAATTCTAAGCTGCCAATCTCTTCGGCAGTGGCAACATTACCAGCAATCCTGCAGACAAATAAATCTCCAAGCCCTTGGTCAAAAACAATTTCAGATGGGACTCGTGAATCGGCACATCCGAGAATAGATGCAAACGGCTTCTGAGCTTTTGCGACTTCAACAAGACGTGTCTGAGTTTGGTTAGGGTTGCGACGTTTTCTTGTCACAAAGCGTTGATTTCCCTCGATTAACGATTGCAGAGCTTGCTCCGGATTTATGTCTTTTTGTTGTGCTACAGCTGGTTCAGAAACCATTAACTTGGAGCCAATTCCTGCTGTTAATACCCCTGTTCCTATTGCTCCTGCACCAAATTTGAACAAAGTTCTTCTGGAAAGATTGCCCTTCTGTGTTTTTCTGTTCATCGTCTTTTTCTGATACTTCTACTTGCTCATTATTAATTATTTCTTATTAATGGTTTATTGTAAA
The DNA here is from genome assembly GCA_019359075.1 of Kalymmatonema hyalinum WJT4-NPBG1. Lineage (GTDB taxonomy): Bacteria > Cyanobacteriota > Cyanobacteriia > Cyanobacteriales > Nostocaceae > Kalymmatonema > Kalymmatonema hyalinum. The sequence continues at coordinate 9,444 of JAHHIB010000087.1, forward strand.
TTTATTCCTTTGTAAGGGCGCAAGGCTTTGCGCCCTTACTCCACAAAGGAATCCCAAAACTAAAACACCAAATCTAAAAACTGAACTCCCCAGTATTGCCAACTCACAAGCATTCCTAAAACTCCTACTCCCAACAGCACAGTAAATGCATAAAACTGGGTTTGTCCTGAGGTGCTGTATTTCAAACCTTCTCCACTCAATATGGAAATTAAGCCAACTAAGTTAACAATTCCATCAAATATTAAGCGGTCAATCATATCGGCAAGTTTTGAAATCAGGTCAACACCCAAAACTATGCTCACCCGATACAGTTTCGGTGTGTAGAAGTCGTATGCTAGCAAGTCTTGCAAAGGTTTCAGTGGGAGACGAACTGGTTTGGGAACAGCATTGCCCAGATAAATGACACTGCTGATGCTGCAACCAAAAACACTCGACCAAACCAGCAGTAGTGCGACATCTTTGTTAAGATCTGCCCAAGTTGGTAGCAGTGATAAGCTTTGCAACACCAAAGGTAAATGGAGAGTAAAAGCAAGCAAAATAATCATGGGTAGAGCCATTTGCCAACTCACTTCCGGAGAGCGATCGCTCATTTGCTTGGGTTTCCCACCAAAAATTAAACTGAATTCCCTTGTTAAACTGAAAGCTGTCAAAGCGTTCACCGCTATCACCACTCCCACTAGCCAAGGTTGCGTTTCCCACAGCCCCGAAGCTAATTTCAGCAATGCCCAAAAGCCGCCCAACGGTGGAAACCCAATTAACGCCAGAGTCCCTACTACATAAGCTATGCCTGATACTGGACGGCGTGACCAAAGTCCTCCTAAAAGGGTGACATCTTGAGTGATGCTGTTCCAGATAATGGCACCAGTACTCATGACTAAGAGTGCTGCGGCTAAAGCATGAGTCAGTACTAACAAGAGTGCTGCTTCGTTTTGTTGCGTTCCTACGGCGATAAACACCAAACCCATGTAGGTACTCACGGAATACGATAAGCAACGTTTGATGTCAATTTGGGCGATCGCAATCAAAGAACCACCCACTGCTGTCACTGCACCAATAGCCACCATTGCAGAACTGGCGAAGGGCGACAAGCTAAAAACAGGTTGCAGTTTAATCAGGACCCAAGCACCAGTCGCAACGACCACTGAATTCCGTAAAATCGTACTGGGAACAGGTCCTTCCATCGCCTCATCCAACCACAAATGCAAGGGAAACTGGGCGCACTTACCCATCGGACCTGCAATTAATGCCAGACACACTAACGTTATCAAGGTTGGGTTTACATTGGCAGTAGCCGCCCACTCCGCGAGTTCCGTATAGTTCCAAGTCCCTGCTAGGGGGAATAAACCCAATACCCCCATCAGCAGAAATAAATCTCCCACCCGCTTGGTTAAGAAAGCATCTCTAGCACCCGTCACAACCAAAGGCTGGCTAAACCAAAGTCCTACTAATAAGTAAGTTCCTAAAGTTAGGACTTCCAAAATGACATAACTGAAAAACAAAGAGTTGCATAATGCAAGGGCGCATAGCCCAGCTTCAAACAAACCCAACAGTGAATAGAAGCGTGCCCACCCCCAGTCCATCTCCATATAGCCGACAGCAAAAATTTGTGCCAGCAAATTCAAGCCAGCAATGACAACCATTGCGGCGACACTTAATGAGGAGATTTCTAAATCAATAGAGAGGTTTAAACCAGCCGTACTCAGCCAAGGTATAGATATCTCATACGGCGGTTGATTCCATGTTGCTGGTAATACAAGAGCAGCATGAACAAACGCAAAAAACGTCATAACCAAGTTGATGTAACCCGCTGGTCTTGGTCCCGTGCGTCGAATGATTCCTGGAGACCAAGGCACGGCTAAAAGCCCGCCAATCAAGGCATAGCAAGGTACTAACCAAACGGTTTCAAGCAGGAAATGAGCCATGAACTCTCCTCTAAATTTGCAGCATAACAGAACGCGGTTGTCAACTAACAACCGTTGCTTCAAATAAAGCAGATATGCGAATTGAAAATTTAATTTTTATTTAAGCTTCTTAGATCATAGATTACCGTTTATCACTACAAAAGGGAATAAGTTAGCTAAATAATTAATAGATGTTTACTCTAATAAATTCTTATACTTTTGAAAATCAATAGTTACTATTGTTATTTATCTATAGTAGTTCGATAGAAAAAAGCAGAGACACAACGAATTGCGTCTCTTTTATGCTTTTCGCTTGAATTAGTAGATTATTTCTACGACTGCTTGCCCATTTTCTGGTAAACTGTACACAACCATAGCTGAGGGCTGCGACAACTGACTGATAGGTGCGGGTTTCATTTCGCCCCGAAAGTCCAGCAGTTGCACAAGGAGGAGGTAGGCAATTGCCAAAATTATGGAAATCGCACCTGTGATAATTGCAACTATTTTTCCACGATTCATCAGTCTTACCTGCAATAGGAACTATTGTATTATGCCTATAGTAAGATTGCGCTCGCACATCCTAGAGTGTTATATATATTTTTTTTTCGGGCTAACAAGGTTATCTATTATTGAATTGAAGAACTTTTGGACCAACAGTATACGACAAGCAATTCTTTCAGTAAGACGAAAGCCACAAATACTTTGGACAAGACGATAAAATGGTCTTTGAGAGTTTCGCTTAAAATCAGGAAACAGAATTAAAGCTTCTTCTAACAATCGTATGTATTGTGAGTAGTTGTCAATCAACAAAGAATCTCTAGCCAGTTCAAAGTAAGATTTAGCTAAGGCATACCGATACCTCATCGTCAGTTGGTTCATTTGTATCAGTTTTTTTTCTGCCTTTTCTAAGACTGCATAGTGGCTTTCTATCCAGCGAGGGGCAGAGCTACTAGAGACTGTGACATTGCCATATCGTCTATAGATAGAATAACAGCCAGGTTGATAGACGACTTTGGCACCATTCATGGCGACTGATAAAAAGAAATCTCTATCCTGTGCAGCAGGCAACCTTTCATCCCAACCACCACTCTTTTCAACAACAGTTCTCTTATATAGTAAAGAAGCAACAGCAGTCCACCAATTGGCAAGCAGAGACTCAAGTATATCTATTTGTGTTCCAGCAATCTCTACTTTATCTAGAAAACTTGTGCCATCAGGCAAATGATGTTTGTGTCTCCAATCACCATAAACAACATCCGCTCCAGTTGTTTCTAGAAAATGCACTTGCCTTTCGATCTTTTCTGGTAATATATAGTCATCAGCATCCAAAAACTGGATATACTTCCCCCTAGATAGAGTAAAAGCTCTGTTTCTGGCGTGATTTCCCCCTTTATGAGGCAAACTTTCGCAAATTATTTTTTTTTCAAATCTTTTGATAATTTCCCAAGAATTGTCAGTTGAACCATCATCAATGACGACAATTTCAATATTAGAATAGGTTTGTTGTAAGCAGTTATTAATTGCCTCTGCTATCCATCTCTCTGCATTAAAGCAAGGTATAATGACTGAAACAAGAGGTGGCATATCTTTATTCCTGACTTCTAAACGACGTGGGGAATAAGCTAAGTTGGAAATGAATGCTTTATATCTGCACCAGTTTCTTACCTTAGGCTTACTTATTCATGACTTTCCATTTTCGGGGCTGATAAAATAACGATTGGCTTGTCACCTTACTTGCCTTGACTGCAAATCTAAAAGATTCGACAATATCAAAAGAGCAGATGCCCTCTTTTATGTATATTTTGGCGCTGTATAAACCAGGTAACAAGCAACAGTAAGGCATTTGCATTTGGATCTCACCTTTCCCAGGAAGTATTTTGAGCAACTCATTATCACTTCCGGAGGTTATATATAAAATCCGTTCATTTTGTCCAGATAAAGCTGTAATTAAGACACCGATATTTGCATTATCGATTGTTTTATGTGCTTTGCATTCTATGCACAAATAAGCTGGTTCTCCACAAAGAGGAGTTGCAAGTAATTCTCCTTGCTCATCTTTGAAGTGAAGGGAAACAATGTCAACACCCAAACTTTCATTGTTTGGTTTTTCTGGTAAGTACATGACTCCTAGAGGTGCCTCTGTTCCTCCTAGGCTGAGATCTTCTTCATACTTGCGAATCACTGCTTCTGTCTCTCCAGAAGTAATCAACTTCCCTTTTTGTAAATAAATAGAAGACTCGCAGACATTTAAGACGACATGAGCATTGTGAGAAACTAAGATAAAAGCTGTTCCATTTTCGCGCAGCTTTGCTAGTCTTTGGTAACACTTCATTCTAAAAGAAATATCACCCACAGCTAGCACTTCATCAATGAGTAAAATATCTGGTTCTATGTAAACAGCACAGGCAAAACCTAGCCGTGCAGCCATACCAGAACTATAAGTTTGTACGGGAGCATCAATCGCATCTGCAATTCCGGCAAAGTCTATCACATCTTGAAATCTCTCTTCGATTTCTTTGGTTGAGAGACCTAGCACTGACATATTTGCATAAATATTTTCTCTTCCTGTTAAGATAGGATTAAACCCTGCACCGAGAGCAATTAACGGAGCTACCCTACCCTTAACTTTTAGAGAACCAGTATCCGGCTTAATCAAACCACTAATGATGCGCAGCAGTGTACTTTTTCCGGCTCCATTTGAACCAACTAAACCTAGCGCTTCTCCTCGTCGTAGTTGAAAACTAACATCTTTAAGCGCCCAAAATTCTTTTGTTCTTAAAGTATCACTTTTTCTTCTTCCTCCTACCAATTCTGTGGCAATATCCTGAACACCATACAATAAAGAGCGTTTTAAATCTCTACAAAACTTTTTAGAAACGTTGTCAACTGAAATAACAATTTCAGTATCCTCAGGAGTCACAGCAACTTCTTTTTCTATCAAATTAGTCATGATTAAGAACTCACTCTCTCAACAACGAAAGGCATAGCAAGACGAAATACAATCCAAGTTAGTAGTAAACCAACAAAGGAAAGCCCACTTACCACCCAAAATCCTAAAGGGTTTGATACGACTCCTGTGGTTGCTAACTCTCGCGTTGTTACTAGTAAAGGAGTGACGGGATTAAGCTTGACTAAAAACCCAAAGGTTCCTTGGCTGGGAACTGGATAGACAACTGGAGTCAAGAATAGCCAAAACCCAGTCACTAAAGTTATGCCTCTAGAGACATCTTGATATAAAATTCCTAAAGGAGCTAATAAAACACCGAAAAATGTTCCTAAAATAACTAAGTGAATTAAGGCAACTGGCACTAAAATCACTGTCCAAGTAACAGGGATATGAAACCAGATGAACAATGCCACTATTAAAATAACCTTGATGGCAAAGTTAAAAAAGACTTCTCCTACCTTTGCCAAAATGAGTGCTTCGCGGGGAAAGTTGACTCTGGCTAGCATCGGTTTTGCCACTGTCACTGCTTGCACAGGACCATTTAACGCTTCTACAAATGTCTGCCATAGTGCTGTACTAAATATGACATAAGCTGGATAAGGGATATCTGTTGTGCCAATATTAATAACATTGGCATCATTAGCAAGGGTGAATCCAGTAGCCATGACAATTGGTGGTAGAAAAGCCCAGGCGACTCCTAAGAATGATTGACGATACTGGGCGCTGATATCGCGTACCATTAATCGCCAAGCAAGTTCGCGAGAAGCTAGCAAGTCTCGCCACATTTGTTGGAACAATTCACGAGGACGCCTCAGCTGACTTTCTGGTGTATAAACAACTTCAGCAGGCGGTTGAGATTTGAGAACCTTATTGTGCTTCAAAATTTCTTACCCTGCAAAATACTGTATTTTTTACGTTTGCGTAGGGTGAGCATTGCCCATCATTCACACTCTTAGATTTTGAGTATTTTGGCGTTGGAACTTTGCATATACTAGGAATAGTCACCTCTCGCGCAGATATAAAGGCGCTCAGAAAACTTTTGCGTCTTTGTATTTATGCGTGAGAAAAACAATGATCATGCATAGATGCAACGCCATAAATATCAACTCTCGGAAGTTGCTGTGATTGCATTCACCAATTGTGTCGATCGCGGATTTTGTACATTGTGCAAATGTCTCTTGGCATAGCGGGTTGTTAGATAGCGGTTTAGCGCCTTGTCCATGTGACGCAGTATTTTCCCTGCTAAGCGATCGCCAATTTTACCAAAGGGAACTTTACGAGTGAGGGGACTGACAATTGTCATGTCTCGCCGCCATCCTAAACGCTTGTACTTGTTTTGAAAGTACTCGTCTTCGGTGAGGTTCCACTTGTCGCGCAAGCGTTTCAAGCTAGCCAGTTCCCACGCATCGCTCCAACGCAGCATATAGTAGTGTATATCTGTCCACTCAAGTGGTGGTCCTGGCACATAAGTTACCAGAGATTGAGGTTCAAGATAAATTGAACCGCCAGCTTCAGCAACCAGCATACACAAATCGACGTGTTCTTTCGTGTTCAGTAGTGCTTCATCCAAAAAACCAATTTTCTCAAATATCTCTGTGCGTACCATCATGCAGTGGAATTCTGCTAGCCCGGTTTGCTGGCGTTGTAACTGGGGACGCACGTCTGCTACCTGGCGACCTTGTTTATAAATCTTCTCAATTATTCGCCGTCTTGTTGTCTCGCCTTTGGTTTCGACTCTCACCCCAGATTCTCCACCTGCACAATGCACTTCCGTATGTAGTGGAAAATATTGACAGATCAGGGGACTGACTACAGCAGTTTTTGTTTCCTCAGCACACTCGACCATTGCCTCTAGCCAGCCTGGAGTAACGACGACATCGTTATCGATGAAAACAACATATTTGCTCTTAACTTGTTGTAAACCGAGGTTTCTGGCTCTATTTGGGGAGAGGTAATGCTCAGTGCGAATCAGTTGAAATTTTTTCTCAGTAGCTTGAGCTACCAGATAATCTCTGATATGAGAGGGTGAACCACCATCTACGTAAATTAAATTAAAAGGATAGTTTGTATGTTCGTAGATACTTTCAAGAGATTCACGAGTGTAACTGAAACGCTCCCGTGGAACCACAACAATCGTAACTTGGGCTTCTGCAATTCCTGGTAAATTCATCTCCAAATCCTCTGCTAATCTGAAACGATTTTGTATACTTGAAAATTGCAGCAAATGAAAGCACCCATTTCTTTTATAGTAGCACTATGCACTACGACAAACTTATGTATTGTGAAGGTACTGATGCTTTTGGTAATTGCTTGCATAACTCATCGTGACTCATCACGGCTTGCTGATAAATTTCTACTAACTCATCGTTGAGTCTGTTTATATCGTAATGTTCTTCTACATAAACACGACCTGCTTTGCCCATTTGTTCCCAGACTTCTGGATGTTCAATAAAATAATGTAACTTTTGGGCTATTGCATCTACATCACGTTCTGGAACAAGAAAACCAGAGATACCATCTTCTACCAATTCAGGAATACCACCGTGTAGAGTTCCTATAACTGGCAAACCCATCGCCATCGCTTCTTTTAACGTGTTGACAGGAGCGTCTTGATTTCCATCTTCAGCGGTTACACTTGGGGCGATAAATAGATGAGCCTTATCCAGAATTTCAGTAATTTCTTTCTGGTTTTTCCAGCCTAGCAGCTTGACTTTATCAGCAACATTGAGTTCCGAAATCACCTGCTGTAACTGCTCTTTCAAATGTCCATCACCTATGATATTGTACTCAATATTCTGGTGAAGTCTTGCCACTTTTGCAACGGCACGAATGGCATATTCTATGCCTTTCTTTTCAACGAGACGCCCTGTTGTTACAATCCGAATCCCATCAGGATGGGGATAACGTGGCTTATAAGTAAACCGACTGCAATCTATTCCAGAACCGTGGACGACAATTTTTTTCTCGTCACAACCTAACTGAATGGCTCGCTTTCTAAAAAACTCACAATTGGCTAGAAAAAAGTCTCCTTTGACAAATAATTGATCATATACATCTTCTCCACAAGCTTTCACATACCAACTTATATCATAACCTCGAAACGAAGTTATCAATTTTCCTTTGATGACACCAACATCTCGTAAAATCATGCCATCGACGCCATACATCCCAAATTGACAGTGAATAATATCGTATGGTTGAGACTTTAATAAAGGCATGACTGAATAAAGCAACCTCATGGAAGCGGCTCGTTTTCCATACTTGAAAATGTTAAGAGATCGCAGCAAAACCAAAGGTGCTTTATGAAAATTGGTAGATATGAATGCTAACCCTTTGAGAAAGCGCAAGAAGTAATTTTTGGGAATTTCGGGTATGTAGTAGGTACGCTTAATAAGTTGATATTTTTCTACATCGGGATGAACCTTAGAAGTATCATCAGGCTTACAGCCATAAATGTGAACCTCATGTCCACGCACAAGCAAACCTGTTATCTGGTTCAGAATGAATGTCTCAGATAATACAGGAAATGGTCCTACTATAAAGGCGATTCTCATAAAAAATGTTACAGCATACTAGCTGTTTCAGTGCTTTTATTGATTTTCAGTAATTTTCTACTACTAAGCTAAAACTTATACCAAGATAGTCATTTTTTTTTCTATCGGCAACAGTACAGAGGCTATTTACAGTATCTTTAAATTAACAAGATTTATGTTAAGATTGTGTAAAAAACAAGAGAAGTCTGGATAAAAGCAAGTTTTGCATATCTTGAAAAACAAGGTAACCTCTGTTTGATATCGTTCATGACTTCCGTATTCGAGAAAATACTTATTGACATTCGATACATCTATCTATAGAGACAAGTTATTAAAATTTAGTATTGATTTTACCAAGTAACTTTCATCAGTACCATTCAAAATTAAAAATAGTTACTCTCGTAGAATTTACCGTCATGTCCCTAACTGAAAATGTTCTTTCGCAATTACCAGGCAATGTTTTGGGAGGGTTGCGTCAAGGCGATCGCCTGTTAGCATCACTCAGAGAAGGTATAGCGCCAGTACCAATGGTAGTCAAAGAAACTCAGCAACCTTTAGGTAATATAGATTGGGACGTTGTGATTTGCGGCGGGACATTAGGGATTTTACTTGGTTGCGCCTTGGCTGTGAAGGGAGTGCGAGTCGCGTTAATGGAACGGGGTATTCTGCGTGGGAGAGAGCAAGAATGGAATATTTCCCGCAAAGAATTACAAGTTTTTTTGGAATTAAATTTACTGAGTGATGCAGAATTAGAGCAGGCGATCGCCACAAAATACAACCCTGCGAGAGTGAGCTTTTTTGGTGGTACAGAAGTTTGGGTAAGGGATGTTCTCAATATCGGTGTCGATCCAATTTATTTGCTGGAAACTTTAAAGCAGCGATTTCTTGCATCTGGCGGAAAGTTGTTTGAAAACACTCCATTTACAGAAGCAGTTGTTCACCCTGATGGAGTGATGGTAAACAACCAATTTAAAACCAGATTGCTCATTGATGCAATGGGACATCTTTCTCCCATAACACAGCAAGCACGTCAGGGACAAAAACCAGATGCGCTTTGTTTAGTTGTGGGAACTTGTGCTCAAGGTTTTGGGGAAAACCATACAGGCGACTTATTGTTATCATTCACACCCGTGCAAAATCAGTGCCAGTACTTTTGGGAAGCTTTTCCAGCAAGGGATGGCAGAACCACTTATATGTTTACTTACATGGATACCCATCCGCAACGCTTAGGTTTAGAAGCTCTTTTCGAGGATTATCTGCGCCTGATGAGCGAATATCAAGGCGTGGAGTTAAACCAACTGACATTTAAACGAGCGCTGTTTGGGTTTTTTCCCTGCTACCGTCATCCGCTAAAGACACCTTGGAGTCGCATTTTACCTGTAGGAGATAGCAGTGGGAGCCAATCTCCCTTGAGTTTCGGTGGTTTTGGCGCGATGGTGCGTCACTTGCACCGTTTAACATTTGGTGTTTACGAGGCGCTGCAAACAGATCAGTTATCTACAAAAGCACTAGCACTACTGCAACCATACCAACCGAGTTTAGCTGTGACTTGGCTATTCCAAAGAGCAATGAGTGTTGATTTAAATCAAGAAATTGATCCAAATCAAATTAACCAACTGCTCTCTGCGGTGTTTCAACAAATGCAACAACTCGGTGAACCTGTACTCAAACCATTTTTGCAAGATGTGGTGCAGTTTCCAGCACTAACGCAAACGCTGATAAAAACTGGCTTAACACATCCAGGATTAGTTGCCAAAGTGATTCCACAAGTCGGTTTAGGAACTTTACTCGATTGGATGGTGCATTACGGAAATTTAGGGATTTACTCTATTTTATTTTGGCTGAGTCAAATATTAGAACCGTGGATGAAAAATTTGCCTAATGTACCCAAATACTATTGGAATCGCTTAGTTGACACTTGGAAGTATGGTTCTGGTGGTGATTATTCTGATTGATGATTTTACACTCATACGCGATGGGGGAATTTATAAGTACAGCATTTGATTAATTCGTAATCTTTTTAAACGCAGAGGAACACTGAGGTAAACGCAAAGGAACGCAGAGTCTTCGTTTAAGTTTTCGTTATGAACTTATGCAATCATGTACTAAGTTCCTAGTGAGCGCTTAAGCGCTGTTTATGAGGCTAGGACTAAAGTCCTTACTACGAACTTATAAAATCATGATAATTATCGATTCTCCTGAGCAGTACTTCCTAACATTATTACTGATTATTTCTATAGAGACTCCATTGCTGTTTGTACTTTCTCAACTTGTCTGGGTGCTTGCATTTCTTGAAAAAGTTTAATAGCCTTCTCAAAATTTTCTTTACTTTGGGCAACTTTCCCCATGGTTTGATGAGTTAATGCCAGTTGGAAGTACGCCTCAGCCAAATCCAATTTAGCGCCTATTTCACTTAAATCTCTAATTCCTTCTTCATGACACGCTACTGCTTCTTTCAATTTCCCCTGTTCTCGATACAACTGTGCTAAACCAATTAAAGCTTTCGTTTTCGCTTGAGTATAAGGACTTTTGTCAGCATAAAAAATATCTTTTTGGTAAATTTCAAATGATGTTTCTATTTCTCCTAAATTCTTATACGTTATTAATAAGTAAAATAATCTATACTCTGTCACCCATGAAGGTAGTCCTTCCTCCGGTAGTCTATTGTAGAGGTAATTAGCAATCTCACGTGCTTCTTGCTTTCGTTCCAAACAGGAATTTAAAAATGCTAAATAAAACAAAGCAGATGGAGCATATTTCTCATAGTCGAGTTCCTCACAAAGCTGAACAACTTGTCTGAGAGTATTTACTGCTTCTTCGAGTTCCCAACAACCAATTTGACAAATACCTGTAGTTAATAAGGAATTGATGACTATTAATTTATTTTTTTTAACAGTCTCATTTTCATCTTCTTGTCCCATTGTTCGCAAGCAGGCGATCGCTATTTCTCTTGATTGCTCACAATAACTAATAGCTTGGTGAATTTCACCTTTTAGCCAGCATATAGCACCTAATGTGTGATAAAGTTTGGCAAGGCGATACCCTGGATTAACTTTGTTTAATATCTCAGTTATTGCAGCAGTCATTGGTTTTAACAAACCTCGTTTGTAAAACGAGCGCCCAAGAGATTCATGAGTTCCCCATTTATTATTTCTTTGTCTGATGATGACATCTGCCGCTTGTTCAAAGTCTTCAATAACTACATAGTGATAGTAAGCTTCCAAGGCTCTCAATGCATCTGTTGTCCCTTGAACTGTATTTACACTATTTGTCCAAAAATCAGCAGCTTTGCGGTTCGCTGTCTCCCATTCTCCACTCAGTCGCAACCGGGCGCTCGCCTCCGTCAAAATGACTGGATGCAGCCAGTATTCTCCTTGACGGCATTCTACTAAAGACCGAGCGCGCAGGCTATTAACCACCCGCCGACGTTGCGACTCTGGCACATCCCAGAGTAAACACAAAAGCCCGTCAATAGGTACACGAGGCACATCTTGATAGCGGTAGCATCCCAAACGACAAAGGAGCCGATATGCTTCAGGATCAATTTCTTGCAGGCGGTTAAACTGACTGACAACTAAATTTTCTAACTCTTGTTCAATCAACAAATCATCCTGACTGACGTTCCAATAAGCATCTATCTCACATTCAAAGTCTGCGCGAATGACACCGCTGATGATTCGCATTGCTTTGGCATTGCCTCCATAAGCTCTGCATATTTCACTTAGCGCTGCAGAATCAGGATTAGGATTAATGTTGCGACTGGCAAAAAACTGTCTCCATGCCGACTCCTCCAAGCCCTTGAGCATATAAAAGTTCACATCAACATTAGCTTCACATAGGCGTTCGCGGCTGGTAATGAGTGTGACTGAATAGATTGTTGGATCTGCCAAAACTCTCAATAATTCTACATAATGGCGATGAGACTCAATAAATTGTCCATATCCATCTAAAGCAGTTTCGAGGTTGTCGATTAATATACCTATTCTTCTCGTTTCATCTCGAAGTTTCCGTTTCAGTCTCTGCAAATTGATCCCCAGAGTGCGCCCTGGTTGTTCATCAAAGTCTCGCCATAACCATTCCTCAACTACGCTCTCTACAGAAATGATGTTCTGGGGTTCTGTTGCCATCGACAGTTCTAAAAATTTGAAACCCTGATTTTCAAAATATTTGCGAGCTAGCCTTGTTTTGCCTACGCCACCCTCACCTTGGATGACAATAATCTTTGCAGCTTGGTTAACCATATTGTGGAGTTGGGCGATCGCTTCGTCACGTCCAACAAAATTAGGATCTGGTTCAGTGCTGGGAAGATAGCGATCAACAATGTCTTGCCAGCTTGTCAGCTCGACAGCTTGGCAAATATTGATAAAAGTATCTCTCTGAATTGGCTCCCTTCTCCAAAACCGCTTCAAGGTGGCTTGTGAGGTATGTGCAGCTTGCCACCATATATCAGCATATTTATTCCAGCCCTTTTTTCGTCTAGCCTTATCAACAAGTTCTAGCCCTTGTGTAGATGCCCTAACAGACCTAACAGAATCCGCCATTTTTCAAAAAATTAGCATCATATTTCTTCTTATGTTACATTTGCTCTGGTGTTCGATAACGACAAACGTAATAACCGAGCCAACTGAGCCAAAAAATTGAGCCGCATAGTGAGCTTTCAAGGCTAATTAATTCAGTCATTCTGAAAATGTGGACGTTTTTACTTCCCATTTAGGAGCCTTGTAACATGACCCCTATTTGTAATAATGAGTGCGATCGCGATAATTGTCCGTTCAGGAGCGATCCCTACAATCCCAACAGACAGGTGTGCGTCAAATGCGGACAAGACTACTTTTTTCGCCGGAATGGTTTTAGCAATTTCTTTGTAATAGCAGCGCTGGTTGTTTGCTTACTGCTGGCGATTAAAGTGGTGAGCAATCACCGTCAAACCATCGACTCTCAACAGCAGATGCAAACTCCTGTCCAAAGCAGAAAATAACAACTGCGTCTTGTGTGTCCCAAATCTTAACAACACATATCTACCCAATTAAAACCATGAAAACCACCACCGATGATCATAGTCGCCTTCTCAAGTTAGCTTCCAAGTGCCTCAAATATTTCTTAATTGTCATATTCGGCTTTGCGATCGCCTACACAATGTCACTCAGTTTTGGTATCTTGCACATCGCCGCCATGCTACTACCCTTAGTCGGAAGTTGGTTTTGGCGAGTCGGAATTCTCCTATTGTGTTTGCTAGCAGTAGCTGTCATTTCAGAGTCAGTGCGTTAAAGAGCGAGCATGAGGGAGGTGAGGATAATTGTTCCCACCTCCTTTATCCCCCTCTTTGCTTGGCATCCAAAAACTTGAGTTGCCGATATAAACAAGAAATTTGCGGTAAATTGACACCTGCAGCTTGTGCCATTCGTAACGGGTTCCCGAAAATTGCTTCTACTTCTAAAGGGCGGTGTTCGTCATAGTCTATTTTCATACTGGTGCGGTAAGGCTTCATCTTCACGGTGTAATCGAGCATTGTTTGAATGAAGCTATCAGGGATAATGCGCCCTGAATTCTTCGCCCCTGTCAGCACTTCATACATGAGCTGTTCCACTAACTTGTGGGTGTGAACCATTGCCATTAATTCCGCCGTTGTAGCGTTGAGAATGACAGAAAGCCCATTGTAGGGAATGTTCCATACCAGTTTTTTCCAACGCCCCAGCAGCAAGTCTTCAGTTAATTCAATAAGGATACCAGCACTTTCAAAATCCTCGCCAATTTGCCGCATCCGTTCTGTGATACCAGCTGCATAATAGTCAACGGCATATTCGCCTAAGGTAATTTGTCCATAGTCCAAGTGGCGGATATGTCCTGGTCCTACTTTATTTGAACACAGAAAGCACAACCCACCAATCACCTTATCACTACCGACAATTTGAGCGACTTCCGCCTCCACTCCCAATCCATTCTGCAACACCAGTACAACCCCATCATCCTTAACAATATGGGGTAACAACTTTGGCAGCACATAGTTTTGCGTTGTCTTCAGCGCAACGATTACGACATCACATCGAGGCATCTTTTCTACATCGCAGTAGGCATTGACTTGCCCTAAGGTGAAGTCGCCGTCAACAGACTCAACAACTAAACCGTGCTTGCTGACGTGTTCGTAGTCGCTACGTAGCAAAAAGTGGACGTTTAACCCAGCTTTTTGCAGTTTAGCACCGTAAAACCCGCCTAATGCACCTGTTCCTAAAATGGCGTATGTGCGAAGGGACATGGAGGAAATCTATTATATCTATTATATTTTCTGCGATTATCCTACATCGAAGGTGATAAGATTTTGATTCACGTTATTGATAAAGCCATTTTCATTTCTTAATTAACATTTTTTTAAACTTTTGCGAGTAAGATTCAAATTAAAATATTTAATGACTATTTGTCAGAAAAGCTTATCCTTTCTGGATTTAGCCCCGCTGACTCTGCTAATAACGATAAAAATACTTTACTTATCTAAACTTATGTTAACTTAGTCGTTATTATATTAAATATGTACACTAAGAGATGTTTCACTAATTTATAAATATGTTAAAGGTTCTACAAAATGTTGACATTATCCCCAAGAATTGATGCTTGACCTTAACAGCTTAGCTGAGTTCTCCCGCGCCAACTGTGTAAGTATTTGTGCATTTCTAGTGCCAGCCAACTTGCTTGCCACAATCTTGGCTATGACTTTTGCCGCACTCCGTCGCCCGTCACATTATGTATGGCAAGCATCCGCACTAGGTAGCATATTTGCGTTCACAATGATATTGCACGTCTATACTTGGTTTATGGCTGGCGTAGTGATGGCTCCTACCTATATCTTGCTGTGGCTAGCACTCACCTGTTTGTTGACCAATGTAGGGACAATTCTGTTTCAAAGACGCTTCACTCAAACCCCTCAGCATAGTAACGGATAGGCAAACAGACTTAGCACAAGAATTCATTAAGCGCTTCTGGAGTCATAGATTAAAGAAGCCTAATATAGGCTTTCCATCTTCAATCTTCTTTCTTCCTTCTTCACTGTTGCACCTTCTTTCTTGTCTGGGTACAAAACCCTAGTAAAGAAAAATGATAATCTCGCGCCAAGACGAGTCAGCGCTGCAGTCCTTGTTTCCCTCCGGAGCCACTTCCGTGCCGGGGTTCCCCCCGCCCTTGGAAAGTGGCGTCAGGCGACTGGTGAGTCCAGTCCTGTTCGCGCAGCCTGCCCGTAAGCGCAAAGCGTGCCGCAGGCATACGCGCAGCGTGTCCGTAAGGACTCAGGGCGAATGAGGGTTTCCCAACCTAGGGAACTGGCGTAAGAGCGAAGGCGCTGTCCGGAGGACATACCCGTGCCTCTTGCTCCCTTCGGGAGAGCTTCGCGCTCCAGAGGATCTGAGCGCCTTCGCGCGCACGCTGCGCGTAAGCGCGAAGGCGCTGTCCGCAGGACTTACGCTAACGCCCAAGCCGCGTGCCGCAGGCATAGGGCGTCGCGAAGACGCTAAGAAGACCTTTGCGCCTTTGCGCGATAAATTCAGATAACAGCTTTACTCAACATTACGAATCTGCATCTGTATCCATTCACGCTCAAGCATGGCGTACAGAACTGAATCTCGCCACTCACCCTGAACCCATTCATACTCTTGCAAATACCCCTCATGACGCATCCCACTTTTTACCAAAACTCGCATTGAGAGAACATTTTTCGGGTCACACGTTGCAAAAATCCGATGTAAATTAAGTTGCTGGAAACCAAAATTTAAGAGTTTTCCTACAGCTTCCGTTGCGTATCCTTGTTCCCAAAATTCCTTAGCTAAGCAGTATCCAATCGAACCTTCTTGCTTGTCTGGATTTGTCAAGGAAATACGACAGGCACCAATTAACTGTTTATCATCTTTTAAAGTCACTGCTAGACTAAAATGCTGACGGGGTTGTTGCCGTTGTAATTTAATTTCTCTTTGCAAAAAATTTTTGGTATCTTCTTCGCTATTAGGACCAAAAGGCAAATAGCGAACAACTTCTGGATCACAGGCGTAGCGATGCACTCCTTGCCAATCTGATTTTACAAAGTCTCTCAGGAGAAGACGTTGCGTTTCTAGCTGTAGGTTGATGCTCATTACAAAGTTAAGAGTTACGAGTTATGAGTTAGGAATACAACACATAACTTATACCTCATAACTATACATATCATGTCGAATTTATTCCCCAAACCCCCATCCGCTTGCACGCCTTGAGGTAAGGGGTGGGATACTTAGTTGGCAAACTCCGTACGGAACTGATTCACCACTCTATCTAGTGCCACTGAATGGGCTGCCTTAAAAAGAATCCTATCACCCTCTTGCACAAAAGCCTTTAAAGAGGCAACTAAGTCTGCATGAGTTGCAAAGCACTCAGATGGTATACCTTGGGCACTCTTGGCTATGGCTTCCGCATCCTGTCCATCCACCAAAACCAATAAAGCATCCAAATTCAATCTTCGCACTGTTTCCCCCACTTGCTGATGCAAGGAGTGCGATCGCTCTCCTAATTCCTTCATGGCACCCAACACAGCAATGCGTCGTTTTCCTGGCGTGTCTGCCAATAAGTGTAACGCTGCTTGCATAGCTTCTGGTGCAGCATTATAAGTCTCATCTAAGATTACCACATCATTAGGCAAAGTAAAACGCTGCGATCGCCCTCCCGGCATATCCACCATCACACCCGATTTCAGGCATGACCAATCAATGCCCAAAACCTGCGCCACTGCCAAAGCTGCCAAGAAGTTCGTTGCATTGTGTCGTCCCGGCAAGGGTAAAGGCAATTGCATTCCTGCCACTTCCAACGTCTCGCTATCAATCAACTTTCCTTGGATATCGCCGCCAGATAAACCAAACGTCAAAACTTTCCCTTGCCAGACTTTCGCCGCCGTTTCAATTAACAAGGGGTTGTCATGATTAAGAATTGCTACACTACCAGCAGGCATTTGAGCCAATAACTCACATTTTGCGGAGGCAATAGCTTCTTCTGAACCGAGTAATTCAATATGCGCCGTTCCGACATTGGTAATCACACCAATCGTTGGATGGGCTATTTGCGTGAGTTCCGCAATTTGCCCCTTTCCCCGCATCGCCATTTCAATGACAGCGAAATCATGTTCTGCTGTAAGTTCTAGGAGAGTTTTCGGCACTCCAATTTCGTTATTGTAATTCCCATAAGTCTTGAGGACTCGTCCCTGTGTCGCCAAAACAGCGGCAATGAGTTCCTTGGTTGTGGTTTTGCCTACAGAACCCGTAACCCCAATCACTGGAATAGAAAACTGTTCACGCCACCACCTGCCAATTTTTTGATATGCCTCTAGCGTGTCTTTTACCTGCAACACAGGAAATTCAGAATTGTCGTATTCAAAATCAGCGATCGCCGCGATTGCACCTTTTTCTATCGCCATTGGGACAAAATTGTGTCCATCAAACTTTTCACCGCGTAAAGCCACAAACACTTCACCAGGCTTGAGGATACGGGAATCTGTCTGTATACCGCAGATCAAATGTGCTTCATCAGCTTCAGATAAGTTTGCTGCTGTTGCAGATAAAACTTCAACCAATTGGCTTAGAGTGGCAGAACAAGGCATAACACTAGGGTTTTTGGATTCCAAAATTTGTTGCTTAGATTCAAGGAGATACCTCGTCTGCAAGTGCGACAAGGACAAAATTCCTTAAATGCTAATTTTTTTTGCTGAGAATATAAAGTTAATGAATCTACTATACTCAGATATACTTGTCAAATCAGAATAAAAACAGCCTCAAAATTTATAAAATTTTCTCATAACAACGAAGCAGGGGAGGATTTTTTTACTGCCCCTGCTTTCGTTTGATTGTCAAGATAGCCGATCATCCTAAAATTGCCGCTACCCCAGATGAAATATAGGATTTCTCTACACTTTACATTCCACACCCCATTTTTCTAGGAAGGGCTTTTGATAATTGGCAAGCGCTATCCCCGATTTTTGATCCACATCACTTGCACAATTTGTGTGGCAATGTCAGCAGAAATTCCCAAATCTTGATACAAATTTAAAAAGTCTTGCTCCTGTTGAGTCAACAGACCATCGGCTAAAACCAAATCCGTGGCTACCGCAAAAGCTGCTTCCCGCAAGTCGTAGGGTAAGGATTCTTTAGCTGAATTAGACAAAGCATTTATACCATACCGCCTCAAAGTATCCAGGAGTATGTCAAACATCCTGTCGATCTCATCGTTGGAATAACTTCTGAAAAGCTTTATACGAGACAGCACAGAGGAAATACCACGTGCCTGCTGATCAGAAAGATTTCCGTCTGAGGCTGTTGCAGCCAAAGTAATTGCAGCAAAAGGTTCCGCTGGATTGAGTGCTTCTTGGACTTGGCTTTGTGCCCCGAACATCTTGTCGAATAGACCCATCGTAGTTGACTCTTCGCTTGCCTCTGTGTAGCGGTACACCCACTCGTGCCTAGGTCACTTTCAGGTCATTGTGCAACGCTGTGAGACTTTTACGCTTCAGTGTTCCCAAGATTTTTGGCAAGCGAACACCTGGACTCAATGGTTCTTGACAACAAGTAAATTTTTGGTTTGAGGTGAGCAGAATTACCTTAGGGAAAGCCCCTGTAGATAAAGCGTCTACGGAAACGCTTGGCTTAGTGAAGACGCTTCGCGTCTATGCCAATACCTGCTTTTTCAAAACTTTCGATAACTGCCAAACCTAAACTAGAAAAGGCAACCAGTAGGAATACCGAAGCCAAGAAGGCGTTTACAAGCATCCGGAGGGCATCGTCAAAGAAAATGTAACTTGTCATTGTTTTATCTACTCAACTCAATGGTGCTAGTACTCATTTATTTCTTCACACCGTGATTGGCATTTTCCGTTGATAGAATACCAGCAATTGCATCTTAACAAAACTTTAGCTCTTTCATGACAAAACTTAGATTTTTTCTTTTTGAAGTTCAGATAAATTTTTCGCCACTTTTGTTAAATACAATACTCAATCAAATATTAATCAATAAAAATTCTCAATAGTTAGGGCGAGCCATCGATGAAATTGGTAAACTCAGCTAGATAATGACTGAGAATTACAGACTATGGAACTGTCTCTAGTAGAAATATTTACAAATCGGCTTGTGTTGCTGCCTATATCACAGAAATACAAAGAAGAGATTTTTAGAGAATTCACAAAAGAGATTACGACTTATATGTATCCTCGTCCACCTCAAGATATCGTCGAAACAGAAGAATTTATTAACGATTCTCTAGGCGAAATTCAAACAGGAAATCATCTTGTACTAGTTATCTTAAAAAAAGACTCCCAAGAATTTTTGGGATGTACTGGAATCCACGATATCCACAGTAAATATCCAGAACTTGGTATTTGGCTAAAAAAATCTGCACAAGGTAAGGGCTATGGATTAGAGGCTATTACAGCACTGAAAAGATGGGCTGATGAGAACTTAGATTACGAATATCTTATATATGACGTTGATAAAGCAAATTCCCCCAGCCGAAGAATCCCAGAAAAGCTTGGTGGGCAAATTATTCGAGAGTATGATAAGACAAATTTAAGTGGAAGAGTTTTGTATATACTAGAGTATAAAATTTTTAGACAATAAAATTTGCTTCAAGCTTCTTACAAATACGTTATTGATTTTTTTAAATAAAAGATTCTGGAAAGAAACTGTAGACTCCTTGGAGAATTAAAAATTAAAAATGGAACGCAACTCCGTATGAGCATAGAATTTGAAAAAAGGGGCGATTGCCTCTGGCGGGCACTCCGTGCCATCGCGCTCCATGTGCTCGCCCCTTTTGTCATTTTAATTAACAGAAAATATTCTCAATAGTATTTGAACACAATAAAGCATCAAAAGCTACTTTGTGAAAATAAAAAAATAGGTGGAAAAAGATGCGGTTAGCATCACACCATTCCACCTGTCATTTTTGGGAGACAACTGGTTTCAGTTGTATTGAAACTTAACGCTTTTCGGTTCCCTGATTGGGTCCGCCTTCAGTAAACACGTCGCTGTTTCCAGATTCTGGTATTGAAGATGGCTTAGCATTGGTTTCGTTATTACCATAGCCAGTATGGCGTTTCTCTTCATCAACAGGGGTTTGATAGTCACCGGAAGCAACAGCGTTTTGTTCGTCGGATTCTCGGTTTTCTGTTTCCTGATCTTTTGGATAAGTCATAAGTAAGCTCTGCATTTAACACTCCCATGATTGTAGGAAGTGTAGGAATGCAATTTCTTCTCTCCAGGATATAGTTTTGCTTAATGACTCCATCTGTCTTCCGGATGAATTATCACTTAGTTATGTTGAACAAGAATACAAAATTTTGGCGAGTAACCGTATTTGCTTCGGTATTAGAGGTGACTAATGAGTATTTATTCTCTGTCCTGAAGCACGAATTAATTCAGCGACAAGAGCAGCGATCGCAGAGACTAAAATCAAGATAACGCTTAGAGCATTAATATCTGGTTTGACTCCTGTCCTAATGCGGCTAAAAATTTCCATTGGCAAGGTGTTGGAACCACTACCAGCAGTGAAACTGGCGATGAGAAAGTCATCTAAGCTGAGGACAAAAGCTAGCAAACAACCAGCGACAATACCAGGCATTAACTGAGGTAATAAGACTTTGATGAAGGCTTGCACTGGTGTTGCTCCTAAATCTAGTGCTGCTTCTTCTAAATGGGGATCTAAGTTGGTGAGTCGAGAAGACACAACAAGAGCAACGTAGGCAAGACAGAATACCACATGAGCTGCAACAATTGTCCAGATGCTGAGGGGAACGGCAAACGCCGCTAGAAAAACTAGGGTAGCAACGGCGATCGCAATATCGGGAATAATCAATGGTAAGTAAGAAATACCGCGATACAAGCTCTTACCTAAAAACTGATAACGTGCCAACCCCACCGCCATCAAAGTTCCCAACGCTGCTGAAATCCCCACTGCACACAAGGCTACTATCAAACTATTTTGTAGCGCTGATAAAATCCGCTCATCACTGAATAATTTGCGATACCATTCCAGGGTAAATCCTTGCCAAGTTGCACTGTAGGGCGAGGAGTTGAAACTATAAAAGGCAAGAACCAGTATCGGCAGATACATGAAAACAAACATGAGTAGTGAGAAAACCGCCTGCCATGTAAAGGCAGGCGGTTTCTTCCGGAATGGACTTATATTCACGTTTTGTTATTTTCACTTATTCTTTTTTTATTCGCATAATTATACCATATTCTAATTTTATAGTCAATAACTCCGTCTCTCGTTTCTCGGCTGCTGATTTGACCATAACCTCTCCCCCTACACCCTACTGACAGCTTCTGCTTCAGCACAGGCGGCTTGCTTCCGCTCTAACATTTGTTTTTGTGATAAACAAGCCTCAAGATATTCACAATTCTCACAGCAAAGCTCTTTTCCTGGATGAAGACAACCACAGGGAAGATGTAACAGACACTCCGAAGAATTTTTGGATATACAGTTATCAACTGTTAACTGCAAACAAAGCATTAAATCTTGAAGGAACATAGCGGTGCAGCCTAATAACAAAAAGGACTGTGTTGTATACTTTTCAGCAGATTCAAAATATATTTTAGGTTCTATTTATATTAATGAGATTTCGTCAAATCAATACCTCTTCCTCAAAGCGTATTTTCAGCTTACTGAAGGAAGACTTATGTAAAATAATTATAAAAAATGTAGAGAATTATGATTTTATAGAAAACTTTTTATATAAAAAATATTGAAGAAACTTCTGGCAAAAGTACCTAGCCCTTAAAAATTGCGTCTACACACGCAACGCTATTCGTCATCGCTAACAAATAGAAAGCCCTTGCTCTACTGAGTTTAGTACTATAGCTTCAGATTTAGAGTCAGAGGGTACAAAACTTTTGTAAGAGATCCATGAATCAAAAAGTCTTTCTGACGAAAGAGCAAATCCAGATTTTCATTGTCTAGAGTGATTGAAGGAAAGCCGAAATTGTCAAAGCAAAAATCTTGGATAGAACCATGACTAATCAGCTAGAAAAAAATCAAATTAGGCAGCCAGTCAGTGTGGATTGGCACGCAAAAGAAGAGCCTACAGTTAAAGAAAGAAACTTAACTGTGAATCCGGGAGACGCAATTGCTGAGAAGCCTCAAACAGTTGAAGAAAAGGCAAAGCAGGTTGCTGTAGACCAACCTGATATTACAGGCGACTGGATTAAAGTACCCACTTACTTTGTTGTGGAATACCCAAATGGTGAAAAGAGAGCTCTTCACCATGTGAAGGATGCAGAAGAAATTTCTGATGTCATTCGACAAGCACGAGTCGATGAAAATGGGAATAGGATTTGGTGGTAGTAACGAATGGCGTTAGCTAGCCAGAAAGAAATGAGGCTCACTCGCTCTTGATGTTTCATCTGTCTTATTGCTGAAGTGAGCCTCATCACA
Organism: Kalymmatonema hyalinum WJT4-NPBG1; assembly: GCA_019359075.1. GTDB lineage: Bacteria > Cyanobacteriota > Cyanobacteriia > Cyanobacteriales > Nostocaceae > Kalymmatonema > Kalymmatonema hyalinum. The sequence goes on from JAHHIB010000087.1 coordinate 32,247, forward strand.
TATTTATCAATAGCTGTTAATTAAAAATGAATTGTTATGGTAAACGTAATCACAAAAGCTTTTAACTCTTGGAGTACGCAAGAAATTAAAAACGAACTTTTGAATATGGTTAAAGGTCGAGATACAGAACCTTTAAGCGCTAAAGTTAATTTTTATAAAAACGAATTGCTTCCCTATTTTGAAGAGTTAAGCCAACGCAACCCTTTTCCCATCGTTCAAGAGCAACTGCCGATTATTCTTGGTGTTTGGGTACCAATCTGGTCTACTATACCTTTTCATGACAATTTGCCAGGGCGGATACGTGAGCAGTCTTACCAAATTTTTCATGACGATGGTTACTACGCTAATATTGCTCGTTATGCACCAGGGCATGAATCTTCTTTCTGGAAAAAGGTTTCGTTGAGGTTGCCTGCTTACGACTTTATGGTGATGCAAAAATATGAAGTCCGTAATAATCAATGGTGGATTCAAAATGTTGGCATATTCCAAGCTTTCAGGAACAGAGAAATTCCATTGAGCGTTGACGAGGCAGACAATTGGTTTACTGATGTCGTCAATACGAAAGTTAAGCCAGCCTTGCAAAAAGGAGACTTACCGGAGGCACTCAAATTAGAAAACTTGGACAAAAATACTGTTAAGAAATATGAAAAAACCTACTTAGCTAATTTTCATTTAGAACATTTATATGTAGATTGTGACTTGCGCTTGGTTAAAACTCAACGAGAAGCTTCACAGCGACCAAGTTACACAATTGCTGTTCCTATACGCTAATCAGCCCATGCATCAGAAATCGCCACAACGGCAAATTCTGAATACTAATAGCTATAACTACTTGCTGTTTTTGCCTAAAAGCAATGAAGCACAAGAGTTTCGTTTACCGATGATTTTGTTTTTACATGGTGCTGGTGAGCGAGGTTCTAACCTAGAGGATCTTAAAAGGATCGGTGTCGCTAAGATAGTGGAGGAGCAGCCCGATTTCCCGTTCATTGTTGTGTCTCCGCAGTGTCCGCGAGGTGAACGGTGGTCAGTTAACCTCTTGAGCGCCCTTTTGGATGACGTTATGGCTCAGTACCACGTCGATCTGGATCGGGTTTACCTAACTGGCTTAAGCATGGGTGGATATGGCACATGGCACTTGGCAGCAGCTCAGCCGGATAGGTTTGCAGCAATAGCACCAATTTGCGGTGGTGGGAACCCTGATGAAGCTTATCGTTTAAAAAATCTGCCTGTATGGGTATTTCATGGAGCACGCGATCGCATTGTGCCACTCAGCGAGTCTGAAGAAATGGTCCAAGCACTGAAAAAGTGCGGCGCAAATAATGTGAACTTTACAGTGTATCCCCAGGCTGATCACGACTCATGGACCCAGACTTATAACAATCCAATGTTGTACGACTGGTTTTTGCAGCATCAAGGTTCAATTGCAACTTAATATTGTTTAGCGCTTAGGTGATTTTTTTGTGTTGTAACTATCTATTCAAATAAAACTATGAGTGCAAACTAAGCTGTATTAGCTCAGTTTGCACTCATACTAGTATCTAACTGTGTTAACTAGTCTGATGAGGTTAAGTAATATAGTTTATATATTAGAAAATATAAAGAAATTTGCTTCTATCTAAAGTCGTAAATATTATCTCTCAAAAGAGACTCATTTTCTGCTATAACGCAGCATTTTAAATAGAATTAAGGTTTAGAGAAAATCTGCTACCTCTCAGTCACTAGGAGGATGGAGCTAAAGTCATAAGTTTTTAGCCTTGAAGGCAGAGAGGACTTTAAAAAGAACGCAGAACACACAATATCGCTAACCTAACATTGGCGCTTATTTAGCAAGAAAAGAATTCTTTTTTTCTCCATACCATCAGGTATGGGAGTTTTGACCAATGAAAAACAAGCCTACCACAAAGGAGGAATTCAGAATAAAAAATAAACTTATTTTTTTCTTTATTCTTCTGCCTTTGTTCTGCGTTTTCCTCATCTAACTCATCGTATAGGGAAATTCAAACTCCTACACTCTTAGAGCAAACAAATTGTTTATCAGGAGGTTAACAAATGACAGTGACAAACAGTAAGCGCATTCGTTACGCCGTCATAGGACTGGGTTGGATTGCCCAAGAAGACGTGCTGCCTGCTTTTGCCCACACCGAAAATTCGCAACTGGTTGCCTTATTTTCTGAAGATCCAATCAAGCGTCAGGAACTCGGCAAACAGTATGGAGTGAAAACTTACACCTACGAAGAGTATGATAACTGCCTCAAAAGTGGCGAAATAGATGCAGTTTACATTGCGCTGCCTAACCATCTTCACTGCGATTATACTGTGCGGGCGGCAAAGGCTGGCGTTCATGTGCTTTGCGAAAAGCCAATGGCAGTCACAGAGCAAGAATGCGAACAGATGATTCGCGCTTGCCTTGAAAACAATGTCAAGCTGATGATCGCCTACCGTTTGCACTTTGACAAAGCAAATATGCAGGCGGTAGAGATTGTTAATTCAGGCAAAATTGGCGACGCCCGTATCTTTAACTCTGTATTTTCTCAAAAGGTTGTTGAAGGCAACGTGCGGTTAGAACCAATCTCTAATGGTGGCGGTACTGTTTACGACATGGGGATATACTGCATCAATGCTGCCCGTTATCTCTTTCAAGATGAACCCACTGAAGTCGTTGCCTTCAGCGCTAGTAAAGCAGAGAAGCGCTTTGACGAAGCCGACGAAATGACCAGCGCTATTCTACGTTTTCCTGGAGAGAGACTGGCAACTTTCACTTCTAGCTTTGGCGTTGCGCCAGTTTCCACTTTGGTGGTTGCAGGCACAAAAGGCGACTTGCAGATGGACTCTGCATACTCTTATCAAGGCGAACTGAAGCAACAAATTACCATCAACAATGAAACGCAGGAACAATCTTTTCCTGCTGGAAGCCAGTTTGCCGCAGAAATTATCTACTTCTCAGACTGTGTGCTCACTGGTAAAGACCCGGAACCCTCTGGTGAGGAAGGGTTAGCTGATATTCGGATCATTCGTGCTATCAATCAATCAGCACAAACAGGTCAGCCCGTCCAACTGGGTGAGTTCAAGCGACAGCACAGACCAACGGCTGACCAGATCATTCAACGTCCAGAGAGTCAACAGCCAGAATTAATTCACGCAGCAGACCCTTCAGGTAAATCGTAAATCATTCAAAATTCCAACAAACGGTTAAGAGTGGGGCGTCTTTTGCTCCGCTCTTATTTCAATCCCTGATAGGGATTTATATAATTTACTTTTTGTCGCAATATTATATCGAACCACATTCAAAGCACCCGGACGTGTATTCAACCAAATGAAAACCGCCATAACTCATTTCAGAAAAATTTGGTAGAAAATATGGACATTAGAAGCCCAGCTTTTTTTATTGGTAGCACCATCCCGTTTAAATACACTTGCGATGGTGACAATATCTCTCCTCCTCTAGTGTGGGAAGCACCTCCTCAAGGAACAAAAAGCTTTGCCCTGATTGTGGATGACCCCGATGCACCCGACGGAACCTTTACCCATTGGGTTGTCTACAATTTACCTGCTGATACCCGCGAATTACCAGAAGGGGTTACAAAAGAGCCCACACTTCCAGATGGTGGTATACAGGGAAAAAACAGTTTTGATGAGTTAGGTTTCGGGGGACCGTGTCCACCCAAAAACGGTGCTCATCGCTACTTTTTCAAAATCTTTGCGCTAGACCAACCGCTTGATTTACCACCAGGAGCAAGCAAAGAACAGGTGATAGAGGCGATAGAGGGTCATGTGCTGGATAAAGCAGAACTGATGGGACGCTACGCAAGAGAAACTGGTTAATTGGCGGAGCGAGGGCGCTTTTCTCCCGCTGAGTCCTCCGGGCACGCACTCGCATTCGCGATGGGCAAAGCCCTGCATAAAGGCGATGGCACGGAGCGCCCGCTGAGTCCTCCGGACACGCACTCGCGTATGCGATGCTCCCGTTCGGCGCAGCCGTGCCGTAGGCATAGGGAGCCGCGCAAGGCGCGATGGCGCAAAGCGCCCGCTTTACAGCGATCGCATTGAAAATCGGAATTTGGTCGATGCACTTTGTTGCGATGCTTACCTTGAGTTTGCCGATTAGGTTAGCTGTCATCTCGAAACATGAGGTTACAGCTTTTTTTATCAATAAACAAGACGCTTTTTTCAAAAAGCTTACTAAATATATAGCTACATCTAGGTTTCGTCTTTTCCTACTTTTTCAATTTGTAAAAATATAAAAACTGGCTACGAATCCCACTTTTTCCACTTACTATAATTTGTAACATTTTTGATAGCGGGACTTAAACAAAAATTAAGCCCAAATAAAGCCCAAACTGGCTTTATAAGCGGTAAATACGTCACGATTATGGGTTAACCAATCAAAGAATCGGTAAGACATAGCGGTTCTGAAAGCTTCTAAAGCTTCAATAAAGGTGTTCAAAGGTTTCGAGGCCCACCTTCGTCTTAAACCCCCAGTCATCTGATGCCAAAGAATAAAAGTATAGGCGCAAAAAACCAGGATAAAATGCCGAAGTAGGCTTTTTTTATCTCGAACTTGATATTCTTTTAGCCCCAACCACCCCCAGGGTAAGCGCAAGAAAAAATGAGCCAAAAGATGCTAGACCCGACATTCCGCTCTGAGGTGATCGCAAATATGAATTTTCAGTAGATCGAAAAGTTACGAGATAATGAGGGTTTCAGCCAATATC
>JAHHIB010000088.1 GCA_019359075.1 Kalymmatonema hyalinum WJT4-NPBG1
GGGAGTACAGAGCATCCGAACGACTCTTTTACCCAGTGGAGTCATCGGGAGCTATGTAGCTCTGCTGTTTTCCTCTACTTAATTACTTTGAGTTGCTTCTGAGCTAGCCTGGGTTAATTGCTGAATCAGCTTCTGGCAATTTCTTAAAGCTTCTACTGCTTTTTTCATTAAGGCTTTACCTCGAGCAAAGTTCAATGCAGCTATTGCAGCCAGCGCTTCTTGGCTCAATCGCGCTGCTTGATGAGATTCAAATTGGATTTGGGCTTAATGGTCGCTCCGCCAGGTCATTTCTCATCACAACGCCCGCCGAACTCGGTAAAACAGTTTATATAGTTTTAATAGTATATAAAATTTATACTTTTTATACCTTTGCTGACGGTCTGCCTGTTTTCACCTTTTCAAGGCTCGAAATCGCTTGTACCAATTCTTCGTCAGATAACGACTGGAGTATATGCAGTCCAGCTCGAATGACCTCGCTTTTTGTTGCGTTGACAGCCAACCCCAAACATCGCTGCCTAATTGCTGCGATTAATTCATAATCTTTAGACGGCAGCGTGAAACTATCACGAATTACCTTCTCCTTATGGGCTGGTTGCAGTGCGTCCAGTGACTGCTGCTGCGGCTCCTCTGTTGGCAAGCTAGACGCTTGCTGCGTCTTACTTTCCAATAAGCTTTCTGCTTTTTCAAAACGGTTGCGAACAGCTTCATCCTCAGCTCTGAGCGAACTTGCCAAAGCTGATTTCATACTCTTCTTCGTCATAGCACCTCTAATGTATTCAGAAAAAATTCCAAGCGGCTAATAACTATATAAACTATTATAACGATAATAACCATTTTAACTGTATATATACTTTTTTTAGCTTTCTTACCCCTGTTTTTGTGCAACAATAGCAACCATCAGACAAAGCATATAAAAACTATAAACAGTTTGTACTGTTTATACGGTTTAAATGATTAATACGGTTAATACTATGACAGCCAAAATCATTGCTGTTGTCAACCAGAAGGGTGGGTCAGGAAAGACAACTGTTAGTATGCAGCTTGCCGGGGCAATTGCACGGCGTGGCAACAAAGTTTTAGTAGTTGATGCAGACCCCCAAGGGACAGCGACACGCTGGGCAGCTTCCGCTCTTGATGAAACTCCTTTTCCTGCTTCCGTTGTCGGGTTAAGCGCAGCCAGCAACAAAGTTCACCGCGAAGTCAAAAAATTTATTGATGATTATGACTGCATCATCATCGACTGTCCTCCAGCAGCAGATTCCCCTGTTCCGCAAAGTGCGTTGTTAATTGCAGACCTTGCTTTGGTGCCTATCATCCCTTCTCCATTGGATATGTGGGCTGCGGTTGGTATTCGGCAGGTTATTCAAAATGTTAGCGACTTCAATGATGCCTTGCAGTCCAGGCTGGTATTAAACCAGTGCCAGCCGAAAACAACTTTGACACAGGAAAGTCTGGAAGTCTTGCCAGAGTTTGGGATTCCTCTACTCAAGACACAGATACAGCATCGGCAGGTTTACCGTCAATCTGCTGTGTTCGGTCAGACAGTCCATAATTTCGGCAACAAGGCATCAGCCGCTATTTCGGAAATCGAAAGCCTAACTGACGAAATGCTTGAGATACTGGGTGTTAAGCGCCAGAAAAGAAAAAGTTAAAACTATTTATATAGTTTATTTCGTTTAATGACAATAACTTTTTTCGGATAAAACTATATAAAAAAATAATATAGTTATAACTATATATATAGTTACAATGATTAACCTTCATCTTAGGGAGAACCAGTGGTGACCCATCAGTGCCCTCAGTTCTTCAATACCCATCAATCCCACTCGCTCTATGGCAACCGTATGGCGCAAACCATAAATTCACAATAGAGATGCTTCTAGAGTGTTCAATACGTAAGTCCCAAGGGTGGCAAAGCTCCTATGATTGGGGTTGACCTAAATGACCCGCTCAACAAAGCCTTCCTCGACAATCCAGAAAAAGTTGCACAAGTGGAAAACACACTGCGCCCCGAGCAAATCAATCCAGCTGAGTACAATGCCATCTTCTATGCAGGTGGACACGGTACCATGTGGGATTTCGCCGATAACGCAGAACTTGCCCGCATTGCGACAGCGATTTACGAGCAAGGCGGCGTGGTTGGAGCAGTGTGTCACGGTCTGGCGGGACTTGTGAACATCAAACTCTCTAATGGTCAGTATTTGGTTGCAGATAGAATCGTTTCCAGCTTCACCAACGAAGAAGAAGCCGCAGTGGGATTAACTGAAGTTGTACCGTTCCTATTGGAGTCGAAGCTGATTGAACGCGGTGCAACTGTGGAGAAAGCACCTAATTTTCAAGCGAAGGTAGTTGTGAGTGATCGGCTCGTGACTGGACAAAATCCTGCATCAGCAATGGGTGTCGCCCAGCGCATGGTAGAACTGCTCGCGCAAAGTACGAGCGTTGTTTCCTCAACTGTTTCTGCGTAAACCCTTGCTGGCTCACTGTATCTGAAGATATGCACTTCAACAAGTGCGTCTCAAAAGCTTTCACTGACGAACACTCTCAGGTTGTCTCATCCTGTCCTCTAGAAAGTCCTGCGTGTGGCATGAGCAGGATGGACAACCCGCAGTAGCGAAGAGAGCCAAGATTGAAGGACTGCAAAGAGCTATAAATACTTTATTACACGGTGAGAGCGGATTTGATAGAAGAAGCTGAAAAATATAAACAAGACTAATCATCATCTGAGGTCGCGTGTAATATACGCGACCTCTGTTTTTTGTCCAAAGTCCAATTAATCAGGGCAAGTGGAACATCAGAATAGCAGCTGCAACCCCTGCGATCGCAAACCCAGTCGGTAGTAGCTAACTGCGCCCCCAACGATCTGCAGCACGCCCAATCGCAGGACCGAGTAAAAAACCAGGGACACCGTAGCCAAGAAGTGCTAAACCGATGCCAACTTCCCCCAAACTATATTGCTGTTGGAAGTACAAACCGAGCCAGGTGTGTTACTAAAAAGCAGATTTAGAGAGGGTTTTGGGCTTAGCGTACAAAAAAACAGGATGGGCATGGTGACCCCAGATACATTTTCCTGGGTTGACCTCCTTATTTTTTCTTATTTTTAAGTTTATGTTAGTCAACGCCTTCTATTTTTTCTTCTTCTTAAGTAAGAAAAAATGGTCTATTAGCAGTAAATAAATCCTAAGGTTTTCGTATTGTTATATCTAAATAATCAGGCTTAATATAGGCTCAGGTAGCAATCAATTTTAAATTATTACTCAACGAATCAATGAATAAACATTAGTCTATTAGGTAAACAGGAGAGAAATAATTTATTGAATGAAATGTGTATTGTCGTGTAAAGCAGCATAAAAAAACAGCAGTAAACAACAGAATCTATCTGTTGAACTGTCACTATTTATCAGCAAAGTAATGTTCAGGAGTTAATGCGAAAATGCAAATATCTAGGGTTGAAAATCATAATAGCACTAGCGGGGATAACTTAGAATTTTTCGTGAATCCAAATTCTACGCGTGCGGAATCTGTAGGTGTACTTCACTCCGTGAGTTGGCAATCACTTATCCCACGCTGGCACTTTGCTATGCTTAATGATGTCGAACGTAATAAAGCATTTGAAACTGCCATAAAACACGTCGTGCGTCCAAATTGCACAGTGCTAGACATAGGAGCGGGTTCGGGATTACTAGCGATGATGGCTGCTCGTCATGGAGCTAGTTATGTAACATCCTGTGAAATGATGCAACCAATCGCACAGATAGCTAAGAAAATCATTGCTATCAATGGATTTAAAGACCAGATTAAAATTGTCCCGAAAAAGTCAGACGATCTTGTCGTTGGTCTAGATTTAGCTCAACGAGCCGATGTTTTAATCACCGAAACCGTTGATTGTGGGCTTGTGGGTGAAGGTATATTGCCAATCATTCGTCATGCTCGGCAAGCATTGTTGACTCCAGATGCGACGATCGTTCCAGCTAAAGCAGTAGTTAAGTTTAGCTTGTTAGAGAGCCATTTAGTACACAATCTGAATTTTGCATCCGACGCAAATAGCTTTGACGTTTCGCCGTTCAATATCTTCTCTACAGTCGGGTATTTTCCAGTTCGGCTGTGGATTTGGCCACATCGCTTGTTAAGTAAACCCACCACAGCATTTGAATTCGATTTCCGAGTCGATTCACTGAAACCACGCCAGAAGGAAATATCTGTACAAGTCGAACACAACGGGACTCTTCATGGTGTTGTTTTTTGGTTTGAGTTGGATTTAGGTAACGGAGTTGTTTTAAGCAATGCAGTAGATAACGAAAAATCACACTGGATGCAAGCAGTGCAATGCTTTGAAAAACCCATGATTGTTCAAAAGGACGATCTGTTGAATTTAACGGTTCGGCAAAGCGATACCAATATCGATTTTCAGATTACCAAAGCACTTGGAAATGAGAGGATGTAAAAAATGTTGGCTGAAGCTGAAATTTAAGATACCAGCTTCTTGCGCTCGCACGACCTCAGAAGCTTTTCTCTATATAGCGATGATTCGGATCGCGCTCGAACGACTTGCATCATTTTTGACTCACTTTGACTTTCAAAATATCCTTTGAGTCGTTTGTCTGTCAAATCAATAAAACTGTTAGCCATTTTTATTTAGGTTAAGTAGGTAAGGTATACCATGCAAACAAAAACTCGATTGTCACAAGAAACCTCTGCTGCTCTGAACATTACTGACTATGATTTTTTCAAGTCATGTTTAGTTGAATATGGCAAATGCAACCTATTTAAGGATACAGAGGAATGGTTGCTTGAAGACAATCCTTATCGTCGAACTTTGCGACCGCACATTTTCCATTATTTGGACTTTTCAAAACCTCTAAACCGAAATAATTTACTGACTTACAATAGTCTGACTGCTAATCGAACATTGCTGACTGTGTATGAAAGCAATTTTGTATTCCTGCCAAAACACGATTTTGTTCATAAACGCCAAGATTTTGAAAAGTTTTATGACTCAAAACTTCTGACTTTGGGGAATATTATCCGACCTTGGTTGGAACACTATATTTTCTCATTCCTTGATACTGAAATATCTGTGACTGGTAATTGGAGTGCTGCTGCTGTTGAGGAGTATTTCCAAGAATATATCGAAACCGTCAAGAAGACAGAAAATAGTCAGGTAATGGAAACCATCGAAGGTTCGACAGATCCAGTCCACGCTGCCAAAACCTTTTTGATCCAATTAGCTGGTGATTTTCTAGTTGAATCTTCAGCAATGTCTAGGAATATTTTGGGTTACTATGGCTCTCTCCAATCAGAGCTATTTAAGATTGTTATTGACGAATACGGCTACGGTGTTCATCAGACAAAACACAGCAAGTTATTTGAAGAAACACTCGAAAGTGTTGGCTTAGAATCAACGCCACACAGTTATTGGCAATTCTATTTAACATCTTCGCTGATGTTAAATAATTACTTCAATTACATTTGCGCCGACCACTCGAAATTCTTCCGCTATTTAGGAGCCATTTTTTACGCAGAAACGACCTTCATCAAATTCTGCGAACTTACTGCTAAAACTCTGAAGAGAATCTTTGGTTCAACCATTAACAACTGCTATTTTAGCGAACATGTCCATATCGATTATCATCACAGTCGAATGGTGCTGGAAAAGCTGATTATACCAGCGATCTCCACTTATGGTGAAGGAATAATTCCTGATATTGTGCGGGGTTTTGAGGAAGCCAAGCTCATATCCGAAATTGCCGATCGAGATTTCATTGACCAGGTGCATTGGGCTGACAACGGACTTAAGTACAAAGCCTTAGGATTATCGGTCTATGCGAAAATTCAAGATGGTAGCATCAATCCGAAGATGCAGCAGTTTATTGAGCCTCGCGGTGAATTGTCAGTTACTCACGTTCATGACGGTGATGAGCTTTGTTATATTCAGTCTGGTGTGATGAAGTTCGTTACTGGTCACGAGCGCTACACAATACTCAATGCTGGAGAAGGCACGGTCATTCAGCATAATCGACTGCACGGAGCCATCATTGAATCCGAAGAATGCGTGTACAACATCTATTCAATCGGAGACTATCAAAAATGCCTGTTGTAAAATTCGATCCGCATCTATCAAACTTTCTGATTCATGATGATAGGCGTTTCTTCCTCATATCCTTGGACAACGGCATATTCTTAGTGACAGATAATTGTCCTCATCGAGGTGGACCGCTTCATCTAGGCTACTTTGATTGTCAAAAAAGCACTATCATCTGTCCTTGGCATGAGTTGGTTGTTTCTATGAATCATCTACAACAACATGCTATGCCTTTAGTCTGGCGTAACGATATTGCAGTAGCTGTTTTACCTGAGATAAAGTCGAAGTCAATTGCGTTCAAGCATCGTCATATATTAGCTACTTCAGAAGTTTCAATTAAGGGGACAAGTTCTGTAATTGTCGAGTAGCAAATAATTTTCTGCGAGAGCCAAGTTTTGACTTTACTGCTGGTAATGGACTATTTCCCTTGACCTGGAAAACAGTAGTTTGCCCGATTTATCCAAAGCAAACTATTTGAGCCTGTTTTCCAGGCTGTTATACCAAACCCAGTTCAATCTACCCATTCCACGATGAGAAAAAATGATGGAAGAACTGCAATGCTTACGGGTCAATGAGATGAGAACGGTGTTTGAAAGAACGCGGTTACACAACATGTTATTGAATACGAAGTACTTATAAGGAACAAAAATAGTGGCTTTACAATACAAAAAGACTCATTCTCCCCACCTCCCTACCATTCTGTTGGTAACCAGTGGCTACCATCTTTATCGTGAATATCTGCTAAAAATGGTTGCGGAACATTCAAATGTTTGGTTATTTCTCGATTCTGAACCGAGCTGGCAGATACCCTACATTGTCGGTCACACGGTGGTCAATACACTTGATGCCCAAATGATGATTGAGGTGGCACGTAATTTACCTGACGGCGTCAAAATTGACGGGGTGCTTTGCTGGGATGAAATACGAATGGTGCAAACTGCCAAACTCGCTCAAGCCCTTGGTCTCCCAGGCACAGACCCTGAGAATGTCAGTCGGTGTCGTGACAAACACCTAACGCGCACCTTTTTGGCGGCATCAGGAGTCCCACAGGCTACCTCAATACTTGTCTCATCTCTTGAAGAAGCAGTCAAAGCCGCAGAGACTATTGGTTATCCTGTCATCATCAAACCGCGTGCATTGGGTGCAAGTTATGGGGTTAGCCTAGTGAACGGACCAGAACAGCTAAATACAGCGTTTGAACACGCTAAGGCTGCAACTGAGGAGGGCGTACCTGTTTACGATAAAGGTGTACTCGTTGAAGAGTATATGCAAGGACCAGAGGTCAGCATTGATGTTGCATGGGTTAACGGAATCATGTATCCCCTGTTCGTTGGACGCAAGGTCACTGGCTTTTTTCCTCATTTTGAAGAAATTGGACACGTGGTGCATTCCAAAGACCCGTTATTTGAGTATCCACCATTTCTCTCTGTTCTAGAGCAAGCACACCAAGCTGTGGGATTTCGCAACGGAATCACCCATACCGAGCTGCGTCTGACGCAGTCTGGTCCAAAGATAGTAGAAATCAATGCTCGACTTGGTGGCGATATGATTCCCTACGTTGGTTGGTTTGCTTCCGGAATAAACCCCGGGCAAGTAGCTGTTGCGGTTGCCTGTGGACACAAACCAGACGTGGAAACGAGACATGAAAGTGTCGCCGCCATTCAGTTTTTGTATCCTGAATATGATGCGGTTGTAGATAGTCTCCACATTGACCATGCTGCGCTCCCAGCTTCGGTTGTTGCTGCCGCCCCACTTGTTTCGCCAGGACAAAAATTGTTGCTGCCCCCAACCGACCACGTCTCTTGTCGGTATGGCTATGCGATCGCCCGTGGAGACACCATTGAAGATTGTAAAGCAGCTACCGAACTAGCAGTCAAGGCGTTTAACCTAAAAGCTAGACATCTCTCTAAGGTGGGGGTGTGAGATGAGTAGCGCAAAACGCGATTTTAGAATACTGTGGGCTGGGCAGTCGTTAAATTTATTAGGAGATCAAATTCTGGTAGTCGCCCTGCCCTTACTAGCCGTGCAAGTCATGGGAGTCTCTGCTTCCCAAGCCGTACTGCTCCCGTTTTTCCTTTTCGTACCATTCCTTATATTTGGATTACCTGCGGGTGCTATTGTTGACCGGCTGTCACGACGACTCACAATGATTGTTTGCGATACCATACAAGCTGTGGTCTTCGTGCTTGTTACCGCCCTCGCGTTAAACGGCACCCTGACGTTTCCAATGCTAGTACTGCTGGTTGCCATTGCCGGCACAGCTGTGGTGTTTTTTCAGATTGCCTATACTTCTTATATCCCAGAACTTTTTTCTGAAGCACAGGACTTGCAGCGTTCTAATTCGCGACTATTTTTCTCTGAGTCAATAACCAAGACGCTTGGTCCAATGCTTGCTGGGTCAATCATTGCGTGGCTGGGGATTGCTGCAGTTATCGCAGTGAACGCAGGGACGTTTGTCTTGTCCATGCTGTCGTTATTAGTCATTAAGCACAGGCAGCCGAAGACTACGAAGCATCAGGTAAAAAAGCAGGCTAGAGGCTGGATATACCGTGATATCCGTGAGGGTTTGCATTTCGTATTCCGCCACCGACGGCTAGAACCAGTTATTATGTGCGGGGTCGTATACGTCACGTTTTCCATTATGGTTGATTCTACTCTTGTGCTGTACTGCTTGAACGTACTTAGTCTGAGTTCGGTAATCATTGGCTTTGTTGTGGGCGCAGCTGCCGCTGGTTTTCCGATTGGTAATCTCTTTTGTACTCAGCTCGTTAATCGTTTTGGTGTTGCCCGCACTCTTGTTGTCAGCGCAATAGTGTCAGTAACAGGTTTAATTCTTATACCATTAGCTGGCTCGCTTGGCTCAGTCACTGGACTTATTGCTGCTAGCGTATTACATGGTATCGGAGAGGGTATTTTTGGACCCACAGCATTAACCTTGCGACAAACCGACACGCCCGACCACTTGCTAGGTAGAATCAACTCGATACAGCGATTTTTAGTGTGGGGTGCAGTTTCAATCGGTAACCTCATCGCTGCTTTGACTATCAAATTGTTTGGTTTGAGCGGTACCTTATGGATTGGTGGTCTTGGAACCATTCTCTGTCTACCTCTACTAATACGCAGAGATATCCTTAACGAATTGTTAAATTACCCGGCTGAGATTCCAGCTCAACGCAGACCAAAAGTATAGCGGTTTTCAAATCAGTGTAATACACAATACAGTGGCACGGCAGTGCTGTGCTTCACCTAATTGAGAACCGCTACATAAGATTTACACAAAACCGTCATTCTTTGGAGAATCAAATGAAATACGCAGAAGGCATAAATGAATTTGTAGACCGATGCAACAAAGCCATGCCACCTAATTTTTACACTTTGCCTATCGAGCAGCAGCGGGAAATGTACCTTGGCCTCACTAAAGAATTTCCCTATCAAATGCCGCCTGATGTATTGGTGACTGACGACACAGTTTCATATGAAGGGCGAAAGCTGCCGATTAGGGTATATCGTCCAAAACAGACAAAAGGTAGAGGACTGGTAATTTATATTCGTGGCGGTGGATTCGTCGTCGGCTCGTTAGAGACACATAATACAGTTGTTGCAGAGTTAAGCGAAAAATCGGGATTAGTTACCATCGCCCCAGACTTTAGGATGTCACCGGAACACCCTTTTCCAGCGGCTCTTGAGGACTGTTATGGTGTGCTGTGCGGTGTTGTCAATGATGCCCAACGATTAGATATCGATCCGAATAGAATTGTGATTTCAGGCGACAGTTCTGGAGCAAACATGGCTGTTGCCGTCAGTATGATGAGTCGTGACCGAAGCGGTCCTAAGTTGCGGGGTCAAGCGTTGATAAGTCCTGTTCTCGATTTTACTCGCTGGTGTAAAGGAGGTGTCGATGCTCCCTTGCTAACTGGTGGTGAAATGGAATACTACACAGCCTGCTATGTACCTGAGCCAGAAAAGGTGAAACATCCTTACGTCTCTCCACTGGTAAACGGAACATTTCACGATCTGCCACCAGCATATATCATGGCGGCAGAAATGGACTCACTTTTAGTTGACTCTCAGGAATACACTCGTCTTCTTCGTGAAGAAGGAACCCAAGTTGAATTAGTCGTTGAGCCCGGTTTAGTGCATTCTGCTGTAAGAGCGCGGGGCTTAAGTCCCCAGGTGGCTGACGCTTGGGAAAGGTTCATACACCACGCAGCTTTACTCGCTTGTAAGGAGGATTTGACCAATGACAATTAGTAATCCAGAGGGTCTTGCGGTGATTGTTGACCCATATTCTTCTGGTGCTTTCTTTGCGCCAGCGTTCGCGGAGGCAGGTGTGCCGGTTGTGGCAGTTGTATCCAGCCCTGCTCCTCCAGAAGTGTACGCATCATCCTATCGACCTCAAGACTTTTCACAGATTATTATCGCAACTGAGGATCTCTCAGAGGTTGTGAACAAACTAAGGGAATTGCGTCCGCGATGTATACTGCCGGGATGTGAATCAGGAGTCGAGCTCGCGGACGCGATCGCCCCCCTGGTAGTCGAGGACTTAGCCAATGTTCCGGAGAAGGCCAGCGCTCGTCGGCATAAGGGTGACATGGCCGCTGCAGTGGCACAAGCCGGACTACCAATCATTGCCCAGATATGTACTAATGACGCTGACGAAGTAGAAAAATGGTTATATCAAGCAGACCTTATTGGGCGCGATCTTGTAATCAAACCACCCAAGAGTGCTAGTACTGATGGGGTAACCAAAGTGCCATCATGTGAAGATTGGCGCAAGATTTTCAATGAAATGCTGGGCAAACATAATCGTCTAGGGATACTCAACGACAAGCTACTTGTACAAGAATATACCGCAGGTGTTGAATACGTCATCGATACTATTAGCTATGAAGGTAAGCACTCAATCAGTGATATATGTAGATATCACAAAATCGATAACGGTCAATACATGGCGATTTACGATA
This sequence comes from Kalymmatonema hyalinum WJT4-NPBG1, assembly GCA_019359075.1. Taxonomy (GTDB): domain Bacteria; phylum Cyanobacteriota; class Cyanobacteriia; order Cyanobacteriales; family Nostocaceae; genus Kalymmatonema; species Kalymmatonema hyalinum. Next base: position 11,047 of record JAHHIB010000088.1, read on the forward strand.
GCATGGAATGGCTTCCTCCGACGATTCCAGTCTACGACCAAATCGTGGATTATGCGTGCGGTGTACTTGACGCAGTCGGTATGCGGTTCGGCACGTCCCACCTCGAAGTCATGCTTACAGAACGCGGACCGAGACTAATTGAGATTGGTACTCGACCGCATGGAGGTGGTCACCCGCGCTTCTGTCGCGTCGCTACTGGGGATAGTCAAGTGGATCGAGCGGTTCGGTACTTTACCCGCAAAGGCTCTATTCCTGACAGCTTTAAACTAATTACTCACGTTTTAGTAGTGTTTTTAATCTGTCGGGCTGAAGGCACAGTGAGTAACGCCGAAATATTCGACGGGGTACGGGAACTGCACAGTCATCATTTTTCGGTGATAAACATCCGAAATAACGATTGGTTGGAACCGACAAAGGATCTTTTCGCCAGTCTCAAACTAGGCTTCGTTGTCTTGGCTCATGAAGATCGATCCCAAATTATGGCCGATTACAAGCTGATCCGCACCTTAGAGCAGCAACTTAAACTCAATACCAAAAAAACAAATATCAAAGCGTAAATGTCTACGAACAATCCTCAAGCAAAAATTAACTTCACACACCCACCAGGGCAGTATTACAATGTTCGAGGTCGAAGACTTTGGGTAGAGCAAGAGGGAATTGGCGAGCCTGTAATTTTATTGTCTGGCCTTGGTCCAGCTGGGTCTCACGTTATTTTTCACCCCCATTTCGACACGCTAGCTACTGATTACCGAATAGTTTACGTAGACCTGTATGGACGCGGTCGCTCTGAAGCGCCCGACGATCTCAACGAAATTACATTTGAGAGTGATGTTGCTGATGTAGCTGCGCTTCTATCAGAACTAAATCTTGGACCAGTTCATTTGTATGGATTTTCGTATGGGGGTCTTCTTGCACAGGCAATAGCACTCGACCATCCTCATCTCGTGCGTAGTTTGGTATTAGCAAACAGTCTGCACAGCCCAGAAATGTGGCAACTCAACCACGTCAACATCAACCGCGAAATCGCTAACCAATGCCCTGAGGTTTGGGCAAAAATTCAGGCATTGCGTGCTGATGGCGTTCCCTCCACCGATCCGAAGATGCAAGAACAATTTGCCTGCGCCGCTAAGCTTGTACGCTTCTACAATCCGGAAAACGCTCGACTGCTAGCCACCGAACCAGGGGCACGTAATTTAGATCTCTACCCGCTATTTTGTGGTGAGGATGTGGACTTTAACATCGGCAATCAGGTTGCTAAAATACCGGATTTTCGACCTCTGCTGAAAAATGTGACTGCCCCTATAGGCGTAATGCTAGAGAGTCTATCATGAAGTGCCACGCAGAGATACTCTCGTTCCGATTTTATTTTTGGTTTTGGAACTTATCCAAGTCTCTCCTGATTTTGATGCCAAAAATTCATCAATTTCTCGCGCCTTGTGGGAGAAATGTTCCGACACTGATTGAAACCGGAACTGTGTAAACTTTTGTGTGCTTTGAAAGAGAATAGCTAAAAGCCAATCATATTGTCGGTGGGACGATAATCTTGCCGCGACTGGAACCATAATCTTGCCGTTGCCGAGGCTGTAATGTTCATTCTTTCGTTAAGCGTACGCAACCCTAATTGAGAAATTGGAATCATAATCTTGCCGTCAACCAAAAATGGAATCATAAGCTTGCCAAAAAAAGGTAATCTTAAGATTTGATTTTTAGGTTGGTGCATCTAGAGTCAAACACGTCTGCCCTGAGCGTTCTAGTTTTTTGGAGACTTCAAGCCTGAATTTTTACGAATTGTGCGTTCTCAGTCGGTTTGTAGTCAAATGTATAGCCTACAAGGATTAGAGGCATTGGAAGCATAAGCTTGCCATTCCGGCAATATTATCGTTCCACCGACACATATCAGTATTTTCAACCACTTAGCACCTGGTGACACTTTCTCTAGCTTTACGCCTAACAGGAGCCAAGTGCGTAACCTGTCGTAGCACAAACTGCGGTTGCTCCGCCCCCAAAGCAAAGCGCATAGTACTGCCATGCTTGTTCAAGGAATCTTGCGGTCCGTCACATCATCAAGAGTGCTAATTGCTACCGCACTATGTTGGCACAGCTACACCACACTTCGCCTCGCAAAATCTACGTATTTTGCACCACTTGGCGTACTAACTCTGCCTAATTGTAGATACGGTAGCCCACACAAATTGTGCTCCGTTTGCACCTCCGTTGTGCTGAGTCTGCACCCAGTGCTACCCCACGAGTGGTTTTCGGGTAGCGCTGTCCTTTTTTTGTGGTGTATGTACCGACTGGCGCGATGCACAGCCTCTGGTAAAAGCGTACGCCAGGAGCATCCAAACTGACTCAAACTCTTTTGAGAGAGCTATCGCGCTCTGGGGGGTTTTCATAATTAAAGAGTCGATGCCCTTTACTACAATCGAAATCCCGCATCCACTTCTATCTCTGCCTTAGCAATGAGGTCATCCTCCGAGTCCCAAAAACCATCATCATCCTCATCTTCCTCATCCCCCTCATCCTCCTCATCCCCCTTATCAGGAGCAACGGAAGCAACGGGAGCCTTGGCGACAGGTGGTACAGCCTCCGGGGTCGTCGGTACGCCAATACTCGCTTGCATTAATGCTATATCAACCGTCGGTGAGACTAATACCGATTGTGCCATCCCTTCCAAAGAACAGACCCGCTTAATCGTATTAATCTGATTCTCCAAATGTCCAATTGCCCAAAGTGCAATCGAGCGCAATTCAACTTCATTTGCCCCATTCTCTTTCATTGCCAGTGGCAACCAAAATGCCTTGAGCGTAAATACTACCATCTCCACTATCCCCATGTCAGAGGGATGCTCGCTCAAATAGCGAAATAGCTTCCCCGTTTGGGTAGCAGCACTGCGCTTAATCTGTGGAATCACCTCAAACTTATGAAGCCCCATTCCCTACATCCCCCGCACTCAGTACATACCAACCCACTGTCATTATCAAAAGCGCTCGCACTCGCACGCGTACCTCTCGGCACCAGCACATACCAAGCTTCTCTTGACCATAACTACACATTTCCTATCGACTTACTATACTTTATAAGTGAAGAAATGTATTTAATTCAACTATACTACTACTGGGCAAGTAAAGTCATGTTATTTCACCTACAGCTATGCTCAAGTAATGTAAAAGCAACTTAAGTATAGTTAGAATCGCCCCCACCCAATCGACCGCACCTTCCACACCTTCACCTAAAGTCAAGTTAAGTCAACTTATAGCAGTGTTAAGTCAAGTTATGACAACTTGGGACTTCACCCAACAATTTTACTCTACTAAAGGGGTCAAACCCATGTATAGTAAGGATTTCGGTCATTTTAGCCCCTGATATGGGACTACCGCAAAGGGGTTTTCGGGTAGTGCAGATTAAAATAATCGTACTCACTACGGCTTTTTGCCCCAGGGGGTGGGCTATGCCCATGTCTCGCTGTCGCTCGTCACAAAAAGCCTGCGTTCGCCCCTGCGGGGGCATTGTTGGAAGTTGTCTGGTGTGGTGGGTGTGTTGTTATGGGTTGGCTGACGCCTTCATTATCTATAAGAATATAGTGCGCGAGTTATTTACAAGCCAACGTAAAAGATATCTACGTAATTGGGAATACTTCAAGAGTAGGCAGTTGACTCTTACTGAACAATGGCTTATGCGATCGCGCGGCTGGCTAAACTCAAAAAAGGTAATCTTTCAGGCAGTGCTGCACATACTGCCAGAACTCGACCTACACCCAACGCCGACGCCGCAAAACAAAATCTCAGATTTATTGGCAGTACCGACTCTGAGGAGAAACTAGAAGACCTGGTACAAGCCAAGATTGACTCCTACAAACAAAAGCGGAAGATACGTACCGATGCCGTGTACTGCGTTGAACTTCTCCTCACCGCATCCCCCAGCTATTTCAGACCAGATGACCCAACCAATGGTGGGTATTATGAAGAAGATAAGCTTAAAGCATGGTTTGATGCCGCCCAAAATTGGCTCACTCTACAGTACGGTTCACGCATTGTTCGCGCTGAGCTGCATTTGGACGAAGTGACGCCCCATATCCACGCTTACTTTGTGCCGCTGGATGAGTTTGGTCAGCTCAGGTGCAACCACTTCTTTGACGGTCGGCAGAAGATGCGGGCTTTTCAGGACAGCCACTATGCCGCCATGCAGCACCTGGGGTTAGAGCGCGGTATCAAAGGGAGTGTTGCCAAACATCAGGATATCAAAGACTTTTACAGGATTGTTGAGGAAGGTCGTGACCTCGACACAGGTGAACTATCACCAGAACAGCTACAAGCCAAAGCCGCTGACAGGGATAGGGCAGTGAAGAAGAAAGCCGAAATGGAGGAGACTACCCTTCGGTTGGTGAAGGATCAGGAATTGTTGCAACAACGGATTCAGCAACTAGAAGCAGAAAACCAACAACTGCGGAATCAGCTTGACCAACTACGTGACCTCCCCCTAGAAGATGTGGCTTGGCAGTTGGGACTGACCAAAACCAAAGATGGCAAGTGGAAAGGAGGGGGACATATCATTAGTATTGATGAACCCAAGTGGTATGACTTTGCCCCTGGTTCCCAAAAGGGTGGTGGTGGTGCAATTGACTTGGTGATGTATGTCAACAGTTGTAGCTTCCAAAAGGCTCTAGCTTGGTTGAGTGACAGATTTGGGTCTGGGGGTATGCTCAAAGCGGCAACTCACCATGCCAGGGGACAAGCCCAAGAGATTGCCCAAACAGAACCAATACCACAGTTCACACCACCCGCTGCTGATTCGAGTCAGTGGTCAGCAGTACAGCAATACCTCATCCAACAAAGGGGACTACCAGCAAACATGGTGCAAGCCCTCCACTCGCGACGTTTTGTTTATGCCGACTCCAACCAAAATGCCGTATTCGGAATGAGGTCGCTCACGGGAGAAACCACCGGAGCATTCTTGCGAGGAACCAGGGGCGAAGACAACTCTTTTATGGGATATGCCCGTGGCACCAAACGAGCAGATGGTTGGTTCTATCTCAGATTGGGTGGCAAACCGGATGATGATATCACTAGAGTAGTCATCACCAAATCCCCCATCGATGCCCTGTCGCTGGCAGCTATTGAAGGAATGCCCCAACAAAAGACCATGTATCTGGTTGCTGACAGTACCAAGAGCTTGCCAGTGGAGTTCCTCCAGTCAATCCCAACAGTGATAGCGGCTTATGATAGTGATGCAGCTGGGGATGAATTGGCTCAAGCGATTCAGGATCTGCTGCCACAAACTGAAAGAATGCGTCCAATAGCCAAAGATTGGAACTCCGAGTTGCTAGCAAGATTGCGACAGCAACAAAAGCAGAAGAATCGGGGAATTGAGCGATAAGTCCGCAATTTCGGAAGCCAAAAACCTAAAAGGCTGCAAACATACTAGCCAGTCGGTGGTTTCAAACAACCGCGCTTGACGTACCGAGTCGTCAAAGATGCAAATTGGACTTGGAATTCCCGCCCTCTAGAGCGAAAGCCAACCACTTGCACGAGTTCGTTACCGTACATCGCCGACTTATTTACCTGAGGTTGCCATTCCTTGGGTGCAGTTAGGGCAGTCGCAGTAGATGCAGGCGCGGCAGTCCTGGGACTGGGTGCAGCTGGCACAGCAGATGCAGTATCGGTAGAAGATTGGGCATTATTCTTGAGCATTTTTACTGATTTTCTCTCCTCTAGAGAGAGTTGCTGCCATACTGCTTTTTTGAATTTTAAAGTCCACTCCTCAGTGAGGGACGAAATCATCTCCCAGTTCATCTCGTTCAGGGCAATCCGAATATTCTCGGCATTAGCCTTTACTATTGCAGGCTCGTCAGCTAATGGGGAGTCAGCTTTTGGACAATCCGCTGTCTGTCCACTGTCCAGCCTGTCCACCCTCTGTCCGCCCACTTCATTGGGGGTTAAAGAAAAACCACTACCAACAATTTCTTCACTTTGGTTTTGTGTCTCTACTATACCAAAACTTTCACCCTGGACAATTGGACAGGACGGACACCCTTGGTTTTGCGCCCTTTCAGCCTGTCCAAGGGAATTTTGACCATTTTCTGGTGCTTGGACAGGGCGGACACCGTTGATGTGACTGGGTTCTAGAGTTTCAACACCCTCAACCGCCACTCCACCTCCCGTGGTTGGGGATGGTTGGTTGGGTTGGTTGCCCCCTCCACCACCATCATCCTGAGGGGGGTCGGGTGGATTCCAAAAATCTTCAAATTCCATCAACCCCCCTTCCTGACAGCTGGCTTTCAGGCAAACCCAAGTGGGATTTTGGGGAGGCAGTAGATTTTCACCGCTGTTTCTGGCATCGGGTTCCCACTTGACAAACGCACCGGGTACGCTTTCAAGATATTCCCAATGAGCTTGTATACGCTCTCGCTTGCCGTTCACCATTGGCGACCAGTGACGGTCAACAAAGTTTCGGGACAAGACTGTCCTCAAGTGAGAAATGAACTTGCTCATTCCCAAGGGTGAGTAGCCATGCTCTTTACAGTAGGCAACATACCAGCTGTGGAGCAGGTGACTGGGGACAAATTCGGGTTTGGATGATGGACGCAGGCACAAGTCAACAAAGGATTTGGTCGAATCGCCGTACAGTGCCGCATCCAGTGCCAGGTTGATAGCTCGCGGGCTTTCTGGAGGGGATAGCAAAATGAGATCGCGCTCGTCACGGGGCATCGCCAACGCCCAAGAGATAACATCTGCTTTGACAGCTTCCAGTTGCAGCGCCAGGAATGGGTCTGGTTTTACAGTCCGAGACTTAACAGGGATTGGGTAAGCCCGACGCGCCCAGCCATCACCCGCATTCTCGACTTGGAGGTGGTCAACCGACGCAACCCAAAAGCGCATATACCACTTCAATGAATACGCCACCGGGTTAAACAGCGCCCGTCCGGTCATTGGACCATTGTCCACCAGTTCGTAAAATGCTCTGATTCCTTCCGCGTAGCCCCCAACATCGGGAAATCCAAAAATCCGTTTGCCAGTTAGGTATTGATGGCGACCTTCTGGAGTGGAAATATCCGAAAAGTGAGATGAGCTTCCAGAACCATCCTCACCAAACAAACTACTCCAAAACCGTCCTAGGGTTCCCTTACCACCACCAGATTGCCCAATCAAATGGGGAAACCTGCCATAAGGGGCAGTTGGGTCTAAAAACATACTAGTGAACGCCCGAATCACCTCAAGCATATCCTCACCAAAAGAATCGACGACAAATTGCCGAAATACCTCAGGACAGGGTTTATTTGGTGAGTAGTCGTGAGGAATGATGTTGGTGAGAAACAAATCCTTACTTAGGGGCATCGTTTCGCCAGTTCTCAAATCGACCGCGCAGTTGTGAAATGCCAGAAGGTGAGTATTGATGGGTAGGGGTTCTGGGCGTTCCAGGCGAGTGCGGACGTATTTAAAAGCTGATTCTTTGTGGCTATTGGATTCGTAGGGTTTTTTCACCAACCAGCCAAAAGTTTTGGTATAATGCAGCCTAAAAGCATTCTCGCCAGCATCAGCAATTAGGGTCATGACGCGGTTATCCGGTTGGTGCTTCCAAACCTGAGTGCCTTTGTCCAATTGGTAGAAAGCAGAATTGATCACCCGCCAGTCCCCTTTGCCACCACCAAACTTTTGGCGATAAACCCATCCATCAAATGTTTGAGATGTAACGCAGTGTTCTATTGGCAGCTTGAGCGCTTGGCACACTGGCTTATAAAATGCTTCTGGATGGTCTGAAGCAACAAACCATTTATCCGAATCTAACGAAGCTGACTGCACATCCTCATAAAGCGAATCTTCCTGCAATGGAATATTTTGCCCATCCACCGCAGCGTGAATCTGCTCTTCCAGCCTGCGAATAAACTCGGGTACGTCCATGTGCGCTAAAATCTGCTCCAGGTCGTCGGTATCATTTTCTAATTCTGGGCAGATTTGGTGTGGATTGACCAGCAGGCAAGCCAACCCCAACTTGTGACAACATTCCTTAACAGTGTCGGCTTTCTTTAACCCAGCGCTGTCACCATCGTGTAGGAAGATAATCAGCGTATCGGAACGAGCGTCTTTAATTTGATGTAGCGACGGCTCAATGCTTGCAGGCGACCAACTGCTTCCTTGAAAGGTGAAACTGACCAAACCCTCTGCACGGGCGATTTCGACAACTTTCTCTCCCTCTTGCAGTAGCACAGCTGGCACAGAGGAGGCTGATTTGATTGCCTCTATCACTTCCAATAGCCTGTACGCCAGCCAAGGTTTATCCCCCTTCTTCATAATAGGCGTGCCGTCTTCTTTTCTGTGCCACTGACGGCAAGTTTTATTTCGTCCTTTGGGGTGGTTTGGATCTTCCCAGTCGTAGCGGGTCACCCATTGGTTTTGTGAATAATTGTAAACAATCTCGGTAGCATGACCGGGGACACCTTTCACCGAATGCCGTAGCGCTGTAGGCTGTGGGCAGTCAGTAGCAGGATCAGCTAATTGTACCAGTGTTGCGTCAGATGGGATAGGAACTGACTTGAATTTGGGTAATTGTAACTTTGGCGCAGCGTGGGGTGACTTGTAGTAAGTCCGGTTGGCTGCGACTTCACTCCTGGGGCAAATCGCTGAGCGAATATCTCGACACTCACACCCATTCCAGCACTTGTACTTCCCTGTTTTCGGGTCGATGCTCAGATTGTCATGGGAACAAACTGGGCAAATGTACTTATTCTTCTCCAAAGCGGGTGTCAGGCGATCGCTAAAGTTGCGAATGTCGAAGGTTCTTGAACTGTCCGCTCTATTGTTATGCGGTTGACTGTTCTGCGAAGGGTTGGAATGTGAGTCAAAATTGAAAACCACAGCGCTTGCTCCAAAACTACGTTCTTTACAGTCTTTTGGAGCGGGTTATGTGCCTTGATCTCTAGTTATCTAGTGCAAGGGTGCCTTTGTCTCTGATTTCTTCCAATTTTTGCGATATTTTAAGTCGTTTGAAAAAATCAAACGATGTGCGAAGAAACCTATCCCTTTCTCTCCCAAAAAAATGGCAGCAGAAAGGGACAAGATTGACAGAACCTTGTAAGATAGTTTTAAGAGTATAAACGCGGTTAACCCGCTGTAAGGCGGTTAACCCGCTCAGAGTAGAAACCCGCGCCTTCCCGCAAGGAAGTCTCAAGGGCTAATCAACCCTCAAAGGGAAACACCCCCACTCCGAAGGGCACCCGCCCCTATAATACGGGATTCAGCTTACTTCATGGAAAACCTTAACAGTAGTAGTTTCCTAGGCCACCGACTGATTGGGTAACAGAAGAAGATTGAAAGCCCGGTTCTTGATTTGGTTGTAAAAAATATGATATCAGCCAAAGAGCCGCCTTTTGTAAAAGGCGGCTGTTTTGGCTGGAATTTTTTTTGGCTTGCGGTATTTCATGGCACTGACCTCCTGATTCAAGTTCGCTTCTACTTTTTGGTCGATCAATTTTATGCCTTTGGTCTAGAAAATGACATCTAGCAGAAAACGGATTTTTTCTGGCAAAAAATCAACACCAAATGACTGAGAAATAATAGGTTGTTCGATTGACAGAAATCTGCTTGTCTGCATATAAACTTTTCTCTGATTTTGGTGTGGCGAAAAAGTCATTGCTCATCCACATCTTTTGGTTTTGCGATATCTGGAAAATTTTCCGGCTCTACGTAGTCATGGCGCATCACCTCTCACCGCTCCCATTACCGGATTGCCCAAGCAGGTATTCCCAGAGCCAACGGATTTCAGCCGGGAATATTTGTCGCAAGGAATTAACTTCCTCGCCGTAAGTCCCCCACTGAAACGGTACCCCGTGAGCGTGGCGGGATATAAGGCGGGAGACGACGAAGACACCCCCGATCGATAATGACCAAGGGTTATTGAGGGAGTGGGGTGGCTCGACGTTTCGCTCTCTCCAGGAACACTCAACAAGCAAACGTTGTCTATACTAGTAATGCCACGGCAATAAATGCCCAAGGGTAGGCGATTCTTGGTGCCGACCATCCACTTGACACAAACGGACTGGTAAAACAGGTGAACAGTGCAAACGTTGGGAAACGGAATTAGACATAGAATTCGTTAGTAATTCGCTACATATATAGACTCCGTGGGGCGTCAGGAGTCTCGCTCACTGCCTGTGGAGGTATCGGAACGTGGATGTTGCTGTATGGCTTGTCCTTGGGGCATCTGGAGTAACGACCAATGAAGCAGGAAATTTCTTCAAAGCGATTTGGAGAAGCCCCCACGCTCATTCGGTACTCCGAAGAGCGTGGTGGGAGAACGTCACTAAGCTACATCCTTTACTGTAAAACCTTTGCTGCATTTTTGAATTAGCAACCAACGGTCAGAGTCTTTGTCCAGCGCTGGTTTTAGTCGAAAATTAAAAACATCTTCCCACACCTCTACACCGTGAGTAGAAGCAAAATCAATCTCAAGTTCCTTAAAGCGTGGGTAGTCCCGCACGCTGATAGCTGTCAGCATGGGAAGGAGCGCGGTTAACGGTATTTGGGTTGCTGTTTCAGTCATTTGGGTAGTCCTCAAAAATGCAAATAATTGGTAGGGGTTCGTCTTCCGTGTCGATTATTTCGACCAATCGTCTTCCAGTGTTCCTGGCTATTCTTTTACAACGTTCCTCAGATGCTGCAGCTGACCATTGCCTAGTTTCTTGGAAAGGGTCAAACTTGCCCTTGGAGCGCTTTATTCCGTCGCTTGGCTGATTGTCTGTGGTCAAATTACCTCCAGGTACGCAATCTACTCCTAAAAGCGCTACTTCTACACCCAAGTCGGTGAAAAACCTCTTCATGGCTCACAGCTCCCAAAAGCTAGCTAGAAAGCAGGGGGAAACAGCAGATTTTCACTATGAAATATGACATGAGGTTGTCTGCTATTAGCTTCTACCCGATTGGGCAAGAGAACTGTACCATCAAAGTATTTCATGCACATAAAAATTACTGAATGCGAAATACTTCCTAAAAATTTTTCATCTACTGAAATACTTGCGACTAAAAACAGAATTTTCATAGCGTGAAAAGTATTACAACCGATAGGATTTTTTTATATCTGTAGAATTCTTGAGAGTTTGTAATACATATTACTCGTCTTGGTTACGTTCATCCTTAGTTTTTTTAACATACGATTTCATAAACTCTTCCACCACTTCACTCATGGTTTTGCGGTTCAAAGCACAAGCCGCTTTAAATTCATCACGTACTGATTCGTCAATCTTAAGTCTGACCTCAGTTTTGGGCATCTCATCCATTATGTTTACTGTGTTCTGCATATTTTCTCCAAAAATTTAGACGTTTGCTATAGCCGCTATAGCCACTAATGGATATGATGTGAATTGTAAGCTACATTCTTACGGCAAATGAAACATATTGAAGCCCGATTGTTTTACGAATCGGCGCTGGGCAAACGAATATCAGACGTACAGTGGTGGAGGCTTCGGACTGCTTTAAACAAACAGGGAATCGCGTTAACTCAATCCAATCTCAAATGGATTGCTGAGATGAAAAAGGTGTTACCCCATGCTTCTTTAGAAAGTGGTCTGCTAATCGCTTTCAGCAATGCCGAAAAGCTACTAGGGGACACCAAGGAAGTGCAAGGGGAATTCTTCTTACAGCAACTCCAGAAAGCAGGAATATATATCCATCCAAGTACGCTATCTCGCTGGTTCAAGCCACTGGGGGGGTTTAGAAAAAAGAGATTCTACCCTACTGAAAAGCTTCACTCTATCTCAATATCGGCATATATCCATAAAGTGAAGTTGGCTCAAAACCAAGCTTCTAAGCAAATTCAGAAAGTATAGGACAATGATCAAATACGTTAAACAAATCCAATCCAACCTCAAGTACAAGGGCGTTAAGGTTAGCCAAACCGACATTAAGCCAATTTATACTCAGTTGGTTTCTGACATTGACAACCCAACCAAAGAAGAATTGGACTCTGTAATGCAGCATTTTTTAGCAACCACTACTGCAATACAAGTTACCAGTCAAGAGAGTGCCAAGGCAGAGGATAGCTCAGAACTTGCTGGTCAAGAGAATGCGAATGCAATTGTAACAGAGGATAGCTCAGAACTTGCTGGTCAAGAGAATGCAATTGTAACAGAGGATAACTCAGAACTTGCTGGTCAAGAGAATGCAATTGTAACAGAAGATAACTCAGAACTTGCTGGTCAGGAGTCCAGTAACCAACAAGAAAACAACCTCCCAGTAAAGGCTGATTCACACCAACTGGACGAATACCAACGGAACCAATCAATCATCATCAGTACCATCAACACCGCACCAACTGAAATCAGGGATAATCTCTTACAGCGATATGCTCAGCAACAGTTTAACCAAGTAGCTGATTTACTAGCTTTCAAACAAACTATTGACGACGAAATCAATTCCTACTTCACTCGCAAGCTGGCGGAACAGAATGCAGCCAATACCCAGAAGTGGAGAGCAATAGAGGAAGAATTCAAAGTAGAAAGTGACCGGGAGGTTACAAGACGGCTTGAGTCGTTTCGTAGCTTCCTTGAAGACTTCCGATCCAAGCTTGTCTAAGTTGTCCCAATATGTAGTTATTGTTACAACTTTAATCTTTATGTTCCCGCTGTTGCACCAAATCTCTTCTAGTATCTGGTATCGACTGACTGAAACTCCCAGACAGAGGGAACAGAGATTAATCAAGGAAGGATGGATTTGTGATTACCCCTGCCCCGATTGAATAGGAGTATTAAGCATGAATGGTAAATATGTGCGCGATCGCGTCTCAGGTTATGGAAAGGCTCTAGACAAAGCTACTCAAAAGCACTTTGGTATTAGTAAGACACTCATTGTCAAGGCTGCACTGGGCGATGAGAAAGCACTTACTCAAATAGGCGACATGGGTAAGACAGGTGAGCGCCTAAAAATGGCTATGCCATTGATAAGAGAAAACCTCAAAAACTATATTGAAGGCACCACAGAGTACAACACGTCATTAGCAGATATCCTCAGAACTGGTGGTAAAGGTGCGTTGAGTATTGATAAGGCTGCAAGTGACCTTACCCTGGACAATGTGCGTTACCAAAACCAGATTGAAGAGTACAAGACCCGGTTGTTCGCCCAACTGGAAGCGGAGAACCAACGCCATGACGATGCAATGGACGTGATAGAGTTGCAAGCTTGGGTCGATGCTCAGATGGCAACAGTTAACGCTCAAGCCAATCTGGAATCAATTTCTAATAAGCCCTTTGTCGCTCAAATGAAAGAAGATAGGGCATATGAAGAGAAGAAAATCCAGCACTTACTAGAGAATGGTTCCGATAGCGATTTAAGTCTAATTCCTAGAAAGCATTACTCAACTAATCCGATTGTGGAACTGTGGAACAATATACGTTCAATCTTTAGCTAATTGTTAAAAAATCCCTCTAGTAAAACGCTAGGGGGATTACCAAGACTGAGTGTAACACCATGCTACCTGAGCTATCTGATTTAGAAGAAAAATCTTATCAAGAAAACTATCCAGTTGAAACGGATAACGCTTTTACTCCAGATGAGATAGAAGCCCTGACGGAATTTAAAGCTAATCAATTAAAAAAGATAAGTAAAAACAACTCAGTTAGAAAGGGGCTTGAAGTCAGTTTTTGGGGCATTCTCAGCTACTCTATTGCCCGGTTTTTAGTACTAACTAGTGGGACTAGTGGTGTCGGACTAGCAGTCGCTGCGGCATTTTTTATTAACAACATTGCTAATAGGAATTGCTTAGATTCATTTAAGATTGAGCGAAAAGAAGGACAGTTTGAAATTACAGGTATGGGTCAACTCTTGAAATTTGCATTAAGTACTTTAGTTACTGCGATTGTCATTTGGAATGCTACTGGCGATTTACTACATATGATGAATACTTCTGAATCTAATTTCAAAGCACTGGAGCAGAAAGTAGAAGAGTTTAACCGACTGCCGTCAGAAAACCAAAACAAAATACTAATAATTGGCGGAATTATCATAATAGCGGGTTTATGGGTAATTGTTGATTCAGTCTCTACCAGAAGAAAGTAGTTTATGAAATCTTCAGTGACTTTAACGTTTTTAGGAGTTGCTCTCAGTTTGTCCAGTGCGTTCTATCTTGGACAAACTGACAGACCATTTGAAATAGTGGGAGTTAGATTTTGTCCTGAGACAGCGAATAGAGGACAAAAGTATGTGGATTCTCAAGAAGAATCACAATACGCATTAGATAAGAGATTTTGTAGGCACGAAGTAAAGATGCTTAAGAGGGTATGGGAACAGAAACAGCTTGAATCTTCTTATCCCTTGCCAATGGAATCATTGAAAATCCGTGTTATTCCTCCAACCAATTACAGTGCTATTTGGTTTTTAGTTGCACCTGTTTCGATGGGGATTTCTTACCTAGCTTGGGCTAAAAAGTGTGAGGAGGATGAAATGAATGCTCATCTAGAGCTAGAGGGATTTAAAACCCAAATCAAACTAGTAGGAGTATCCGCACGTAACGAGCGTGATTTTAAGTCTCAAACCATTAATACCAACTGGGATAAGCAACGTGTCAAAGCTGGATTCATCAGTGTGGAAGCAATACAGGATAGGTTACGGCGTCAAACTGAAATTACCAACAAACAACATGAAGCAGCATTAAATGATTATTCAGCTATGATTGCCGAACTACAGAAGAAAAGAGATGAATCATTAAGAGATGCTGCTAAGGCAAGGAAAGAAACTAAGAAATATTCAGACACCTCTGATACTACAACCGCTGCCACACAAGTATCTTCTGACAAAGAACTGGTTAACCAACTAGTAGAAGCACTAAAAAGTCATGAGTCCGGTTGGTTGTGGACTGTTATCAAAGCTGTGAAACCCCTGTGGATTATAGGAGAGCAAGGCACGGGTAAGACAAATACAGCAGTAGCGATCGCACTAATCAGAAAGCATTGTCTAGATGTTCCCATTTACCGAATCGCTGATAGACACATGAACGGAGCTAACAGCAAAGCTTGGAAGCTATTGGATGCTCAAGTAAAGGCTGACAACGATTCAGTAATTATAGAAGCACTGCAAGATACTTATGAACGCAGGTTAGAGCGGATCGGACAAGACTTACCAGATAACCAGTCCGAGCAATTCCTACTGGATGAATTCACCCATCTCAAAGATATTGATTCGGAGACAGTTAAGCGATTCATCAAGTCTACTTTCAGCGATACCAGGAAAGCCAAGGAAAGGTTTGTCGGTGTAACTCACCTGGGGACTAATGAGGCATTCGGAGATGGCACGGCGGCAATGCGTAAAGCAGGCAGCATTCTAATCGAGAAATTCACAGTGGATGGAGAGCGACCATTACCACGTGTGGTCGTTAGGCACGGGCTAGTAGATGACCTGGGTAACAAGCTTGAGGACGTTGAAAAATCCCTTCCTGGTTGGTTTGAAGCCAATAAGATTTACAACCACTTCAACGGAAAGCCGATTGACTTTGAAACCTAAGTTTTTAGATTTAATGACAGGAGTACGCGAACGCATCTTGGAGGTAGCCGATGAATTGTTCTATCGGGAAGGGATACGCGCTATTGGAGTGGATACGATAATTGCCAAATCCAGTGTTGCCAAAACAACGCTTTACCGTTATTTTCCATCGAAAGACGACCTGGTGGTGGCATATCTTGAGGAGCGCAACCGTCGCTTCTGGGCATTGTTCGATTCGGCGGTTAATAAGCATCCTTCAGACCCAAAGGCGCAACTGCGATTATAACAAAACTGCAAACCGCGATGGAAGAGATGGAGGCGCTAACGGCGTTACTTGAGGGTGAGGCGGAAGCGGATGAAGTTTCACGAATAGAATAAAAGCAAACCCAAACCCAAACAAGAATATAAATTTTATGACGCAAGCCTTACCAAAAATAGTTACCTTTGACGAATTCATTGCTTGGTATCCCGAAAACTCTGGGGTACGCTACGAACTGCATAATGGGGAAATTGTCGAAATGTCACAGCCTACAGGGAAACATGAAAGGATAAAAGGATTTTCAGCTGCTGAATTAACTTTAGAGTTTAGACGATTAAATCTCCCCTACTTTATCCCTAATCAAGCAATAGTAAAACCACCGGAAAGAGAATCAGGTTATTTCCCAGATGTATTAATACTAAATGACGCTGCTTTGGCTGACGAACCGCTTTGGGAAAAATCTTCCACTGTGACTAAGGGTACATCAATTCCTTTAGTTATTGAGGTTGTCAGTACCAATTGGCGCGATGATTACTATCTAAAACTCGCTGACTATGTTGGGCGAAGCCCTTCCCAAAGGGTAGAGATGGGCATTCCTGAATATTGGATTATTGACTATGCAGCCTTGGGAGCTAGGAAGTTTATTGGTAATCCCAAACAACCCACAATCTCAGTCTATCAACTCATTGATGAGGAATACCAAGTCATTCAGTTTCGGGGTAGCGATAAAATTATCTCTCCTTCTTTCCCTGAGTTAAAGTTGACAGCAGAACAAGTTTTTAATGCTGGTCAATAAGTATTGATTTTACTAAATTATCAGAGGTAGGTAGTAAAGATGAGTGCAGAACAAGAATTATTAACAAAATGGCGTTCCCTTCCACAAGACAAACAAGAGGAAGTTTTAGATTTTGTTGAATTTCTTTACGTTAAAAACTCTGTTAATAAAGCCTCGTTGGGAGAACGTTTACGCCAAATCCGCTCTAGAATTGTTGCTGATGGTGAACCTTTATTAAGTCGAGATGAAATAGAAAAAGAAATTGCTAGTCGTCGTGGAGGATTACAGGAAACTGACGGATGAAGATAACTTTTATTGATTCTGGAGTGCTAGTAACTGCGGCGCGTGGTGTGGGAGAAGATTCAGAGAAAGCTTTGGAAATTTTAGCAGATTCAAGCCGCGAATTTGCTTCAAGCGAATTTATCAAAATGGAGGTAATACCTAAAGCAATTTACAATCGAAAAACGGCAGAAGCTGAATTTTACGAATTATTCTTTGGTGCTGTTACTTACTGGGCTAACGATATAGAAAAAGTAATACAAGATGCTTACCAAATTGCTGCTCAGTATGGTTTAGCTGCTATGGACGCGCTTCATGTAGCTGCGGCGTTGTCAGTTGGTGCAGAGGAATTTGTGACAACTGAGAAAAAAACAAAGCCTATGTTTAGAGTATCTAGTATTAAAATAATTTCTATTTTTGATTAATGTTTGATTGTCGATATTAAGCGAGCAATGTCTAAAGGATAAACAGTAATGCAGAGTATTAAATTAAAAAAACGTGTAGGTGCAGATGGGATTTTACATTTAGATATCCCAGTCGGAATAACAGATAAAGAAGTAGAAATCATGGTAATTTATCAACCGCTAGAAACACCAACACAGCCAAAAACACCAGAAGAATTGGGCTGGAGTCCTGGTTTTTTTGAGCAGACTGCTGGTTGTTTAGCAGATGACCCAATTCAAAGATATCCCCAAGGTGAATACGAAGAACGAGAGCCGTTATTTGAATGATTTATTTGTTAGATACTAACGCTTGTATTGTTTATTTAAATCGCCCCATGTCTGGCGTGCGGCAAAAGTTACAATCGCTGTCACCACAAGATATTGCTGTATGTTCGGTGGTGAAAGCTGAACTATTTTATGGTGCAATGCGAAGCAACAATACTACACGCACCCTAGCTTTACAAGAAGCATTTCTAAATAATTTTGTATCGTTGCCTTTTGATGATGCCGCCGCCACTATTTACGGTAGAATTCGGGCTGAGTTAGCTGCAAGTGGTACGCCGATTGGTCCTTATGATTTGCAGATTGCTGCTATTGCAATGGCGAATAATTTAATATTGGTGACACACAATACAGGTGAATTTAGTCGGGTGAATGGGTTACAAATTGAGGATTGGGAGGAAGTAATTTGAGTTGGATTCCAAAACCTTTTCCAAATGGTTGGATAATAACTAAAATAGGAGATATTACAGAAGTTCTTCGTGGTGCTTCACCTCGTCCAAAAGGCGATCCAAAATATTTTGGGGGAAATATTCCCTGGATTATGATTGCAGATGTAAGTAAGTCCCCAGGTCGCTATATATCTGAAACCCGTGATACGGTGACTGAAGCTGGAGCGCTTAAAAGTAGATATTTAAAGGCTGGAACTCTAATACTTTCCAACAGTGGAACTGTTTGCGTACCAAAAATATTAGCTGTTGATGGTTGTATTCATAACGGCTTTGTCGCACAATCCGTTGTTGAAGCTGCTACTGCGTTCGCCACTAGGAGCAACTGCTTTTTATTATTCGGAAATCTTCAACATACCAGTCAATAAATCAGACATCTCCCATTGGTCCTTATTCCTATTATCATCATAAATCATCAACGTCCGTGGGTCAGCGTGCCGACTCAACTTCTGCACCTTTCTAATATTACCATCCGTCGCATCCAACGCCGCCGTAATCGCGCTGTGCCTTACCCTATGCGGTGACATCGGCTTCTTCACACCCGCCGCCTTAAACGCACGCGCCACAATTTTATGTATAGCATCCCCACTCAATCTATGCCCCGAATTATAAAAATCCAAAGCCGTAAAAATCGGCAAATCCGGATTATAATCCCCCCTAGCCATTAACCAAATTGCAATCGCATTCGCCACATCCTTCGACATATCAATATATTCTTCATTAGTCCCCTGACCCTTCCCCAAAATTCTTAACTTGCGCCCATAAAAATCAAAATCAGAAACATTTAATTGACACACCTCATTCCTTCGTAAAGCCAACCCCCATAGCACCAGAAAAATTGCATAGTTGCGTTTACCCAACTTAGTCTCCCTATCAAACTGTCCAATCACCAAGGCTATAGTCTTAGAATCAACACCCCGCGTATCCCGATACGCTTTAACTCGCTCAGACTCCACATCTTCCAAAGAATAGTTACAAACTCCCAACTTTCTCCCCATCTTCGCCAGGGATTTAATAGCCGCCAACCGGCGGTTGACAGTTGCTTCGCGCACCCCACTTTGGATGAGCAGCGCCTTATATTTCAACACCACCATCACAGCCTGCTCCCGTTCCAGGTGTAAAAACTCCAACACGCTATCCCGGTTCGGTGGTACATCCGTCATCTTCAAAAAAAAGTCCTTAATATCTTTCTCATACGCCCGCCGGGTATTGGGATTGCGCTTATCAGCCAACAACTGCTCCAACACATCTGGTGAATTATGCAACGGTTGGGAAAAATACCTAACCACCGGCGCATCCAAACACGCCTCCAACGCCGACTTGACAATTTCACCCGATTGTGATTCATTTTGCATAATGCCCGACGCTGACGTTAGCGATAATGTACGTTTCCACTAACGAATATCACGAGTAGCAGAGTTTTCGCCTTAACGTTTACATTCAGTAATTAATTACATTTAGACTGCGGAAGTTATTGAGTGCCAGTTAACGGTGTCCCCTATGTGAAATCGCTGAAGAGATATCAGGATTGATATCAAAAAGGAAAGCGATTCGCTGAGTCCTTACACGCTACGCTTCCGCTTGCTTCTCACCTCTGAGTACGCGCCATCGCTTGAGTGTAGAAAGCCGTATAGAAGCTTGTCTATACTTTTTTGGGGAAATCGCCCAACAACAGAGAATTAGATGGGTGTACGTTCACAGACAAAGTGAAAATTGTCGCGGACTATGTGAAAATTTGTCGCAGACAAGTTGAAAACGGTTGGCTGTAAATTAAACTACAGAAGTTCACCAAATCTTTTTAGGTTGGACAAACTTTGGCAGTCAAGGCTGGAACCATCACGAAACTAGTTGTGCTTTGAGACAGCGCTTATGTTGCCTATGATTCACGATTACTAAACTGGCTATTAGCACGCTGTCCTAACTGCCTGACTAAAGCAATGAGTTCAGTCGTAGGTACATCTTTTTTGCAAAAAGCATCCAAGCTACCTATTTCCCTCATCTGTTGAAACGTAGGGTCTTCCACTGAGGAGTAAGCAATAATCTGAGTATTTGGAGCAATACTTTTAATATGAGATGCAGCGCTCCAACCGTCCATCTCGGGCATATGTAAATCGAGAATAACCATGTCTGGGCGGTAGCGTTCAACCATTTCTATTGCTTCTCGACCATTGCTGGCTAAACCGACAACTTGAAGATTTTTCTGGCTAGAAAAGGCTAACTTTAGGGTTAAACGAGTCAGTTCGTGATCGTCAACTACTAGAACTCTAATGGTGCTACTTGTTGGGAGCGATTGTTCTCTACTGCTTTCATTCTGATATAGTGGCAACTGTACTGTAAACGTTGCTCCTTGTCCTTCGCCAGGACTTTCTGCAGTGACTGTCCCACCATGCAGTTCCACTAGGTGACGCACTAGCGCCAGTCCTAGCCCTAGTCCGCCAAATCTGCGTGTAGCGCTACTCTTTGGTTGGCGAAAGCTGTCAAATACATAGGGCAGAAAGTTTGAACTGATTCCCTCCCCTGTGTCAATCACTTGGATTTGGGCTAGGGAGTTAACTTGCGCTAGCCGAACTTCTACTCGACCGCCAGAGGGAGTAAACTTAACAGCATTGCTAAGTAAATTCCAAACGACTTGCTGTAAGCGAGTTGCATCGCCCGCAACTTGCCCCACATTCGGTTCAAACACTGTCTGAAATTGGATTGACTTGGCTTGAGCTACTAAACGAACCGAATCTAGCGCTGTCGAAATTATAGAGACTAGATTGACGGAGGACGCATTCAAGCTCAGTTTGCCTTGCTGAATTCGGGATAGATCAAGCAGATCGTTAATCAGTTGAGACAGTGACTCAGCATTACGCTCAATATATGTTAAGGCTTGAGCTGTCTTTGCTGAGTCAAACTTGCGACTTTGGAGTAGTTTAGCCCAACCAAGCACTGTGTTCAGAGGTGTGCGGAGTTCGTGGGAGATGGTCGCTAGAAACTCGTCTTTAAAGCGGTTCGTCGCGCTCTCTGCTTCAGCCCGTGCCTCTTGCTCAAGTTGCAACAGGCGATCGCGCTCGGCTTCGGCTTGCTTGCGTTCGCTGATATCTTCCATCAAACCATCAATTACGGTTTCACCATCAATGCTGCTCAGGGTCTGTTTCAACAAAACCCATACTGAGCTTCCATCTGCTCGGCGTAACAAAACCTCTTGCTCCCATTGTGTCAGTTCAGGGGGATGTTGTGCTTGCAAGTAGAGTTGCTGTATGTTTGTGCTTTGAACTTCTGACAATGAGTTCAAACCCAGTAAGCTCAAAAATGCTGCATTACCCTCAAGCAGCCGTCCATCAACAGTTAACCGAAATACACCAATGTTCACCCGATGTAACAATGATTGCAAGCGGGTATCTAAACGAGCGGCTTTTCGTTTGGCTTTGGCTCGTTCCAAAATATTACGCACAGCAACTGTCAACCGGAAGTTGTCTGTGGACGACTTCATGACGTAGTCGTCCAACCCTACCTTTAGGGCTTCTGCAATAATCTGCTCATTGCCGCTACTAATAAACATGACCACCGGATGGTCCGGAGAAATCTCCTTAACGGCACGCAAAACGTTCAGCCCATTGCTCCAGCGCAGTTGATCGTCTATCAACACCAAATCGAAACTACCTACTGAAAGTGCCTGGAATAAGGCTTCTGCCTCTGTAATTTCCTCTACCTCAATATTAGGAAAAGTTTGCTGCAACTGCTGGAACATTAAAAAGCGCTCATCGGGGTTGTCATCAATCAAAAGGATGCGTATTATACTTCGAGTGAGAATTTCAGACGAACTAGTTGACTCTGAATCTGCATTCCGCACATCCTGAACGGGGATACCCACTATTTCATTAAGTAGCCCCGCTTTAAACAGAGCCTCAATGTGCTTCAACCCGTCTTGAGAACCTTCCAAAAATAGCTTTACGCTACCTGCTTCAATCTTTTTGAGTGTTAAGGATAGATCACCCGAAATTTGACGCAAATGGGCAACTATAGCTTCTGCACGTGCTCTGTCGATTTCATCAATAGTGGCACTTAATACAAGCATCCATTTAGCCTCGCAAGGCTTTTCCTTCAGGTCTTTTTTTACATGAAGAACAGGGATTGAATGCTCCGGTATGCTATGCAGTTGAATCTCTGCACGACCAAACTTGTATGCCATATCAATTGAGCGATTTGCCCCCAACGCCTTATAAAAACCAACAGAGAAAGCAATCGCAGCGCGATCGCCGATTGCTTGGTTCATGCCAATTACGAACTGGATGTGCTTGGCAATAGCCTCCGCTTGGGGCTGTGAATAACAAGCATTCAGCACCACACAGTTGACTTGCTCGGCAAACAATTCAAATATTACAGCCAGAGCATCAGGTTCAATAGGTTGAGCTTGAGCCAATTGATTTTCAAAGCACAAAGCGCCAGTACTTGTGCCATGTCCAGAAAAATGCACAATTTGTGGCTCAACATTCAATATTGCCTGAGTGATATCTTCGACACGCACCGCTAGTTGTGGCTTTAACAAAAATCTTTCCCTATGCTTAGCTAGTTGCAGCCTCTCTTCAATATCTCGATACTCCTGCTGCAAACGTAGACGGGAAGTATCACTAGGGTCAGACGCTAGAAACAGGATTTTAATAAGATTATCGCTGTTCATTCAGAGTTGCCACACAAACCTAGTTGTTCATTAGTATAACTTCTGTCAAGCCAACGCTATCTGCTACGATTGAACTGCTGAGTGCAGAAATTTTCAATTAGTCCGCTAATTATGAAATAAGGGATGGCACACAAGCAGGCGATCGCTTTCAGCAACCCTTGTCCCAGGAAAAAATGTTGTGTGTGATGTAACACTTTGATGGTAAGTGTGAGGAATGGCACATTTACCCCAAAAAATAATCGAGAGAACGAATAGACGATGTTGTTCTGCTATTAGAGGTGATGCAAAAAATGGAACTGCCGCAAACCCTCAACCAATATTTACCACGTCACTGGAAACAGGAAGGACTTGACTGGGGGTGGGTAGCTTGTATCTGGTTATCTTACACGTAACTACAGGGAGACCACCGTAAAGTGCGTGTTCGGCAATGGGTAGAACAGCGACGTTACACCATAGAGCAAGTTTGCAGAATCAACATTAGAGAAACTGAGTTTACCGATGACCGTTTAGCCATTCTCTTGAAGCGGTTAAGCAACCCCAAAACCTGGGAGCAAATAGAACGCTTCCTCACCCAAAATACCATCCGAGCCTATGACTTATCAGTGGAGCAAGCACGTTTAGATGCAACAACAATAAGTGGACACCATCTAATTAGTGAGAGTGGTTTATTCCAGTTTGGTCACAGCAAAGATGACCCCAGCCTACCGCAGGTAAAATTAATGATGGGGATGATAGACCCATTAGGGATGCCCCTTGTTACCCAAGTTGTATCTGGAGAACAAGCAGACGATGGATTGTACATTCCAGCCTATCAACAAATCGCAGCAACGCTGAACAAAAAAGGGTTGTTGTTTGTAGGTGACTGTAAGATGAGTTCGGTATCAACACGTTACCGGATACATATTCAGGAAGATTACTACCTATGCCCATTATCCTTCTTGAAATTATCTAGAGGTATGATTACCTTAAAGCAGCTTCACGAGGTTTTTTGGCGATTTTCACAGAAAGAGCAAAAAATCGGAGTGTCTAACGATGTTCGACAGTCGTAAAACAAACTCGTTCTGCTGGACGTGGGTTCCGATGCCAATGTGGACGGGGACATAGTACAGGCTCCCCCCGGTACAGCAACAAATATAACCACTGTGTCTATTCCACGTTTTGTGCAGTGCTGACGCCCTTTTCGGGGGATAATCAGACAGAAGAAACCTTTTGTCTTTCTACTCGCTTTTTGACAATGGCTCCTCTTGCCCTGGTTCATTCCATACGCGATCGCAAACAGCTGCGACATCTAGCACCTGTTGACGCTCAGCAAAAACTAATTCAAATGTGGCTGCACGGCAAAGCGACTTTAACCCAAGAAGCTTACAGCCGCTACATCACCAAGTTTTTGGGCTTTGTGGGGAAATCTTTACCTTCAGTCACGCTTGAAGATTTGCACGACTATTGGATGCAGTTGGCGGCAGAGGGAAATTCTCCAGTCACCCAAGAAAATCACCTGTCGGCTATCAAGTCGCTGTTTTCGTTCGCTGCCAAGATGGAGTACATCCCTTTCAATGTTGGTAGCGCCCTCAAAATCAAGAAATCAGACGACAATCTGACCGAGCGCTATTTGTCCAAAGAAGAGGTGGACCAGCTAATCAGTGGGGCTACAAACACTCGCGATTACATCATCTTAACTTTACTTTATAAAGGAGGGTTGCGAGTGAGTGAACTGTGTGGATTGAAGTGGAAAGATTTGATGCCACGCGGCGACTCCGGGCAGATAACAGTGCTGGGCAAGGGGAACAAACGGCGTTCCATCCGACTGCCATTAGACCTTTGGCAGCTTCTTCTAAGCTTGAGAGGGAACGCCCCACCGGATGCCCCAGTGTTTGTTAGCCGCAAAACCTTGGGACACTTGCACAGACAGAACATTCACCCGATTGTCAAAGCTGCTGCACTGCGTGCCGGAGTCAACGAAAAAGCTTCGTGCCACTGGTTGCGCCATGCTCATGCCACCCACAGCATTCAAAAGGGTACGAACCTTGCTTTAATTCAGAAGACTTTGGGACACAGCAACATCGCGATTACCAGTAAATACTTGCACGCATTGCCCGATGATAGCAGCGCTTTGTATTTGTAGAGCAATGCCCTTGCCTCCGAGCAGAAAAAGCAGCACGAAGCGAGCGAAATCGATAGCTTACCAAGCACTTGAAGGTACACCCTAGTATGCTCCCAAGTAACTCACCATGCCCACTGACAATCCCCGCGTTGCTGCTTATCTCCCACCACCAGTCTTCAAGCAATTGAAAGGCTTTTGCAAAGAAAACAGGTTATCCATAAGCGAAGGGGTTGGTCGCATTTTGGGCGAGTACTTCGGTATATTACCTGCTGACACACCCAGTAGCATTGATTGGGAGGCTCGGCTGACAACAGTGGAAGGGGAATTGTTGAAATTAACAGATGTGGGTGAAAGAATCGCAGCCGTAGAAAATGCAATCGCTACATTACAGCAGATGATTAGTGAGCTACAAAGTTAGCTATACAGTAGCATAGTAAAACCAGATGGTAAAACACGCGCGTGAATCACCATCAGTTACACAAGAAACAACATCCAGTACATCCAGTGAACTGCAAAGTACTCCAGAGCTAAGTAAGTTACTTAGTATCTTACTTAGTAACACACCAGAGACAGACAGCAAGACACCAAGTGAGTCACAAGATAGTACGCCTTAGGCTGACAGTAACTCACCGAGTAAGCCTTCGAGTAGCACACCTAAAGAACCAACGCAGAAGAAGAGAAAAACCAAGAAATTACCTCTGCCAATGATTCAAGAACAGCTGGCAGCACGATTGAAGGTAAACCCAAGAACAATCACTCTTAACAGGGATAAGGATAATTTCGGTGAATGGAGCAAGCAACACGACCCTAATGGTATCTCCTGGGAGTACAGAGCATCCGAACGACTCTTTTACCCAGTGGAGTCATCGGGAGCTATGTAGCTCTGCTGTTTTCCTCTACTTAATTACTTTGAGTTGCTTCTGAGCTAGCCTGGGTTAATTGCTGAATC
>JAHHIB010000089.1 GCA_019359075.1 Kalymmatonema hyalinum WJT4-NPBG1
CCGGATATGTTACAGGCTGGTTAAAACCAGCCGCGTCGTCTTTCATCCCCGGTCTAAAGCACGCTTGGACGGCGCGAGCGCCTGTTCCTCCGGGGCTTTCAGACTCCCGTTAAGTTTCTGGTAAAAATTGTATAGGTTGTACTAAAAAAATCAAATCATCATAATAATCTATAAGTCCATCACCCAAAATTCAGCTTTAGAGAGTCATTCTGATTATTTCACTAAACTTAACAATATTTATTCTCAAAAATAGATACAAAGATAGATACAAATTCCGGTGTTGTAAGAAATAATTAAACTAGTTTTATAAACATATTTTCTGAAAGTATTTACGTTATAAAAATAAAATGACCGATGGCATATGCAGAGAGACCTGCAGATATCATGTGGCAACCGCAGTCCGTTCTACCGCAAGTGACACATGGTTAGAAACCAAAGTTCAACTGCGCGATCGCCTCAAAGGGGCAGCTCCTCCAGAACATCGCGCAAGGATCGCCCAAGAGAACCTCAAGACCTTCTGGCAAACCCTGCAAGAGAAGGCACAAGAGCTACAAGGACGCAGGGCGCGGGCAAGCAAAAAGCAACGAATTGAACAAGCACGCTCGTCGTCCAGTCACCCGTGTCATGCTTGATCCAGAGGACAAGGTGATTCTCAATGTGGGTGAACTGATTACACACCGCGCCATCCGTCAGGCAACAGAAAGCGGTGTTCTGAATATCTTGCTGAGTTCAGTCTACGCCAAGGAGCCAGAAATCTCTGACAAGCAGTTGCGTGCTTCAGAACACGGAATGGCAGCGCTGGCGTAGCACGGTAATGGTCGATGGCACGAAGTACCCGCCGTAGGCGATGATCCGCAGGACCCGCCCAAAGGGCGATAGCGTACCCGAAGGGGGTGCTTTGCACGAGTGCGCTGCTGCGTTGCCCTACAGCCCTTCGGGCATCCTACGGCGGGCGTCTCCCCTTGGGAGAAGCGCAGATCGCAACCTGAAGCCCGATCAGTCTTAGTCAACTAACAAAGAAGCTCAAACCTTTAACAGGGCAGCAGGGGTGGGTGAGCTGGAAGATGGGGGGACTACCGCAGTTGGCTTGGCAGCCCACCACAGGACAACAGCGGGAACCACACCCAGCAGCACACTGATTACTGTAGGAATCCAGAATCGGCTGTCGAGTTGACTAATCGTGATGATGGCTCCGAAGGCAAAGTTAACCAGGTAGATGAAGAGCGGAACCCGCAGTTGAGTACGGATCAGTTGCGTTGAAGGGGTACGCCAGAAAAGCGCTGCCACAGACATGAAAAGTGCCCCGGTTCCTAACCAGCCGATCAGGTTACGGTAGGGCATGCCAAAAAACTGTCCCAAATCTTGAAATTCCCAGAAAGGGTACGGGGTCTGGCTCATGGCGGGATCTAACACAAAGTCCCATGCAGTGAGGAGGAGAGCACCCAGAGCGATCGCCCCCAACTGCTTGATCCAACCATTGACCCCCTTCGCCTCCAGCCCAACTCGCGCCAGCAGATAGGTAGACATTCCCATATAAAACCAGGACAACGGAATCGTGAATGGCACCAATCCCGCAATTTTGTACCCTAAACCGCTCAAATACTGATAATGACCAAACGGAATGCCTGTGCTGGTTCCTAGGAGTTCACTGCACAGTGACAAAACCACGGCAGGTAGCATAAACCCCAGCCAGTTTTGCCAACCCAGCATTCGGTAAGCATAAATCGCAACGGTAGCTGTTCCCAAAACAATGTAGACAGCACCACCTCCGATCATGCTCCAGCTAAAAAGTGTTTGACCAAAGGACGGTAAGGTCGCAATAAAGGCAGGATTGGGCAATACAAGCAGCAATCCTGCCAATCCAAACACCAGCGACAAAATGTGACTTGCCAGACAGAGGCGCTCAACAGTAATTAACGGCTTCATGAAGACTCCTTGGATATAGTCATGTTGTGGATTTAGCGCCCCATGTTTACCTTTAAGGCAACTGGGGCAACTGCAGGTCGGGCTTGCTCCGCTCTTAAGAGCACTTTGTAGATAGACAATGAGACTTCTCATAGATTTTTCTAGGAGGAGTTCTTAAATCCCAAACGATTCCTAACCATGAAAGTAGCTTAAGAATGTAATGGGTAATATCTATTTCCCACCAGTAAAAACCTTGCCGTTCTGAAGCAGGATAGTAATGATGATTATTATGCCAACCTTCCCCTAGAGTAATGAGAGCTAAAAACCAATTATTGCGACTAGTATCTGCTGTGTTAAAACGACGATAACCAAAGATATGGGCGAGAGAATTAATTGTAAAAGTCGTGTGATAAAGCAGTAAAGTACTTAAACAAAATCCCCACACAAACATCTGTAAACCAGTCGTTTGTAGCTGAGGGGTATACAGTTGAAACAATATTCCGATTGCTATCAAAGTTATTCCTAGCACGGTAGGAGCAATCATATGAAAACGGTTTAAGTACTGTAACTCCGGATATTGTGCAAAATCTCGAACGTTCTGTTCATTCGTTTTGGAATATTCAGGACACATCACCCAACCAATATGCGACCACCAGAAACCATGAACAACGGGGGAATGGATATCTTGTTCCGTATCTGTATTGCGGTGGTGATGACGATGATGCGCTGCCCACCATAATGGACCTAACTGAGCTGAGGAATTGCCTAGAACAGCAAGAATAAACTGAAACCAACGCGTTGTTTTATAAGCGCGATGTGAAAAATAACGGTGGTATCCTGCTGTCACTCCAAACATCCGCACGAACCAGAGTATAAAGCACGTAATCAGAGCAGCCCAACTAAAGCCCACCCAAAAAATAAACAGGCAACCGATATGAATGGATATAAAGGGAATATTACCTAAAATATCTATCTTATGTTCTTGTCTTGATAACATATGTGAGCCGTTGAGTCAGGTTTGGAAATACCAAAAATTATTAGAAAAAAATCTTCGGGAACTACCGCCGCGAAGATGTCGGTGTTCATGGAGAAGTTCTTAATCTGTACTTCTACAGCATGGCAGATGGGTGCTTGAGATTTGGTTTTGGCAAAGGTTTGAGATGTATAAGATGAGTTTATAAAGTTTGAAATTGTTACAAAAATTTATAAATTGAATTAAAATCTCAGTACCACTGATCATTCAGAGTCGTTCACTTATACGTAGAAGCCTAAAACTCAACATTTATAGGTCTTTATGGGATGAATTCCACAACTTCACCTAGAATATTCAGTGTGAAGAACGTTTGAGTTAGTTTTATTTTGATGAAATTAGAGTATATCTCTGACTTTTGTATGATTTCAACAGAGGATAAAATTATTAGCATATAAAAAAGTATAAAGTGTTAGAAATTAACAAAAGTTTAGGTTCTTAATTTTAGGATCAAGGTTTCTATCCCATGGTCAAGCGATCGCTCGAAGCATCACTCACTGGGATTCAACAGGCGAAAAGAGCCTTTGCTCGCAAGGGGTGGACTCAGGAAAATCTGGCTCTTGAAGTCAACTTAAAGACTCGACAACCGATTTGGCGATTTTTCAGTGGTCGTCCGGTTGAGCGTCATATCTTTCTGGAAGTTTGTTCTGTATTGCAACTGAATTGGCGGGAGATTGCTGCCAATCCCCCAGCAGAGTTCGCTGAACCCGGAGAACGCACCCAGACGCCTCTTTTGGATATTGATGCCTTGGTGCAACAGGTGCGATCGCAACTTAGCGACAAAATTGAAGACCAGTGCGGCATCTTGCAGGTATTGGATATCAGCCGTCCCGTTAGCATTGATGACATATATATTGATGTCAATATTTTGGAGGAAATCGCAAGCTTTCAGTGGTTAGAAATCGCTGACCTGCAAAACCTTGCTCCAGAAGAATTTGACCGCTTTGGCTTAAGTGAGGTTGACCAGAAACAAATACCGGGAATGCGGGCAGTCGAAACCTATTCCAAGCTCAGGGTGTTGGGCAAAGCGGGGGTAGGTAAAACCACCTTTTTGCAACATCTCGCCATTCAGTGTAACCGAGGCGCGTTTGCGGCGAACCAAGTTCCTATCTTTATCACACTGAAGAATTTTGCTGAAGAGTCTAGAGGAACAAACGAGTTCAGCCTATTAAACTACATCCGCTCCTGTTTTCTCACGTCTGGAATTTCAGAAGAGTCAGCGATTGAAACTTTGCTTGGTGCAGGCAGAGTGTTGCTGTTGCTTGATGGGATGGATGAAGTTCTTAATCAAGAGAGCAATGCTGTCTTAAAAGAAATTCGCTCCTTTTCGGACAAATATCATAAAAATCGGTTTGTGGCGACCTGTCGAACGGCAGATCAAAAGCTCAGGCTACGAGGCTTTACCGATGTTGAAATTGCCCCGTTTACCCAAGAACAAATCCGAGCCTTCGCTCAAAAATGGTTTGTGGCGTTTACTAAGACGAACACTCAGGCTGGGCTGGCGCAATCTGTTCAGTTTATTGAGAAGCTGGATTTACCCGAAAACTGGCAATTTCGCCAACTCGTCGTCACACCCCTGTTTCTGCATCTTGCCTGCTGGGTGTTTCATGGTCAGGAAAAATTTCCGACGAAGCGGACTGAATTTTATAAGCAAGGGCTAGATCTTCTCTTGGGCAAATGGGATGAAGCCAGAGGCATTGAACGCGATGACGTTTACCGAGGGTTTTTATTGCCACAAAAGCTCAGGTTGTTGAGTCAGGTTGCAGCAGCGACATTTGAGCAGGGCCAGTACTTCTTTGAGCAACGCGTCATCGAGCAATACATTGGTGAGTATATTCGGAATCTGACCGATGCTCCAATGGAACCAGAGGAACTGCAACTAGAAAGCGAAGCGGCGCTGAAGGCGATCGAGGCACAACATGGGCTACTGACAGAACGGACGCGGGGAGTTTTCTCCTTCTCTTATCTGGCGTTTCAAGAATACTTCACGGCAAGAAAAATCGTTGCCAGCCATAATCTACAAGCATTGGAGCAAGCTCTGGCAGGACTGGTTAGTCACATTAGTGACCCTCACTGGCGCGAAATCTTTTTGTTGACGGCGGCTATGCTCCGGAGTGCAGACGGGCTGGTGCAGTTGATGAAGCAACACATTGATGCACTGGTTGCCCAAGACCCTTATCTACAAGAGTTTTTGACGTGGGCAAGCCAAAAATCTAAGGATACGCCATTGCAACCAAAGGTAGCGACGGTGCGAGCATTTTACGTTGCCCTTGCCCGGACTCCTCACATGGCTTCTCACTTTACTCTAGCCTGCACCCTCGACCAGGGGATGTTTCTGGATGCGGCGTTGCATAACCTGCTGCGCTCGTGTGCGATCGACCAAAGTCAGGACTTTGCCCAGGCTCATGCCTGTGGAGATGCCCTCAGTAACATTCTGGGCATTGTTCTGGATGCTGGACTTTATAAATCCCTGCAACAACTCAGGGATCAATTCCCAAATCCCAATCAAAACCGAGAACGGTTTCAGGTCTGGTGGCAGGCACACTATTCAGCCTGGGTTGAACAGTTAAAGACGACGATCATTAATTATCGTAATATTAACCACGACTGGCAGTTTAGCCAAGAGCAACACCAAGTGCTGCAACGCTACTACGATGCCAATCAGCTACTGCTCGATTGCCTGAATAGCAATTGTGAGGTGACGGCTGCGATTAGGGAGGAAATTGAAACCACTTTATTGTTGCCGACTAAGGAACTTGAGGACAGGGAATGGCAATAGGTCTGCTGTTAACTCATTTGTGCTCCAATTGAGAACTTTATGTAGCTAAACTATGGTTTTCTTCATGGTGAAATAATCCTGAACTTCCCCTTGATCATCAATAAATTTGACATCAAGCCTCTTGTCGTGTACATCCAACACGAGTGATCCAGGAATACTGAGTGACGTATACATTGCTGGATGCGGAGATACCTGGTCGGCTAAAGCAGATGTGCCTGCAACGATATATACTGTCCCCGCCTGGGGAGCCGTAAGAGGTTTTTGGTAAGGTGTTGATTCGTCTTCTCGCCCACTTCCGCCATCCTTTTTCATCTCTTGTGTAAAGGTATCGGAAGTGCCATAATGCCCATCAATAAGGTAAGAGCGCTCGTAGGAGTGACTGTGACCACCCAACACAAGGTCTACACCCGCTGCTTCTAAAATGGGAAGCGCATGCTCTCTCATTTCAATCAACTCAATCTCGGTATCTGAATCGTGTGATCCCTTTGTGTAGGGTGGGTGATGCCAAAAAGCAATCTTCCAATCCTTATCGGATGCTGCAACATCGCGTGCTAACCAGGTCAACATTGCACCTTCGGGAGTGCGATACTCTTCTAGGGAACTGTCCGAAGGGCGATCGCGAAGCGGGCGCTCTGCGCCATCGCCTGCTTGGGGCGGGTGATCTGCGCGATCGCTACCATACGAATCTAAACAAATAAAATGGATATTGCCGTAGTCAAATGAGTAATATGCGGCGGTTCCAGACGGTACACCTCCTGCTTCCCCACGAGTTGGCATTGTGAAAAGCTCATAGTATGGTCCTGTCTGCAACAAAGAATCCGCACTTCCACCGTCATGATTGCCGATCGCAGTCCAGAGAACACTACTACGTAGGAATTGGGGATACATCTCAAATATTCCCCGCTGATACTCTTCATAAGTGCCAGTATCATAGGCATTGTCGCCTAGCATGAGCCAAAGGTCGGTATGGCGAGTCCCTGTAAATTTCAGGTAGCCATCGCGCACGCTTGCTGCAATATCATTCCCACGTCCTGCATCTCCTAAAACTAAGATACGTAGGGGTCGAACTTGTTCAGGTGCTAGGTCTTGTGATGGTGCAGTGACAAAAAAGTAATCTTCTGTCCCCCCGGCTTGTACACCTGTTGTTGTACCAATTGCGTAATAATACTTCGTGTCTGGCGTGAGTTCTGTGAGTTTGAGAGTGTGGTCACAGGTAATCGTTGTTTCTGCTTGCGTTAAATCAAGTCTGTCTGGATTTGTGCTATACCACACTTTGCCATGAACAGCAGCATTAGTAGCCCAGCGGATAATTATGCTAGACTCACTGCCTACCTGTAGATACGGACCCCGAACAATTTGCAGATTTTCAAGGAAGGTTCCTTTCTCTGCCTCAAGATTGATTAGCATCATCGGCGAAATAATATCCGATGTTAACTTTTTTAACAGAAAAATTAAATTATTACAAATATTTTACAGAAAAACTTTCAGGAAAAAAACCTCTGTTGTTACAAAAGCAAGCTTCGGTTAGGCAACTTGTACAAGGTTTTGCAGATTGTGACTGAGAAACCGGGTTTGGAGGGTGGTTAAAACAGTGAACAGTACCAGCCGCAGTGACGCTTTCTCGGGCTGGTGGGGGATTTAAACCCGCCACCAACGCTCTCTGGTGCTCTTGGTGGGGGACTTAAACATGCAAAGGATGAAACTGATAACTGATAACTGGTAACTGGTAACTGTTAAATGACCTACTTCGCATCATGCTTTAACAGCTTTGCCAATGTAGCACACAGAAGTGTCATCGTTAATTCTGATTTTCAAGAATTCTGCTTTTTCGTCCTGACTTTGGTTATTCAAACCCTTCAAGAATATATCTCTGATAGTTTTAAAGTTAGTCCCATCAGTTAAGTCAAATCCTTTGATGACGATATCTCCAAAGCCAGTGCTTTCCATGATATCAGTCAATTCCTGGGGGTTAATAAACTTATTCCAGTCGTGAAGGCCGCATGGTATTTGTCTGACAACATATTCCATAAGCCAAATCATTATCAATTTAGATTGAAAAGTTCTATTGATAGTGTCAAATAAAAATAATCCTTTTTTATTTAAAACTCTGTAAGCTTCTGAAATGACTTTGCTCAAATCTTCAACATGCTCTAAAACATCAAAACACACAACGACATCAAATGTGTTTTCATCATAAGGAAGCTGTTCAGCGACTCCACATTGATAGTCAATTTGTAGGAGACTTTCTCTTGCGTGTTCTTGTGCAACTTTGATTGAATTTAAAGATAAATCAATACCTGATACATTTGCTTTCTGTTTGGCTAAAAATTCACAAGCTAATCCACCTCCACAGCCAATGTCTAAAACTTTGATTCCTTGCCAACTTGGAATATAACTTTTAAACCACTCAAATCTTGACTTGTTTAAATGGCTGGATAGATGTAATGTTTCGCCTTGCTTCCACCATTTATCTGCATTCAAATCATAATATTCTAAGTCATTCTTTTTCATTTTTCTACTCTATCTTTATGTGAGGAATTTGGGGTTTTCCCCTATACCCGCAAGGGCGCAAGGAATTGCGCCCCTACACCCTCTACAAAGCCCTATTTTTTGCTTCTCCACGTAAGTTATAAAATCGTGAGTGAAGGCTTAGCGAATGAAGTGGAGTACATCACGCACTACGCTGTAGCCAGCCAAATCCCAAAATAGGTAAGCCACAAAGCCAATCATAGCTAAGCGTCCATTCCACAGTTCCTGTTGGGGATTCCAACCAATAATCCAGGCATTGCGATCAGCGCCGTTGTATGCCTTGGCAACAGGAGGTAATTGAGTAGCGTCGTTGGTACCAGATTTCATTGTTTACATTCCTTAATAACTCTGCTCTTGCCTTCATAGTATTTACTGAATCGGCTGTTGCTGTCTGTCTTTGGGGGAATTTGTTGGTACTTCTTTCGAGTGACGCTTTCAAAGGCTAGAAACCTTTTTTCTCAATCATGAATTAGATAAGTAAGCGGACATAATTAAACATAGGATGTGTTAGGCGCAGCCGCAGGGCATCAATTCCGCTTCTCAGCATCGGTTACGCGATCGCCTATGGCGGACACTCCGTGTCATCGCGCTTCCCATCCTACGAAGGTTCATTTTCATTCCACAAACCTACTTACAAATTTTTCACGTAATTTTTTAACAGAGCAATTGGCGAATAAAACTTAAGTGGTTATACTATCTGGTAGTTGTATTCAATATCTGATAAAAAGCAAAAATATGAATTTATCTTCTGTTATTTATAATACATACTATTTGGTGAATTACCAATGTTTTGATTGATTGCCAATACAGAAACTAGTGCAACATGATAGGAGTTTGTCAGGAGTTCATTATTTATTTTTTCTAAAAAAAGTATAAAAAATGCTTTTGTCAAACGCTCTCATGGTTTCGATTTCGGCAAAAAGCCTGATTTATAATGGTAATTCATTTTAGCGAAGTATCCGCAGGGCACTACCTCCAGATCATGCGTTATACTTCGTTACGCACCCTACGGATTTAAAATTAATTTTTATAATTACCTCTGGGTACTGCCATTTAGGAAGGAACAAATTGCTGAAATTGCTAAACTTTAATCTTTAATAGTAAAAAAACAAGATACGGCTGTGGTTGGTGCTGTAGATTTATTATTTACGGACATTCAGCTAGAGTTTCAGGTGACCGAAGTACGAAAAAATCATTTTGGTTCTGAATTAGGAAATTGTATGAAAAGCGACATGGCAGTAGAAAAATTGCGCCGCTACAAAGAGTACGGGGAATCTGTCATCCAAAGCCTTGAGTTGGTTTTGCAGAACCCACCTCCCAAAGACAGCTGGGTTCCGAGTAGCCTTTATGAAAGTATCCAGCGTCTACAGCAGTCTGCCCAAAGAACGGTGCAACTTGCATCCTCGCCAGTCAAAATCGGCATCATGGGGGAGTTCAGTAGTGGAAAAACTTTACTTTTAGGGAGTTTGATTGGCTACGCTGATGCTTTACCAGTCAGTGAAACCCCCACCACAGGTAACGTCACTGCGATCCACCTCGTTCAACAACCAGACTTTCAGACAACGAAGCTTGGCAAGTTTAAAGTTGAATATCTTTCTAGTGAAGGGGTGAAAGAGTGCTTGCGCTTCATGCTGGAGGAAGCCGAACAACGAGCAAAAATGGCAGATATCCCTTCAGGACAGCTTGCGGCTCTAAAAACTTTACACCCCACGAGAGAAGTTGACATTAACGGTATCTTAAGATGGTGCGAGGAAGCATGGAAGCCCCAAAGCTTAGAACTACGCTCTCTGCTCAGGGAACTGGTTGTTTTCGTTCGTACGTACAGCGTTTACAAAGAAGATATCTGTGGTAAAAGTTACGAGATTGACAATACGACTGCTCACAAGGGGCTGAGGCTTGCAGAGCCGCCCATGAATATCTTAGAGCTCAGCTTTGACCGTTTACCGTCGCCTCCTAAACGCTGGGAAAATTTAGCACAACCTTCAGTTCAGGACTTGCAAAATAGCTTCTCGCTGATTCGCCGCATAGATGTCACAGTTGAGATCTCAAAAGAAATCTGGGATTTGTCTTCTTTACAAGGAACAAATGAATTCATTCTCCTAGATTTTCCGGGATTGGGAGCTGCTGATTCTGGTGTGAGGGATGCTTTTTTATCTTTGCGGGAACTGCGAGATGTCCAAACTATCCTGTTGCTACTCAACGGTCGATACCCTGGCGGCGCAACCGCAGCAAAAATCCGCTCTCTGCTGGAACGGGATAAGGGACAAGACCTCAGAGACCGGATTATTGTAGGTGTGGGGCGCTTCAATCAAATTCCCCTCTCAAGCAGCGACGAACGCGCCATTGATGAGCTTTTATATGAGATTCTGCTTTCAGAAGAAGCTGTTGTTGATAGCCTGAGCATTCTCAAACTAATCATCGCCAGTGCTAACAATTTGACCACGGAAAAAAAGAATATCGTTCTGCTGTCGCAACTTTATGGGTTGACTAAATTAGCAGAACTTTCTTCTCTAGTGCAAGTTTGCTCAACAGAATTCTTACCTGATTTGGATAAACCCAACAAACCAGAGGAGTCTGAACTGCGGAGAAAATGGCAACAATTGAGTGAAATGTTACCTCCTTCCACTACCCTGCACAAACAACTCAGCGACTATGCTGAAGATGGTGGTATTGGTAGGTTGCGCTCATTACTGAAAGAGCATGTTGCTCTTCATGGTATGAAGCAACTTGTAGAAGACACTCAAAGGGCTGCTGAGGGTTTGCGTAAAGAGCAGAATAACCTAAAAAATATCCTAGAGGAAATCCCGGCTTACATACCAGTTGTGGAAAACCCTGCTTTTCTCACCCTGCGGGAAGCAATTGAAAATTTAGTCACGACCTACAGACGATTCCAAGAAGATTTAGAAAAACAGCCCATTTTGAAGAACCGCAACAGTGTAGCGGTAAGCGATATTGTTAAGGATGAGTTAACTAATAAAATCTTCTTTGATTGGAGCGAGTGGAGTTTACTTTTTGACAGAACCAAAAATGGCACAATCTCCTTGACAAAAAGTGAAAGCTTTTTTGAAGAAGATGAAGTTGACGATTCGATTCCTACAAAAAGCGATGATTTTTATACGGCATTTGTCAACACTCTTCAGGAAATGCAAGCGTTCGCGCATGAGCAAACAACAGAAGCAGTCACCGATTTGTTTGGGAAATTATCTGCTGATGTGCAACTAGAACGCGAAAAACTAAGTACAATTTTGCTAGCAGAAAAAGAACAGCAAATTGAGCAAAAATTTGGCAAAAGTCAAGTCCGCTTTTTTAGAAATCTGCTGCGTGCTATTGACCCCACGAATAAATGGCAAAACCTAATTATTCAGCACAGCGGGCTTGCTAATAGTGCGACTCCTATCAATGCTGACACTTTATTCCCGCTCGCACGCAAGGACGACAAGCACCAGAATGGTCAAATTTTTGACTGGAGTCCTGATAAACAGTTTCCTGTTCCCTCAAGACCCTTCAATCACCAAGTTGCCGTTTTACGGCTGCGAGACGAAATAACTGCTAGCGCAGGGTTGCACCTTGTACAGTATGTGAGTCAGTTAACCAAACTGGTAAAAACTTCGTTTTCTAGAGCTTTGAAAGAGATTGTAGATAATTTGCAAGAACTTTTAAAGTCAAAGCATGAACCTTTATTAAGACATATAGCTTCTGCCCAAGAACGAACCTCTGTTCCTATTCCACCTTGGTTAGAGACTCTTTCCCAAATTCCGACGATTTCATATCCAGAGGAGATTAATCATTAAACAAGAGTGCAAAAGTCAATTTTATGAAAATGAAACCACAGATGGACACAGATGGACACAGATAAATTATCTTTTATTATCTGCGTACATCTGCGTCTCTCTGCGGTTGTAATATTATGTCCGGCTTATTAGTTATGATTACCACGTTAACTGCACCCCACCCCTTAATCCCCTCCCTGCAAGCGGGGAGGGGAGGTGATAGCGTTTGCGCAGCGTCCCTCTTAGGGACTAGCGTGGCGTTAGCCATAGCGCAGCTTTACTGGGGTGGGGTTCTTAGGGTAATGATAAGTATTTAACCGGGCTTGATATAACTTCTAAATACATACTTTTACAAGAGTTATATTAGTTAGTTGTTAATTGTCAAGCAAGATTCGAGTAACGACTAACCATAATTTAATTTCAAGGAATAGATGAAATGGCTGTTAAAATTGAGCTTTTAAATCGCTATCAACTGCGTATAAAAGATAATGACTTATTACTCTTGCCGATTATTGAAATTAAACCTACTGATAGTTTTAACTTCCCTCATATCTCCAAAATTGATATTTCTGTGAGCGGAAGGCCAGAAGACATCGCAGCAAAAATACAATCTGTATACAGAAGCGTCAACTTTAGCACTAAACTACTCAAACTCTCTACACCACAGCGATTAAAGCAAATTGACTGTACGTGGGATGAGCCATTACCAGCAGGTGTGAACTGCACTTTGCTAGTGACTGTAGAGTATTTTGACTCGGATGAAACGGGTAACCCAAATCTGTCTATGAGCAAAAACTCTACGTCTGAGTGCAATATATGGACTTATGCAGGCATCGAAGATACCGTAATACAAATGTCAGTGAGAGATACGCTACCATTGCCACTACCAGGACCTTTTTACAAACCCGAACCAGTTCAAGAAAGTAAGAAGCCAGAAATTACTTATCCAGGCTGGTTTGCCATTGATTTTGGCACGTCTAATTCCACTGTTACACTTTACGATCCCAAAGTCATCGTAACTCCAGATAGTTTGCCTAGCGAGCAGGAGGTGCGGTTACGCGAACGTATGGCGGCGTGGTTAAATCAACGTCCCGTGGATGATGTACCGGGGATCAGTCATAATGCTTGGGATCAGGAGTGGCAAAAGTTTGTAACTGAACTGAGCAAAGATTTTGTTTCCATTCCCGAGTCTGTTCGTCACAATTTGGGGGAACAACTCTTTCGAGGCGTTGACAGTGCTGAGTTGTTGGAAGCTATCCGACAGATAGAAATTTGTTTGAGCAAACGCCTCGATTGGTTTCGTCGCGCCGCCAGCAAACGGTTGAATCAGATATATCACGAAGTTTTCCGCGTACCACCTCTAGAGTGGCAAAGTTTGATATCAGTAGAATTGGACAAAGATCGGCGTCTCAATGAAATTCCTAGTGAGTTAGAAGTCGTCAATTTGGAACCTTCTTTGCCAAAAGATGATCCAGCAAAAGTGAAAGTCGTCTTGGGTGAACAAGCGAGACAGCACAGGTTAGACACGATTGGGAATGGGGAGGAAATAGAAGGGAGGTTTCTCCACTCACCTAAGCGGTATTTTGGTCAAGAACGTTCTTTTAAAATTACGCTCGATGGTCAAGAAGATACAATTGAGGTCAATAAGCTGCTTCAATCGGCTTATGCTGAACTGATTGAGTTAACCGAGAATTACCGCCAACGCTATCCAGGGAAGTGTTCTGAAGGTAAATTCTACCGCGCAGTCGTGACTTACCCAACGATCGCCTCACCATTTGTGCGCCGCGAGATTGAGAACCTGGTGAAACAATTGGATATCGAAGATGTGCAGATGGCTTATGACGAAGCGATATCAGTAGCCGTCTTCTTCTTGTGGCGCGAATTTGGTGGTGATTTGAATGTGGGGATTGAGTCGTTCAAAACCCGGTGCCGTTACGATGGGGGCAAATGGTGGCAAAATGTCCTCGTTTTGGATATTGGTGGCGGAACGACTGATTTAGCGCTGATTCGTCTTGCACTGGAAGAAATCAACCCGTTTGAACCTGGGGAAGACCGAGGCGACGGCGGACGTTATTATAAATTGACTCCTAAATTATTGGGTTCTTCCGGTCATTTGCAGTTGGGTGGAGAGTTAATTACCCTGCGGCTGTTTTTGTTGTTGAAGGCGGCGATCGCAGATTGTTTGCTGACAGCCGTAAGCGAAGAACAATTGCCAAAAGATGTGTTGAAAGTGCAGCCAGAAGAGTTGAGCGATCGCTTTCTTGATAACGGCAAATTCTTAAGAGGAAGTCTGCTGGCTTGTGTGGATAAAGAAATTCGAGAAGGCGATGCTTACAAAGATGCTTTAAATGCAGCAGAGAAAGTGCTACCCACACGCTGGAAACATTCGTTGTCTCGCGCACAAACTTTCTACACTCTTTGGGAACAAGCGGAAAATGCCAAAATTACACTCGGTCAAAAGCGCCAACAAGATGCACCCGAACCAATCTTCGTTGTAGATGGGCAAAAAATATCGGAACTGTTGCAACAAAATGACATTGAATTATCAAGCGAAGTTGTTGATAACCTGAGTGTAACGCTCACGGTACAGCAATTTGAAAAAGCAGTATCTCCTGTGATTCGAGAAGCAGTTGGAATTGCCCAAGGATTGATAGAGAATGCTTTAGCAAATAAAGCCTTCAATTCCCAAAGCCATAAAGAGCAAGTCGATTGGTTGATTTTATCTGGGAAAACCTGCAATCTGGAATTAGTTGAGCGCGAACTTTATCGGGTATTTAGCAAGTCTGATTATTTTATTTGGAATGAAGACCGAGTTACCTTTGAACCCGAATATACAAAGCTTGCAACTTCTGCTGGAGCCTGCTTTGCAGAGAAACTAAGACAACTGGGTTTTGCGCCAAAAGAGTCCAAGGAATTGCTGCGTAGAGGAGCAAATCAACTCTATATTGATGTCAAAAATCTGTTTTATTTTCTGCCATGCTCCTTCAAAAGGGAAGTGATTGGAGGAAATTTAGACCCAATTTTTCAGGCAGGTCAAGAACTTTATCAACTTAAAGCTGACGATGCAATGGCGAAATTTCGCAGTAGTTGGCAGGGTATGCAATTGACCAATAACGTCATTCGTCAGGATTTTGAGAATATCAAACCTCAGCTTTGGGGAAGTTATAACGGTGATGCATTGAGAAAGAAACTGGAAATGAGTGAGGAGGATTTTAAAAATTATATCAAAGTCCAGTTTGAAATTAATCAAAAGCTTGATATCGATTTGCTGCTTTGCCGAGGAAATCCTCACTATTTAATTCCTGTGAATATTCCCTGTGTTGATGCGGCAAAAGCGATAGGTACATCAGAAGTTATTGCTGATGATAGTCACGTGGTTTGCGACATTGCTGTTAATGTTGCTGAATCTGCAAATGCTCTGAAAACAGATGCTCATACTGTCGTATTTAATGCCGACAAAGACTACAGTAACGATGTGAGAGTTTTTCGTTATGACGATGGTGCTATACAACCACAAATCATGGGTTTAATTGCTGAATTACCGCCGTTTCCTACTAGTGGCAAACATACATTCTACTTCCAATTTCACAACCCAAAATCTAATAAGTGGGAACTCATTGGTGAATTGCCTCAACCAGAAGTCAAAAGTGAGTATCCTTGCCGATACTATGTCTCTCTTAACAAGAAAGGTATGCTGAGAGTACATGCATTTGAGGTACCTTATTGGACATCAACAAATCCAGAATCTCTCAAGCAAGGAGGATGCGTTTTTCGCGACACTCTCCAACCGCAGCCTAACGATGTTAAGGCAGAACGTGACCCGTTTTCTGGAGAACATTAACGAGAGTTAGGAGTTATTAACGTGACATTCTCCCCACCGCTCCGCGCGGATGGGGCTTCTCCAAATCGCTTTGGTAGAAATTTCCTGCTTCATTGGTCGCATCTAGATAAGTAGACTTGCGTCTTATTATCCCCGAGAACGATACCTCCACAGGCAGTTTAGAGACTCCTGATGCCCCACGGAGTCTTTGCACAAGGAACCGAAGTTCTGTACAACCAAACCAAACTGATTTTACGCACTGATGGTTTCATGCACAAGCAATCTTTTTCAGTGCAACCTCCTATCAATTGTCATGGTTCTGTACCGTTCCCAAGGTTTGCTCTGTTCACCTAGCAAGCTAGTCCGTTTGAGTCAACTTGGTCAGTGGTTAGCTGATACAATTATGATAACATTTGTGTAGACTTTGTGTAGACGTATCTATCATGAAAACTTGCATGATTACACATCAGAATCAGTGAGCGTAGATTGAATAAAATACGGTTCTATGCTGCAAACAAACAAAAAACAATCACCCAAATTCTTGAAGACTACATTGACCGACTACCGACTTCAGAGATTGACAACTACTCGGACACCCATAAGGGGTGTACCTCCTAGTTGTCCCACTATCCATCCCCACCGCATTGGTTGCGGGAATTCCGTGGAATGAGTTAAAACTTAAAACTAGATCTACCTAGAAAGTCTAGTTTTATCCTTTCTTGTGAGCTTTTGCTCATGGAGTCTCTTGCATAAGTAGATTTGTTTGAAATTAAATCACAGATGTAGGCGTAAGCCGTGCCGTAGGCTACACAGATAAACACAGATAAATAATCGGTGTTCATCTGTGTTTATCTGTGGTTCCAAATCATAAAGTCCGGACTTTTGTCAGCAGTCCACTCAAAACTTAATTTAAAACTCAAAACGGAGGAAATATGCAGCACCTCAGCAAGTTATTGAAAATTGACGACTCAAATTTAGCTTGGGTACTGCGGTTGGGCTTGCACGGACTGCGGACTCAATTACAGGAAGCTTTAAAAATAGCAACCATAGACCCAGGAAGCAGTGCTTGTCAAGAATTGCTGAGGGAATTGGATATTCTTTTGGAAGTTGCATCTCAACAAAAGTCTTTGAGTAGCGAGACAGTCTTGTCCACGGAGGATAGTTCCTCTTGGGAAGATGTGTTAGAACCAGTCACCAGTGAACTAAAAGGTGAACTCAAACTCAAACAAATTGGTGAGGCTTTGCTATCTGACCGGGAATTATCGAACTATATCGGTGATTACCAATTTCTTAGCACCAATGAT
Organism: Kalymmatonema hyalinum WJT4-NPBG1; assembly: GCA_019359075.1. Taxonomy (GTDB): domain Bacteria; phylum Cyanobacteriota; class Cyanobacteriia; order Cyanobacteriales; family Nostocaceae; genus Kalymmatonema; species Kalymmatonema hyalinum. The sequence continues at coordinate 17,138 of JAHHIB010000089.1, forward strand.
GCTGATTTGTGGAACCAGATGCAACGTTTGCTGCTGCGTGTTCCTGAAAAAGTGGCTCATGCTTGGCAAGAGCGTATTTTGACAGAGGCGAGTCAAGTCGGTGCGACAGAAGATAAGCCGCACTTGTCACTACCCTTCACCCGCAAAGAATGTATTTACCCTGGGTTGACAGGAAAGATAAAAGCGACTGGGTTGTGTTTGTCAGACCAAGTTGATTTCGATCCGCGATTGACGATGGAAAGATACGACGGGGAAATTGATTTGTTGGCTGGGGTTGTTTGTATTTGTCTTAAGTTTATTGAACTAGATTCATCTTTACACCACGCTCTTAAAAGTGTAGATAGATTTGGTGTGAGGTCTTTGAACGATGAAAGAGAAAAGTCTAAGTACGTTACAGCACTGATAGACCGCTTTCGGCGGGTGCAAACAACTGCTGATCATGTTGATCCAGTTGTCGCTTTACGTGCCAGACTTGACTTAGATGAAGCAATTCACTCTTTAGTATACTTGCCATGTGCTGACCGTTACTCTTGGTGGGGTAAACTGCAACAAGAAGCGCGGCGTACCCTTGACCAAGTCGTTGAGAAGACGCGTGATGCTGGTTATCATGTACAAATTCGCCCGTTATGGGGAACCTATGCGGATATTTTTAATTGGTCAAAAGACGATTTGCAATTAGACATTGGTGGGGTACGCGGGGAAGTGTCTGCATGTTTGCGGGTCTATGCCAAAATTAACGATGAGGTGCTTCCGGGAAGAGTTCTTTTTCGTTCTTCTTAATTGACATACTCACCGCCCGCGCATGGTCGGTGATTCTTGACGGTTCACAGCAACTTGCTACCGAAGTAGTCTTACAATCGCTCCCCGTCCGTTTTAAGTCGTGCCGATGCCCCATGCCGACCATTTTTATATTCCGGGCTGCGTTCTCATCTCTATCCTGTTCGCTCCCGCAATTCAGACACAACACTGAACGGACAGACAGATCGAGTTTGCCCCACCTAAAACCGCAATCTGAACAGATTTGGCTGGTTGGTTCCCATCTGTTGATAGCATGAAACGTTCTACCCAACTTTTCAGACTTTGCCTCACATAGCACTCGAAATTCTCGCCAACCTTGCAAGCTAATTACTCTGGCAAGTTTACGATTTTTGACCATTCCTGATACATTCAAGTCTTCCAAGATGATGGTTTGGTTTTCGCTCACCACCTTGGTAGACAGTTTGTGCAAGAAATCTTTTCGAGTATCTGTAATTTGGTTATGCAATTTTGCAATCTTGATTCTAGTTCTGTTTCTACGCTTAGAATCTTTTTGTTGCCTTGCCAATCTGCGTTGAAGCTTGCGAATCTTGCGATCTTGTTTGGAGTAATCAGGACTTACCGCTTTCTCGCCGTTGCTCATGACCGCAAATGTTTTGCAAAGGGCGAGTCAAAGGCGTTACTATACCAAAGGGAATATTTTAGCACAAGCAGAATTCGTATCTCAAAATTTTGGAGTGGTTGCTTCTCTCGAGTCGCAAGTCAAGTCAATCGCTTGTCATACTGCAGTTTTTGCAACACAACCCATGATACTCATCGGGAGAGAGTTCTATGATTGCCCTATCTGGAATTGCCATCCAAAGCAAAATCTATGAGAGTTCAAAATCTTTGGTGTATCGGGGTATCAGAATGCAAGATAATCGAGCGCTCATCGTAAAAGTGCTCAAGCAAGATTATCCCTCTCCTCAAGAACTGACCCGCTACAGACAGGAATATGAAATTACTCGTTCCCTCAACCTCCAAGGAGTTGTTAAGGCATACAGCCAGCAGGACTATCAACGCACTCTCGTCATTCTCTTAGAGGATTTTGGCGGAGAATCCCTAGAGCAATGGATGCACAAGCGCCCAGACTTCTGCCCCATGCCCTTATCCACGTTTCTCCGTCTTGCCATCGACCTCACAGATATTCTGGGTAAAATCCATGCAGCCAATATCATTCATAAGGATATCAACCCTGGAAACATCGTCCTCAATCCGGATACTGGCGTTGTCAAAATTATTGACTTCGGAATTGCCACCCGCTTTAACCGCACGAATCCGACGTTCAAGAGCCACTATGTTTTAGAAGGGACACTCGCCTACGTGTCTCCAGAGCAAACAGGGCGCATGAACCGTTCGCTCGATTACCGCACCGATTTTTACTCGCTTGGTGTGACATTCTACGAACTGCTCACCGGACACCTGCCGTTTTCAACAACGGACATCCTTGAGCTAGTCCATTGTCATATTGCCAAACCGCCTGTTCCACCTCATGAACTGAATGCAACGATTCCCAAACCAGTTTCAGATATGATTCTAAAACTGATGGCGAAAAATGCGGAAGATCGCTATCAAAGTGCCTGGGGCATCAAAGCGGATTTAGAAATTTGTGCTCACCAATTAGAAGAAATCGGTCAGATTGATAGCATTCAACTGGGTCTTCAAGACGTTTGTGATCAGTTTCAAATTCCACAAAAATTGTATGGACGGGACAGGGAAGTTGCAATGTTACTGGCGGCTTTCGCTCGTGTCGCTTCTTTACAGAACAATTCAGAAACGACTCCACAGAGGGAACAAACGAGCAACTCAACATTCAAAGTCGAAATGATGTTGGTATCTGGCTTTGCTGGAATTGGCAAATCAGCGTTAGTGCAGGAACTCTACAAACCCATCACGGCAAAGCGTGGCTATTTTATCTCTGGTAAATTTGATCAATTTCAGCGCAATATTCCCTACAGCGCGATCGCCCATGCCCTGCAAAAATTGGTGCAGCAACTGCTGGGTGAACCAGACGACCAAGTGCAACAGTGGCGATCGCGCCTGCTCACAGCGTTGGGAACCAACGGAAAAATTATCATTGATATCATCCCGGAAGTTGAATTAATTATCGGCAAGCAGCCGCCCGTACCGTCCGTTGGAGCAACGGAAGCTCAAAATCGCTTCAATCGAATCTTTCAGAAGTTTGTGCAGGTGTTTTGTTTAGAGTCACATCCGCTTGTAATCTTCTTAGATGATTTGCAGTGGATCGATTCAGCCACACTGAAGTTAATCGAGTTGATGCTGTTGGATGAGCAAACCCAATTCCTATTTTTGATTGGAGCATATCGAGATAATGAAGTCAATCCAACGCATCCACTGGTATTAACGCTCTCGAGACTGCGAAAGCAAGGGGCAATGCTTCAGGAAATTAGTCTGTCACCCTTAACGCTGGAACCATTGAGTCAGTTGATTGCCGAGACGCTGCATCACAGTACTGATACGGTTCGTGCCTTAGCTGAGTTGGTGCTGCGTAAAACTGATGGTAATCCTTTCTTTGTCGGCGAATTTTTGAGAATGCTGTATAGCGAAAATCTGTTGACCTTTGATGTTGAACACTATCGCTGGCAGTGGAACATTGCTCAGATTCAAGCCCAAGATATCACCGATAATGTTGTGGAGTTGATGCTCCTCAAGTTGAAGAAACTACCAGAAGTCACACAGGAAATTCTCCGCTATGCCGCTTGTGTCGGGGCTGAATTTGATTTAGATACGTTATCAATTGTTTGTGATAAATCACCTAAAGCGGTTTTTCTGGATTTGCTGGCAGCCATACAAGGTGGATTCATTCAACCCCTGTGTGAACTAGACGAGAATTTGTTAGTTCAAGAGTATAAGTTCTTGCATGACCGAGTGCAGCAAGCAGCATACACCTTAATCGATGAGTCGCACAAACAAGTTGTTCATTTACAAATCGGTCGCAATCTACTAGAAAAAACTTTGCCAGAGCGGATATCAGACAGGCTGTTTGAAATTGTTGATCATCTTAATCATGGGATTGAGCTTGTTACAGATCAACCAGAACGAAATGAAATTGCCAGATTAAATTTAATCGCAGGTCAGAAAGCAAAAGCAGCGATCGCCTATAGTGTGGCGAAAAAATATTTAGCTACAGGCAGAGCATGGCTGGCAACTTCAAGCTGGCGAATAAATTATTACTTGACATTAGAGCTATATTTAGAAACAACAGAAGTCGAGTTCTTGTGTGGCGAGTTTGAGCAGGTAGAATCCTGGGCAGCGATCGTTCTACAAGAAGCCAAGACGGTTCTCGATACTATAAAAGTTTACGAAGTCAAAATTCAAACCTGTATCGCGCAGGTTCAACTATTAGAAGCCATCCATACTGCATTGCAAATTTTGCAGCAACTAGGAATCAGTTTTCCTGAAACGCCCAGTCACTCAGATATTCGCCTCGAACTAGACGCGATCACATCTCTCTTCAGTGAAAAACCGATCAGCGGCTTGACCGATTTGCCCCAAATGACCGAGCCAGGGAAACTGGCGGTGATGCGAATTCTATCCAGCATCACGATTACCGCCTATATTGCGGCTCCTGATTTGATGCCGCTCCTTGCATCTAAACAGGTCAACTTGTCAATTCAGTATGGTAATGCGTTTGTGTCTCCCTTTGCTTATGCCATCTTTGGAATGATACTTTGTGGAACAATCGGAAACATCGAGTCTGGCTACCAGTTTGGACAGCTTGCTCTAGGGCTGTTATCGCAGCCGAGTACTCATTCACTTAGAGCTAGGACATTGTTCATCGTTCATAACTCTATCATTCACCACAAAAAACATCTAAGAGGAATATCGGAGCCATTACTAGAGGCCTATCAAAGTGGGTTAGAAACCGGAGATTTAGAGTTTGCCGCCTATTGCGCTCATGTTTACTGCTTTCAATCCTATGTCACCGGCAGGGAACTCGTGGAACTTGAACGCAACATGGCAATATATGGCGAAGCAATCCGTCAAATAAAACAGAAAACTGTACTAGCCTGGAGTAAAACATACCGCCAAACGATCGCAAATTTGATGGGACGCTCGGCCAATCCAACTCGTTTAATTGGCGAATTCTACAATGAGGAGAAGGAACTACCACAACACAAAGCAGCAAATGATGGAATCGCAATCTTTGGTGTTTATTTCAACAAACTTTTCCTATGCTACCTATTTTCTGAGTATGCTCAGGCAGTTGAAAACTCCACTTTAGCAGAACCTTATTTGAGCCGCACCACAGCGACACCCCTTGAGCCTTTATACTACCTCTATGATTCTCTGGTAAGACTAGCAACATACCCTGGAAGCAGTGCTCAAGTGCAGAAGGAAATTCTTCAAAGAGCTGTGGTTAGACAGGAGAAAATGAAGCAATGGGCACATTATGCACCAATGAATTGTTTGCATAGATATCATTTGGTACAAGCAGAGATAGCGCGAGTTATGGGTCAGTTGCTTGAGGCGGAAGAATTCTACGAACAAGCAATTCTTGGAGCGAAAGAAAATGACTATCTTCAAGAAGAAGCCTTAGCCTATGAGTTAGCCGCTAAATTTTATCTAGAGCGGGGTCGGGAAAAGTTTGCCCAGCTCTACATGAAGGAAGCTCACTACTGCTATGAACGGTGGGGAGCAACTGCGAAAGTAAGAGATTTAGAGACTCGTTATCCAAAGTTTTTTCCTCAGTCGTCCAGCGTGGCTGACACGCCAATCCGCACCACTGCTGGAACTACCTCTAATAGCTCAGATATCGCTTTCGATTTAGCAGCGGTGATGAAAGCATCTCAAGCGATTTCGAGTGAAATTGAACTGGAGCAGTTGCTCCGTTCCTTGATGAAGATCTTAATCGAGAACGCTGGCGCACAAACGGGGTTTCTGCTTTTGGAAAACGCAGGAGAATGGGTGATTGAAGCGTCTGGTGAACTCAATGATGGCGAGAATGTTTCTGCTACGCAAGTGCTGCAATCGATCCCAACGGCAAATCGCTTACCCGAATCAATTATTAATTATGTTATTCGTACTCATGAATCTATCATCTTAAATAATGCGACTCGTGAAGGTAATTTCATCAATGAGCCATATATTCAGCACAACCAAACGAAATCACTTCTCTGTTTGCCACTGCTGAATCAAAGTAAGCTCGTCGGCGTTTTGTATCTGGAAAATCAATTAGCAACTGGAGCATTTACACCAGAGCGAGTCTCCTTCGGAGACGCTACGCGAACGCAAGTTTTGAATCTGTTATCGACCCAGGCAGCGATCGCCATTGAAAATGCCAAACTCTACTCAAAGCTACGCGAAGGCGAAAGTCAGATGGCTCAATTTCTAGAAGCGGTTCCAGTGGCAATTGCAGTATTAGATGCGGCGGGTCGCCCCTACTACGCCAATCAACGGAGAATTGAGTTAGTAGGTAAAGGGATTGATCCTTCTGTCACACCAGAGCAATTCGCAGAGGTTTATCAATTTTATCTGGCGGGAACGGATCAAAAGTATCCAACTGAGAACCTGCCAATCATCCGTGCGTTGCGCGGCGAACGCACCACAGTTGACGATATGGAAATTCACCGAAATAACGCAAGCATTCCAATTGAGGCGTGGGGAACTCCAGTATTTGACGAACAGGGCAACGTGGCGTATGCGATCGTAGCCTTTCAGGACATCACAGAGCGCAAACAAGCAGAACAGTTCTTAGCCGATTACAACCGCACTTTAGAGCAACAGGTAGCTCAACGAACGGCGGCTTTACAGAAAAGCGAAGCCGCACTGCGCGATGTCTACGACGAGCTTCGCTTACGAGAACAGGAATTACGACTGATCACCGACGCTCTACCGGTTTGTATCAGCTATGTAGATGCCAATCAACGCTATCGATTTGTCAACCGCACCTATGAGGTCTGGTTTAGCTGTAGTCGAGATGAGATTCTGGGCAAGTCTGTTCGTGAACTGCTGGGTGAGGCGGCTTATCAAATTGTTGAACCGTATATCAATCGGGCGTTAGAAGGGCAAACTACAACCTTAGAAGCAGAAATCCCCTTTTCGCTTGGTAAAAAGTATATCACTGCTACCTTGATCCCCGATTTCGATCGCAATGCTCAAGTCAGAGGATTCTACGGTCTAATCACAGACATTAGCGAACAGCGAAACGCTGCACTGCGTGAAAGCAAACGCGCTGAAGCCGCCTCAATTCTAGAAGAACGCAACCGCATGGCGCGAGAAATTCACGACACTCTAGCGCAAGCCTTTACTGGCATTGTACTGCATGTCGGAGCAGCGACACAAGTGCTAACGGATGATTTAGAAGCGACACAGGCACATCTAGAAATGATCGATGAATTGGCACGAACTGGGCTTGCCGAAGCCCGTCGTTCAGTCACAGCACTCCGTCCCCAGCTATTGGAAGGTGGCAGCTTGCACAGTGCCCTTCATCGTCTGGTGACTCAGATGAGAGCCGCTAGCGATACCGCTGTTATCTACGAAATCAAAGGCACACCCTATCCAATGCTTGCCGAGGTTGAGAATAACTTACTACGCATTGGACAGGAAGCATTAACCAATGCCATAAAATACGCTGATGCTTGCTCCATTCGTGTTGAGTTGGTGTATGACAATACACAATGTATCTTGCGCGTTAAAGACGATGGACGGGGCTTTGGGGTTGGTACTATACCACCTATTGGCGGATTTGGATTGCTGGGAATGAGCGAGCGAGCAGAAAATATTGGAGCACAACTGACGATTGAAAGCCAACCTGGGCAAGGAACAGAAATTGTTGTCACTATCAATCGAGAGTAAGAATTATTAAACAGGAATGCATTATAAATGCAACGTGTAGTAACATCTCAATTTCTAATTTTGTACTTTCAATTTTTTAATAATTATGAGCCAATCAACCAATATTCGTGTTTTGATTGTTGACGATCATTCCATTATCAGGCAAGGATTGGCAACCATCATCAACCGCGATCCAGAAATGACGGTGATTGCTCAAGCGGAGGATGGACGACAGGCGATCGATCTGTTTCGGGAATATCAACCGGATGTAACACTGATGGATTTGCGAATGCCACAGATAGCAGGAGTTGAAGCAATTACTGCTATTTGTGCTGAATTTAAACCTGCTCGGATTATCGTGCTAACAACCTACAATGGTGATGAGGATATTTATCGTGGATTGCAGGCAGGTGCTCAAGGCTATCTGCTCAAGGATGCTAAACCCAACGAGCTTCTGAATGCGATTCGCACGATTCATCGCGGTCAGCAGTATATTCCACCAGAAGTGGGGGCAAAACTGGTGCAGCGAATGAGCAATCCAGAACTGAGTGAGCGAGAGCTAGAGGTACTCCGTTTAATGGCGCAGGGGATGAGTAATCTAGACATTAGCACCGCTTTGAGTATCGGTGAAAGCACCGTCAAATCTCACGTTAATCGAATTTTAAGTAAGTTAGGAGTGAACGATCGCACTCAAGCCGTGATTGTTGCGGTTAGACGAGGGATTGTCAGTTTGTAAGCAAGTCGTACTAAGGTTTGAATTTGGATTCCAACTTTAGTTGGAGCTTATCTTCCATTTTTATATGGACTGATTCATCAATCACTTTATTGTACAAAAGTTTCAACTCAAAGTGGACGACAAACCAAAATCAATTGCATATTATATTGAATACATGCAAACACTAATAGCAACGCCCGTTGCAAGATTTAAGTTTGCTTTACACAAATATTGCGGAAAGAGGGCTGTATGGCGTAGGCGTAGCCCGCCGCAGGCATCGCTTGCGATGACCATGCTTTCCCTCGGAGGTATCAGTGAGTTATGATTGTGACCACAGTTTGTTATTCGTCCCACCTTCAACACAGGATCACATACAAGGTGTGCTGGGTGCCACCGTGGTGCTGGTGATGTATGGGGACTACCAATGTTCTGAGAGTGCAAACGTTTATAGGCTAATTAAAGTTATTCAGCGACAGCTTAGTGTTTCTTTGGGAGAGGATTATTTGTGCTTCATCTTCCGTCATTTTCCACAGATACAGACCCATTCTCATGCTCAACGTGCGGCAGAAGCGGCTGAAGCGGTTGCCGTCCAAGGTCAGTTTTGGCAGATGCACAACATTCTGTTTGACTGTCAACAAGAGTTGGGAAACAGCTATCTTGTGGAGTATGCCAATAATCTGGGACTTGATATCTCCCAATTTCTGCAACATATGTGTAAACAAGTGCACATCGAGCGTATCAATGAAGATATCGAAAGTGGATTACACAGTGGAGTAACGACTGCCCCGGCACTGTTTATTAATGGAATTCGCTATACCGGGTGCTGGAACATTAAGCAGTTGATGGCAGCCATTGTCACTGCAAGTCATTAAGTTACCTGGTCCTTAACCCCAACTAATGTCTCACTGAGGATAGTTTTATGACCACGTTATCTGGAAAAGTCGCACTTGTTACAGGTGGAACATCAGGGATTGGTAAAGCCAGTGCGATGTCTCCGACAAGCCGCTGAGTCCCAAGGGGACACGCGCAAGGGACGCGTCTACGCACTGGCTCAAGCTGGAGCAAAAGTCGTTGTTGCAGGTCGTCGGCAACCTGAAGGCGAAGAAACCATTCGGCAAATTCAAGCGATCGGTGGGGATGGCTTTTTTGTCGCGACAGATGTTTCTAAAGAAGCCGATGTCCAAGCTCTGATTGAGAAAACGATGGCACGGTATGGACGACTCGACATTGCCTTCAACAATGCTGGAGTGGAGCAAGAAGCCACACCTTTACCAGAGCAAACTGAAACTACCTACGATCGCATCATGAATATCAATGCCAAAGGGGTATGGTTGTGCTTGAAACATGAGATTCCAGCCATGTTGAAAAATGGTGGTGGGGTGATCGTCAATACCAGTTCGACGCTGGGCTTGGTCGGTGGAGCAATGCTGCCGATTTACACCGCCAGTAAACACGCTGTGGAAGGGCTAACAAAATCGGTGGCATTAGAATATGCCAAGCAAGGAATTCGGGTGAATGCCGTCAGTCCGGGTGCGACTCAAACCGAGATGTTCGATGGCTTTGCCCAAACCAATCCAGAAGTGTTGGAGTATGTCAAAACGACGCAGCCAATGGGTCGGGTTGGTACGCCCCAAGAAGTGGCAAGTGCTGTGCTATGGCTCTGTTCAGACGCTTCTAGTTTTGTCACTGGACAATCGATCGCGGTTGATGGCGGAATTACCGCGCAATAACAAAGGACGTGGGGGATCAGTTCGTTACATCCAAAGCTATTCCAGAAATGAGAAAGTAAACAGCTATGCAAAGAAGAACCAGTTTTGAAAGTAAAGGTCTAAAGTGTTCCGTTACGTTTTACACTCCAGATAAAGTTGCATCCGGCGATCGCTTTCCGGCGATTGTCATGGCTCATGGAATTGGCTTGACCAAAGAGATGGGTCTGCCGCAGTTTGCTGAGCTCTTCGTTCAAGCCGGGTTCGTCGTCTCGCTGTTCGATTATCGCTACCTTGGTGCCAGTGAGGGAGAGCCTCGTGGGCAAATGATCCCTGCCGAGCAGCATGAGGACTTCCGCAATGCCATCACCTGGACCCAACTACAAAGCGAAGTTGACCCTGAGCGCATAGGTCTGTGGGGCTTCTCCTATAGCGGCGGTCACGCGCTGCATCTGGCGGCATTTGATCCGCGCGTGAAAGCGATCGTGGCACAGATGCCAACGGTGAATGCGTTTCTCATCTCCCGCCGCGTGGCCTCCCCACTTGAACTCGATGAACTCACGAAGATGCTTTCACTTGACCGGATAAAACGGTATCAAACCGGAGAGGTGAGCTACTTCCCCTTGGTTGCCCCGCCCGGTCAACCCTCCTTCCTTGCGACGCCCGATGCGTTCACTTGGGTTGAATCGACCAAAAGCGCGAGCGAAGGAAGATGGGAGAATCGGCTCACCTTTGAATCGATTGAACACTGTCTCTATTACGAACCGGTTCCTCACCTTGAGGCGATCTTTCCCACCCCGCTATGCCTCATTACGGGCGAAAAGGACTTTCTTTCACCTGCCGACTTGACCGCCGATGTCCATGCGCGTGCGATGGAGCCGAAGTCTCTCACAATCTTGAAGGGCGGACACTTTGACGGCTTTCAGGGAGAGGGCTTCAAGATTGCAAGTACAGCTGCCTTGAGATGGTTCGAGAAATATTTGAAGCAGGCTTGAAAGGGCACTTCTCGCCAAGCAGCGCCCGGACGGAAGGCTCCCGACGAGGCGATAGCGTAACCGAAGGGGGTGCTTTGCACAAGTGCGCTGCTGCGTTCGCCCTTGGTGTCTCCCCTTGGGAGAAGCGCAGATCGAGTACTCGAGGAACATTGCAAGGGATGGAGGCATGGATGAAGTTGAGCTAAGGCAACGTACCTTTGCAGAGTTCTTCGCTTAGGTGCTGTATCACCCGCTGAAACCCAGATGGATCATCCAATCCCTGAGATACAATCAATGAGCCTTGAATAGCACTCACTGCGTCTTCTGCACGCTGTTGGGCAAGTCCCTCATTCATACCCGACTCAATTAGCACGGTGGCGATCGCATCAATCCAGACCCGATAAATTGCTTTGACTCTGTCATGAAACACATCGCGGGCAGAACCCAACAGCAAAATCGCAGATAAGCAAGGTTGCTTTCCCTCTTCATAGACTTCATTGACGCGATCGCACATTTGCTGCAATCGGGATAAGGGTTCGCCTGAGCTGTTGAGCGTTTGCACAACATTTTGATCTAACCAGCACTCAAGATAATCGAGCACCACTTCAACCATCTGATCCTTGCCGCCAGGGAAGTGATGGTAAAGGCTAGCTTTCCCTAATCCAGTTGCTTGAGAAATCTTGGATAGAGTTGCGCCATCGTAGCCATACTGCCGGAACAGGCGCAGCAGACAGGGGATATAGGTTTCTTTAGGCATAAGAGTGCAAGTTCAAAGTTTTCTATTGACATTGTACCAAACGTTCTGTACAGTTATTTTATGCCGAACGAACGGTACAAAAATGGTTCTGATTTGGTCTTATCTCATTTGGACGACTAACCCATGATTAAGCTCTATGGTCACGAACTGTCTGGCAACAGCTACAAAGCAAAATTAATGCTCTCGTTGCTGGGCTTAGACTACGAGTGGATTAAAGTCGATTTGTTGGCAGGGGCGCACAAACAGCCGGAATTTCTGGCATTGAATTCGTTTGGGCAGGTGCCGGTGTTGGTTGATGAAAATACCGTTCTACCGGATGCTCAAGCGATTCTCGTTTACCTGGCTCGGCAATATGGTGGTGAATCCTGGTTGCCAAGAGAGGCAGAACCGATGAGCCGCGTGATTCGATGGCTATCGACCACAGCGGGAGAAATTCGGCAAGGTCCAGAAGCAGCACGTTTGTACTACCTGTTCAAAGCGACCAGCATCAACCTGGAACAGGCAAATCAGAAAGCAGAGTTCATCTTGACTCAACTGAACGATCATCTAGCGGATCGGGAATGGCTGGCGTTAGAACGTCCTACGATCGCCGATGTGGCAGTCTTCCCTTACGTTGCCCTCGCCCCGGATGGCAAAATTTCCCTGGACAATTATCCAAATGTGCTTGCTTGGATCGAGCGCGTCAAACATCTTCCTGGTTTTGTCGGCATGATTGGCATTGCAGAGCCTGTTGCAGCGTAAGGAGGGCATTATGCCACGTAAGTTTGGAGAAATTGCTTTTACGCCCCAAGTGCAAGCCGCACAAGAACAACGGGGTTCACGGCAGACTTATGAACGCTACATGGCGAATGGTCCTGACAATGATTCCATTACTGCCAAGATTGAGGAATTCATCGCGCAACTCGATGGGTTTTACTTGGGAACCGTCAGTTCTAATGGCTATCCCTATATCCAGTTTCGGGGCGGGCCCTCCGGTTTCCTGAAGGTGCTTGATGAGAAAACCCTCGGCTTTGCTGACTTTTCTGGGAATGTGCAGTACATCACGGTGGGCAATCTGTCTGGCAACGACAAAGCGTTTTTGTTCTTGATGGATTATCGTCATCGCAAACGCATCAAGATTTGGGGAAGAGCCGAATATGTTGAAGATAATTCAGCATTAATTGAACGACTACGAGTTCCAGATTATCCTGCCGCAATTGAACGCGCTATCCTCTTCCACGTGGAAGCCACCAGCGAGAATTGTCCTCGGCATATTCCCATCCGCTATTCAGAAACAGAAGTTGAAGCGATGATGGCTCCCCTGCAAGCTCGGATTGCCGAGTTAGAACAGCAGTTGAGCGATAAGCCGGAGGCTTGACGCTACGCGTATCGCACTTGTTCAACTACTGCTGATTACCAACTCATTAATTACTAGGAGCAATCTGATGTCACAATCACTCTGGTTGTTTGGTTCTCGCCTCACCATCGTTGCCGATCACACAACTACCGCAGGTCAGTACGATCTGATCGAAGAATACTCCCTTCCTGGCTCACAGACACCCCTTCATCGCCACACGCGCTATTCCCAACAACTATATGTGCTGTCCGGAGAGTTCACGGTCTTTGCTGGTGAGAACAAGGTCGTGCTGAGTGCTGGTGACAACATCCTGATTCCTGTTGGCACACCACACATGGTCGCCGTGTTCAGCGATAAGCCAGCTCGCGGGTTAGTCGTCAATGCGCCAAGCGGACCTGCTCGGCTGATTACAGCAATGGGGATGCTGGATGAGACAGAAACACTGGACATGGCGCTGCTTGCGCGCATTTCCGCCGAGATGGGCGATGAAACCCTTGGTCCGCCTGGAACCCTACCCTCCGCATGATGCTATGAAAACATAGCAATCCTCTTAGCCTAGAACAAAAAATTAAGCCCCTAATTTTGTCCTGGGCTGGGGTGCCAATAAACATGTCCTTGTGCTTGTTTTTCTGCTTGCAACTGGGCACTGACTGGCACTCCGCCAACCATCACGCCTTACTCTTCATGAATCTCAAAGCAGCGATGCTAATCTACTCAGAAGCTTAACGCTTCAAGCTGAAATTAGGCAGTGTTCTGACCGCGATTCAACTGCTGTCTTTCAAACTCGCTCTCGGAGTTATTTATGAAACTCTCAGAAACTGAAACTCTCTTTTTCACTCTAGTCCAGCCAAATCTATTGTTAGAAAAAGCTTTAACTCACAATTGCAGAAAGACTCAACCTAAACTTTCAATGATTTGGGTGAAAGAATTTGATGGAGAGCGTGAGCGCTTAGTGGCGCGATGGGTTACACAAGATTAGTTTCTCAAAAGGGCATCAACTTCTTGCAAAAGTTGCTCGAACGAAAACTCAGCGCAAACGCATCTAAATAAAGAGCAGAGGTTTCAGGTGCAAAAGTAGTATCGGCGTTGAGGATGGGATGGAAATGTAAGAAGTAGCAAAGTTTGTAAGCAAGTCGTACTAGGGTTTGAATTTGGATTCCAACTTTAGTTGTAGCCAATCTTCCATTTTTATATGGACTGATTCATCAATCATTCTATTGTGCAAAAGTTTCAACTCAAAGTGGACGACAAAGTTAGAGACAATTGCATATTATTGAGTTCAATCCTCTTCTCACTGCCTTTCACGTTACCGTCTCTCGCCTGCGTAAGTCTTATCTGACTACATTAATCCATTACAGACAACAGAGCAGGAGAATTTTATGACTCAGTATGACTATATTGTAATTGGTGCAGGTTCGGCAGGCTGCGTTGTCGCTAACCGTCTGACCGAAGACCGCGACACAACCGTGTTGTTACTCGAAGCGGGTAACCCAGATACGAAACCAGAGATTCACATCCCGGCGGAATGCCTCAGTCTACTAGGCTCTGAGGTGGACTGGGGCTATTTCTCTGAACCAGAACCATACCTGAATAACCGCAAAATCTTTTGTCCCCGTGGCAAAGTTCTGGGCGGCAGCAGTTCGATTAATATCATGATTTATATGCGGGGCAATCCTCACGATTATGACCACTGGCAGTCATTGGGGAATCCCGGTTGGAGTTACCAAGATGTCTTGCCCTACTTCAAGAAATCAGAACACTCCCCACGAGGCGCGTCCGAATTTCACGGGGTCGATGGAGAGTTGAGCGTGACCGATCTGATTGCGCCTGCTGTGGTATCCCAACGCTTTGTAGATGCAGCAGTGGCATTAGGCTATGACTACAATCCTGATGTCAATGCGATGCAGCAGGAAGGGGCAGGACTCTATCAGTTGACCATCAAGGATGGTAAGCGGCACAGTACCGCTGCTGCCTTCCTTCTGCCCATTCTCCAGCGTCCCAATTTAACTGTAACGACAGGAGCGTTGGTAACTCGATTGTTGTTTGAGGGCACCCGTACCGTTGGGGTGGAATACCTGCATGAGGGCACACTGCACCAGGTCAGAGTCAACCAGGAAGTGATTTTAAGTGCTGGCGCGTTCGATTCGCCCAAATTGCTGATGCTTTCTGGTATTGGGGATGCAGAACACCTGAAAGCCTTGGGAATTCCGGTAGTGGCTGATTTGCCGGGTGTTGGTCAAAACCTCCAAGACCACCCTGTCGTGCCTGTGGCACACGAGGCAACTCAGGATTTACACACGGCAAGCACCAGTAGTATCGCTGAAGCTGGCTTGTTTTTGCATACCGAGGGTAATCTGGATGCTGCGCCAGATTTACAGTTTCTCTTCGGTCCCGTTGTGTTGGTACCGCCTGGTTATGCCCACTCTGGTTTAGGATTCACAAGTTTCGTCTGTTTGACTCATCCCCAAAACATTGGCAGTGTCAGTTTGCGATCGCCCGACCCCAAAGACACACCGATGATTCAAATGAACTTTCTCCAAAGTGAAGCTGATGTGCAAAAGCTCGTTGTCGGGATTAAATTACTCCGTAACTTGTTCGGTGCAAGTGCTTTTGATGAGTTTCGCGGTGAGGAAATCGCTCCGGGTACCGACAAGCAGAGTGATACAGCACTCAAAGCTTACGTCCGAGAAGTTTGCGATACGGTGTGGCATCCGGTCGGCACTTGCAAAATGGGCACTGACCCAATGGCAGTTGTAGATCCCGAACTACGAGTACATGGGGTTGAGGGGTTGCGTGTTGTGGATGCCTCCATCATGCCAACGATTACCACAGGCAATACGAACGCACCAACCATCATGATTGGTGAAAAGGCAGCGGATTTAATTAAAGCAAGTTCCACTCGACAAACTCTTCTCGCCAAGTACAACGTACAAAACCCAGCCAATTCGTCTGTCTAGGAATCAGCGATGGTCTCTGAGCGATCGCAGGTCATCACGCCTGCTCTTGAGTTTATCTGCCGATGTTAAAGAGCAGCAAATAGAACACTCGACATCTGTAAAGAAGCATACAATGACACAGATTACAACACCCTTCGGACGGCATTCCACCGCCGCTGAGGTAGCAGAGGGAATCGATCTCTCTGGCAAGCAGGCGATCGTCACGGGAGCAGCATCCGGCATCGGCGTAGAGACGGCGCGGGCAGTGGCACACACCGGGGCTGAAGTCACGCTGGCTGTACGTAACACCGATGCTGGAACGCAGACGGCGGCTGACATCACTGCTACCACCGGGAACCAGAACATTCACGTCGCCCAGCTTGACCTGACCGACCGGGCATAGCCCAATCAATTGCATTCTGGAGATGTATTATGGCAATTCTAAAACTTGAAGATGGTACAACTTACACTCAGGTAGATGATATTGCGCGGGAACTGGCTCCCTTAAATGTTCAGCTAAAGCGCTGGTCGATTGGAGACAATCCAGACGTTCAAAATCTACTAGCAAAGGATGCCCTCAGCGATGAGGAGAAGGCACAGGTTCAAGGGAGCGCTTGATGGCTACTTTGAACAACTCAAGCAAACAGCCGGCTATCAGTCTCGTGACTTAATTGTGCTGCATCCAGAGGTTCCAAACCTCAGCACTCTCCTGGCTAAGTTTGACCCTTGTCATTACCACACTGACCCGGAAGTCCGCTACATCATTGCTGGTGATGGGGTATTTGGCTTTGTGCGTCCTGATGGCACTCAGGTCGAGTTGACGGTGCAAGCAGAGGATTACATCAACATCCCAGCGAACACTGAACACTGGTTTTATCTAACGCCATCGCAACGGATTAAAGCTGTGCGCTACTTCACAACGACTGAAGGCTGGGTACCGGAATATACGAATACTGAAAAACGTTTCCGTCAAGCTGCCGCTGTCTAACACGACGGATGATATAGAGGGAATTACCTCCGGGAGCCAAAGCCATAGCAATAGCAGCTTACTCTATCGCTCGACAAGTCCTAACGGTAATTTGAGTTTGGGTAGAAGAACCTCGCTCGTCAATCCGGCATTAATGTCGAAGCAATTCGATGTGAACGATTTCAGTCTAATTAGTTTTACAACACTCTTGAAAACAATGAAAACACTACTGAAAAGATCCGCGTTACTCCTTGCTCTGACAATCAGTGTCTTAGCTAATTTTTCCTTACCTGCCTCTGCTGATTCTACTGCTGGCATCATCCTGAGTACGAAATGCCAGGGTGGCTATAACATCAATATTTGGCAGAATAATACGGACGGTGAACTGCTCTATCGCGCGACCAGTCCCAACGGTAATTTAAGTTTGGGCGGAGGAACTAGCCAAGCGACAGAAGGTGTTCGAGTGTATAAGTTTCGGAATGAAAATTATGAATATTGGGTGTGGGATGGCACGTTGGATAACCCGCAGTCTGGAACTTTAGAGGTGTATAAAAACAACTACATCCAAATGCAGCGAGCTTGTACGAAAAGTTGAATCCTAAGCGCGGGTGTTATGCACTTTTTTGAAACCCAGTTAAGGCAAGCATCTTGAGTTACGCTCGCCGCATTTGGCGAGCGCTTAAACCCCCTCAAGAAGCCAGTCTTTTTTGAAGTTCATAACACCTTCTAGACATCGTATTCACCTTGTCAGAACTGTTTGCTGAAGAGTTTCAGAAAACGCTGCTCTCTCAAATGCATGGTCACGCAATGAGTCGTCATAGCAGTGAGGGAATCATCCAGATTATCTGTGCTGATTTTCAAGCCCTCTCAGACTTCCTGGCAGACAAACTGTTTTGATGGCTACAAGGCGGCACTGATCAACTTTGGGTATATCGCCAACGCAGTTCTGTCTACGGACGAGATTGTAGAAGCCATGCATTGACACTCGCCGCAATAAATTGACGGCGATTCTAGCGGTTGTCTAAGCAGGGGATAAATCCACCTGCTTAGACGCTTCACGCTTTTAAGGGACTGTCATTGACCCCGCCCTCTGCATCAACTGCATCCATTGCAGATACAGCCTTCTGAAGATCCAGAGAGCATGAAAAACCTATCCACTGACCTATATTCTGACTAACGTTCCAATCAGCATTGCATCTATAACCATCAAATCCTTTGAACCAATCACCATTTCGCACCCCTAACACCCCATTGCGGTGATCGGATTTGCTTGTATAAGGTGCTGGTACAGATTCAACAGGTACACCTGCTTTGATTGCCTTGTATCTGGAAAATAATTCAAGTTGATAGAACGCCCACGAATCACGGTTGTTGGCAGCATCAGACTTTGTTTTGTTGGTTTGTTTCATCGTCTGACGACAACCAGACAAATCTTCAAACCGCAATCCCATTCCAAAATCCTTAGCAAACTGTACTAATTCTTTTGAAATAACGTGATTAATATGGGTCATAATACGTCTTTCACGTTGCTCTAGTCGCTTTACTTCTTTTAGTTGTTTGGCTTTTTGAAGTTTTCTACGAGTGCGTTGAAATTGTCTTCTCAACTGCTTGAGGAGTCCACCTTTCCAGAACTTGCCAAACCCCTTGGGAAGTGCAGCGACAGCAATATTGTTTTGACCTCTATCCACTCCAATCCACAGGGTAAGCGCAAGAAAAAATGAGCCAAAAGATGCTAGACCCGACATTCCGCTCTGAGGTGATCGCAAATATGAATTTTCAGTAGATCGAAAAGTTACGAGATAATGAGGGTTTCAGCCAATATCT
>JAHHIB010000090.1 GCA_019359075.1 Kalymmatonema hyalinum WJT4-NPBG1
GTTTTTTCCCAATCAACAAGGGGTATTTGCTCGACGCAGGCTGGGCGCTTTTTTTCCATAAATCTCACATTACCAGATTTTGGCCGTCCTAATTGACGATCGCCTGACAACCCCCTGAACGGTTACAGAAGAACTCAATAGCCCTTTTATTGCAGGTATTGAACAAGAACGTAAAAAAGAATTAGCATGGCGTTTGTATTCAGCATGGCTGGAAGAGCAAGTTGAACAACGAATTTTTGATGAAGCTTTTACCCTGAAAGATGTTTATGTTCCCTTACGTGCTTACTATGAGCGTGAGGTTAAGGGGAAAAATGATGATGATGCTGAGCGCCAGATAACAAAAGATAAACGATATGAGCAAATAGTTGTTGAGCTAGAAAGTGAATTAACACATTGGTTAAATACTGCTGATCCTAAAGATGCCATCCGCGTTATTAGTGGAGGACCAGGAAGTGGGAAATCTTCTTTTACTAAATGGTTTGCAGCTAAATTGGTAAAGGAAGAAAGAAAACACAATGTTCGAGTCCTATTTATTCCTTTGCATCTTTTTGATTTAAAGGCTGATTTGGTAGATGAAGTCAGCAATTTTCTTGAATCTACACATCGGATTCCTTTGCCTCCAAATCCCTTAAAACGAGATAATTCGGTATCACGCTTGCTGATTGTTTTTGATGCATTGGATGAGTTGTCAATGCGGGGTAAAATTGACAAAGATATTGCCCAAGAATTTGTTAATGTCGTGCAGAGACAAGTAGAGAAGTTAAATGACTCTGACAAATGTAAATTGCAAGTCTTAATCAGTGGTCGTGAATTGGTAGTGCAGCAAGCCCATAGCAGTGTATTGCGTCAAACCCATCAGATTCTGCATATACTGCCTTATTTTGTGACAGAAAACCAGAGATACAATTACGTTGATAAGCAAAACTTATTAAACGAAGACCAGCGGAACCTTTGGTGGCAGAAATATGGTAAAGCTATAGGTCAGAATTTTGAGGGATTACCATCAGATTTAGAGTCAGAATATTTTATAGAAATTACTTCTCAACCTTTGCAAAGTTATCTAGTGGCATCTGTTTTTGTGAAAGGTAAACTGCAATCAGAACAAGGCAGCAATTTAAGTTATATCTATGGGCAGTTATTACAAGGAGTTTATCAACGAGGCTGGGAGAATAAAAAACAACACGCGGCTGTTGAGGAACATGATATTGAAAAACTGGAAGATTTTGCCCGCATTCTTGAAGAAATTGCACTTGCTTGTTGGCATGGAGATGGAAGAACGACAACAGTTAAAAGGATTGAAGATAAGTATGCTAACACTCCGCAGTTAAAAAAACTTTTTCAAGAATATAAGCAAGTAGCAGAAAAAGGGGTTACTCGTCTTTTGACTGCCTTTTATTTCCGGAAAGGTGAGGTTAAGGATGATGAAAATACTTTTGAATTCACTCACAAAAGTTTTGGTGAGTATTTGACTGCAAGACGCATTGTGCGGGGAGTCAATAAAATCTACGAAAATTTAGAAGACCGCAAAAATGATTCTGATAAAGGATGGGATGAAAAAGAGGCTCTAGAAGCGTGGGCTAAACTTTGTGGTCCAACCGTTATGGATGAGTACATTTTTAAGTTTGTTCTGGATGAAATGCGGTTGAAGGATAAAGCTGAAGTTGGCAAATGGCAGCAAACACTCTGCCACCTCATTAGCTATATGCTGCATCATGGTATGCCAATGGAAGAATTACATTTAGGTCAATTTAAAGAACAAAACCGACAAGCACGTAATGCAGAAGAAGCCCTGTTAGCTGTGTTGAATGCTTGCGCTAGAGTGACACAAAATATCTCTAAGATTGAATGGCATTCTCCTGAAGCTTTTGGTACTTGGATTTCCCGACTACAAGGACAAAGAACAGGTTTCAATAATGTGTTTTGCTTGAATTGCCTAAGTTTTTTAAATTTGCAGGGTTGCGTTTTAGTTTGGAAAGATTTTCTAGCGGCGAATCTTGAAGGGGCGTATCTTCAAGGGACGTATCTTCAAGGGGCGTATCTTCGAGGCGCGAATCTTCGAGGCGCGAACCTTCGAGGCGCGAACCTTCAATGGGCGAATCTTCGAGGGGCGAATCTTGAATCGGCGAATCTTCGAGAGGCGTATCTTGTAGAGGCGGATCTTCGAGGGGCGAATCTTGTAGAGGCGAATCTTGAATCGGCGAATCTTGGAGAGGCGAATCTTGGAGAGGCAAATCTTGTAAGGGCGAATCTTGGAGAGGCGAATCTTGTAAGGGCGAATCTTGGAGAGGCGTATCTTGTAGAGGCGTATCTTGTAGAGGCGTATCTTCTAGGGACGAATCTTGAAGGGGCGAATCTTGAAGGGGCGAATCTTAAAAAGACTAAGCGGGAAGAGACAAACTTTGCAGAGACAATTCTTGAGGGCAAAGATTTAACATACTTAGATGAAGATTCAGATTCTGATGAATCTTAGCAAAGCCTCAGCTGTGTCAGCGCCAGCGTCACACACCAAATTTAAAGAACCACAGATCCCCGACTTCTTTAAGAAGTCGGGGATCTTGTTTTTCAATGGAGTGCGATCTTCGCAGTGTCAATGAGAACCGCTATATTGCACCGTAAGCTTGATAATTGAAACACCAGTACCATATACCAAGCTCATTCATGACCTCCGAACGCGAAAGGGTCGATAATGATTCACCGTGGAAAGAAATCTTAGAAGCTTACTTTCCCCAAGCAATGCAATTCTTCTTCCCTCAAACTGCTGCATTAATTAATTGGGAACGTCCCCACGAGTTTCTCGATAAAGAATTCCAACAAATAGCCCGCAATGCCGAACAAGGAAGAAGATATGCAGATAAATTGGTCAAAGTTTGGCAAATTCAAGGAGAAGAAATTTGGCTGTTAATCCATGTCGAAATCCAGGCGAAACCGGAAGATAGCTTTGCAGAAAGAATGTTTTCCTACAACCTACGAATTTTTGATAGATTTGCGAAACCAGCCATTAGTTTAGCTATTTTATGTGATACAGACCTGACCTGGCGACCAAATCAATACAGTTATAATTATCCGGATACAAGTCTGCATTTTAAATTTGGAACCATCAAACTTCTCGATTATCAAAACCGTTGGACGGAATTAGAGAAGAGCAATAATCCTTTTGCAACGGTTGTGATGGCACATTTGAAAACACAGCAGACTAGTAAAAAACCAGGAGAACGCAAAACTTGGAAATTTAGCTTAATTCGCCGATTGTACGAATTAGGTTTTCCAGAAAAAGATATTCGTAACCTTTACCGCTTCGTGGATTGGGTTATGATTTTACCAAAAGCATTAGAAGCAGAGTTTTGGCAAGATTTTAAGGAGTTTGAGCAGGAGCGTGCAATGAGCTATATCACTACAGGCGAGCGCATTGGCTACGAACGTGGAAAACAAGAAGAGGGACAGACTATAATTGTGCGGCAACTACAAAGACGAGTAGGAGAGCTATCTCAAGAGGTTAAAAAGCAAGTACAGGCTCTTCCAGTGGAAGATTTAGAAGCACTTGGCGAAGCCTTATTAGATTTTACAGCAATGGGTGACTTGCTAAATTGGTTACAAGCACATCCTAATGAAACTGAAAATTAGCGTTCTTGGCAGCTTAACGTTCAAAGTAGCGTCTCGTTGGCGCACCCTCTCGTAGAGAAGAGAAGCGATCGCGTTGAGATAATGCCGTGTCCATACCGGGCTGCGTGTATTCTATGCAAGTAAAAATCGCTAGAAATGCGTGATAGCTTATTCCCCCCTCCTCGCTTGCGGGGCTACGGTATACACACAAGTCATCAAATGATTCAAAATTCCTTAAGAACCTCACCCTGCCCTGTCGGGCATCCCTCTCCTTGCTAAGGAGAGGGAAAGATTTTAGCGCAGCTAAAAGCGAGGGTGAGGTTTTGAGCGAGATGTGTGTACACCCTAGCCTTAGCAAGGAGAGGGAAAGATTTTAGCGCAGCTAAAAGCGAGGGTGAGGTTTTGAGCGAGATGTGTGTACACCGTAGGCTTGCGGGGAGGGGGTGGGATTCTGAGTTCAAGTTTTCTAGCCAATACCCTCGAAGGACTCAGCACTGATTGACTTTTTCTCCAAAAAGCTTAATAATATTCATTCTTAATAACAATCTTGTTAAAACAGATTCTCAAAATTATTAAGAAACTTTTCTACTGGAGGGTGGCAAATGAGTGTGAGGAAAAAGGGTTTATTGAGTGCTGGTGCTGCGTTTGCAGTGCTGACAGGGTTAGTTGCTGGTTGCTTTGGAGGTATGCAAGCAATTGCTAACTCAACCCGAAATCAGAAGAGTTCAACTTTAGTTGCTCAAGCAGAGCAAAAAACTTTAACAGTTATCTTTCCTAATAGGTCTGATTCTACAGACTTGCAAACTAAAGCAAATGCAGTCGCGACATTTTTGTCCAAAGAATTAGGAACACCAGTTCAGGCAAAAATCGGCGATGATACAGCTGCTGTAGAAGCTTTGAGAGGAAACACCGCTGATGTAGCTTTCTTAAGCAGCCGTCCGGCGTTGAAAGCTGAACAACTCGCAGGCGCACGCTTGTATTTAGCAGAGGTACGTCCGACTTACTCTGGAAGATACACCTATAACTCAATTATTGTTGTCCCCAAAGATAGCTCGCTCAAAACTTTAGGCACATCGAAAGCGACTTTGGAACAGTTGCGGGGTAAAAGAATGGCATTTACTTCGCCAACTTCTGGATCGGGGTTTATCTTCCCTGTGGGTGAGTTGGTGAAACAGAAACTTGTGCCAAATCGCGATCGCCTAGACGCTTTCTTCAGTCAAGTTGTCTACGGTGGCGATTACAGTAAGGCGTTAAAAGCTGTTGTGCAAGGTCAGGCAGATGTAGGGGCTGTGTCAGAATATGCTTTTAACACTCCTTATATTACAGATGCTGAAAAAAGCCAGTTACGGGTTCTCTATAAAATCCCTGGAGTTCCAGCACACGGCGTAGCTATTGATGATGACGTTCCTACTGCTACGCGCGAACGAATCATCAATGGCATGCTGAAGCTCAATGAGAAACAAAACAACGAATTGCTTCGCAGCTTGTATAACTCCACAGAATTGGTGAAAGTTGACCATACTAAGCACTTAGCACCAATTCGTGAAGCCCTTAAAAACGCAGGGATTGAACCGTAATGTTAGTAGTAGGGTGCGTTATGGCGAAGCGCAACGCACCATAGATCGGGAGTGCGTTACGGCAAGAATATTTCTTGTTGCTATCTTTAGTCACAAGCGTGCCGTAACACAACGGCAATAAAGCGGGAGGAAAATCCACACCCGGACACTTGCTACAACGGGGGGAACCCCCAAGGGCGCAGTGTCCTCGCTTTTTGCCTCCCCTACATTAAGGTTTAGTTTATAAATAGTCTCTAACGTGTTACCCAACTAGATAATTAAAATGCCTAAGCGCATATGACTCAGCCACTAATTGAGTGTCAGGACGTAGAAACTGCTTATTCCGCAGCTTTGAATCGTCCTATCCTTAACGGAATTAATCTCCAGATTCATCAGGGTGAGTTTGTCGTATTGCTGGGGCTGAATGGCGCGGGTAAGTCTACGCTTTTGCGTTCTTTAGTTGGGTTAGTACCAATCGTGCGGGGAGCAATTGAGATCAATGGTGTACAATTAACTCCACGCACGCTGCCTCATATTCGACGTGATGTTGGTATGTTATTTCAGGGCGGCGGATTGATTCGGCAATTATCGGCAATTGAGAATGTGCTGTGCGGACGCCTTGGCGCTAGGACAACTTGGGAAACGCTGTTTGGGTTTCCTAAAAATGACCGTCGTCAAGCGTTGGAACTGCTGGAACAGTTAGGGTTAAGAGAGCAAGCTTATCAAAAAACAGGTCAACTCAGCGGCGGACAACAACAACGAGTGGCGATCGCCCGCGCTTTAATTCAATCTCCTCAAATTCTGCTTGCAGATGAACCGATCACAGGGTTGGATATCAAAGCATCTAAACAGGTGATGGAAACTTTATCTATGCTGCACTCGCAACAAAGTATGACAATTGTTACAGTTTTACACGATTTGGGTGTGGCGGCGCAGTATGCCCAGCGTGCAATTATGTTAGATGCTGGACGTATTGTTTACGATGGATGTTGTGATAATCTGCAAGCTAAATTTGCTCAAGCACAATCAAGTTGATCGCACATAGTAGGCGAATTTTTTGTTTCATGAAAAATTTTTCTCGTGTTTGGAAACGCTTTTCTTGGGTGAGTCGCCTACTCATCCTGTGCGTTGTGATTTTGGTTTATGGTTGGGCATTCCAAGGTCTGAAAGTAGATTTTGGACTATTAAAACAAAGCTGGTTCAATATTATTGATTTTGTATCACGGTTGTTTCCCCCAAAGACAAGTTGGGATATTTTCCATAAAACAATTAAAGCACTGGTAGAAACTGTCCAGATGTCTGTGGTAGGAACCACTCTTGGGGCAATGCTTTCTCTCCCTATTGCTATTGCTAGCGCCCGCAATGTCGCCCCAGTTTGGCTACAATGGTTAGCTAATTTCCTGCAAAATGCTGTACGTTCTGTCCCCTCGATTATTCTAGGATTACTATTTGTCGCAGCAACTGGACTCGGTCCACTAGCAGGTACACTGGCTTTAAGTATTTACACAATTGGCTACTTAGGAAAATTTTATCAACAAGCTATTGAAGCCGTTGACCCTCGTTCTATAGAATCTTTGCAAGTCGCTGGTGCATCGCGAATACAAATTGCTCAATATGGTATCTTGCCGCAAGTGCTGCCCTTAGTGTTGGGTTACACCTTGTGGATGTTTGAGTACAATATCCGTGCTGCATCAGTTCTTGGTGCTGTTGGTGCTGGTGGCTTCGGCTTTGAGCTAAAAAGTTATATAGATGGCTTTGAGTACACTAAAGCAACGACTATGATACTGATACTGTCGGTAGTCGTTACCGTGATTGATGCCCTTAGTAGTAAATTGCGTCAGCGTTTGGAATCAATGTAGTTAGAGCGCCCAATCCTGCTTAAATATCTCGTTGGATCATTATCTGTGTAGCATTCCTAAAATCGGCGAGTGGTGTAGTGCATCAAATTGCCCACGGACATCAAAACGCGCTTCGCGTTGCGCCCCAGTCGAGTGCTGGGTCTCGATCATGTCCCGCCGCCTTCATTGCACGCTGATAGCCGGGGCGAGCGCTAATCCTTGCCAGCCACGCCTTGATAAAAGGACGGTTGTCGAGACCGACATTGTAGAACGCCTTCATCGTACCAAATGGGAAGTGCATCATGATGTCGGCGGCGGTGAACTCAGCTCCTGCAAAGTAAGCCGCTCGTGACAAATGATCTTCGACCATCTGTAAGTGGCGCTCAAGCCGCTCGCGTAGGGTAGGCAATAATGGAGAGTCGCTGTTTGGCCCTGCGACCATCGCGGCGATCCAGTTCACGCCGATCTGCGCCATCAGACTGGCGTTCGCGTAGTGGAACCAGTACAGGTAGTCGGGATACTGCGGTGATCTGACAGGAACAACCAGCCGTCCATTTCCGTAGCGAGCTAGTACATACTCGACGATCGCGCCGGACTCGGCCATAACGATTTCGCCATCGCGCAACACTGGCGCACTGCCGAGCGGATGAACTCTTCGCAGTTCGGTTGGAGCAAACTGTGTGACCGAATCGCGTTGGTACACACGCAGTTCATAGGGCAACTCTAGTTCTTCGAGTAGCCAGATGATCCGTTCGGACTGGGAGACGTTGAGATGGTAGACGGTAAACATATGCCCCTATACCTGCCTTGCCTTGGGTAGACTTCGCTTTGAGTATAGCAGTGCCGATAACCGGGGTTTATGAAAAGAGGAACACTGTAAACTTTTGTGTGCTTCGGTAGATAACGGCTAAAAGCTAGTCGTCACAATGTTTTCAAGTACTTGGCACTTGATGTCAGCTTCTTCTCTAGCCTTAGCCCAATTAGGGTGCTTGCCGAGATAATACCAGCAAAATTGGCACGATTCCCAACATCGTTGATCTAACGAAAGTGTATCAATTCTCCTTTTTAGTCATATCCTGGTGCTACAAGCGCCAGTGGCGCAATGTTCGCTTAACTGCACAAGCGTTTTCAGCACAAACCTACAAGATTTACTGGATTTTTAGGCGTAATCCTTTTTTACTCTCCTTGCACAGCTGCGTTAAAACTTAAGACTTTTCCTACTTGAGTTCTACTTTTGTAATTGGTTACAAATGATAAACCCGGTTTCTTAAAGAAACCGGGTTGATGAGAGATTTTGCAAAACTTTTGCAAAAATCACGAGTGAGTTTTTGAACAACAGCGCTAATAAAATTCTTAGTAGATTTTCCCATTAATTAATATAGAGTGCCACAACTGTCAGCACTCAGCTTGCGATAGGTATGTCACTTTACTTTCTTTATCTTGCTCGTTGTCCACGCTATTGGCGGCAAGATGTTTATCCATCAGTGCAGGGACTTGTGTAGCTTTTATACGGCTGTAGCGAGTTTTATCTGGCATCACCAAGTTTGGTCCCGCTTTGCAGTTTTTCATGCAGCCAGTCCCTTTAATTACGACTTCTGACTCTAAGCCGCGAGCGCTCAAAGCAGCTTCCAAAGCCTGACAAACCTCTTTGCCACCCCGTTTCATGCAATCAGACTTTTGACAGACTAATATAGTAGCTTTTTTTGGGTTGGCGTTACTAGAAGAGGACACGGAGACATTTTCTCTGTGGACGTCTTTACGTCTCAATGTCGCTGCGTCTGGTGAAGCCGCCATCACTCGCTGTGCCTTGAGCTTCACTTCGCCCGTTTTCTGGTCGTGCTTTTTTTCTCCGACAACTTGCAACCAAGTCCCTGGGGGTAAGCGCAAGTCAAAAGCAGCACGTAAATCTTTAGCCAGTTTAACGTAGCATTCACCGTCGGCAGTTTCTAGTAGTAAGCCTTTAAGCTTATAACCATCTTTAATCACAAAATCGAGAAACTTTCCCTCAATACAGAATTCTGAAACTTCGCTCATGTACATTCTTTTTTACCTATTTTTGACTAATTTTTGACTAAGCTGTCGCTACACTAAGCTGTCAAGTGCGATGCTGCCAGCATTTCTTAAGAGTCGAAACCAAGTCTTGGCGGCAACCAGTAAATTGCTGCACAACACTCCAAAGTTGTATGGCTGCTGTAGGATTGCTAATTTCAACTGTCAATGGCTGGTTCGTCTCACACCGGCAAGGAATGTCTAGTTCCTGCAAGCGTCGATATATTTGCCAGCGGTCTGCCCAATTTACCTCAACGATGTACTTTTCCTGCGGTTGTAGAATTAACGGTTTCAAGACAATCCTCCTAAATAAAAGTGCAATAGTTTTGCAGTAAGTACGCACCTTGACTCCCATAATTTTTTGTTTGTTAGGAGCTTAGTACAACTTGTGATT
The DNA here is from genome assembly GCA_019359075.1 of Kalymmatonema hyalinum WJT4-NPBG1. Classification (GTDB taxonomy): domain Bacteria; phylum Cyanobacteriota; class Cyanobacteriia; order Cyanobacteriales; family Nostocaceae; genus Kalymmatonema; species Kalymmatonema hyalinum. The sequence continues at coordinate 9,438 of JAHHIB010000090.1, forward strand.
GATAGGGGTCGGAAATCAAAGTTATGCCAAATGTGGGAAATGAATTATTCCTTAAGGCAATTCCGAACTTTCTTTCATGGTGATCTGTACTTAGCTTCTTTACATAAGAATAACCTAAGTGCAAACTTTTCTCAGTAATTTTTGAAAAAAAATTGAAATCTATAAGCATTCTTAAACTTTCGCCCGATTCAGGATGACGGAATGCACATTTATTGAAAAAAATCAGTATTTTAGATAACATCAAGGATGATATGTGTGGAAATCTCTAAAAAGGGATCAAAGTTGGGGCTTATTTTTAATACAAAACTCAAAAGTTTGTGAGATTAATTGAGCTTGCTATGATTTTTAAAATGTTAAGATGTAGAAACTAAGCAGTTAGAAACTCTAACTGCCAAAAGCGAGGAGAGCAACAATGTCTGAAACGCAAACTTTGTTACGAAATTTTGGTCAAGTTTATGACAATCCTGTCCTCTTGGACAAAAGTGTAACCGAGCCGGTTTGTGAAGGATTTAATGTCGTATTAGCAAGTTTCCAAGCACTGTACTTGCAGTACCAAAAGCATCACTTTGTAGTTGAAGGTGCAGAATTCTACTCTCTGCATGAGTTCTTTAACGAAAGCTACAACGAAGTCCAAGAACATGTCCATGACATTGGAGAACGCTTGGATGGACTGGGCGGAGTACCCGTTGCTAACTTGCGCAAATTGGTAGAATTAACGTGCTTTGAGCAAGAACCCGATGGCGTCTATTCTTGCCGTCAGATGGTAGAAAATGACCTGAAGGCAGAACAAGCGATTCTTGGTGTGATTCGCCGCCAAGCAGCACAGGCAGAAAGTTTGGGCGATCGCGCTACCCGTTATTTGTACGAAAAAATCCTGTTAAAAACAGAAGAAAGAGCTTACCACTTGGGTCACTTCCTTGCCAAAGATAGCTTAACCTTGGGATTTGTTCAACCTGCTCAAAACTAACGCACTCATAATAATGAGTGGTTTAACTAGACTGGAAAAAAAAGTTGTAAGTACTGATTCTTAAACAACTATTAAGAAATGGCAGAGAGGTAGGGCGTCTACCTCTCTGCCATTTTTCATACAAGTCAACAAAAAATATGCGGGTTTAACTTCGATTGTTCGGGAAGATAGTTAGTAAAGATTATTATTTAGCAAGATTAGCATATGAAGAAAACACGAAATTTTTCGTTCAGGCATTTTTCAAAAAACATTATCTCCTTATTGAGAAAAATCACCATTTTAAATAGAAAAGAGTTGCAAAAGAAATATCACCATAGCATGATAAAGGAATAAAATAAGACCTTGAAAATCAGCGAATAAAAAAATAGGGTACACGCGATAGGACATAGCGAAAAAGCTGTAACCTATAACTTGTCCCCTATGCCCTCTGTATATAGAGAACTGAGAAAAGTTGATAATAAACAAAGGAACTAATGGGTGAAGACCCTTAAGATAATCAGGATTTATATTTTTTTACTCAAAAGCAACAACTATGCCGCGCCGTGACGATATCAGGAAGATTTTGCTACTCGGGTCTGGTCCAATCGTGATTGGACAAGCCAGCGAGTTTGACTATTCTGGCACTCAAGCTTGTAAAGCATTGCGAGAAGAAGGCTACGAAGTGGTGCTAGTCAACTCGAATCCCGCCTCAATTATGACCGACCCGGAAATAGCGGATCGCACATACATCGAACCGCTGACACCGGAATTAGTTGAAAAAGTCATCGCCAAAGAACGCCCCGACGCCCTACTACCGACAATGGGAGGACAAACCGCCCTCAACATTGCTGTCACTTTGGCAAAAAATGGGGTGTTGGAAAAGTACGGCGTTGAGTTAATTGGCGCTAAACTCCCAGCAATTGAAAAAGCCGAAGACAGGAAACTTTTTAACGAAGCGATGACAAAAATAGGGGTGAAGATGTGTCCTAGTGGGACAGCTTCATCTTTGGAAGAAGCCAAGGCGATCGCCAAACACATTGGCACCTATCCCCTGATTATTCGTCCTGCTTTCACATTGGGTGGTACAGGGGGCGGGATTGCCTACAACGAAGAAGAATTTGCAGAAATGGCACAAGCAGGTATAGATGCGAGTCCCGTGTCGCAAATTCTCATCGACCAGTCCCTACTCGGCTGGAAAGAATACGAACTGGAAGTGATGCGCGATTTGGCAGATAACGTTGTGATTATCTGTTCCATCGAAAACCTTGACCCGATGGGTATCCACACTGGAGACTCAATTACCGTTGCCCCAGCTCAAACCCTCACCGATAAAGAATACCAACGGCTGCGGGATATGGCAATTAACATCATCCGCGAGATAGGCGTGGAAACTGGAGGTTCTAATATCCAGTTTGCCGTCAATCCTGTAGATGGAGACGTGGTTGTCATTGAGATGAATCCCCGTGTGTCCCGTTCTTCGGCTTTGGCTTCCAAAGCCACAGGTTTCCCCATCGCTAAGATAGCGGCGAAGCTGGCTGTTGGCTACAGGCTTGATGAAATTAACAATGACATCACCAAGAAAACACCAGCCTCTTTTGAACCAACTATTGATTACGTCGTCACAAAAGTTCCCCGGTTCGCCTTTGAAAAGTTCCCTGGCGCTGAAGCTGTGCTGACAACACAAATGAAGTCGGTAGGGGAAGCAATGGCAATTGGGCGGACTTTTAACGAGTCCTTTCAAAAGGCGTTGCGTTCCCTGGAAACCGGACGCGCAGGTTGGGGTTGCGACCAGAAGGAAAAATTACCTAGTGGTGAACAAATTCGCGCCCATCTGCGGACACCAAACCCTGAACGCATATTTGCTGTACGTCATGCCATGTTGCTAAGCATGACTATTGAGGAAATCTACGAGTTAACGGGTATTGACCCGTGGTTCTTGGATAAGATGCAGGAACTGCTGGAGGTGGAGAAGTTTCTGAAGCGGACACCATTGCAGCAGTTGACAGAACAGCAGATGTATGATGTAAAGCGGCAGGGATTTAGCGATCGCCAGATTGCCTTCGCTACCAAAACCACCGAAGATGAAGTCCGTGCTTACCGCAAACAACTCGGTGTGATTCCAGTTTACAAAACAGTAGATACCTGTGCAGCAGAATTTGAGGCATTTACTCCTTATCACTATTCTACTTACGAAGACGAAACGGAGATCATGCCGACAGATAAACCCAAGGTGATGATTTTGGGTGGTGGTCCCAACCGTATAGGACAAGGTATTGAGTTTGACTACTGTTGTTGTCACGCCGCCTTTGCTTTAAAAGACGCGGGGTATGAGACGATTATGGTCAACTCCAACCCGGAAACAGTTTCCACAGATTATGATACGAGCGATCGTCTGTATTTTGAACCGCTGACAAAAGAAGATGTACTCAATATCATCGAAGCGGAAAACCCAGTTGGGGTGATTGTTCAGTTTGGTGGACAAACTCCATTGAAGCTTTCCATTCCCCTACAAAAAGTTTTCAGCACTCCAAACTCAGAATTCACCACTCGTATCTGGGGGACTTCGCCAGATTCTATCGATATTGCAGAAAACCGAGAACGGTTTGAGAAGATTCTCCAACAGTTGAATATTGCCCAACCACCGAATGGTATTGCCCGCACCTATGAAGATGCTTTGGTCGTTGCCAAACGCATAGGTTACCCAGTTGTGGTGCGTCCTAGCTACGTGTTGGGGGGAAGGGCGATGGAAATCGTCTACTCCGATGCTGAGTTGGAACGTTACATGACTTTTGCAGTGCTGGTGGAACCGGAACACCCGATTCTGATTGATAAGTTTTTGGAGAATGCCATCGAAGTCGATGTGGATGCTATAGCCGACCACACTGGACGAGTTGTGATAGGTGGTATAATGGAACACATTGAACAAGCGGGTATTCACTCGGGAGATTCTGCTTGCACCATACCTTCTATTTCTCTACCACCAATCGTTTTGGAGCAAATTCGTACTTGGACGGTGGAGTTGGCGAAGTCACTTAATGTCATAGGGTTGATGAATATTCAATTTGCCGTTGTTGGCACGCAAAGTTCTTCGCCCCAAGTTTACATTCTCGAAGCCAATCCTCGCGCTTCTCGGACTGTACCATTTGTATCTAAGGCAACTGGCGTGCCATTGGCAAAACTCGCATCATTAATTATGTCAGGTCGAACCTTGGAGGAGCTAGGCTTCACCAAAGAAGTGATTCCAAACCACATTGCTGTGAAAGAAGCCGTATTGCCATTTAACAAATTCCCCGGTACCGATATCATTTTGGGACCGGAGATGCGTTCTACTGGCGAAGTGATGGGTATTGACAACGACTTTGGACGCGCCTTTGCCAAGGCAGTGTTGGGTGCTGGTGAGCGTTTGCCCATGACTGGTATAGTATTCGTATCGATGAACGATCGCGATAAAGCAGCTGCGGTTCCTGTGGTGAAGGAATTTATCGATTTGGGCTTTGCTGTGATGGCGACCGATGGTACACGTCGCGTCCTTCATGAACACGGTTTAGATGTGGAGTTGGTGCTGAAACTGCATGAAGGTCGTCCTCACGTCTTGGATGCAATTAAAAACCACAGAATTCAATTGATTATCAACACCCCTTCTGGGGAAGAAGCGCAAAGCGATGGTAGACTGATTCGCCGTACAGCTTTAGCTTACAAAATCCCCATTACTACCACGATTGCTGGGGCAAAAGCCACTGTCGCCGCTATCCGTTCGTTGCAAAATACAACCTTAGATGTGAAGGTTATCCAAGAATACACAACGGTGAGTAAATAGCATCCTTCGGGAGGACTGATGGAGGGAGGAGATCCCTCCTTGTCCCTCCGGAGATTGTTGCAAGACGTTAATTAAAGAAAGATGAATGCCAGGTGAAAACTATCAGTTGATTGGTTTATAATACCGCGAAAGTACGGTTAAGCACTAAAGATACCGTAATTGTGTCGGAGAATCTTGATGAGCAACTGGCAAGATATGAAAAAATCAGGGATGTACTGGATCGAGGAAACTCAGACTTATGTTGTTAAAGTCTGGCGAGGAATTAGACACTGGAGTCATAAATCACAAATAGCAAGTTGCTCGAATCGACGTTCACTTCGAGACTTTGTGTGCCTTTTTTTGCTAGGAACGACTTTGAGCGTAGCGATCGCTGCCTGTGAAAGCAGTTCAGCTTCCAAAGCTGATGTAAAATTAAACCTCGTTTCTTTCTCAGTCACTCAAGCAGCTCACGATCAGATCATTCCTAAATTTGTAGCAAAGTGGAAGAAAGAACACAATCAAAACGTGACTTTTGAGCGCAGCTATGGCGGATCTGGTTCCCAAAGCGATGCGGTGATTAAAGGTTCAATAGAAGCAGATGTGGTACACCTGGCACTTCCCTTAGATGTTAATAAAATTCAACAAGCAGGTTTAATTCAACCGCATTGGGAAGTGGAAGCTGCCAAAGGTAGCATTGTCAGCCGTTCCGTAGCAACTATCGTCACCCGCCCTGGCAATCCCAAAGGCATCAAGACTTGGGAAGACTTGGCAAAAGATGACGTGAAGCTCATTGCTGCTAACCCCAAAACTTCCGGTATTGCTATTTGGGAATTTTTGGCTTTGTGGGGTTCAGTGACTCAAACAGGCGGTGACGAGGCGAAAGCACTTGATTTTGCCACGAAAGTCTATAAAAACGTCCCCGTGCTAACAGCAAGTGCGCGTGATGCGAGCGATCTGTTTTTCCAGCAAGGAAAGGGAGATGTGTTAATCAACTACGAAAACGAGGTATTTCTGGCTGAGCAGAAAGGTGAGAAACTGCCTTATGTAGTACCTGGAGTTAACATTTCCATCGACAACCCTGTCACAGTTGTGGACAAAAACGTTGAGAAGCACGGCACGAGAGAAGTTGCAGAAGCATTTATCGATTTTCTTTACTCAGCAGAAGCGCAACAAGAATTTGCTAAGTTAGGATACCGTCCCGTTAACCCCAACGTAGTAGAAGAAGCAAGTAAAAAGTATCCCCAAATTCAAACCTTCTTTACTGCTCTAGATTTGGGGGGTTGGGATTCACTCCAGAAGAAGTTTTTCAATGACGGGGGAATTTTTGACAAAGTTTGGACTGCTAGTAAGGCATAATAACTCATTCGTCTCTAGATTCTCTATCAAACTGCAACTAGAAGATGGAATAAGCTTGCTTATTGAATTTTTTTCAAATTTTTATGGGCTGGGCTGTCCGGTTCCCCCAAGTAATGCAAACTTATTTGCGTCATAACTTAAAACAGGATTTCAAAGAAGACAGGATTATAGATTATGAGCTTTTGTTATCAATTAAAAAGTCGTGCTTTACTCACATCTCTAATAGTTCTGACTTTCGGCATAACTTCTTGCAACAGCGCTCAGGAGAAGAAAAAAGAGGTGAGTGTGGATGGTGCGGCTGTTGGTTTTCCCATCTCTCTTGCAGTTGCGGAAGAATACCAAAAAGTTCAACCTAATGCCAAAGTAAGTGTTGCTTCAAGTGGTACTGGAGGCGGCATCAGTAAGTTTTGTGCTGGAGATATTGATATCGTGGGTGCTTCACGTACCTTCAGGAATGAAGAAATCAAAACCTGTAAAAAGAAAGGCATCAACTTTGTAGAACTACCTATTGCCCTTGATGGAATTGCCGTCATTACCAATCGTCAAAATAACTTTGCCCAATGTCTAACTATTGATGAACTTAAGAAGATGTGGAATGCCAAATCCACTAACAAAATCACCAGTTGGAATCAAGTCAATTCAAAGTTTCCCAACAAGCCGCTCAAGCTTTATGCTCCAGCTTCTGATACTGGAACATTTGATTATTTCACACAAGCTATCACTGGCAAAGCCAAAAATAGCCGCACAGACTACACTCCTAGTCACAATCAAAACATCCTTGTTCAAGGCGTTGCGGGCGATCCCACCGCTCTTGGATACGTTGGCATATCTTATTATTTGCAAAACCAAGACAAGCTGAATTTAGTTGGCGTACAAAGTCCAAAAGGAAACTGTGAAAAGCCAGTTCCAGTAGACAATGTTGTGAAAAATATCTATACTCCTTTGTCTCGTCCCCTTTTCGTCTATGTCAGCAAGAAGTCGCTGGATACCAAACCAGCAGTCAAGGAGTTTCTTAAATTCTATTTAGAGAATTCTTGGAAATGGATTGATTCAGTTGGTTATGTTTCGTTACCCGATGACGCTTACGTCAAGGTACAACGAAAACTTGTGACTGGTGAAACTGGTACTAAATTCCAAAAGGCAAAACCAGGCGAGCCTATTATCAACTTCATCTAAAAAGAACTTTCTTCTTCCTTGTTTGGTTCAGTTATCAGTTCACTATACTTCTTGCAAAAGTATGATTTAAAGATATACAGAACCACAGATAGACACAGATTAACACTAATTATTTATCTATCTGCATCTGTACGGCAGTTGCTATCTCCTCCGGAGACGCTGCGCGTAAGTCCTGCTGAGGCTTGTGCCAACACCAGTCGCCTGCGGAGGGAAACGCTCCAAAGGGCGCTGGTTCACCGCAACGCACTGCCTCGTCCATCTGTGGTTTAATTTTCATTTCTTTTGTCTTTTGCAAGAGCCTTCATGTACTTCGTACACAAGGAAGGCTGTGTTAAAGGGGGTTTGATACCCCTGCTTCTCTAAGCAGTCTTGTTTTAGATGGAGTTTAAATCTCCCGATGTAACATAATTATCAATTATGAATTATGTTTTGGGCGCTAAAAAAAGTCGCAATCATTTTTCACGCTTGGTATCACTAACCGAAATGTATTCGGTAGGGTGCTTAGCGAGTCTGATCTGTCAGTGACACTCCCTACGCTTGCAGTGATTGCCCTTTAAGCAGTGCGCTGTCTTCACAATCACCATCTTAGGACAACGACCGACTGCGATCGCTCTAGTATTGCCCCCAAGTCAGTCAAAATACAATAGCAAAACGATTGTGGGATCCTCGATCTTGACCATAAGCTACTTAAAATACAGTAAACCGGCTAGTTTACTGCAAACTAATTTTCAATAAAAATAAATCAAATAAATAGCTCAGCCTGCTTTGGTTTTCAAGCTGAGATAAAAATAAAACAATGATCATAGACGAATAAGGATGGTTACTGTTGATTTATTTTAATAATTCTTAGAAAGTTTTCTTTTTGCATATACATTTATTAAAGAAGTTTCTAGACAATAGTTGAACGATGTATTAGGCTTGAATGACAGGGAACGGCTACAAAACTGCAGCCTAACAGCTAGTCAGGAATTATCATAAATGTTACAATTATTAACAATACCTAAAGAAAAAATGTTGGAGTGGTTACCTTCGATCTAACTATAGATACTTGAGAAAAAGGGGAAATAGCTGTAAGTTCTAGCAATTAAGAACCAAATTTGCAGACAATTAGCCGCCGAGCTTATCGAGCGTGTAAGTTGTGAAACACAGCATGGGTTCCCAGTCTAACTGGGTAAACACCCAGCAAAAGGCATCTATCAACTTTCTTACCATTCTGTCAAACCCGTCAAAACCGAAGAGTAGTGCCATGAAGACCGCTCAGACAGCCACAGACCTCGTGCGGACTTACCTGCGTGAGATTGGCCGTGTGCCACTATTATCCCATGAGGAGGAAATACATTATGGCAAACAGGTGCAGCGTGCAACAGCATTGCACGAAGTCAGGGAGTCGTTTGCCATTGGCTTAGGTCGTCAACCAACTTTAGAAGAGTGGGCAAAAGCGACAGGGCTAGAACCAACAGAGTTGAACGAAGCAATCGCAGACGCTGAGATTGCCAAGCGTAAGATGGTAGAAGCAAATTTGCGACTCGTTGTGTCTGTAGCTAAAAAGTACATAAAGCGCAACGTAGATCTGCTCGACTTGATCCAAGAAGGTAGCATAGGTATGCAGCGGGGTGTAGAAAAGTTTGACCCAACCAAAGGCTACAGGTTCTCTACCTATGCGTACTGGTGGATTCGTCAAGCGATAACGCGGGCGATCGCTGAAAAAGGTCGTACTATCCGGTTGCCTATCCACATAACTGAGAAATTGAATAAAATCAAAAAGGCGCAGCGACACTTGTCTCAGAAATTAGGACGCGCCCCCACAGCTTCTGAATTAGCACAAGAATTGGAATTGACTCCTAGGCAAGTGCGAGAATATCTGGAAAAAGCGCGTGTCCCCCTATCTTTGGATTTGCGGTTGGGAGATAATTACGATACAGAACTCGGGGAAATGTTGGAAGATCCAGGAGTTTCTCCAGAAGAATTTGTTACTCAATCTTCTCTATCATATGATTTAGAGCGTCTTATGGGGGAACTTACTCCACAGCAAAAGGAAGTCATATCCCTGCGGTTTGGTTTGAAAGATGGGCAAGCACATACTCTAGCCAGCATCGGTGAACTCCTCAACATTAGCCGCGAGCGAGTGCGGCAAATTGAGCGGGAAGCGTTAACCAAACTCCGTAAGTTGAAAGCCGATATAAATGAATATCTGGCAAGTTAGTCATTTGTCGTTTGTCCTTTGTCATAAGTTGTTCACAAAGGACAAATGACGTATACGCTCGTAGATCCCGTCAGCGGGGCTAAGCGGAAGGTATGACAAATGACACTTAGGTGATACAATCCGTTGCTTTTGGTACGGTTACACCGACTTTGGTAGTTGTAACTCGACTGTTACATTAGTTCATAGGAACATACGAAAGCAAAAGTTTTGTCATATACATCAAAGGCATTTATGACTGAACTAACACTAACGGCAGTTTTCCTACTAAAGGAGGTATAACGTGAGTAACCCATCGAATCGAGTTTCAGAATTTTTTAATAGTGACTCAGAAACCAGCGACTTGCTGTGGCAGTATGTTAAATCCTTAAGTCCACAGACAGTGACCCAGTTATCTAAACCTTCTTCTGCCGAAGTCTTTCAGGTGATGGAGCGCAATATTGCAGGGCTGTTGGGTAATTTGCCTTCTGAACACTTTGGTGTCACCATCACAACCAGCAAAGAACATTTGGGTCGTCTTCTTGCCTCCGCAATGATGAGCGGTTATTTCTTGCGTAACGCCGAACAGAGAATGAACTTTGAAATGGCTCTGCAAGGTACTGAAACCAACAATACTGATGCTGAGTAGCAATTTGAAATTGCTGTTGAAGATTTCAGATTGTTGTATTCATAAAAATGAATCCAAAACTCTCCTGTGCAAAATCCTTATACTCTCCCTCCCCTTATCTCGAGAGCGAAGATAAAATAGCCCTATGCGGGAGGGACTCATCTAAAATTTCAAATGTCAAAATATCTGGTGCAGTCTGCTTTTGATCAACGAATGCTAAAAAAACGAAATAATTTTCTAGCTTATAATACAATACAAACTCGGCAGACATCAACTTAACCTGCCGAGTTTTATATTAGACATCTCCACCAGATATAAGCTCGACTTTATCGATTTTCCAGCAACACGATGGCGCTTTTCTCCCACCGTAGGCCATCGCATACGCTCTAACAATCACTAGATGTGGGTAGGTTTGTGTGAACGGTCAGGTATTTATCATTATATTTAAAGAGAGTATTTCTTTGTGGAGTCGGTGGGCATAAATAAACGCGCTCTAATGTAGTCAGGGCTTGATCTGTTAGAAGCCTTGCTCTTTCGGGAAGATAACGCGCACTACGAACAAAGAATTTATGTTTATGTTTAAAAGAATGTCCCCAAAACAAAAATCAAGTGTGAGTAGTATCTCATCTTGTGATTGGCCCATTGATCAATTGCCTGGATTGAGTCAGCAGGAACAATCCCAACTGCAAAACTGTGGCATTACTACTACAGCGGCGCTTGTCAAACAAGGGAAAACCCCTCTCGATAGGCTAGCGCTGGCAAATACATTACAGATTCATCTTCAGTATGTCAATAAATGGGTAGCATTGGCAGATTTGGCTCGTATTCCCAGTGTAGGAACACAATATTGTGGATTATTGCTGCATGCGGGTATTGGCTCTGTGGGACAGTTAGCAACTACTCCCATTCACAGATTGCACCAACAACTTGTGCGCTTTGTAGTCGCGACAATGCAACGGCGTGATTTGTGTCCTTCGATTGAGCAAATTCAACAGTGGAATCAACAAGCACGAACGATAGAAGAAGAAGATAGAAGAAAAGAAAAAAGAAAATAAAACAATTTCTTCACTCTTTATTCTTTTGCTAAGACTCCATTAAGGAAGATATCAGCTAGTCCTTCTGCCATTGCTTGCATTTGTTGGGGTGAGGCGTCTGGTTCCATAACGGTGTTGTTGGAAAACCCTGCAACGGCAAACATTCCTAAAAAAACTTTAGCGACTAGTGTTGCATCCATCTGACGATAGATGCCTTTGTCCATTGCGGTTTGAAAGAAGGCTTCGGCAACATTAGTCATTTTGACAATTACGTCAGATTGGATGCGATCGCGCAAGTCTGGGTGAAACTGTGCTTCCATGAAACAAACGCGCATTAAGTCAGCATTTTTATGGAAATTCCACATCCGGCGGCGCATAACCTGAGCGACAGCTTTATAACTGCCCATTTCACTCAATTCTGTCAACAAATCTGTCAAAATCTCCACCCACCCTTGAGTTGCCACCTCAACCAAAATCGCCTTTTTATTGGAAAAGTGACGGAATAGCGTGCCTTCAGCGACGCCTGCGGCTTGTGCCAAGTCACGAGTCGTCGTACCATCAAATCCTTGGGAGGCAAATAACCGCCTTGCCGCGTCTAGAATGCGGGTGCGTGTTTGTGCTTCGGAGGATGGGGGAGAATTAAAAAGTCGCATAACAGTTATAGTGATATATCCGCAAGAGGATGTGTAGCATTATTGTCTAACGTTAAATGCAATAACTATAGAAAGCTTAATATAAGATTAAGACCCTAATGATATGGAAACGACTCCAACAGCAGGTGTCTAGATTTTAATATGACCAATACGCCTTTATGGTGCGCTGTTTTCTTGGAACGGCTCCTTTGATCAACGTGCCCAATCCTCCACTTCATAAAGAAATCGTGTTTTCCCCATCAGTTTGCGATTGGCAGAAGTACTTTGCACAAACACAACGTATTTTTCCAGGTTGCTTGGTTTAATTCGCATAGTTGTCCCAGCAGGCAAACCGAGCATATCTCGTGCTGCCTCCCCTTCAAATAAATCGCCCGTTTTACGATCCATGAGAATAATTTCTTTATGACCTTGAATAGTTTCTGTCTTCGTGAATTCGTAGAAGCCTCGTCCGACTTTGAACGTCAAACCATTCTCTAAGACAAAAGCTTTGATGGAAATGTCCTGATCCACGTCCAAAACTTGAAAGCGTCCAGGTGACACTGCTCGTAAATCTGCTTCCCCAAACTCATCAGAAGCATCGCGTTTCAGAAGCGTGTTAAACATGCGGTTCAAACCGCGATTCATCCGCCCCTGGCTTGCGACTTCTTGTTCATCGAAAATTTGGGTCTGAAACCCCGTCCTTCTAGGACGGCTTTATATTTATGAACCATTACCGCCTTGGGGTTACTTGAGAGGTTGCGGCGAACTTGAGTCAAACAGGGATACATGCTCCCTGTAGTATCAAAGCTGAAAACTACTTCAATATTGCTACTAGCCATCAATCTCTATCTCCCAAATCAAATAACTGTGCGATCACCCCTTACTTAAAGCTCTCAAAACTGTCGGCCTTCCAGAACCTTAGTATACTTTAACGTTCTAAATAGCAGCCTGGTTCGGATGTAACAGCTATAGTGATATATGCGGAACAGGATGTGTCGCGTTATTGTCTAAGGTTACATGCAATCACTACAGAAAGCTTAAAACAAGATTAAGACCCTGTTGACTAAGTTACGTGTTTGGTGTTGTCATAGAAATTTACTTTTATTTTCGTGTATGAATAAGCTTAGTTGCTTATACCAAAGGGAAGTGAAAAACAAAGCAAGTCAACTTTTAGTCTCTTTTCTTGTAGCAATACTTCTTTGGTGGGGGTTCCTACCAGGAATTGCTCTAGCGAAAACTCAGACACCATCTGCTCAAAGTTCGATTCAACCCTATTTGAATCGGGTGATAAAGCAGTTGACAGAATTCCGTCTTGACAATGGTTTGAAGTTCATTGTCTTGGAAAGGCATCAAGCGCCCGTAGTTTCTTTTCTGACTTATGCTGATGTCGGCGGTGTGGATGAGCCAGATGGAAAAACAGGTGTGGCACACTTTTTAGAGCATTTGGCTTTTAAAGGTACGACAAAAATCGGTACATCTAATTACCAGGTAGAAAAACCATTACTTGAGCGTTTGGATCAATTAGCACAACAAATAACAGCAGCAAAAGCGGCTAATAAAAAAGATGAAGTTGCTCCCTTAGAAGCTCAGTTCAAGCAAATAGAAGCACAAGCTGCTAAACTTGCCAAGCAAAACGAATTAGGACGAATTGTGGAACAGGCGGGAGGCGTAGGTTTAAATGCCACTACCTCCACGGAAGCGACTCGTTATTTTTACAGCTTTCCTTCCAATAAGTTGGAACTGTGGATGTCGTTGGAATCAGAAAGATTTCTAGACCCCGTATTCCGCGAGTTTTATAAGGAGAAAGATGTCATTTTAGAAGAGCGACGTCTGCGCGTGGAAAACTCTCCTATCGGGTTAATGATAGAAAAGTTTATCGGTACGGCTTTTCAAGCCCATCCCTATAAGCGTCCCGTGATTGGCTACGACCAAGATATCCGCAATTTGACACGGGAAGATGTGCAGAAGTTTTTTGAAACCTACTATGCACCCAGTAATTTAACAATTGCCGTTGTTGGTGATGTTAACCCCACTGAAGTTAAGAGACTGGCACAAATTTACTTTGGGCGTTTCAAGGCAAAAGAAAAAGCTGTTGCTCAAATCCCGGCAGAACCAAAACAGACACAAACGCGGGAAGTGACTGTGGAATTTCCTTCTCAACCTTGGTATCTTGAAGGTTACCATCGTCCGGCAATAACTCATCCAGATCAAGCAGTTTATGAAATTATTGGTAGCTTGCTGAGTGATGGGCGTACGTCGCGGCTATATAAGTCTTTAGTGGAACAGCAGCGGTTGGCGCTGGCGGCACAAGGTTTCAGCGGGTTCCCAGGAGATAAGTATCCGAATTTGATGTTGTTCTATACTCTCACAGCTCCGGGTCACACGGTTGATGAGGTGGCGGTAGCTTTGCGTAAGGAAATTGAGAGGTTGAAGACTGAGCCAGTTTCTGCTACTGAGTTGGAGCGAGTGAAAACGCAAGCTCGAGCAGGTTTGTTGCGAATACTCGATTCTAATATGGGAATGGCGCAGCAGTTGTTGGAGTATGAGGTAAAAACTGGCTCTTGGCGGAATTTGTTCAAGCAGTTGGATGAAATTGTTGCGGTGACGCCTGCTGATATTCAACGAGTGGCGACGGCGACGTTTACGACGGAGAATCGTACAGTTGGTAAGCTGTTGTCAAAGCAGAAGTAGTCAGCAATTCAGAATTCAAAATTGAACAAGTCAATGACAAAGAAGCGGCTTCTCGTACTGTAGGGCGTGAAGGAACAGAGATATGAAGAGGTTTAGGGGTACAAGGTACAAGGTAAAAGTGAGAAGGTTTTTTTACTCGTTATTGGTTTGTTTTGCATTGGTTCCCTTGCTATGCTTTGGAGTGCTGAACACATCTTGGGCGGCGACGGCGGCAAAACATTACACAGAGTTACAGCTGCCGCCACTACCTCAGGTGAAGTTACCGAAGTATGAGCGGTATGTGTTGAACAACGGCATGATTGTGTATTTGATGGAGGATCACGAGCTACCGTTGGTGGGTGGTTCGGCGATGGTACGTACGGGCGATCGCTTTGAACCTGCACAACAGGTTGGTTTGGCTCAGTTGACGGGTATCGTTATGCGTTCTGGAGGAACTCAAAAGCATACGCCAGATCAACTCAATGAGATTTTGGAGCAACGGGCGGCTTCGGTAGAAACTAGTATTGGTGAAACTGCTGGCAATGCTGGTTTTGAAGCACTCACTGAAGATTTAGAAACGGTATTTGGGTTGTTTGCTGAGGTGCTGCGGGAACCAGTGTTTGCTCCAGAAAAGCTGGATTTGGCGAAAACGCAGTTGCGGGGTGCGATCGCCCGTCGCAATGACGATCCAGATGACATTGCGAATCGGGAATTTCAGAAATTGATTTATGGCAAAGATAGCCCTTATGCCCGCACGGAAGAGTATGCAACGCTGGATAAAATTTCCCGTGAAGATTTGGTGAAGTTTAAAGAGCAGTATTTTTATCCCAATAATATGATATTGGGAATTGTCGGGGATTTTGATTCCAAGAAAATGCGATCGCTCATTCAAGCGAAGTTAGCTGACTGGAAACCAAATCCGCAACTGCTTAAACCTCAGTTACCCAAAGTGTCGCAAGATAAACAAGGCGGTGTCTTTGTTGTTAATCAACCGCAACTGACACAGAGTAGTGTTCTAATTGGGCATTTGGGGGGACAATTCAATAGCCCTGATTATCCAGCACTAGATGTGCTCAATGGGGTGTTAAATGGATTCGGTGGACGCTTGTTTAATGAAGTGCGATCGCGTCAAGGTTTAGCTTACTCCGTGTATGGTTCCTGGAGTCCCCGCCATGACTACCCTGGTACGTTCATCGCCGGCGGACAAACGCGCTCTGATGCGACTGTGCAGTTTGTCAAAGCTGTACAAGCAGAAATCAAGCGCATCCAAGCTCAAAGGGTAACGCCTCAGGAGTTGGCTTTTGCTAAAGAGTCTACTCTCAACTCGTTTGTTTTCAATTTTGCAGATCCCGCCCAAACATTGTCTCGCTTAATGCGGTACGAATATTACGGCTATCCGTCCGATTTCCTATTTCGCTATCAGCGTGCTGTGCAAGCAACGACAGCGGCTGATGTGCAGCGAGTAGCGCGGAAATACCTCAAGCCAGAAAATTTGGTAACTTTGGTAGTCGGGAATCAAAACGCTATGAACCCCCCCCTGACGCAGCTAGCAACACAAGTGACGGTGTTAGATGTGACGATTCCTGGTTCACCAAGCCAGGCGAAGAATTAATATGCGTTCCCTGGCGTTGAGCCAGGGAATGTTAACTGTGAGAATTAGTACAAACGTTTATAAAGCCGTAGTGTTAAAGATCGTAGTTGCGTTGTCTTCGCTTATACCTTACCACCGTCAAGAACTTGTACAATCCCGTACTTAACCTCAAGTAAACCGTAACTATGCTGCTGCATTGCCCTTTAGATCAAGCAAAAAAGACCAAGATGAGCGTTTTAGCTAAATTTAAGTCAGCCTCACACTATAGCATTTTTGTATGAATTGTAGATAGTCAAATTGCGTAAATTTGCAATTTCATCATTAAAGTGCCGTATAAGTTTAAATTTTGACCATAGCTTACACAAAATCGGCAAAGAAAATTCCAAAAGAGCTTTAGTATTAGTACTTAACTAATAATTTACCTGCTAGACAGTTACCGCAAGACTACTGATGCGGTAATTGCAGATTTTTGTTTGCCAAAACTGTTAAAAGCATCCTCTGTGACTGAAGAATAAATTTTCTTTCACCAGCGCAAAAGTAGCTCGGGAGCTTTCTGCGTTGCGTCATGCCTGCTTGTATCTTTACTCATCTAAGTAGTTAGGTGAGTGAATGACCTGAAAACCTCACAAGTATAAAAGAGGATTGTTATGAAGCAATATCAAGCATTTACCAAGGGCTTCTTACTACTGCTTACTCCGTGTATAGCTAGCTCTATGTTAGCAGCGTCACCCAGTCAGGCTGCTACCTTGGCACGTTCTGAAGGAGTACTAGAGTTTACAAGATTTAGTCAAAGCCCTTCGGGAATTGGAACTGCTACTAACACTAACACTGTTACTATTGCCAATAATGGAATGGTGAATGCTTTTGCTAACGCAGAAGCAACTTTTATAGTTGCTCCACCAACAGCATCTAATTTATCTTTGAGCCAAGCCTTTGGTGAAGGGAGAAATTATTTAGGACTAGCAGAAAGTGAGGTTACAGTTATCGGTAACTTTGATGTAGATGCGAATACACCTTTTTCTTTTGACTTTAAAAGTAATTTAAACCTGGAAACATCAATAGATAATTCACAAGCAGAAAATGCAAGAGCTGCGGGCGATATATCTTTGGCTTTACTTGATACCACTAGTAACAGTACCATAGACTTCTTCAGCCTCGCGGGAAATTTAACCACCCCAGGTGATGATGACTTTATCGCGTATCAAACAAGTGACAATATTAGCTTAGGCAATCCAGTCACTACGTCTGATTTTGGAGGAAATCAGGAATCTGCTACAGCTTCTGTTCAGGGTTCTCTGCAACGTTATTTTGATAGCAAAACAAGCTTAACTTTAATAGAAGTTAAGAGGAATCAGGCTAGAGTTACAGCGCCTGAACCTTCAACTTGTCTAGCTCTACTTTTCTCTTGTGGAGTGATTGGCGTTGCATTGAAAGGTAGACGCAAAGAAAAAACCTCAGCTTGTTCTTTGTAAGGAAAGATAGCCGCTGAGGTTTGAGGACAGGAGCATCCCTAAAAGTGCAAAGAAAGGGACGCACCCTAAAGACCACTTAATAACTAATTCTCATATCTTGCACCTATCCGTATAACCCAGGGTTTAGTCAAAAGCAGCGCAATAAAGTTACATCGCTTTTCTGAGCTTTTATCACTAGAATAAGGGTTTCCGGCTTAGTACTGAGTGTCACAATAACATCAATTTTTCTTGGTGCAAGATGTCAGTAATTGTTAACAGTGACCAGATGCAATAAAATATTGCGTCTGGTCATTTAATTTTTGCCCATCTATTTGGTATAAGAAGTAGAGCTAGATGTTGAGAAACTGCTACAACTATTATGACCAGATGAAACGTGTACAGAAACGCTTTGATTAATGTGGCTTTGATTATCGCCAGATGCTATGGCTACGCTTTTTGCCTCGGCGATTATCTTGCCATCTGGTGAGACAATGCGTTTGATTACAACTTGATAGCGAGCCATGATTTTACAACCTATTGCATTACAAACAAGTTACGGAAGCTTTAAAAACTCCTAGGTACTAGAACCTTGAACAAGATTGGCATTCATTGCAAAAGATGTGGTAAATCTAACACCATTATCAAGAGTACCAAATGCTGCGCCTGCTAAAAATTTGCCAAGTTTATCTGACACTACATATCCATAATTACCAGTTTTTTCGTCACCGAAGTATTTTGTAGTGTAGTCCGCATCAGGATTTTTAACCGTAGTTAACAGCTTGGTTTTAGGGAAGTACAAAGTAAATTCTAATCCGCCTTTTACTTGACTGTTACTAGAAACTTCACTGTCACAAAAACTGAGGTCGCAAATTTTTAATCTGCTCATAATACACCCTGGAATTTTTTAATACATTTATGAAACACCATTTTGAAATAGATATATCGCCGAAAGCTTATTAAAAGCTTTCAGCGATTTTTATGTAAGATGCAGATTAATCAAACAAAGAGTTAGAGGAGACAGCTATAATGGCTGTCTAACTGAAAGTCATTTTTAGCTGCTTATAAACGATGAAGTTGCACTAGCCGGAAGATCTGTAGGCAACACTGTAACTGTAGCTTAAACCTTCTGCATCGCTATCGAGACCGTATGCTTCAGCGGCGAGTTGCAACTGCACGCTGCATTTCTCATTTTTAGCCAAGAAGCGGATGAGAGTAACGGCTCGATTGTCTAGTGCATTCTTACACAGAACTGGTACTAATTAAATTTTTAACAGTGTTGGCAGCTAGCTGCTTTTAAGACAGCCAAAAGCTGTGTAGCTTCTGGCTGTTGTTAATTACTAGCGACTAGTTGGTAGCAGCAATAGAGGTGCTATTAGAAGAATATGGAGTCGTGAAAGCGAAGGATTGGGTTACGGTGTTGTCACCTTGAGCCTCAGCTTCCGCTGTAGCTGTATTGCCTTTAACATCTACCTTTGAAGCAATGTATTTGTTGATATTGAGGTTCTCGTTAACATAAAGCGAGGTTGTTTTGTAGCTGTAACCACTACCTAAATAAATACCACCAACAACAGCAGATCCTTCAACAGCTTCCAAATGATTCAAGTCTGAGATAATCATAGGTTTCTCCTAGGAATTGAATTGGTTTTTGTTACTAGTTTTAAATTGGGAATTACTGGTGTAAGCTTTTTGTTAACGCTTACATTTACTAATATACATTATTAGATTTAAAAAACAATATATTTTTGAAAAAAAAGTATATTTTTTTCTAATGAAAAAAATAGTTTTTTATGGTTTTTTGTTTTAAGACTTATATGTTTTTTGGCTACTAATAAGGCATGAGAAAAACCTCAATATAATAATATTGAGTTAATATTTTTTAAAATTTTTTTGATTTTTTTTTAGATATTACACCTCATTTTTTAATTAGCTAATAATACAAAATTAAGCCTGCTTACGAAATTTGTCATTTACTTGAAAACTGCTGTTTGAGTCTGTAAGTGTAATAATTCCCATGATTTCTATTTGCTGCTTTAACCAAGTAGAAAACATATCTTTGATAATGTTTTGGCGTACTTCTTCATCTAATTTCGGTTGAATGATTTCCTCCAACCAAATTAAATGAACTCCCTTTGGAGTGATAATTGGCTTAAGAATTTCTGGCGGAGTCGCAGCAAATATAGCAGCAGCAATCTCCGGTCGAAAATCTGTGCGCCGTTTGATTCCTTGATAACCGCTAGCACGACGAAGTTCTGGATTTTGAATGTAAGATCGGGCGATTTCTTGAAAAGTGATTTCCCTTTCTTGCAAGGCATAAAATAGTTCCAATGCTAAGTCTCTATCATCGAATATGACTTCGTAGGTAACTGCTGCAACATAATTGAGTTGGTGTTCATAAAAGAACCGTTCGACCTTATCGGCGAATAGGTGATTAGCTAACTTTTTAGAAAGTACGTTGTGATTGGCTAATTCCTCAAAGTCATCTAAAGACAGATGATGTTTTTTCAGCCATGCCCAAGTGTCTTTGGCTTGTACTAGTTTCTTCTCTAACCGCAGCCTATCTCCTTCCTGCTGTAGTTCTTCTTCCGAGACTTTAATTCCTGCTTGTTGAGCAGCCTCAGCGATAATATTTTGAGTAGCTATAGCTTCCACGACACCAGGAATTTGACAAGAAAGTTTGATGTTGCGAATTATGTCTTCGCAGGAAATGTTCAAACGTTTTAACATGACACAATTCCTCTCGCTAATGACTAAAGGTCTAAACCGCCTTTTTGTAATTTCTTAAACGGATCTAGGATGAAGTCGAGGACGTGCCGCTGGCGGATAATTACTTCAGCAGTGGCTGTCTGACCTGGAGTTAATGCGATACGTTTATTACCCTGTTGGATATATGGCTGATTCAGAGTGATTTCTAACTCAAAGTTTTCTAAGTTGCCTTGAGGTGTTTGAGTAACTTTAGAGTCTGGAGAAATCCAACTGACTTTTCCTTGCACGATGCCGTACTCCTGGAAAGGATAGGCATCAAACTTGACTTTGACGGGCATTCCCACTTTCAAGAAGCCGCTTTGCTGGTTAGGCATACTAGCCTTGAGTACTAAGCCAGCACCTTGAGGTGCAATTTGAGCAACTCTCTGACCAGGTTGTACAACGGCTCCTGGCTTGGTTATGGGCAACTCAAAAATGACACCGTTAATAGGCGATCGCACGACTCGTTGTCTTAACTGAATTTTTAAGGATGTAATTTGGCTTCCAGTCTGAGCAATTTCTGATTGCAGCGATTTGATTTGTGTTTGCAGTTCTTTGAGTTGCTCCTCAACTTTGAGTTGTGCGAGTTGACCTGTGTGAATCAGGCTTTGATAACTGCGTTGTTCTTCTTGTAAGCGCAGTTCAGCTTGCTGGATCTCAGAATTAGCTTGATGAATAGTCTTCTGGTAAGTGCTTTGTTGCTCTTTAAGTTTCTCCTGAGCCATTGAAATATCAGAGCGAGCTTGTACAAGGCGTTCGTATTCTTCTTTTGCCGACTGTTGCACATCCTTGAAGCGGTCTTGTGACATGACACCGTCTTCATAAGCCTGTTGATAGCGTGGGACTTTTTCTTGTGAGGCTTGAAAACGAACGGATGCTAACTTATGAGCAGCCTTGCTAGAGTCAAGGGCTTGCTGCGTCTGGTTAACTTGAGCCAGTTTTTCCTCTTTGTTTAAGTTATAGACAGCTTTGAGAGCATCCAGATTCTGTCGTGCCTGCTCGACTTGAGACTGTTTTGCCAATTGTTGAGCCTGGTTTTGTTGCTGTTGAGTACTCACACCAAGCGTCAATTGATTTTTGAGTACCTCTAAGGACTCGCGCCGATTCTGTAGCCCGTCGAGCTTTGTCACAACTTGCTGGAGTTCAGTTTTTAAGACATCTGAGTCTAGTTCCAGCAAAAGCTGACCTGCTCTTACGGTTTCGCCTTCTTTGACCCTAACAACAGTGACGCCCCCGCCCACTGGACTATCTAATTTTTGGGTGGCACCTTTGGGTTCAATACGCCCTCTAGCGCTCCCTGTCTCATCCACCTTCGAGAGCATCGTCCAAGGTAAGACAATCGCTGCAAAGGCTACCAACACGTACAGTAAAGAGCGCGTCCAGGCTTTCGGTAAAGCATCTAACAGCTCTTCGGTACCAAAAAACCAATCTTGTGCCTCATCTGCTGCCGTCTGATTCTCTAACTCTGTAGATTCCGCCACTTCCTGCGGAGGTATATAACCTGTCTCCTCATCTGGCTCTGGTTTGGCAAGCGCAGATGATGGATTGCGAGATGGGTATGGCATAGTTTTCTTTTAAAGCTCGGTAGATTGCGAGATAGGGAGGTAGGGATGTAGGTGAATGATTTTCCCCTTAGTCTCCAAGCCCAACGCTTTTCGCCTCAAGTGGTAGTAACCACAGGCAAAAAGCTCGTTTGTGAGAACCCCAAGTCCCTTTACACCCTGATAAGCAATAATTGATGACTAACCTGCATGAGCAAGTTGTTGTTGGTTGAGGTAGTAGTAATGTCCTTTTTTGGCGATTAATTCGTCGTGCGTTCCGCTTTCTATCAAGACGCCTCGGTCTAACACCAAAATCAAGTCGGCATTCCGCACGGTGGAAAGGCGATGAGCAATAATCAGACTGGTGCGCCCTTTGAGAATAGTTTTTAGATTGTTTTGAATAATGCGTTCAGATTCCGCATCCAGGTTGCTGGTAGCTTCATCAAAAATTAAAAATCGGGGATTCCCTAGTAATGCGCGGGCTATAGCTAGACGTTGGCGTTGTCCGCCAGAGAGCATTCCACCACCTTCACCAATTTCGGTTTCGTAACCCATTGGCAGTTGCTGAATAAACTCATCTGCCCCAGCCATACGTGCTGCCTCAATAATCTGTTCTAGTGAAGCTTCAGGATGAGCGATGCTGATGTTTTCTCGAATCGTACCGCCAAACAAGAAAGTGTCTTGGTCTACCACACCAACTTGTTGTCGGAGTGATTTTAGGGACACACCG
Organism: Kalymmatonema hyalinum WJT4-NPBG1; assembly: GCA_019359075.1. Lineage (GTDB taxonomy): Bacteria > Cyanobacteriota > Cyanobacteriia > Cyanobacteriales > Nostocaceae > Kalymmatonema > Kalymmatonema hyalinum. Next base: position 31,910 of record JAHHIB010000090.1, read on the forward strand.
GTCACATCATGACCATCGATTAAGATTTTGCCCTCTGTCGGGGGATATAAACCCAAAATTAACTTTGACAAAGTCGTCTTTCCAGAACCGCTGCGCCCGACGACTGCGACTGTTTGTTCAGGTTGGATTTCAAAGCTGAGATTTTCCAGGACGTTATTCTCGCTTTCTGGGTGATAGCGGAAAGTGAGATTCTCAAAGCGGATTCTCCCTTGAAGGCGACGCAGAGGCTTGCGGGGTTTATTTTGCAAGTCTTCTTCTGGTTCTGCTTCTAGGACATCGTTAATCCGTTCGACAGAAATGACGATTTCTTGGAATTGATTCCAGACCACCGAGAGTCGCTTGAAGGGGCTGAGGACATTGCCCAATAACATATTAAAAGCCACAAGTTGCCCGATGGTCAGTTCGTTGTGAATGACCAACCATGCCCCATACCACAGCAGTAGCGTATGCATCACGGTGTCGATGACAGCACCGGTAATTTGCAAGTTATTGCCAATCACCTGGGCGGTAAAGGTTTTTTTCACCAAAGTATTGAGCAGTTCTTCCCAACGCCAGCGTACTGTGTGTTCAATCGCCATAGAGCGGATTGAGCGAATGCCTGTCAGGGATTGAATGAGATAGCTGTTTTCTTCGGCTCCGGCATTGAAAATTTCTCTGGACATCCGGCGCAAGATGTTTGTGGAAGCCAGTGTGAGGATAAAAAATGGTGGCACAATCATCAAGCCCAGTAATGCCATGCGCCAGTTGTACCAGAACATCAATCCTACATAAACCACCACTGTCAGCAAATCCAGAATGACTGACAGTGTCTCGCCAGTCAGGAAGCGCTGTACTTTCTGGTTTTCTTGGATACGAGAAACAATGTCCCCGACGTAGCGGGACTCGAAGAAGGATAAGGGTAAGCGCAAGGTATGTTTGATAAAACCCACTAGCAGTGCAACACTGACACGGTTAGCAGTGTGAGCCAAAAGATATTGCCGCACCCCATTGACAGCAATGCTGAACAAGCCAAAAATGAGCAACCCCAAAGCGACGGCGTTTAATGTGGAAGTGCTGCCTTGCACTATCACTTTGTCTAAGAGTAACTGGGTAAACAGCGGCGTCACCAGCCCAAACACCTGAATCAGCACCGAAGCCAAAAACACTTCCAGCAGTACCCAAAAGTGCGGTTTGACTAACTCAAAAAACCTCCAGATGCCTGTAGTCTCTTCCTCAGCTTCTTTAAGTTGGGCTGTAGGTTGCAGCAATAAGGCGTATCCAGTCCAACCTGCTTGAAATTCCTTTAGACTCAGGGTGCGTTGACCGATGGCGGGATCGCCTACAATGACCCGTTTTTTGGTGATTTCATAGACGACTATGTAGTGTTTGCCTTCCCAGTGAGCGATCGCTGGTAGGGGTTGCTCTGCCAATTTGTCAAAGCTGGCTTTGACTGGACGGGAGGCAAAGCCAACGCTTTCGGCGGTGGCGGCTAAAGCACGCAGTGATGCGCCAGAACGGTTGACGTTAGTTAACTCCCGCAGTCGATTGACGCTCAAACGCTTACCCCAGTAGCGTGCAATCATAACTAGACAGGCAGCACCACAGTCAGCAGCGCTTTGTTGTGCAAAGTATGGATAGCTTCTACTGATCCGTCCCCACACTTGCCCTACTTTTGCCTTCGGGCTGGGAAAGTAGGGACGTGATTTTGTTGGCTTTTGTTTTGACGCCGACTCGCGTTGGGGAAAGGGTATGACGTTTCCAGAAGTGGCTATTCGTTCTGGTTTTGACCTACTCGGGCGTGGCTGGCTATTTTCCACGACCAAAGGGCGCTGTTGAGGTGCTACCAATTCCCCTAGCTGGTGCCAGTGTCCCAAGACTGTTTGCCAATGCGAATCTCGGAGAATATAAACGCTGGTTGGCTTTGTTGCCTGCCAAACACCCTGTTTTAGATCTGCATAGATCTTGCCTGGTGCGAGACACTGACCATCTGTATGCCGTAGTTCCCCTTTGTGCAGCAGCCATAGTTTGCCATCTGGTGGTGCAGATATTTCCTCATTGGTGCCTAGGGTATGCTGCGAGAAATAAGATAAGGCTTTGAGCATCCCTGGTACATCCGATGGCTGGCACTCTAGTTGCGAGTTTTGCCGATATATCATCAGCAAATCCCACAGTTGCGCGCGTTCCCACAGGTAATCGCGGATATTAGGATATTTCTCCATCAATGCTTGCAGTATCTCTTGTTTGAGATAGCAAAGCTTGAGGTTTGTCGAAGCTCTAGCGACGTATGGCACAAAGCCTTGTTCTGGAAATAAAGTCGCTTCCCCAAACAATGACTCTGCACCCAGAGTTGTGATTAAGTTCTCCGCACTATCCAATAGTCTGACTTTGCCAGAAATAATCAGATATATCCCGGGACTATCACCTGAAAGCCAGAACTGCTTTGTGGGTGCAGGCTCGACGATTTCTCCATCTGTGAGCCACTCTGCCAGTTCCTGTTGTGAAATTGTCTCACCCAAAGCTGTGGTGAGTTGCTGATATAGCTGCTGTTGCGATATCACCAATGACATTACTTTTCCTCCACCCTGAGAATGAATCTTTGGTCTGAACTCGATGTGATGACCAATGGAAACTAGTCTTCGGTTGGATTACCTGTTGTCAAGCGTAATGTCTGCTTCTGTAAAAGGTGCCATCACTGGCTGCTGATGTTGTGAGAGCTTTCCAAAAGTTTGTTTTTGGCTTATTTGGTGTGACATAATTGTTACCAGTTGCCTTCATAAAAACGTGGGCGAATGCGTCCGTCGCAGCTGTTGAGAAAATCCCAAGGGCAAAGGATTGACAGCTGCGAAGTTAATAATTGATGTGCAACTAACCCTGGAAGTACCCCCCTAGTCTTTTGCGAGTATAGGGGGGCGATTCCTGGGTTGTCGCAGACCCGATAACTTTTCCCCTAGTCTTTTGCGAGTATAGGGGGAATTATTGGGTCGCTCAAGATTTTGATTACCTAATGGGTAATCAAGAAGTTGCAGTTAAATCATGGTTTGAAATTGATTTTATAAATTAACTAAAACTTGTGTTCGCAGTTTTGCTACTAAAAATTTATAGTACTTAATTACCACGCGGTAGTAAGCATCCCTACAAAAATTTGCAAATAGCATGGCTTTTGTGTTCATCATAAACAACAGTGCTCGGCAAAGCCATTACAAACAGTAAACTTGTCACTGTTCAATCAAACGATTCAAAGCGTTTGTCTTTTGTCTATAGCACTAGTAATATTTTATACTAGTAATTCAAGTTTGAGAAAAATTGCAAAAATCACAGGAACTTTTTGCCAACCTAGTAATATCGTTTAATACTTTTAATGAACTTTGCCAAACAAATTACTTACTTAACCTCAAAATCCTTAATTGGGTTGAGTTAGCTTGCAGAAAGATTGGAAACCTGTTCAATGAGTGGAAAACAAACATCAAGCATGGATGCAATGTTTACTTGTTGCATCAGCCTAACATTACCTTTTTCATACTATCTCAGCAAACGGCTGTTGGTCTGAAATTAGTCACAAGTTAATTTCAAAGGTACAGCAGTACACTCTGAACTTATTCTCTTAATGATTGAGTATGCTCACTATTAATAGTGATACATTATTAATAGTGATACATTTTCTCAATCTTTTTCTAAGTTCCATGAGATCTTTATACAAAATTCATAATTGCTTAATTGAAGATTTATATTAAAATTTGTGTAAAAATAGTGATTTTAATCTTAGTACGAATAGTGCTCTCTCAAACCACTACTATTTTACAATCCTTCATACAACCTTTAGAACTATCTAACTAAAAATAAGTCTGCACACAGATCGTTGACACTACTAGTAGTTCACCACAGAAATTATGACAGGTCAGGAGTAGGATAAAGACTGTTGAGTTTAACTCGTGCATCCTTAGTGGTGAAGCGCCAGTTAACAGTAGCTCGTTGTTGATTGCGTTCTATTT
>JAHHIB010000091.1 GCA_019359075.1 Kalymmatonema hyalinum WJT4-NPBG1
AAAAGTACACCGATTCAAGTAACCCCAAGGCGGTAATGGAACAAAGCGACTAAAGTCGCACGAGTCGTATTTCCTCTCAGGTCTGAAGACGCTGAGTTTCCATACTTCCCACGAGGTCTTATGAACATCATTGCATGGGTAGTTTTAGGGCTTTTAGCTGGTGCAATTGCTAAAGCTATCTATCCTGGTTATCAAGGTGGTGGAATTCTTGCTACTATTTTGTTGGGAATCGTTGGTGCTTTTCTAGGTGGAAGTCTAGGAGTTCTTTTGGCTACTGGAAGACTGGTCCTAACTGCTCCTGCTTTTAGCCTCCCTGGTTTGGCTTTAGCTGTTATCGGCGCACTGCTTGCTATCTTCATTTGGCATTCGTTGGCTCGCAGAACTGTTTAATAATAATTAAAAATTCGTAATTTGTAATTAGTAACTCGTAATTAGATTGGTCATTCATTATGAGTTACGAATTATTAATTATTAGTTAATATATAAATCTTTTATTTTCAGCATATTCTGACTTACTAGTATATTATTTTACTCGAAGTTGACTCACTTTCCAACTTGAGGAGTGGAGCAAGTAGATCAACTTATATAAATAACACAATCACCAAAACAGCTAAGCTCAACTGCAAACCTTGCTGCCTTCTGTCCTCAGATCCCTCTACCTTGGAAGGCAGGGTAGATAAATATTTGTCATAGAAATCAGGCAGAAGGGAAGAGTGTTTCAAAATTTTAATATTTCTTCACATATTAATCTTACTTCACATAGTTGTGTTTATTTGTGCCTTCCTACTTCTACTAATTCTCTGTGACATTGGACTTTATTACCCCCCCGGCACTCTCCTTCCCCCAAACCATTGCGGGGGCTACAGGGAGGTTAATTTTAGTGTATCTTCATAGAAAAACGGTATTAAAAGGTAAATTTCTACTCCCAAAATACTTATTATTTATTCAGCATTTTTATACACTTTTTGATAGTCCAAAAGCTAGATGCAGTTTCTGGTAGTTGAAGCAAACTAGAAAGTGTACAAAGATAAACATACTAGATTTACAAGCCATGACAACTAACAAACCAACCGATTCCAATAACACTGTGTCTACCTCTCAAGAGGGTGAGAGCAAACAGGAACTCAATAAAAAAACCTCTGTACAATTTGGAATCAGTGTGACAGTGGGCGTTTTAACAATTATCCTTGTTGCTGCAAGTGCTTATTTCGGAATCATCCGCTTCTAAGACTACTGATTGAACGTATGCCTAAAATTTTGGAGTAGCTATAGAAAATTGATTATGGTTACTCCAATTTTAAATATTTAACTAAACATTGAAATATTCTTAGTTTTAGTGTATAAAACCGTCATAAGTGAGTTCGGTTAAGCTCACTTAGGAATAACAAAAAGCTTGCTAAAGTAGTTTTTAGAAGTATAGTGAACTTTGCAAATTGCAGGTTACTACCGTGAATAATCTGTCAAATCTCAACTCAGAATCTTTTGGCGAGGCTTCGGGAAGCAACTTGCTGTGGCAGTACGTTCAATCTATGAGTCCACAGACAGTTACCCAACTTTCCAAGCCATCTTCTCCTGACGTGCTTCAGGCAATGGAACGTACTATTGTAAGTATGTTGGGAAGTTTACCATCAGAAGACTTTAACGTACTCATTACCACCAACCGCGACAATCTTGGAAGGCTACTAGCTGCAGCGACGATGAATGGTTACTTCCTGCGTAACGCGGAACAACTGATGGCTTTTGAAAAGTCTTTACAAGCAGCAGATGCTCACTCTGAGGATTAAGAATCAAGTCATTTCCCTGCGCCTAAAATATATAGATTTGAGGGGGCGATCGCCAAAAAACAGCGATCGCCCCCTCACTTTTCATCAAACCTAGTCAACAGCTTTCTTTCTTTGCCCTAGCTCTTTTTCACCTCCTGAGCCATTTTCCGGTAGTAGTCCATTTGAGGATTAGGACGACGCCGATAAGTGGTAGGGGTTTCAAGAGCTTTTGTAACTTCAGCTTCAATTTTTTCTTGTGTTGTCTCTCGTTTTATACCCTGTGCTGAATCAGGTTCTAGGAAATATCCAGAACCAGAATTGGAAAATCCAAAGAGCTTACCGAAGAAACCAAAGAGATTTCCCAGGAAATTAAAGATATTTCTCAAAACAACAGAGAAAAAAGCTGCAAGGCGAATAAAAGAATTCTGAATAATTTGTGTTAAACGAGACATGGTATAGCCTCCCGTAGCTGCACATCTTTATTGTGACTTACTAAACTAAAGATGTGCAGCTATTTTTTTGTACATTGAGAAATTGTCTGGGTGGTTTGACAAACCAAGTTTCAACCAGATCGAGATGCCAAAACTGGTCTAACAAAGTTTGTCGATTTGGGCTCCCCAGATTTTTAGTCTTCGTCAAGAGCCGGGAAAGCTTCCTCAAACCGCCACAATTCATTTTTATTTTTAATGAACCAAATACGAGTTTCTGGAGTTAATTGACTCCAAACTTTTTCAATTGGTATGTGGGGAGATGAATACCGATACTCTTGACCTAGCGCTTTCAAATTTTCCGCGACATCATCAGGAACGCCGAACTCTTTCCAATCAATTTCTCTGTGTATTCCAGATACTCCCTTACCAGGGTCGAAAATTAACTGTGCAGTTCTGATTAAGTCAGCGAAGTGTACTGGTCTGAGGTTATTTATCTCCTGAATCTGGAGTGATTCGTTATCCTTTTGAGACATCGTTACGTTCGTGGTGAAGATAGTTTGTCCATTGGACTTACCGCCAGAGATATTCACCTCGATGCTTCTAGTTTAGCGCAGAGTTAAAATAGAGTAGTTGTCAACTCCCTAAGAACGCAGTTGAGCTAATAGCACTGTAGGGTTCCAGTAAGCGCGAGTTGTTTGAATCTTACCAGCATCGTCAATTTCAAAAACTGTTATGCCTTCAAAGATCACTGACTTGCCAGTTTTGCTAATACCCTCCATTGTCCATTTTACTGCTGCCTCATTGCCTGCGACGAAAATATGCTCTGTTGTTGGTTCCAGCTTCTCAAATGCGGCTTGCAATTGCCCAATAAACTCCCGAAACCCCTCATGGACTTTTGTCGGCGGATGTCCAACTGGATCATAACTCACAGCATCTTCTGCAAAGTTTTCCACCCAGCCTGTTGGGTTCATTGTTGCAATGTTAGCAAAGTAGGAAGCAACAACGGCTTCGATAGCTTTTGAGTTATTCTCCGACATGGCTAAGGTATTTACCGTTAACTGAGAATGGCTTCGGTTGGTTACTCATTTTCAATCAGAACTGTAACCGCAGCGACAGCTATTAACATTTCGTCATTTTTATCATTGAGCGCCTCAATTGCTTTACCCTGAACCACCATCCCCCCAGACTCAACGGTGAGAGTTTTGCGACCAAAAGGCAACACAGCCAAAACCTCGTCTTGTCGTACTTGCTCCGGGTAAGGCACTGCAACCTTGACTTCAACGATCATATCATCTGGATCACTCAAGCCAGCGACTTCCGAAATACCAGGCAAAGCATTGTGTGCGATCGCATTTCTCACAGCCCTCGCCGCTGCTACCGTTGGTTCCTGTCCATGCTGATCCACTCCCATCCCCATTTCAATAATTAAGCGTTTGCGTGCCACACTGACCTCTCATTGTAAAGTTTTCTTCTTCAAAGCCTACAAGATTTTTGGATTCATGTCTTGTAATGAAACTATATACACTTTCATTACAAGATATGCTACTGGTCTACGCTGCTGTTGTACCCTTCAGATCCCCGACTTCTTACAGAAGTCGGGGATCTTGTTTTTCACGTTCGCGCAGCGTGTCCGCAGGGCTTATCATTTAGGATTCCTATATGTGTCTACGCCGCTGTTAACTTCAATCAAAATTCTATGTAGTATATGTAATATAAAAAAGTTCTTTTTCGAGTCTGGAAATTATGAACCAGTATCGCTTCCAGCGGTCATTCTCAAAAGACCCAACCTTAAGCAGTCGCCTGTTTAACCTCCTAGAAGTTGTGTTTCCTGAAATTGGAATCAGCAATGCTGCAGAATGCGCGAGAAAGCTAGGCGCACCATGGGAAGAGGCTTCGACCCCATTCATGCATTTCCAGGATGATCTCGCTATCACTCATGTGGGAGTTGTGGAAATTCCCATGCAACTGATGGGCGAAATGGTGACAGTTGGAGGAATTCACGGAGTGTGTACGCGTCCTGAGTTCCGACGACGCGGCTATTACCGAGAAGTCATGCAAGAGGTGCTAGACTACTGCGACAAGCGATACAAAACTCTGGTGCTGACTACAGCACAACCTGAATTATACGAACCTTTTGGCTTTCGCGTTGTCCAAGAATACGTTTTCATCTCAAAGTGCAATACTCTAGGCGGTACTCATGGCTTGCGATTGCTAAATACTAACAATATCGATGATGTCAAATTGTTACACAGACTTTTGGAGACACGCGAACCAGTCTCTCACATTCTGGGGATAGTAAAGGAGAAAGCCGTATTTTGCGTCAACGAAGGAAGCAACCCTCTGCACTATGCTGAAGACTTGGATGTCATCCTTTGCATAGAAATAGAAAATACGAAACTCAAGTTATTCGACTTGTTAGGAACAAAGATTTGTACTTTAGAAGCTATGCTTGAAAGGATACCCCAACCTGTAACGGAAATAGAAATTTATTTCAGTCCAGAACGCCTGAATGCTGAAGTTCAAGCATTTCCTCACCGACTCAATGGTGATTCCTTGCTAATGGTTCGCGGTGAATTTGCCCTGTTTGGGGAGAAGTTCATGCTACCACGTTCCACACGTTGCTGAACCTCTACAAATCTTGTGAAGCTCCGTTTTTAGGTGTTGTTAGCGCTGAATCAACGTAAGGTAACTTGAGCCAAAAATGAGATGGGAGTCTCACCAGGTTGAAAAAGCTGGTTCTAAAATCAACGCTAATGCAGATATCAAACCAATCGTACTGCTAAAGATCACCTGTCCAAGTACGGGATGTGTACATACTATCTAGGTTTTGCCAAAGAGGTGAGGCAATTCGTTGCCTAAATTGAGGCATTTTGCTAAAAGAATTTTAAATGCAAATATAAACCTCTCATCGCCCACAGTTGAAGTTTCATCAGTTCCGTGGGGAAATTTTAAGTTCTGCGTTCTGTGTTATCCTCAGATTCATAGTTCTGTTGCCACCTCTATGTGGAACCAGTTTCCAATAGATGACGTCAAGAGTATACTCTTTTATACTGAAGCAGTGACGATGCAAAATCTGAACAACACGGAAGTGCAACAAGAAGCTATTGCAGTGGCAAAGGCAAGATGTAGACTGGTAAGTAGTCACTTATCGGTGCTACCTGCGATAGTATCGCTTGAAGAGCTTCCACAGAACAAGAACACCCTGTTCGTGGCAGAAATAGGCGAAGACGTTTACAAGTTGAACCAGATGGTGAACAAGCTAACAACTGCTGGGATTGTCAACCGGATAAGTAACACTATATACAGGCAATATCCTAATTGTCACCCTCGCGATAAACCGTCTCTATTTCAATTGCTTATAGAGATTTATAAATAACCTTTCTACCCGATGAGTCAAGCCCGGATAGGCATTCCCGAAATCATACCATGTCCCATGATTCTTTGTACCATATCCGAACGAGAACTGCTATAACCTCTATTGCTGAACGACCCATTCATCAAATACCATTTATTAGCTATTCACCTAGTGGTGTTGGTATAGTTCACAGAGTTTTGCCTGTTTTGTTAGCAAAAGTTGACTCACTACCAGATGGGTTGGAAGCTATCATCGCCACCAGCGATCTACAAGGAATTGACCCGACCAATCACCGCCTTCTCGGTCATCTTGTGAGTGAAGAACTAGAAAACTTGGCAGAGTCGGGAAAAATTCCATCGCCACAAACAACGGGTGTCATTTTAGCAGGAGATTTTTACGCAAAGATAGATAAGCGTGGTGGTGTAGGAGATGTCCGTGAAGTTTGGCAAGCTTTTAGTCGCCGTTTTCGTTGGGTTGTTGGGGTAGGAGGAAACCACGACAGTTTTGGAAAAACACCACAGGAAATCCAAGCATTTCAAAATGGGCAAGATATCCATTATTTAGATGGCGACGTCACTTGTCTTGATGGAATTCACATCGCCGGAATCTCAGGAATTATTGGTAAGACAACTAAACCTTTCCGTCGTTCTGAAGAAGATTTTAAAAAACTTGTACAGGAATTACTCAACGAGTCACCAGACATTTTGATTCTGCATGAAGGTCCCAATGATGCAGAAGCCAGATTGATGGGGAATGAGTCAATTCGTGGCGAACTCACAAGAGGGAGTAATTTATTAGTTATTTGCGGTCATTCACACTGGAGAGTACCAATGACAGCTATGTCTAAAGGAGTGCAAGTGCTGAATGTAGATACTCGGGTCGTTGTCATGACAAAGATGAAATCTTAAAGTCTTAGCAGATTGAGTATCCTTAGAGAGGATTAAACAACTCTGCCTGCGGTATGTGAGGAAGTTACCGTAAACAGATAGCTGTCTGGTCCTGAAAGGGTAAATGATTTGTGAACTCTACCCGTTTCAATTTCAGAAGGAGTCAATCCTAACTCACCCAAAGCATCTCGTGTCACAAAAACATCATCCACCATCAAATCAAAGGGCGCATTTGTTCCACCGATGATTGGTTCTTTAGTCTTTCTCAACACTAAGTGCGTGCCTCCGCGTAACTCTAAAACTGCTAATTCTTCTGATTGAGTGACATACCGTAGCCCTAATTTGAGGAAAAAATCGGTAGCGCTTGAAACATCGCTTACAGTTAATTTCACATGAGCGATCGCCACAGGGGGACGATTATCCGTTTCTTTTGTTATTGTTTCTTTCAGTTGCATAATATTAATCCAAGAAAATGAGCGCGAATCTTAATTATTCGTAATCAAAAACTCAATGACGGCTTAATTCTTTACTAATATTATCAAATGCTTGCTTGTTCTAGCTGTTTGTGATAATGTTCTTTCTATATTATAAGAAATACAATAAATTGATAAGTTTACCGTAAATTAATAAATGTACCCAAGTCGCAGACTTAGCACAGAAATTACTTGACAGACGCTATGCTGGCAAGGCTGTTTTACACATCTCGGATTAAATAATATCTCGAATTAAACAATATAAGGAGGTACGCAGTGAGCCTGGATCTACAACTATCAGGTAAAGCGGCGATCGTTACAGGAGGGACTCCCGGATTTCTCACCAGATTCCTCAAAGCCTTATAATAACGAGATTAAGGTGTTTCACACTGTACCAAAATTATTACCCGTCAAAAATGCCTGGAACATAGTCTGGGAAAAGATTCTGATGAAGGCGATCGCGGGACTTGTGAGAAATGCAGGGGAGTGCAGGTATTGGTTTAGCCACAGCCAAAGGTGCAGTACCACCGATTTATCCGTATTGGCATCAGCAGAAGTACGGTTCTGAGCGCATTCCACAATCTCTGCAATAAGCATTGTGAAGCTGAAAGGATTGAATAAATGTTTTTGAATAGGCGATCGGCTTAATGCTGATCGTCTATTCTGTATTCTTGCGCACTAAAAAAAAACAGTACCCCTCTCAGATCAAGGTGGTCTCTTGACGATCGCACATCCAATCAAGAGTCTTCAAGATCACAAAACCAACAAGAGTACTGGCTGCTGCTGCTAACCATAAGTTACTTGCAGTGAGTCCAGAGATAATAGTGTGACTTGCAACTTTCTGACGATCTAAAGCCAAGCCACCAAGAAAAGAACCAACAAAAAAGCCAACTCCCCAGCATTGGGCGTTAATAGCAAGATAAATAGCCCGCAGTGATTCAGGTGCTATTTCTGCAACAAAAGCAGTCGCAAAGGGGCTGTATGTAACGTGGGCGATCGCAATCACAGACAAAGCGAAAATTGCCAAAATTTGTTGACCATGCGTTGTCACACCTGCACTCCAAACCAAAAGAAATCCTGCTCCCCAAAATACTATTGAAATCATCAAGGCACGCACGCGGCTTAGAGAATTTAGAGCGCGGACAGCAGGTAACTGACACAGAGCGACTAAGAAAATATACCAAGCAAATAAGCCACTAATCGTTGTTGGTGACAGCCCCTTTAGGGTTTTGCCCAAAACAAAATTAGCAAAATACAGTGGCATTGTGTTGTCTACCTGAGCGATGTAAGTGGTGAACAGGATGTTGACTGAAACGTATACCAGAAGTAGGCGATCGCTTAGCGCAGCATTCCAACCTTGAAGCACTGGTTGAGAATGCTGTTCATCAAAATGACGAGTTTCTGTCAGTCCGGCATACACAATCATAAAAAACACCAAATACGAGATGCCATCAATGACAAACAAAGCAGGGTAAAGCTCTGTCGTGCTAATTAAGACTCCTCCTAACAATACCCCTATTCCCAAGCCAGCACTATCTGCTAACCTTGTGACAGCAAATGCTTCGTTACGTTGCTCATTAGTTGTTAAATCTGCTATGGCAGCTTCAACTGTGGGCCAGTATAAACCAGTGCCCAAACCCATAAGTAAATGAGCAGCCAAAAACATTGGGAAGTTGTTAGATAATGCCAACACAAACGAAGCCAGCGCACAAAACACAGTAGATAACAATAATGTCCGTCTGCGCCCCCAACGTTTTGAGTCAGCAAGAGATCCTCCTAGAAATCGACCAAAGATTCCCACCAGCGAGCCAGTACCGTGACCAATTCCTACTGCTGTTGCTGATAAGCCGACCTGATTGACGAAAAAAATCGGAGCATAAAATAAAGTAAAACCGCTACCAGTCTGAGATAAAAATCGACCAATAGCAAGAACCCAAACCTGGGAGTTAAGTTGCGGTAGCCAAGATAAAAGTATATGGTTAGAAGAAAATTTCATCTATATTTGGTACAAGGATGGTACAAGCTTCTTTGTGATTCTAAATCAGCTTTGTCCCGATATTTTCCCTGAACTTACAGCTACTTCAATCCCTGCGATTCATCAAAAATTTTGAATTTATAATTTTTGAATTTATAATTTTGAATTTTGAATTCCCCGAATGGGTGGTCTCAGCCTAGCCGCAACATCCCGAGCAGCCTTTTGTCCGGCGCGAATAGCACCTTCAATGTAATTAACCCAAATACTAGAGCGTTCCGTACCAGCCCAATGAATTCGACCTACTGGACTATTAAGAGCAGAACCCGCCCTAGTGAGTAAACCAGGTGGTAATCCAGAAATACATCCACCTGTCCAAGGTTGGCTATTCCAATCAAATTCCACCAACTCTAGTGGTTGTCGTGCTGGTTTACCAAAAGTTTCTTCCAGAAATGCAAGGTATTTCTCTTTACGTTCTAACTCTGGCAACATTGCGTAATCAGGAGCTAACAATCCCACAATGATACCTTTGCTTGCATCTTCTGGCGAAATATCAATTACCTCAATTTTGGCATCAATACTGAGAAAGTGACCGCTGATGATTTGACCTTGCCACCAAGGTTTTTCATAAATAGCATGGAATTTAATCCAACTCATCGTTTGCCATTCTGCAATCAGTTGACTGTGAATTGAGGGAAGAGGGGGATGGAATTGGATACGAGCAATAGTCTTGGGCATCATCGCCACAATCACTTCCTGAGCATACACAACCTCACGTTCAGAAACTAGTTGAACCTGGGAATTATCGTAACCTGATATTTTCGTGACAGGCGCATTTAGTAAAACTTTTTCCCCTAAGCGTTGGGCGATATTTAAGGAAATTTGTTGTGTTCCACCAACAAGGCAAAAATCCTCAGCAGTCTCTAGCAAATCATTGAATCCTGCTGTGTGGACAAAATGAAGCATCCAAAGAAGCGAAACTTTGTTTGGATCGCCACTGAGGATTTGCCGGACGCACCCCTCGAACCAAGCCCGTGCTTCATCAGTCTTTGTGTTCTGCTCAATCCAAGCTCCCATTGTCATAGAGTCCAATATGATTGCATTAGGAGCTTGCCAAGGAGCTTCAACTGGAACAGTACGGCACAAAGCTTCAAATGTCGTCATCGCCTCAGCAAAATCTTTTTGAGCAATGTCTGATTCAGATGATGGAGATGCTTCTAGCATACTCCATTTCTGCCGAAAGCCATACAGCGTTTGTCCTTCAACCTTGCCCTTCTTAATCGAAATTCCCATTTCTTGTGCTAAAGCAAGCATTGCAGTTTGGGTAGGACCTGCCCAAGTACCACCTTGTTCAACATAACCCCCCGACACAAGTGGATGGTTAAGAGTTCGTCCGCCCACTCGTGAATTGGCTTCCAGCACAACTAAAGATTTGATTCCCAACTTATGCAATTCCCAGGCTGCACTTAGACCAGAAATCCCTGCACCCACAATTGCAACTTCTACATGAAAACTCATGTTGATGACCTTGTTCAATGAATTGTGTCACTCATTTTGTTCCTTTCAAAAGTATACACATCTAGAACAGGTAACAGATGACACTAGAGATTGCATTGAAGAAGAACACAGAACGCAGCATACAATATGCAATTAGTGGTGGCGCGCAACCGACCACTCCTGACCCACTGATATTCATAATTCATTGCTTCGCGCAAGCGTCCGCAAGATATATTCTGAGCTAGATTGCTGGTGCGATTCGTTGGTCATTCAAGATTGTGGATACACTTGTTGGTCTGCTGCTTAATTCCCACCTAAAGCAGTATTCCAGCTATCAAAAAATTCACCAATTCTTCAGCAAATGCATCATCTAAGGGTGCATGCTTTAACAGCAACCGATACCAAACCGAACCATAAATCGCATCAATCACTAATTCCAAATCTGGGCGTAGTTCACCTCTATTCACACCCCGCTCTAATATCGTGCGCGTCGCGGCTCTGCGAGATTTAATAAATTGCTCACGAAACGCCTCCGCTAAGTTGACATCTAATTGCGCCTCAGCAATTAGCCCGGTGACAGCAGTACCTGCTGTCGTAGTTGTTAGCATTGCAAAGATTTTTAGTAAAATTTTATACAATTATTTTCTTACTGAACCTGTATCAGGTGTGGGAATATTCTGTGCCAGTTGTTCTGCGTATGCTTCCATAATGACCGCTGCTTTAGAAGACCACCAACGGTAGATGGTTTGTTTGCCCACCCCAGCACGGGCGGCGATCGCCTCAATACAAATATCGCGATCGCCTTTTTCCTCTGATAACTCAGCAGCCCCCTTGTTCCTTCAAAATGGGAAGAACAGCGTGTGTCGTATACAGCAGTCCTAAAACGTTGATTTGACACTCCCCGCCCTATAAGTGCGGGGATTCTTCGTTCAACGACCCAGCTTGCTGAAAAGTAATATCAGCAACAACGGGCAATGCCTTGCCGCTACTAGCTTCGATGCGTTCTGCCACTGAAGACGTGGCGATCGCCACGTCTTGCCGGAATTGCAATTGCACCCTCTTGTGCCAAAGTAATAGCCGTAGCTTCACTTATAGGTGCTGGTGCATCAGTAACAATTGCAACTTTGGCTTCTCGTTTACCTGCCATAAATTGCTCCTTTTGACTTTTGATTTTTGGCGTTGCTGAATTGAGGGATGAAATTTCAAAACTCAATGTTCAATCTCTTTGCGTCTTTGCGTCTTTGCGTGAAACAAAATTCATACTCTTAATCAGCAACGCTTGATTTTTGACTACAGCTGTTAGAATTACTGCCACGCAAAGAATCAACGCCGCTAAGCGATAACTCCCCTGGAACCCTGCAACAACTGCCTCAGGGGGAGCAACAGCAACATCTGTACCTGGAGCCAAATTTGCAATGAGCGCTCCAAACACCGCTCCTATCACCGAAACTCCGACGTTAACTCCCAATGTACGCGACAAAGATAATAACCCAGAGGCAATTCCTAAACGCTCCCGAGGTACTGCTCCCATAACAGTGCTATCGTTAGGTGAGCGGAACAAACCCAATCCAGTGCCAAACACAAGGTAGCGCAGCACATAATCTTGTTCAGTGGTTTGAGCGTCCAAGGTACTAATACCCAAACAACCGCCAATCATCACTCCCAGCCCAATGAGGCAAATTAACCGAGAACCAAAACGGTCTGACAATGCGCCAGCTAGTGGAGCAATTAACCCACTAACAACAGGTGACACTGCCAACAATAGCCCTACTTTTGAGGTTGGATATTGCTTGACTCGCTCTAAAAAGAATGGGGTGATCAGCAAGCCACCAGTCAGGACAATGAAAACGAGCCAGTTGTTGAACAAATTGACAGCTTCAACCAAAAGAAAACTCACGAGGGCGATCGCCGCAAGCAAGAGTAACGACAATGCACTAGCACTAAAAAAGCCCTCGCTTTGCCCAAAAGTCATGCCTAGGGCAAAATTGCTGAGTGTCACCAAAGCTAACAACGCTCCAAGCAAATCAAAGTGCTGTTTTTCCTTTTTGCGTTCAGAAGCAGGCACAACCCATGCTACAAGCAAACTCGCTATTAAGCCGAGTGGTACATTGATAAAGAACAGGATACGCCACTCAGCCCATCCCAAAAGCAGCCCTCCTACCGAAGGACCAAGGGCAATTCCCAGTGAAACAACACTACCCATGATCCCCACGGCTCGTCCACGCTCTGAGCAAGGGAAAATTTCTGTAATGATTGCCAAACCAAGCCCGGAGATAAACAAAGCACCTAGCCCCTGAACTGCCCGAAAGCCAATCAACCAATCAATGCTAGGTGCCATTCCACACAACAGCGAACTCTCTATCATCTAATAAAGAACCACCAAGCTTATAGAGCGTTGCCTACTAAGGTGTCAAAGCAGATTTGCAAAGTACTTTGTCAGGCATGGACTGGGTTTATGGGTGCAATGAAGGCTTGGAAAAAAGAACCGTCTGGGTTTTTAGGTAAACCAAGACTACCAGGGTACAAACACAAAACAGATGGTAGAAACATTGTTATTTACCCCGACGAGAGTGTGTCAATACCAGGACTTAGAAAAGGCTTTGTAGTGCTATCACAATGTAGTATTAAGCTACCTACAAAAACTTCAAACGTTGACCAGGTAAGAATTGTACCTCAAAAAACTTGCTATGTAATTGAGATTGTTTACTCGAAAGAGTTAGCACAAGAGACACAAGGTTACAGTGCAGCTATTGACCTCGGTTTAAGCAATTTGATGACTGCTACATCTAACAATCCAGGCGTTAAACCTTTGGTTGTGAATGGCAAACCGTTAAAAGCTATAAACCAATTATTCAATAAGCGCAAAGCTCAAGCTCAATCTGTAGAAGCCCATAGACAAGTTTTAGACTTGGTACATAAGCGCAATAACCGTGTTTCCAACTACCTCCATACTGCCTCTAGACGTGTCATTGATTGGTGCTTGGCGTCGGGTATCAGTCGCTTGATTGTTGGCAAGAATGATCGCTGGAAGCAAGATATCAATATTGGTAAATCCAATAACCAGCAATTCACCGCAATACCTCATACTCGACTCATCCAAATGCTTGAGTACAAAGGTGCTTTGGTTGGAATCAAGGTGATGACGACTGAGGAAGCGTACACCAGCAAGGCGAGTGCTTTAGATGGTGATGCGTTGCCCAAGTATAGAGAAGCCACGCCTCGCTTCTCTGGTAAGCGGATTAAGCGTGGTTTATATCGATCTGGTACTGGCAGATTCATCAACGCTGATGTCAATGGAAGCTTGAATATTGGACGAAAAGTAATTCCCGACTTTATGAAGGGAATAGAAGGATTGCCGTTTATCCCTGTAGTGGTTGACCCACTACGAATGCATTTGACCACATCTGCCTAGGTTTGACTAGATATGAGTAGGTTTATGCAAGCGGTTGCACTCATATTATCGCTGATACTTATAAAGTATTAATGTTTCTTAAAATTGTAGATTGTTGACAATCTACAATTTTCCAGATACAGTCTGACTATGAGCAGTTTCGATGAAAAAAGCAGTCGCAAGTCAGCAACTGCGCTCAACTTGTTCGCATTTCTACAAAAATCAAAATGAAAGGGAACCAACCCCAGCCTGCTATCCTACCTCGGAGCTTGGATGTTCAAGCAGCGGATGTCATTCGAGAACAAATTCTCAATGGTACACTTGCACCGGGAACTCGTTTGCTAGAAATCAATCTGGCAGAGCAATTTAATCTCAGTCGAGCAACTATACGCTCGGCATTGCAGCAACTAACTTATGAAGGCTTGGTCGTACAGTTGCCCTACAAAGGTTGTACTGTTTCGGGGCTGAGTTCGCAAGATGCTTGGGAGCTATACACGCTGCGGAGTGCGCTTGAGAGTCTGGCGGCGCGACTGGCGGCTGTTGCAATCACACCGAGTCAGGCAAAAGAGCTTAATGGTGCCTTACAACAGTTGGTCAAAGCTGTCCAGAAGGGGAATTGGAGCCAAATCGCTGATGCAGACTTTGCCCTGCATAAGGCAATCATTCAACTTGCTGCTCATCGTCGGTTACAGGAGCAGTACAAAATTGTTGAACAGCAAATCCGTCTTTACATTATTTCCTGCAACGCAATACATCCAGATTTGGATGACATCGTAGAGCAGCACCGGAAATTAGTAAACGCAATTTGCTCAGGCGATGCTTTTAGTGCGGAGCAAATTGCCCGAGACCACAATATTGACGGCAAAGCACTCGTGGAACACCTACGGGCAATAGAAAAACAAAATCCAGACTAACCGAAGTATTGAATATAGGAAGCATACACCATGATTGACCTGAACCAATATGAAGTCTTGACTTTTGACTGCTACGGAACCCTGATTGATTGGGAAAAAGGAGTGCTGGAGGCGTTGCAACCAGTTCTCTCAACCCATCAGATTCAACTGAGTGAGAACGAAATCCTTGAGTGGTTTGCTCGCTTTGAATCCGATCTGGAGCAGGGAGAGTACCGCAAGTATAAAGATGTTCTGAGGGGGGTTGTGCAAAAGTTTGGCGATCAGTTTGGATTTACACCTTCTCCCACAGAGTTGAACGCGCTTGTTGATTCTATCAAGCACTGGCAACCATTTCCTGATACAGTTGAAGCCCTGAAGACTCTCAAACAACGATTCAAACTGGCAATCATTTCCAACGTTGATGATGACCTGTTTGCTTTGACAGCGAAACATTTGCAAGTTGAGTTTGATAAAGTTGTAACTGCCGAGCAGGTGAAAAGCTACAAGCCTTCAGTGCAAAATTTTCGGGTGGCACTTGAAAAAATTGGACTACCCTCTGAGAAAGTCCTGCACGTTGCCTGTAGCGTTTACCATGATATTGTTCCGGCAAATTCCTTAGGGTTATCGACGGTTTGGGTGAACCGCAGATTAGGTCAAGAAGGTTCAGGAGCTTATCTACCTGCTCAAGGTAAAGCAGATTTGGAAGTGCCAGACTTAAAAAGTTTAGCTGCAATTGTTGGCAACAGTGTTTTCTCACCAAACTGATGACCTTCTCACAATTGCTCTGGTGGTAGGGCAATGAATCCGGTTTTCACTCCCCGCTTGAATCCAACTCGCTCATAGAATTGCAACGTCTCCTCGCGTTTTGTGCCAACTCTACCCAAGATTGGGTTACTCAACCAAAGCCAGTCATCCCCCTTATTCAGGTTTTGACTGAACGAATGGCACTATAGATAAGTGCGTCCCCACAAGTTCCTCAACAATGAAATCTAAAATATGCATCGATGTTTTGTAGGGAATGCCCGATGAAAATTCTGGTTGTAGAGGATGATACACCAACCGCAGTAGCTCTGACAGAAGCACTAACCGCTCATAACTATATAGTCAATACGGTGGCTGATGGTCAAACAGGTCTGCAACTCGTACAAAACTTTGAATATGACCTCATTGTGTTGGATATCATGTTGCCCAGTTTGGACGGCATTAGTATTTGTCAGCAACTGCGTTCTCAGCAGTATCAAATGCCAATCATGGTACTGAGTGCAAAAAATAGCAGTATTGATAAAGTCATGGGGCTAAATGCAGGTGCAAGTGAAGAGTATTTAGGTAAAGTCCTACCATCCCATCGTTCAAACGTGTTTTTAGCTAGTAAAACTTATGAAAAAAATAGGGATGGTGTATGGCGAGAATTGGAGCGATCGCTCAAACGTCTCAAAACAGATTATCTTGATTTGTGGCAACTGCATAGTATTGCTTTCCCCGAACAACTGAAAACCATTTTTAGTCCCTCTGGCGCAATTAAAGCTCTAGAAGAAATTCAACAGCAGAAACTCGTGCGTTTTGTTGGTATTACAGGACACCGTGAACCAGATGTCATGATTGAAGCCCTGCGTCGTTATTCCTTCCACACGGCTTTGATTCCTGTCAATGCAGCAGACAAACACCATCCACGCCCGTACTTCCCAGGAGTTCTAGAAGTTGCTCAGAAACAAAATGTCGGGGTGATTGCGATGAAAGTCCCTGCTTACGGGAAGTTGTTTCAAGCAGGTGGTTTGACAAGTATGCTGCAAGCCTTCAATTACATCAATTACAGCTTGTCCCAGCCTGGGGTTCATTGTTGCATAATTTCTGCTGATAACGTGAAACAACTAGAAGAAAATGCCTGGATAGCAAGTATTTTCAGACAACTGAATGATACGGAACTTGCTGCTATTGAAGAACGCACTGCTAAAATTTGGCAGGACACCACATTCTACCGCGCTTGGGGTTAGTATAGCCGACGTATTAGGGCGAATTTTCAGTAGTACGGTACTTACAGCACTTTTCAAAAGATCAGACCACAAATCGCAGGGTGGAGAGAAGTCCTGCAGGCGGGTTTCCCGCCGTAGGGAACTTCGGGCCATTGCCCATAAAAGCTTATGTGATGGACATTTGAGATATTAGTGGGCAATGCCCACACAAAAGAAAACCGCTGTAATGCAGCTTCTTAGACAATCAAAGCGAGTTCAGACATAGTTCAGGCAAGATACCTGTCATACAAGCGCTACCTTTTCACACAAAATTATATAAATACTGAATTTTGGTATGCAATAGTGAAGAATTTTACTTTGAAAATAGCTGTGTGCAGTGTGTTACTGAGTGTGTTGGCTGCACAACAAAGTAGCGGAAATAGCGTTAATAGTCTACAAACCATCATGAGCAGCAATGCCAAGGTGGAAAAGCTGTCTGCTGGCTTTAAGTTCACAGAAGGACCAGTTTGGGAGCAACGTGGGTTTCTACTGTTTAGTGATATAGGTGCCAATACGATATATAAATGGACTCCTGCCGGTCAGATTTCTGCATTTCGTCGTCCTGCAGGGCATTCCAACGGCAATACACTTGATCAGCAGGGACGCTTAATTACTGCTGAACATGACCGTCGCTTAATACGTACCGAAAAGGACGGTACCATCATGACTTTAGCTGAACGCTACCAGGGCAAGCGGCTGAACAGTCCAAACGACGTTGTGGTCAAGTCAGATGGTAGCATTTACTTTACTGACCCTCCCTATGGCATCGGTAAGGAAAAAGAAGAACTCGGCTTTTATGGAGTTTATAGGCTGTCATCAGATGGAAATCTAACGTTGCTCACCAAGGAGATGGTACGCCCTAATGGACTCGCTTTCTCACCAGATGAGAAAAAACTCTATGTGAGTGATTCCGAAAAGGGACATATCCGGGTCTTCCAGGTTAAGCCAGATGGAACGCTGAGTAAGGGACAGGTCTTTGCAGAGTTACCTGGTCCCAAAGAGAAAGGCGTACCCGATGGCATGAAAGTGGACGTGGAAGGCAATGTTTACTGTACTGGGTCAGAAGGGGTGTGGGTTTTTTCGCCATCAGGAAAGCTGCTGGGCAAGATTTTCGTGCCAGAGGTGGTAACAAATTTGGCTTGGGGTGATAAGGACTATAAAACTCTTTACATAACTGCAGTCACTGCTATTTATCGCATCCGCCTGAATATTGCAGGGGTGCAACCCGGTCAGTCTGTATTTCCTATGCGTAGAAAATAACTCGTTCATTCAATGTGCATTCATTGTCGAATATGGCAAAGAATTCTGTTTTCATGAGTCAGAAAAAATATCCAAAAAATAACCTGAAGTTTTTCCAGCAATTTTGGGCAGTTGCTCAACTCTACTGGTGTAGTGATGAAAAATGGGGGGCGATTAGTTCCGTTTTGATTCTTTTGGTATTGTTGCAAGTAACCACCCAGCTTAATGTCTTTTCAAACACTCAACAGGGTAATTTTCTTTCCGCTCTCGCGGCGAAAGATGCTCACAGGTTCTGGACAAATATTGGCATTTTTTTAGGGTTACAAATTATCTTGGTTCCCGTTGGAACTTGCTACAGCTATGTCCGATTTAAACTCATTTTATGTTGGCGATGCTGGTTAACTAATCATTTTATAGGAGAATATTTAAGTAACCGAGCTTTTTATGAACTCAATAACTTTCAAAAAGAGATTGATAACCCAGACCAACGGATATCTGAAGATATACCAGGCTTTACTGAAGTCTGTTTCTCTATATTTTTGGATATTTTCAATACTTGTGTACAGCTGATTGCTTTTAGTGGGGTTCTCTGGGGAATTTCACCAACTCTCATAATTTTTCTAGTCATTTATGCTGTCACTTGTACTCTCATAGCGATTGGTTTCTTTGGAAAAAAAATAGTTCAAATCAATTTCGAGCAGCAGAAAAAAGAAGGTAACTTCCGTTTCGGTTTAGTCCGTTTTCGAGAAAATGCTGAATCTGTTGCTTTTTATCGCGGAGAAGCACAGGAAACAAACCTGCTGAAATTCCTATTCAATCAAGTGTTTAAAAATTTTAATTATTGGATAGTTTGGCAACAAATCTATTTTGGCTCTTTCATTAGAGCTTATGAGGTTATTCCTCCTATTTTACCAGCATTGGTTATAGCTCCAAAGGTGATTTTTGGTGAGTTTGAAGTTGGTAAAATTGCAGAAGCTTCAGGAGCATTTATGGCTCTCAATAGAGCCATGTATCTCATTATCAGGAGGTTTGAAAATTTAACGAGTTTGGGTGCAGGAATTGAGCGTTTGTCTGAATCTTATGATTTTCTCCAACAGCCAAAAAGAGAAATTAAGACCAGAGTAACTCAGTATGCAACCATTAATACGATAGAAGATAACTGTTTAGCTATCCAAAACTTGACTTTGTATACACCAAACTATCAGAGAACTTTATTTCGTGATATTTCAGCCGAACTGCAACCAGGACAAGGGCTGTTAATTAAAGGGACGAGTGGCTGTGGGAAAAGTTCTCTATTACGGGCGATCGCTGGGCTATGGGATTCTGGTACAGGTACAATTATCAGGCCCAAACTAGAGGAAATTCTGTTTTTGCCTCAACGTCCTTATATGGTTTTGGGGACTCTCCGCAATCAGTTAATTTATCCTCAAACCCATGTGAATATGACTGATGATGAACTTCATCAAATCTTGCAACAGGTCAATATACCAAATTTAGTTGAAAGATGCGGTGGTTTTGAGGTTGAAAGAGACTGGGCTGATGTGCTTTCTTTAGGTGAACAACAGCGTATTGCCTTTGCGCGGCTGCTGATTGCCAAGCCAAAATATGTGATTTTGGATGAAGCTACTAGCGCTTTGGATATCAAGAACGAGGAAAACCTTTATCAGCATCTATTAGATACACAGACAACTTTTATGAGTGTCGGTCACCGTTCTACTCTCTTCAAATATCACCAGATAACCTTAGAATTAACACCCCCATAAGCCAAATAGAAATATTGTAGATAGAAATTCTGCCAATCTATAGACTACCGTGTTTGAAATATTTGATTTTACTCAAACAATCTATTGCGATTATTGAGCGAAGATTTTAATGTACAAGAAAAAATAAACTTGATGTCAATATAGAACTGCCTTAATTATCGTCCCAGAATTTTTCTGGCTTCTTGTTCAGCATTCTCAGTTACGCGTGGAATTAAAGTATATGTGGTAGTTAAATCCATTTTTTCCCCGACTCGCAGTGTTTTTAGCGTACTGAGGAATTCAAGCTCTACGTAACCCTTTGGGTCTAAGTTGGTATAAATTTCGGCGCTACTGTTGTTGTCGGGATAACTTGCTCCAGATACTCTTGGTGAGTCAATGCGGACTGCGACTTTTTCACCCATCCATAATAATGTACTAGCATCGCAGCCTATTTTATGGGATTTATTGCGATCGCGTGTCAAGGACAATAAGCCGTTGTCTACCTTTAAGTTAGCTGGTAAATCTTCAGATTGCTTGTTATAACCTTCAGGAAAAATGGACGGTTGGGGTAGTGCTGCGTAGACTGCAAGGGGGTCGCGCAACTGTGTAACAATCCATACCGAAACATCTTTTGACTTACCCTTAACTTTTTCGTAAGTAGTAGTTACTTTCATTACAGCTTTTTCTGGTTCAAGTGTAATTTTACGGTAGAACCTAATGCCGTAGAAAGGGTCAATGGGAGAGTGAAGCGTCACCTCGCTGCGATTAACTCTTGCTGTAACTGGTATAGAATCAAACGTAGCTAGAGGAGGCCAACCTCGTCCTGTGATTTTTTCCCATTCAGATTGGGGTGCGGGCCACGTTTTATCACCCCCAGCACCAAAGTAACCCCATTCTTCAGATTTGATGTTAGGTGCTTTACCATACACCTGGTCATTTTCCCAGAATGTACTTTCTCCATCTTTGAAGCGAAACTGCATTATCCGTCCTACTGCTGGGACTACAACCGCTTCTACTTGACCATTACTTAAAATATAAGAATCTCGCCAGCCTTGGTAATTGGTTTTGGTAACTGTAATTTTTGCCAGGATACTTGCGGTTACTCCTAAACAACAAGAAACTGTGAGCAAGAATCCCAAACAAAATAATAGCAAGCTTTTGGTCTTCATAGTTTATCCAAAATTTCACTATAAGTTTGCAATTTTAATTCTGCCCCGGTTTGACGCCTGCAATATTCAAGCGAATGCGGTAAATACTCTTTCCTGCCGTAATATAAAGCGTTTTGTAATCTTTATTGCCCCAAGCTAAATTTGTTACTGATTCGGGAACAGGTATTTTGCCCAGAAGTTGACCTGTTGGCGAAAAAAACCATACTCCTCCAGAACCGCTACAGTAGATATTGCCTTTGGCATCCACCTTCATACCATCAGGTACACCTTTATCTGTGGGTCCAGGCAACTCTGCAAACACCCTACTGTTAGCTAATGTCCCATCTGACTGGACATCAAAAACGCGGATATGTAATTTTTCGGAATCACTAACGTATAATTTTTTCTCATCTGGCGAGAAAGCAATTCCATTGGGACGCACCATCTCTTTGTTCAACAATGTTAGGCTTCCATCTGGTTTCCAGCGATAGATACCATAAAACCCAAGTTCTTCCTGTTCCTTTTGAATACCGTAGGGTGGGTCAGTAAAATAAATGCTACCATCCGACTTAACTACAACATCATTGGGACTATTGAGGCGTTTTCCCTGGTAGCGTTCAGCCAAGATTGTTATTTTACCGTTTTTTTCTGTACGTGTCAGTTGGCGGTTATGTTGAGCAGTAATTAATCGTCCTTGTCGATCAAAAGTATTACCGTTGGGATTTCCCGCAGGACGACGAAATACAGAAATACCGTTAGTTGTCCATTTATAGATTGTATCGGCGGGGATATCACTGAAGAATAAAAAGCCGCTTGGATTCCAGACTGGTCCTTCTGTAAATTTTAAACCACTAGATAATTTTTCTACTTTGGCGTTACTGTCCATAATGGCTGGTACGTTAGCGGAGGTATTCCCCCAGCTTTGCTGTACCATCAATAAGCTAAGTAATAAATTGCACGCACCTATTCGTAAAGTTTTTTTCACTCTTACCTGCCCAACTGAAGCGAAAATTCCATTTGTTAACATTAATACTACGCTGATACCGCATTTTCTTTAAACATATCCGGAAAAGCAAGATTGATTACATAGTTCATAATTTATGCATTATCTTCTACGCCATCAACCGATTCAGCATTGATATATCCGTAACACGTCAAGATTAATTTTTTGGTGTTGGAACAAGTTTTCTCACTTTACCATCACTCTTAGATGTAACATATATTTCTCCTTCTTCATCTATCCCAAACCGGACATCAGAACGTTTGCTACCAATAATTTGTAGAAAAGCAGCTTCTTTTTTGCCATCAAATAGTCTCAATTCTTTTATTGTTGCTTGTTTACCATTCACAAGTTCATCTACAGGTACATGAAAAAAACGCGCATCACTGCCAAAATCAGCAAAAATATATTGACCAATTAATTCAGGAATTGCTTTACCCCTATAAACATAACCACCTGTAATTGCAATTCCATAGAAACCTGGATAGTCCTTTGGTACATGATGACTATATTGAGCAACAGGATAAGTGTAACTGTACTTGGCATCATCTTTAGGTAAAGGAAACAGAACCTTCTCATTTTTTTCATCTATAACCCAAGTCCCTTCCCGGTTTGCCCATCCATAATTAGCCCCTTTGATACCGAGATTTACTTCTTCAATAAAAGCCTGACCAGTATCAACAATCAACATTTTGCGATCGCCACCTGTATCCCAGCTAAAACGATGGGGATTACGCAGCCCATAAGCCCAAATTTCCCCTAATGTTTTTGGATTCCCATCATTAGCAAAAGGATTATCTCCAGGAATGCCATACTTGCCGTTGGCACTATTGTTACCAAAAGGATCTATCCGCAGAATTTTACCTAAAGGTGTACTCAGATCCTGTCCATTATCGAGGGGATCTGTATCACTGACAGGAAAGCTGTTACTACCCCCGTCAGCTAACGCTATATACAACATCCCATAATCAGCATCTCCGGGTTTAGCATTAGGATTAAAGCCTAATTGTCCTGTATTATGGTCTTCGTAGGGCTGTTCAATACGCATTATTTCCCGAAATGTTCCGGTAAAAGTATTTGCTGCAGGGTTAGCAGCTTTCCACTCCCGAATTACATCGTGATGAGAACTTTCTATAGTATTGTCTTTGCTATCAAAAATCCTTTTTGTGATAGGAAAATCGGGAATGCGATTATTTTTTTCTTCACTATGTACAGTGTAGAAAATACCATATTTAGCAAATTCTGGGTGAAAAGCAAAATAGGAAAAACCCTGTTGTGAAGTCTCATAGCTAAAGCCTGGACATACTAAATTTTTAAAATTCATATATAAAGAAGCTTTCCCATTAATAATCACATAAAACTTACCTCGCATATCATTGATAAATAACCTGCCACTACCATCACCTGCATGGGTTAAAAAATTCAATCGCGCTACTTTTTCTCGCCCAGTTCCGCTTTTGGGAATTTGTACAATTTCTTGCAGCCCTACAGCTAGTTTTGATTTTTCTATTTTTTCAGGAATCGGGTCAGTTATTTGGGCAAAAGAAATACTAGAAAAAGCTAAAATTGAAATAATAACTAAGCAAATACAAAAAATAACGTATAACTTTTTCATTCACCTGGAAATCCTAATGTCAAATTAAATTAATAAGGCAAAACCACATATTCAATATCTCGCTTGGCTGAAGAAAATTTTGCTGTCCGTATGTGCTTTGTCCACGTCAGCTTTTGGTTGAGCAAGCTTTTGAGCTAGGACGATCGCTCCCCATCAGTAAGGTTATCTTGAAAAAGATAATCACATTCCATCAAGGTTATAGGTTTGTGTACAAACGCGATGCCAATGTCTTGCTTGATCTTCACACTCTGCTTGTTGTACTTCTTTGCTTTTTCTACATCTCCCAAGCAAAAGTAAGCCTCTGCTAAAGATTGCAGACAACTAGCTTCCCCCTGGCGATAGCTTAACTGACGACCGCTGTACCAACCCTCTTGGTAAATCCAGATTGCATCCTTGATCCAGCCTTGAGATATATAAAAATCTCCCAGACCCCTTAGATTTTGAACTTGTAATTCGCCAGCACCTATTTCCTTGGCGATCGCCCAGCTCTGCTTGTAGCACTTTTCTGCTTGAGATATGTTGTTCATAGCTTGATAGTTATTTCCCTGCTCGTGTAAAGCATGAGCCTCCAAAGAGCGCAATAATAGCTCTCGTGCAATCACCAAACGCCGCTCAGTTAATTCTATGGCTTGGGCATATTGGCTCATGAAATAGTAAGACGATCGCATTTGATAGAGAACCATCGCCTCGCTAAGTTTAGCGCATGTTGATAGGAATATGGCTTGAGCCTGCTTGTAATACTCTATTGCTTGATAAAAAGCATCTTGGTGATAGAAAGTGTCTCCTATAAGTGCAAGAGCATTCCCTTCCCCTGAGCGGTCATTGACCGTCCTGAAAATGTCTAAAGCTTGTTCATAAAACTCTCTCGCCTTGGAGAACTCCCGCATATCTAAACAAACATTTCCAATGACAAATTCTGATGACATTCCTTGTAAAGGTTTATCGGTATACAGCCCCAACAACTGACGAACGAGTTCCATTAAAGTATTAGAAAAGTACCAGTCTCTTCTTAGCGCTGTCAGAACAGATGCGCTTTGTAGGGTTGTCTGGACTAAATCCGTATTTACTAGACTTTGGTTACATTTCAAAATTTCACATCTTGCGGCTTTAGAATTCATCAGCAGCACTACTATCAGTTCAAGATAGGATTGGCAGCGTTTTTGATTCATAACATCTATCCATAAATGGTTCGTAACTTGTGAGACAAAAATTTATCTTAAATTGTGTGTTTAGCCTATTTTTATTTTGTTCCCTAGAGATAACCACGGACGTTTCCCAACATCAGCTTCATTGGCTTGTGTCTGGATTTCGACAATGAGTGATTCTATTTCTGCAATACTCGTATTTAATTGCTGTAGTTCAGAAAGTACTTGGTCAGCAAGCATTGCAAATTTTTGACCGACTTCTGGGGTACGACTTGCTTCAAGTGCCGTATTCATGACTTGAAGCTTTATTTGAGACGCAATATTACTCATGAGGCTCACGACCTGAGAGAGTTTGCGAACTTCCTCAACAGTGGTTTTGAGGACATCCTCTTCGTTGAGCGATCGCCGAATGCGGTGGGTAATATTTATAAATATCTGAGCTTGATCGGCTTTTGTATCTATCCGTTCTAGCAGCTTAGCATAGTCAACAGCGAATCCCACTTGTGTCGCTATCTGGGCAAAGAAATCAATCTCAGACTGCTGCCAAAAGCGCGGTCCAGAACACTGATGTGCAATTAATAAGCCGAACAATTGGTTGTTCTTGAGAATGGGTGCAATTAAACTGGACTTGACACCAAATCGCTCCAGCAACTCAATATGACAATCCGTTAGATTCGCTTGATGAATATCATCAATAGCATAAACGCGACCGTGACGGTATTGTTCGACATACCCTCCTTTGAAACAAGGGTCTGAAATTATCGTCCACAATGTTTTCGGCAAACCAGGTGCAACTGATTCTTCTATAAAAGTACCATTACAGTCGAAATCGAAACGAAAGATGACCACACGGTCAATTCTTAAGGCTTTGCGAAGTTCTTCAACAGTCGTTCTGAAGACATCTTCTTCATTGAGCGATTCGCGAATCCGCTGAGTAATCTTCATCAACACCTGAAAGCTCGATTCTTGTCGCCCCTGCTGCTGACGAAGAGGAGACTCTTGAAGCCTTTTTGGCTGATTAAATTTTTGCTCCGCTTGCTTTTGAGAAAAAGGCTGAGTCATAAACGAAATCTGGTTCTGCTGCAAAAAGTTATTGAGGACAAAGTATCGGTTACTACATCTAGTTCATCAACCAGGCAGGTAGGGTAGTATGCAACTCTTTGTAAAGTCACTTTAGATGCCAATTTTGCGTGATTTCTTTTCAACTTTGTACTGAATGATTCACTGAGTTATTCAGACTGTACACCCTTAGTGGACGAGAAAGGAGAAGTATCACCAAATGCGGTAATTGGTGATATCTGGCAAGCAGTGGCCCATGATTCATCTTCAGATTATTGGAAAAAAGTGAGTAACTTGGGAGCATGTTGTAAAAAAATGTATCGAAGCTCCATGCGATCGCTCGCCTTTCTGGAAACTGGTATACTCGCACAAGAAATTTGTACGAGCTTGCTCACCCGACCTATCAGTCTCCAAAAACCTGAGAGATAGCGTCTTTTGGCAAAAAATTTGACATTGGGCAACAAGAGTTTATCAAGACAAAGCATTGCCAGATAAACAGCTAGCTTCTGCAACCATCTGAGAAACAATAGAGTTTATCTTAGTCTTTATTGAGTACAGGAGAAAAGTTGTCAATGTTGAAGCGTAAATGGGGGTTGTTACTGCTAGCTACTTTACCTCTGGTCTTTTCACTGAATGCTTGCGCTGGGCAATCAGGAGGAAGTAGTGGAAGTCGGTTGGATACAATCAAAAGCCGTGGCAAGGTTATCTGCGGTGTCAGCGGACAATTACCAGGATTTAGCTATGTTAAACCTAACGGTGAATATGCAGGGTTAGATGTGGATGTTTGCCGTGCGATCGCCGCAGCACTCTTTGATGATCCCAAGAAAGTAGAGTTCCGCAACTTAAACGCCAAAGAACGCTTTACAGCTGTGCAGACTGGTGAAGTAGACATCCTCAGCCGGAATACCACTTGGACAATTAGCCGAGATACCTCTGTGGGTTTGGAGTTTGCTCCTGTGGTATTTTACGACGGTCAAGGCATAATGGTGAAAAAAAGTAGCAATATCAAAAAGCTGGAAGACCTCAAAGGCAAATCCATTTGCACCCAGACAGGAACCACCAACGAACAAAACCTATCAGACCAAATGCGGCAGCGGGGTATTGAGTACAAGCCTCTCGTCTTTGAAGATGTTAACACTACCTTCACTACCTACGAGCAAGGTCGCTGTGAAGCCGTAACCTCAGACCGTTCTCAATTAGTTTCCCGGCGCACCACCCTACCTAAACCAGATGAGCATCTTGTTTTCGATGTCGTGTTGTCGAAAGAACCCCTCGCACCAGCTGTTGCCAATGGGGATTCTAAATGGTTTGATGTGGTGAAATGGACTGTATTTGCTCTGATTAATGCCGAGGAACTGGGAGTTAATTCCCAAAATGTTACCCAATTAGCCAGCAGTCCTAACCCTGAAGTGAAGCGCTTATTAGGTACTGAAGGTGACCTTGGAAAAGGCATCGGTTTGACAAACGACTTCGCATCTCGCATTATTAAACACGTAGGCAATTATGGTGAAGTTTACGAGCGTAATTTAGGTAAAAACTCTGATTTGAAACTGGATAGAGGTCCAAACAAGCTTTGGAATAAAGGTGGTATTCTTTATGCTCCCCCCTTCCGATAAACAAGTCAAAAGTCAAAAGTATTTGACTCATGACTCATAGTTAAGGACTAAAGACTTCCATTTAATTCCCTTATAAGCAGCAGTTAGGATGTTCATTAGCAGTCAGTTTCTTAATGCGTGAATTTTGAATTTTGCATTGCCTATGACTCCCATTTGGCGCAATCGACGGTTTTTTCCTGTTGTCGGTCAGTTAATAGCTGTGTTCATAGTTGCTACTTTAGTAGCGATACTATGGCACAACCTGACCTACAATTTACAGCGACTCGGAATCCAACTGGGATTTGATTTTCTACAATCCCAAGCATCGTTCAACATTGGCGAAACCCCAATTTCTTACCAGCCCTCTGACCCCTACAGCCGCGCTTTATTAGTTGGGCTGGTGAACTCCCTACGAGTCACAGTTTTTGGCATCATTCTGGCAACAATTGTTGGCATAATCGTGGGAGTGGCGCGGCTATCAGATAACTGGTTAGTGCGTCAGCTAGCTCTAGTGTATGTAGAAACCTTACGCAACACACCCTTACTTCTGCAATTGTTCTTTTGGTACTTTGCCGTTTTCCTTAGTCTGCCAAAAACAGAAAATCAAATTTCTCTGCTTGGGTTTATAAATATTAACAACCGGGGGGTCACCCTTCCTTTTGGGATACAATTTTCCCCCGAATTATCAACACTCATTCTCGGATTGACGCTCTACTCTGGTGCCTTCATTGCGGAAATTGTCAGAGCGGGGATTTTATCAGTACCTAAAGGACAATGGGAAGCAGCACGAGCAATAGGTCTAAAGCCTGGGTTAGTATTGCGGCTAGTGATTTTCCCCCAAGCTTTGCGGCTGATTATTCCGCCACTGACAAGTCAATATCTTAATATAGCCAAGAATTCTAGTTTAGCAGTTGCGATTGGCTACCCCGATATTTATCTTGTTGCCTCCACCACTTTTAACCAAACAGGGCGAGCCGTAGAAGTTATGCTGTTAATTATGGTTACTTATCTAACCATCAGCCTAACCGTCTCCTTAGTGATGAATTTATTAAACCGTAGCGTGCAACTTAAGGAGAGGTAAACTACCCACCACCAACTGCTAAAAGCAGTATGATGGGGGCTTTAAAAGCCTAGAGTTTACCCGACTAAGTGTTAAATCACTACGATTTTTAGGTCATCTCACCTACAGATACGAAGCCAGTCTGTAGCTCTGAGGTCAACGATTAAACAAGCATATTGGGGAGGCAGAGTGCGTTGGTGAGCCAGCGCTGCAGGAGGGTTTCCCGACAGCAGGCGACTGGCGAAAGGGTTTCCCGACTTAAAGCACCTGCCGTTTGAAGCTAGTGTCGTTGGCGCAAAAAGCCTTTAAATCATTGTCCAGGCTAACTTTACCCGCAAGGAGGGACATCTGTCCAAAGTGTTAGTAATTGATTCAGAAAAACGACAGTTAAACCCAATTCATCCAGCACAGGCTAGGCAGTTATTACGAAACAAAAAAGCAGCAGTTTATAGGCGATTTCCTTTTACTTTGATTCTCAAAGAATCACGTTCTGATTCTCCTGTTTCACCACTTAGATTAAAGATTGCTCCTGGAGCAAAAACTACGGGATTAGCTTTAGTTAACGATATCACAGGCGTTGTTATTTTTGCTGCTGAGTTAAAGCATAGAGGTTTTACAATTAGGGATGCTTTAACCTCCAGAAGACAATTAAGACGCAGTAGAAGAAATCGCAAAACCCGCTATCGCAAGCCACGTTTCTTAAATAGAACACGTCCTCAAGGTTGGTTAGCCCCAAGTTTGCAAAGTCGAGTTGACAATATCAAGATTTGGGTTGAGAAGTTACGTAAATTTGCACCCATTGAAGCTATTAGTCAAGAACTAGTACGTTTTGATATGCAATTGATGCGTAATCCAGATATTCAAGCTAAGGAATATCAACAAGGTACTCTCGCAGGTTACGAGACAAGAGAGTACCTGTTAGAAAAGTGGGACAGACAGTGTGCTTATTGCGGAGTTAAAGATGTTCCACTTCAAATAGAGCATATTCACCCAAGAGCTAAAGGAGGTTCTAATTCAATCACAAACCTGACCTTGAGTTGCGAGAAATGTAATACAAAGAAAGGTACTAAAGATATTAAAGAGTTTCTCAAAAAAGACCCGTCTAGATTAGAGAAAATCCAAAGCCTTGCAAAAAGACCCTTGGCAGATGCAGCAGCAGTCAACACAACTAGATTTGCGTTACTATCCGTTTTAAAAGCAACTGGTTTACCAGTAGAAACGGATTCTGGTGGGCTAACAAAGTTTAATCGTAACCAGCAAAACTTAAAAAAATCTCATTGGCTTGACGCTGCTTGTGTTGGTAAGTCAACACCACTTTTAAATATCAAAGGTGTTAAACCTTTGCTAATTACAGCTAATGGTCACGGCACACGTCAATCATGTCGTACAGACAAATTTGGCTTTCCAAATCGCCATTGTTCAAGAACTAAGTTTCACTTTGGTTTTCAAACTGGCGATATTGTCAAAGCTGTTGTCACGAGTGGTAAGAAAGTCGGCGAATACGTTGGAAGAATCGCGACTCGTGCAACAGGAAGTTTCAATATCTCGACTAAAAATGGACTGGTTCAAGGAATTTCGTACAAGCATTGCAAACATATTCACAAAAAGGACGGTTACTCGTATGCATTCTAAGAGATTAGAAATGCAAGGGCTGTCCCCACTCGCTTTGTTTGCACTCTCAAGAATTAGTCGGGGAACGTCTCACAATTTCCCCTCCATTCCTCTTACCGCTGAACGGAGTACCGTTATAGCGGGAGCCTCCTGGAGGTAGTAGATGAGTTTTCTTAAAAGTCAAAAACTGACTATTCTACAATGGCTACATAAAAATCTGTTTAACAACTGGTACAACAGCATTCTCACAGTTGTTTGCCTGTGTTTGCTGTTTTTTGGTATCAAAGGTATCTTGACTTGGGTCTTGACTCAAGCAAAATGGCAAGTCATCAAAGCTAACTTCTCTTTATTTTTTGTTGGTCGTTTCCCGCAGGAACTTTATTGGCGACTGTGGCTTGCACTCTTGATTATCCTCGCTCTCGGTGGCTTGTCCTGGGGAACTCTCACGAAACGCTTACCCGGTAGGCTCAACAGTTGGCTACCCCTTGGGTGGGCGCTTTCCTTCCCAATCATCCTGTGGCTTATTGGCGGTGGCTTTGGACTGCAACCCGTAGAAAGCGGTTTGTGGAATGGTTTGCTGCTCACTTTGGTGACGGCGCTGGTTAGTATTGTTCTCTCTTTTCCTTTGGGTGTCTTACTAGCGTTGGGGCGTCAGAGTCAGCTGCCTTTTGTGCGTTGGTTTAGTATCCTTTATATTGAAATTATCCGGGGACTACCACTGATTGGGATTTTGTTCTTTGCTCAAGTGATGATACCCTTGTTCCTGCCAGTAGAATACCGCTTAGACAGAGTCCTACGGGGAATTGCTGGTTTAATTCTATTTAGCGCCGCTTATTTAGCAGAAAATGTACGTGGTGGTCTTCAATCAGTTCCACGCGGACAACTCGAAGCCGCTAAAGCATTGGGATTTAATACTCCCCTAACAATGCTACTGATTGTTCTTCCGCAGGCGCTACGTGCCGTTATCCCACCCCTCGTCGGTCAATTTATCGGTCTATTTAAAGACACTTCCCTGTTAGCAATTGTTGGATTATTGGAATTAACAGGAATTTCTCGCTCTATCTTGGCTCAACCTCAATTTCTTGCTCGCTATGCAGAAGTCTATTTATTTATTGGACTGATTTATTGGGTATTTTGTTATTCTATGTCCCTAGCTTCTCGACGTTTAGAAAAGCAGTTGGGTGTCGGTCAACGCTGAGGGTGAGATGAGGGGAAACTACTTGCAATTAGGACGGCGACTGGTCATCAGCAATTCAGAGAATCGGTCATCAATGGACTAATCGGAATTTCAACGTAGCGCTAGAAAAGTTTTATTAAACCTCTGAGAAAAGTCAAGAGTAATGAAAATAAAACCACAGATAGACACAGATGCACACAGATAATTTATCTGTGTTAATCTGTGTCCATCTGTGGTTCTAAATATCCTTAAATCATACTTTTGTAAAAAAACTATTAAATCATGACTCAACAGCCTATTATTGTTGCTCAAGATGTCCACAAGTGGTATGGAAAATTCCACGTTTTGCAAGGTGTTAGCCTGACAGTAAATAGGGGAGAAGTGGTGGTGTTGATGGGACCTTCGGGTTCAGGAAAATCGACTTTTATTCGCACCTTTAATGCTTTAGAAGAATATCAACAAGGACGAATTGAAATTGACGGTATCGCTCTTACCGATGATATGCGAAATATTGAGGCAATTCGGCGAGAAGTAGGGATGGTGTTTCAGCAGTTTAATTTGTTTCCTCACTTGAGTGTGCTGCAAAACATCTCTCTGGCACCAGCTTGGGTGCGGAAGTGGACGAAAGTCAAAGCAGAAGAAGTGGCGATGCAGTTGCTGGAACGAGTGGGTATTTTGGAACAAGCACACAAATATCCAGGACAATTGTCGGGTGGACAGCAGCAACGGGTGGCGATCGCCAGAGCATTAGCTATGCAGCCCAAAATTATGCTTTTTGATGAACCCACTTCCGCTTTAGATCCAGAGATGGTGCGAGAGGTTTTGGACGTGATCAAAACGCTCGCCGCTGACGGTATGACAATGGTAGTCGTCACCCATGAAGTCGGATTTGCTCGGGAAGTCGCTGATCGCGTGATTTTGATGGATAGCGGTACGATTGTAGAGGAAGCTACGCCAAGTGCCTTTTTTCAAAACCCCCAGCACGATCGCACTCGCAAGTTCTTATCTCAGATTCTCTAGCCAAATATAAATAATGTTATTGAGACACGATCCGGTGCGAAAAACGCAACCTCAACAGGCGTAGTAAACGCAACCAGCCTTGAGCTGGCTGTTCAAAGAATGTGAAAATATCGCCGTAACCCTGGTTCGTTTTTTGATGGTGCTGCCAATGTCTTTGTGGAGTTGTGATGAATAGAATCCGGCACAAAAGATCCACTGACTTTGGAGTTTGCCAATCCAAGATGCTGGTATGTCTCCACCATACATGAAACTGACCAAATAGTAGCCCACACAAAACACCTATGGGGGAAAAGTACCATAGCACTGCTGCTACGAGTAAATAAGGTAAAGCACCCAGAATACCATCTAGAAGAACCTGGAGATTGAGCGTCAGAATAGCGTAATGGCGAAAGTTCTTCTTGTAGGAGTGGTGAGTTTGTACGTGGAGATGACCAAAAACATGCTCAGGTACGTGATAGCAAAAAGTAGAAAGGAAGTCGCCAACAACAAGTAGTATCCAAGCACACGCGATCGCCTTAAACATTTTTACTCCTCAAGTTCAGTAAAAACCACCACACAAAAAAGAATCCAAATCCGCATGCTGTAGGCGTTCCCATATACGTGCTTTGCGAGGCTTGGCACTGGGTACAAAGCATACAAAACCATCGCGCTGTCAAGCATTTTGCAAGGATTCTCGCTTTCGACTGAGATTTTTAGATTTTGTTGGTTTTGCTTTGAATGACAGTTTTAGCATAAACGCCGGAAGCCCCACGCCGTCCTGATAAGGCGGCGCTGGGTACGTCACAATGATTTATTTTCTAGAACCAACGGCATTACGAGTTGTTAGGCAAAGCAAAGTAGCATTTGACTAGCAATTTTAGAGAGTTTTGACTGTTTTCAGCTATTGATATAATTGCATATTTCTAAATATCTATCAAGATACCGTACTTTAACACAATGATTTCTAGAGACTTTAGATAAGGTAAGATAGAAACAGCAAAAGTTGAATTAAAATTTGTACAAGTTTAGGTTAAGGTTCTCCTTAACTGTTTCCAGGACAATCCCCAGCACAATCCTAGGATGGAAATCTTGCAAATTAAAAATGATAAATTTTCAGTCTTTCCAATCATTGACATCAGTGCGCTGGTGTCTGGAATTGGCAATCGCCACCAGGTAGCCACTGAAATTGGACAAGCGTGTCGCGAGTATGGATTCTTCTACATTGTCGGACACGGGGTGGACGAAGCATTGCAGCAGAGGTTGGAAAAGCTTAGTCGGCAGTTCTTTGCCCAAGATTTGCAAACCAAGCTTCAAATCCCCATGGCTTTGGGAGGTAGAGCATGGCGGGGATACTTCCCTGTTGGGGGTGAACTCACCTCAGGAAAACCTGACTTGAAGGAAGGTATTTACTTTGGGGCTGAGTTAGGAGACGACCACCCGCTTGTAAAAGCAGATACCCCCATGCACGGTTCTAACCTGTTTCCATCGAACATTAAGCTATTTCGCGAGACAGTCATAGAGTATATGGCAGCAATGACCCAGCTGGGACATACGCTAATGGCAGCCATTTCTTTGAGCCTCGGACTAGAGGAGTCCTACTTTGCTGAGCGTTACACATCAGATCCGCTTATATTATTCCGCATCTTCAATTACCCCCCTCATCCATCACCCTCTGATGGTGAAAAGAGGTGGGGGGTTGGTGAACATACAGATTACGGCGTCCTGACAATTTTAAAGCAGGACGACTTAGGCGGATTGCAGATAAAGTCGAAGTCTGGGTGGATAGATGCGCCCCCTGTTCCAAATTCTTTTGTATGCAATATTGGCGATATGCTAGACCGCATGACGCGAGGACTATATCGCTCTACACCTCATCGCGTTCAAAATAAGTCGGGAAGAAACCGCCTTTCTTTCCCATTCTTCTTCGATCCCAACTTCAACGTGGAAGTGAAGCCAATTGAACTAGACGGCGTGGGGGTAGTGCCTGATAACAAAGACGAACGCTGGGATCGGGCTAGTGTTCACGAATTTCGTGGAACGTATGGTGATTACGTATTGAGCAAGGTATCTAAAGTTTTCCCACAGTTGCGTCAAGCGGTTTTTTGACGCTTACTCACTCTCAGCTACAGACCTGACCAAAGTCAAGTCCGATGGGCGCTCTGTATCATTTTCACCGAGGTACTCACCATTCTGAATTTCCAGGATAATCAGCGGAATAAACCCTGGATTTTCTACTTTATGCAGCGCTGCGGGAGGAACAAACGTTGACTCGTTTCGATTCAGTACTCTTTCTTCGTTACCACAACTCACCTTTGCAATACCAGAAACTATGATCCAATGTTCACTACGGTGATAATGAATTTGTGGTTTAATGCTGTGCTTAGGCTTGATTTCAAGACGATTAATTCTATAAGTCTCTCCTTCCTCTATGAGTTCAACTTTACCCCAATATCGGATATCTGAATGTGAAGAAGATTGATTGACATTTGGCAAAACATTATTTTCATTGTGAGTCATAACTAGATTCTCAACTAGACAACCATCACTACTGTTCAGCAATTTGTCAGTGAAAGGCGCGGGCATTGCGATAATTTGGAACCAAGTACCAACCTCCACACGCAAAGTTCAGCAATCAAATTAGAAACTCGGTACTTCATACATTGTATACCCAGCTTCTAGAGGATTTTAACTCTCATCAATTAAAAATACAAGGTTTTGATGGTGCAAAAAAAGTATTAACTTATAATAAATTTTGTAATTTGACAATATCAACCACCAATAAGAATTTGCTTGCTTAACGACCGATTTGTCAAGGATAGTAGTGAACCAAATTTCTTAATTTCTCTGGAAGAATATGTGTTAATGCTAATAAAAAAGGTTATGATCTTACCTACTATAATTTTAGGGGTTAGGCGGAAAACGAGTGCAGAGCTAAAAAAACGTTGGTTGAGAAAAGTTTCTTATCGTTTACCCCAAGAAAAAGTTTTTTCCATAAAGGCACAGTGCTTTTCCACAAGCACATCTTGAAAACCGTGGCGTAAATATAATCGCTTGGCAGGGTTTGTGTGGAATACTCTTAGTTTGATAACAGATAACTGCAAAAGCTTTGCACGCGCTTCTATATTACTGAGAATCCAACTACCGATACCAACATTTCAGTGTACTGGAATCAGGGTAAGCGCAAGAAAAAATGAGCCAAAAGATGCTAGACCCGACATTCCGCTCTGAGGTGATCGCAAATATGAATTTTCAGTAGATCGAAAAGTTACGAGATAATGAGGGTTTCAGCCAATAT
>JAHHIB010000092.1 GCA_019359075.1 Kalymmatonema hyalinum WJT4-NPBG1
AAAAGTACACCGATTCAAGTAACCCCAAGGCGGTAATGGAACAAAGCGACTAAAGTCGCACGAGTCGTATTTCCTCTCAGGTCTGAAGACGCTGAGTTTCCATACTTCCCACGAGGTCTTATGAAGCGATTTCTGTAATATCCTGGATGAATTTATGTGAAATTATGACAAAATAAACCAGCTAAACTCTTCCTCAAAGAACTTTTTGAGGAAAACAAGGGACGGGGAAGAGCGTATCTTCAAAAAACTATAAACTTTTTCGTATATTCCTTCACAATTTGCTAAATAACTACGTCAAACTACGTACATTTAACTTTTTTTCAAAACTGACCCCAACAACCTAACCTGCATTTAAGAACAGGTAATTCCGGCCAGATCACCTGCTTAAAAGAGCAAAGATTGACAAGGAATTTTGTGGCGGTGATGCTGGGAAAATCAGTGGAAGTGTGAAGTGTGAATGATGAAATATGAATGAAGTATAAGAAACTTCATCATTCATATTTCATCATTCATCCGTGTTGATAACCCTCCACAGTGTAACCCGCAGCGACAATTGCCTGTTTGATAGACTCTTCAGAAGCTTGTGCTTCCACAGTCACAGTTTTAGCTTTAACATCCACATCCACCTTGGCATCAGCTTCCACAGTGTGGATGGATTCGGTAATCGTTTCTGCACAGCCATCACAGGCAATATTCGGAACATTTAGTTTTAACGCCATAATCTACCTCATTAGGAGAATTTTGAACTTTTTTTCATCTTTCATTGTAATAATCATCAGCACGCTCGCTCATCCTACCAAAGTTAGGTGAGTGTGGCACAACATAATAGGTGCAGAAGCTACGACCTTAGCAACGCTTGGTGGTCGCAAACAGAAACAAAATGCAAAAATGGGGACTAGGGACTAGGGACTAGTACCGCTGAGTCCCAAGGGGACACGCTGCGCTTACGCGGAATTCAAAATATGCCCGTATAGGGCACGCTTCGCTAACAAAATTCAAAATTCAAAAAGCTTACATCACAAGCTTTTCGGTTATTTTGAATGGTGAACCAGCGCTGCAGGAGGGCTTCGCCGTGAGCGCTCAGCCGAACGGTTTCCCGACCTAGGCGACTGGTGAACCCGAAGGGTAGCTTTATTTCCGCCATCGTGTACTAGTACAAGGAGTCAGAAGTCAGAATTCAGGAGTCAGTAATGCTTATTCCGTCTGTCTAAGAAGTAATTTCTAACTGTCGATTTATTTCTGTCGCGCTGTACTAAGGTCTTTTCCCAATCCCGAATCCCCAATCCCTAGTTATTGACACTAATGAATGTAAATACCCATGTCTGATCATCCCCAGTACCTCGGCGGTAACGAAATTCGCCAAAAATTCCTTGACTTCTACGCCCAACGGGGACACCAAATTCTCCCGAGTGCTTCCCTTGTTCCAGAAGACCCAACCGTACTGCTGACAATTGCGGGGATGCTACCATTTAAACCCATTTTCCTGGGACAGCGTACAGTAGAATTCAAGCGTGCGACCACTTCCCAAAAATGCATCCGCACCAATGATATCGAAAACGTCGGACGCACCAAACGGCATCACACGTTCTTTGAAATGTTGGGTAACTTCAGCTTTGGGGACTATTTCAAAGAACAAGCCATAGCTTGGGGTTGGGAGTTGACAACAAAAGTCTTTGGTTTACCGCCAGAACATCTTGTTGTCAGCGTCTTTGAGGAAGACGACGAAGCTTTTGAAATCTGGCGTGATAAAATCGGCGTTCCGGAAGCTAGAATTAAACGTTTGAGGGAAGACAACTTTTGGAATTCTGGTCCTACTGGTCCTTGTGGACCGTGTTCAGAAATACACTATGACTTTCACCCCGAACGCGGCGATGAAAATATTGATTTAGAAGACGACAGCCGGTTCATTGAGGTTTACAACCTCGTCTTCATGCAATACAACCAGGATGCTGAAGGGAATTTAACACCCCTAGCTAACAAGAACATCGACACCGGAATGGGTTTGGAGAGGATGGCGCAAATCCTCCAAGGAGTTCCCAACAACTATGAAACTGATTTGGTTTTCCCCATTCTTAAAAAAGCAGCGGATATTGCTGGGATAGACTACGAATCGGCTGATGAGAAAACCAAAGTCTCCTTAAAAGTGATAGGAGATCACATTCGTGCCGTCGTCCATATGATAGCCGATGAAATCCGCGCTTCTAACGTGGGACGAGGTTATGTGCTGCGTCGCCTGATTCGTCGGGTTGTCCGTCACGGGAGATTGATTGGCATTCAAGGAGAATTTACTACTCAAGTTGCTGAGAGTGCGATCGCTCTTTCGGAATCAGCTTACCCCAACGTGCGGCAACGGGAAAACGCCATCAAAGCGGAACTGCAACGCGAAGAGTCTCAGTTTCTGAGAACTTTGGAACGCGGCGAAAAACTGCTTGAGGAAATCATTACTGAGGTGCAAGGCAAAGGCGAAACCCAAATTAGCGGTGAAAGTGCCTTTACTTTGTACGATACCTACGGTTTCCCCCTCGAACTCACTCAAGAAATTGCTGCTGAAAACAACCTCACCGTTGATGAGGCGGGTTTCGATGCAGAAATGCAAAAGCAAGTAGAACGCGCCAAGGAAGCACACAAAACTATCGATTTAACGGTGCAAGGTTCTCTTGACAAGCTAGCAGAGGATATCCACGCAACAGAATTTTTGGGTTACACCCAAGCTGTAGCGACATCCAAAGTCGAAGTGGTGTTGGTCAATGGCGTCTCCCAAGAAGAAGCAGAAGCAGGGACAGAAGTGCAAATTGTCCTCGACCAAACCCCATTTTATGCAGAGTCGGGAGGACAAATAGGCGATCGCGGTTATATATCCGGTGATGGCGTCCTTGTGACAATTCACGACGTCAAGAAAGAATCTGATTTCTTTGTTCACTTCGGACGCATCGAACGCGGTACAATCCGAAGAGGAGATGCTGTGACCGCACAGATTGATCCAGCTAATCGTCGTCGCACCCAAGCCAACCACACCGCAACTCACCTGCTACAAGCAGCGTTGAAGAAAGTTGTTGATGAAGGGATATCGCAAGCAGGTTCACTTGTATCGTTCGATAGGTTGCGTTTTGATTTCAACTGTCCGCGTCCTCTGACACCAGAAGAAGTGCAGCAAGTTGAGGAACTGGTAAATATTTGGATTTCCGACGCACATTCTGCCAAAGTGGAAATTTTGCCTTTAGCAGAAGCAAAAGCTAGAGGTGCTGTTGCCATGTTCGGTGAAAAGTACGGCGAAGAAGTGCGGGTGATTGACTTTCCTGGTGTATCAATGGAACTGTGCGGAGGAACGCACGTCAGCAATACTGCGGAGATAGGCGTTTTCAAAATCGTCTCGGAAGCAGGTGTAGCCTCCGGAGTGCGGCGGATTGAAGCTGTTTCTGGTCCGGCTATCTTAGATTACCTGAATGTCCGTGATAAGGTCGTTAAAGATTTGAGCGATCGCTTTAAGGTTAAACCCGAAGAACTACCAGACAGAATCACTATTCTGCAAAACGAACTCAAAACCGCCCAGAAGGAACTGGAAACCCTGAAGTCACAACTTGCTATTGCCAAATCTGATAGCTTGCTACAAACAGTCGAATCGGTTGGCGATTATAAAATTCTCGTCGCCAAGATGGAAGACGTTGATCCAGAGTCCTTAAAAACTGTAGCCGAACGCTTGCTGCAAAAAGTGGGTAATGGTGCGATCGTGCTGGGTTCTGTTCCCGAAGAAGGAAAAGTCAGCTTAGTTGCTGCTTTCAGTGCAGAGGTGAACAAAAAAGGCTTGCAAGCAGGTAAGTTTATTGGTGCGATCGCCAAAATCTGTGGTGGTGGCGGTGGCGGAAGACCAAACCTTGCACAAGCAGGTGGACGCGATGCAAGTAAATTGCCAGAGGCGTTGGAACAAGCACGGAGTGAGTTGAAGTCCGCGTTGGGTTAATTGTATTTTCTTGTGGGGCAGGCATCTTGCCTGCCTGGAAATATTAATAAATTTTTAGGGGGGGCTACGTTAAATCGTCCCCCCACTATGATTTTATTTATACATTTTTTAGTACACTTGAACTAATACATAAGTTATACTTGGTAAGCTGTATTTATTTGTTGCTCTAAAACTAAGTTTTATGTGGGTTTCTGAAATCAACTTGAACAACTTTAGATGCTTTTCGGATACAAGTATTCAATTGTCTAAAGGAATTAATTTAATAATCGGTCCCAATAATTCTGGAAAATCGACATTATTGAAATCTATGTTATGGCTTCAGCAGGGGTTCAGTTTGCAGAATACGGATATACGTCGATTTCAGGAAAGTGCGTTCATCCAACTTAAACTAAATGAAGCTAATCAAAAGTTTTTGAATATAAATACTGGTTTAGAAATATTTTTCAAATTTTATCTAAGAATTAATGAACCAAAAATTATTTTAATAGATGCCTTCGGCGATCCATTCTATACAACAAATAGCTATAATTATCATATTTTAAATCAAGAGCCCCGGAACTTTATATATCCATATTTATCTAAAAGGAAAGTTGATGGATTTAATGAAACAATCAATTTGCAAGCTGCTTCATCTGTAACAGGTAATTTATTACACCTTTATGCCAAAATAGATCGTATATCCAATCCTGAAATGCCAGCTAATGAACAGTATGTTAAGGCATGTCAAGATATACTGGGTTTCCCCATCACAGCAACGGCTTCACCTCATGGTAAGCAGGCTGCTTATATAGTGAGCAATCATGACAATATTCCATTGGATCTGATGGGAGAAGGTATTGGCAATTTACTTGGATTGATTGTTGATTTATGTATTGCAGAAAATCAATTATTTGTAATTGAGGAACCAGAAAATGATGTACACCCAAAAGCATTAAAGAATCTTCTAGCACTTATTGCTGAAAAAGCGGAAAATAATCAATTTATTATAACAACTCATTCAAATAT
Source organism: Kalymmatonema hyalinum WJT4-NPBG1 (assembly GCA_019359075.1). Taxonomy (GTDB): domain Bacteria; phylum Cyanobacteriota; class Cyanobacteriia; order Cyanobacteriales; family Nostocaceae; genus Kalymmatonema; species Kalymmatonema hyalinum. The sequence goes on from JAHHIB010000092.1 coordinate 4,964, forward strand.
TGTTACTAAATATTTGGGAGCACAATCTGATACCAAACTATTTAAAGTCACAATGGAATTTCAAAATCGTCTACCTACATCACAGGTTGAAGAAATAGAGAATACTCCAGAAGCTCGACGGCAGATTCTTGAAGAACTAGGATATGAATTTTTTGATTTTGATTTGTGGTCAGCTTGGTTAATTCTTGAAGAATCATCAGCCGAGAGAATAATTAGAGATTATTTGATACCTTGGTTTGTACCAAATATGAAAGGTAGGCTTCGTACATTCTCAGCTCGATCACTTGATGAAGTGGAAGCTAAATTTGAAGATTTTAATAATTTGTTTGTATTTTTACACCTACAGCCAGTTTATAAAAACTTAGCTTGGGTTGTTGTAGATGCTGGAGATAAAGAAGCAAATATTCTTGAAAAACTAAAGAACATGTATACTTCTAATGGATGGAATGAGAATAATTTTCTTCAATTCCTTGAGCATGATTTTGAACGATATTATCCAAAGGAATTTCAATCTAAAGTAGATAATTTCATGCAAATGCCAAACGGCAAACATCGACAAAAACACAAAAAAGCTCTTCTTGAGGAAGTGATGAATTGGATTGAAGATAATCCTGGCAAAGCAAAAGATGCATTTCAAGAATCTGCATTGGAAGTCATTCAAATTCTTAAACAAATACAGTCTTCTCTACGATAATTTTTATTTGAGTAGCTTGAGTAGAATGTGGAATGAAGTTAAATTCAATACAATCAATAGTTGCGTTCTGCTGTTGCTTCACCCAATCTACAAGAAGTAATCGCACTTTTTATAAGTACTTTCCAACCCATTATCTACAATTGGGTTAAGCAATGTACTATCCCCATACCACTACGCCAAAGTACAAAGGATGCAGAGAGTCACAGTTGACGATATCAAACGAGATCCCTTGAAGTACCTTAATCAAGTTGAGGCAGGTGAAAGCTTTGTCATTGTCCAAGCAGACAAGGCAATTGCCGAACTAAAACCAATTACAAATACTAACAAGCAATTACGACCATTTGGTTTGTGTGCCGGAGAATTTACAGTGCCTGATGATTTTGATGCACCTCTGCTAAAAGAGATTGTAAATGCATTTGAAGGCAGATGAAAATTCTCCTAGATACACATATTTTCTTGTGGTTCCTCAGTGGAGATAAAATAAAAAAGGGATGCTTGTCTCAATCCCTTTTCCAAAAACTAATTTTATTTTGAGTAGGTATGATTAGAAAAGTCGAAAAATAAATGGATAACGGAACGGTTCATCAGGCTTGGTGAAACAGTGCAACAGCGCCCAAATTGTCAGTCCCCAGTGCAGTGCAAAGCCAAAAGCAACAACAGGGAAGAACAAAATTCCGCCAAGACCAAAGGTGAGAAAAGATACAATTCCAATTGGAACTCCAATTAGGATTGCCCAGAACCAAACATTGAAGTGAAAATTAATTGATTCTTTGGCGTTGCTTTTAACAACTGGGTCGTCGGAAAGTAAGTTAATTACAATTGGAACCCCAATCGAAAATAATGCTGTACTAAAGAAAATCGCCCCATGACACAGAGATGATAGCAATTTGCGCTTATCAGAATCGTATGTAACTTGCATCTTGGTGGTGGCTCCTCAATTCGCTTTCTTGCTTCGATTTTAACGGTCAGCGAATAGATTTAGCATTGCAGGTTACCGTACTTAGAAAGCTTTTATGCTTTTCCTTTAGTCTAGATTAACTTTGAGTGCAAGTCATCAACTATAGGTTATGAGGTTTACCGAACCCCCACAGTAGAAGAAAAGTTTACAGCTAACAAGCGTGCATACGCTCATTGCTTCAACGTCACTGGGAGGTGCGATGGCGCAGAGCGATCGCCTCCGTGCCATCGCACTTTTGGTTAGCAGTTTCTTGCTCTTGAGTGAACAACCGACACTAGCTTTATAGTATTTTTGTACTATATTTAAAGACTTCGATTATAATAGTATTGTGTAAGCTACCCTTTAAATTTGCTATCGTTATGGATTTATTTTGATTGGCGGGTCTGAGTATGATTGATTGTCTCAATGCGGCTCGCTACTTTATCATTAGAGCTTATGAGGATGGTATAGAAGCTCAAATGACCAACATGAAGGTTCAAAAGCTTCTGTATTATTCACAAAGCTTACATTTGGCGCTGTACAATCAGCCATTGTTTGAAGAAGAAATCCAAGCATGGCGATATGGTCCTGTATGTCCTCCTGCTTACAGGTTTTACAGTGAATTTGAAGCTAATCAATTACCTATCCCTAGCAAAGAATTCTTATTACAAATTCCTGTTCCGAAGAAAGAGCTTCTAGAAGAAGTTTGGGAATATTTTGGTGGCTACCATGCCTATCTACTTAGTGATATGACCCACGTGGAGTTTCCTTGGAAGAAAGCTCGCAAGGGGTTACCACCCGAAGCAAGTTCAACTGAGCCTATTCTTCTTAAGGATATGAAAGCATTGGGTCATCAGAAGCTTGATGTGATAGAGCGTGATAACCCCGCTTATGAACCCGTGATGTCTGAAGTTTTGAAGGATGCTCTCACTTCGGAATCCTCAATTCGCATTAACAAAGGAGAAGTGCGTGACTGGCTCAACTCCCTTCTCGATTGAGGAATCTGATAATTTCAAGCGTTCTTTCAAAAAACTTGCGAAATTTCACGGGGCTGATTTTGTTGAGCTTGTCGCAGAAGTTTTGGAAAATTTGATTGAAGACCAGTATCCTATAAATTCCCGTAATGAACCTTTACCCGGGAAGATCCAGTTACCTGAAGGATGGACATTTCACAAGCTGGAGTTAAAAGTTTCCAAAGGGGCTTCTGGACAAATCAGATTAATGTATTTAGTCAATACGACTACCTGCGTCATCAGACTTGTGTGGATTTATAGTCACGAGCAGTTTGCAAAACGCCCTGCTGACAAAGACTTAAAGAGTGTTATCAATGAAATCCTGGACTATTAGCCCCAGGATATGCTTGTGATAAATGCTCATTCTTCAAACCGAATTCTCCTTTGGTCAGGTGCGTTAGGATGGGTAATGCCCACTAAAACTTTTAACTATGACTAAGTGCGATTGGGTAAAGCCCAGTGCCAAAGGCAATCGCAAATGTTGTAGGTTGAGCTAACGATAGTGAAACCCAACAATACCAAAAACTACCTACTTATCTGCTTTTTTACATCTAAATGGATACATCTGTTAAAGGTAGCAGCAGAGATAACATAAAGTAAGGTGAAGCCCTAACTTTAAATTACTTAACAAAGGCGGTATACAATGGGTCGTTTAAATCCCTTCTCGCTACAAATGCAAATTACCCAAATGTTTGAGCAAGGGCAATCATTTTTCGCCACAATCAAAGTGCAGGATTGGTTGAAAGAACGCAATAAAAATCCCGCAGATTACGACATTCTTTTCCATCAAAAACCTGCACCTCCTGGTTCAAAAGCAGTCATGGTCGTTGAAATTGAGTTGCGTCGCAAAGATGGACAACCTGTAGACCCGTGGTTGCAAGAACAAGCCAACCTTCAAGCCTAATAGTTTGAAAAAAAGCCGCTATTGCCAACCCTACTTTGTGAAATCAGTGTTAACTTTTCCGAATTTTAGCGTTTCCTATGGGGAACGCTTTTTGTATATTTAATTTTTTAAATAAGAAATTCCAAATTTACCATTTTAGATCTTGCATGAATCGTATATCCATTCTTACGCTAAGATAATTTTTACGCCTTAGCGAAATATTTCAAAAATCATCACATAATATTATGGTTAATCTCTGGACTTCGGCAGAACACGCATTACGCTATCTTGAAAAAGCGGATCAAATGCCTCATCGCACCGAGGGCGAAGCAGTACTTTTGGAACACATCCCAAAAACAGTGAAACGCATTCTTGATTTAGGAACTGGAGACGGTCGTTTGCTAGGATTACTTAAGATTGAACGTCCCCACGTCCAAAGCGTTGCCATTGACTTTTCACCAACCATGCTAGAGACCGTAAAAACTCGCTTTGCCGATGATTCTACGGTGCAAGTCATTGCACATAACATGGATGTACCACTACCTGAGTTGGGTTTGTTTGATGCGGTTGTCTCCAGTTTTGCTATCCATCACCTGACTGATGAACGCAAACATTCCCTATACAGAGAAATTTTTCATCTGCTAGAACCAGGTGGAATTTTCTGCAACTTGGAACACGTCGCCTCACCTACTCCCAAGTTGCACGAACGTTTTTTACACGCTATCGGTAGAACTCTTAAGGAAGACGACCCATCTAATAAGCTTTTGGATGTGGAAACACAGCTTTGTTGGCTGCGAGATATTGGTTTTACAGACGTTGACTGTTACTGGAAATGGCTAGAACTTGCACTGCTGATTGGGGTAAAACCAGAATAAGCTGTCGCATTTTCAACTTGCATAATATTTGATTTACGAGTTAATTTGTAGTTGTGCTTGAGCGGGTCTACAAACAAAATAGCGCGAACAAATAAACCTCAAAAAGTTAAATTTGGTGAAAATAGAACCACAGATTAACACAGATGCACAGAGATAAATTATCTGTCCCTTCGCTCAAGGGCAAGGTTAATCTGTGTGCATCTGTGCTTGAAAACATCCATTAATCATAGTTTTATAAGAAGTCTAATGAATAAATACCAGGTGCAATTATGACATATCAAATTGTTGCCAATCTGACCGAAAACCAGATTTCAGAATTGCTGGAATTGTACAAAAGTGAATTTTGGAGCTACAAACGTAGTCGTGAAGACGTTGTTAAGATGCTTGCAGCGTCAGACATTATCGTTGGATTGGTAGATGAGAGCGAACGATTAATTGGTTTTACTCGTGTTCTCACCGACTTTGTGTATAGGGCAACTATTTATGATGTTATCGTTAAACCAACACATAGAAAAATGGGTCTTGGTGCTAAGCTAATAAACACAGTTATCAATCATCCTGAGTTAGCGTCAGTTGAGCAGATTGCTCTTTATTGTCTACCAGAAATGATTCCTTTTTATGAACGTTGGGGCTTCTCAGCTAACGTAGGTGAAATACGGTTGATGTACAGAAACCACCAATTTTTTTATGCTGAGAATGCACACACTAGCAATGAGAACTAATAGGAGCATTTTACCCCCAAGGATAGCAAAGACTTTGCTAATAATGTACCCACAGCAGACATGATGAATATGTTCAATAACAGAATTCAAAATATCTCTGGTTTTATCAAACTATCTGTCAACAATATTCTGCGTAGAAATATTATGGGTAATAAGATTGAAGACATCTACAACTACCAAAAAATATCAGATTCCATTGCCACTTCAGGACAACCGACAAAAGAACAGTTTTCAGCGATTCAACAATCAGGATATCAAGTCGTTGTGAATTTGGCACTACCAGAATCTACCAACGCTTTACCTGATGAAAAACAAATTGTGGAAGCTGAAGGTATGCAGTACGTCCACATTCCAGTGGTATGGGAAAAACCTACTATTGAAAATGTGAACGAATTTTTTAGGGTCATGGAAGCAAACACCGACAGAAAAGTGTTTGTCCACTGTGCCGCTAATATGAGAGTTTCAGCTTTCATCTATCTTTATCACCGTCTACATGAAAGCATAAGTGAGGAAGAGGCAAAGAAAGACTTACATAAAATTTGGATTCCCAATGAAAACTGGCATAAATTTATGAACCAGGTTATTGAAAATTATCGTTGAACCATTGCATTTGACGAAGCTAAACTTCAGAACTTGATAGCATGAAGCTAGTACTTTCTGGCGATCGCTTGGCAAATAAAAGACAAGCTCGGATGTCTTCTTCGACTAAGCCTTCATACTCTTCGAGAATTTCTGTTATTGTTGCACCATGTGCAAGGAGATTCAGAATATACTCAACAGTTAGGCGTGTTCCCCTAATCACTGGTTTACCTATCATTACTTTCGGGTTAACGGTGATACGGCTCAGTAGTTCTTGGTCTGTCATAGCTTCAACCTTGAAATTGGGGCAGTTAAAACCATCATAGGCAATCGCTGCTTAATGATCGCACTTTTTGCTTGTGTGGTGAAGGGCGATCGCGAAGCGGGCGCTCTGCGCCATCGCCTTTATGCGGGTACTTTGTGCGATTGCCTCTGGCACTGCGGTGTGCGCGATCGCATCCTACTGCCTTTTAAGTGAAATCGCTATAATACACGATAAAAGCGATACAATCTTTTTTCGATGCTCAGGCGATTTTGGCAGTGGCTCAAAAGGTTTTTTCAGCGCTTATTTGGCAGCAAGCATCCATCTCCTCAGTCGGGGGGACAGAGGAGGGTAGAACCACCCAAACAGCCGACGGATGCTGAGTATGAAGCGTTGTTCCTTGAACTGTTGGCAGGTGTGAATAAGGGCTGGAGTCGGGGACGGGTAAAGGGTTTCTTGGATGCAAAGAATATCACTCAGGCTGGTTTGGTGGAATGGTTGCGGCGCTTTGGGGAAAGATTGTTAGTATCAAGCGCACCGAATGATGAGTTAGCAGCGCGGATGGTGCAGCTGGGTGAGTTGGATATTGGGGAAGTGGGAGATGTGGCGCGTGATATTGGGATGCGGTTGTTGAGGCGCAATCAAGGCGAATCAATAAAGGAGGATGACGGACAAAATGCCGATCTCGTAACGTCTGCTCACCAAGAGGGGCAAGATAACAGTGCATATTTAGCCAGCGAATACCTTAAGTTGGCAATTCAATACTATGAGGTAGGCAACTATAAACAATCTGTTGACTGTTTTGATCAAGTCCTTACTTTGAATCCAAATAACCATGAAGCTTGGTGTAATCGGGGCGTGGTGGTGGGTAAGTTAGGGCGATTTGAAGATGCGATCGCATCTTTGGACAAAGTAATTGAATTCAAACCCGACGACCATCAAGCTTGGTACAATCGGGGCGTGGCGCTGCGTAACTTAGGGCAATTTGAAGAAGCGATCGCATCTTTGGACAAAGCCGTTGAATTCAAACCCGACGACCATGATGCTTGGTACAACCGGGGCAATGCGCTTTCTAACTTAGGGCGATTTGAAGAAGCGATCGCATCTTTGGACAAAGCAATTGAATTCAAACCCGACGACCATCAAGCTTGGTACAACCGGGGCTTGGCGCTGGGTAAGTTAGGGCGATTTGAAGAAGCGATCACATCTTTGGACAAAGTAATTGAATTCAAACCCGACGACCATCAAGCTTGGTACAATCGGGGCGTGGCGCTGGATGACTTAGGGCAATTTGAAGAAGCAATCGCATCCTACGACAAAGCTGTTGAATTCAAACCCGACTACTATGAAGCTTGGAACAACCGGGGCTTGGCGCTCAATGACTTAGGGCGATTTGAAGAAGCGATCGCATCCTTCGACAAAGTAATTGAATTCAAAGCCGACGACCATCAAGCTTGGTACAATCGGGGCGTGGCGCTCAATGACTTAGGGCAATTTGAAAAAGCAATCGCATCCTACGACAAAGCTGTTGAATTCAAACCCGACTACTATGAAGCTTGGAACAACCGGGGCTTGGCGCTGGGTAAGTTAGGGCGATTTGAAGAAGCGGTCGCATCCTTCGACAAAGCAATTGAATTCAAACCCGACGACCATCAAGCTTGGTACAACCGGGGCAATGCGCTTTCTAACTTAGGGCGAATTGAAGATGCGATCGCATCCTTCGACAAAGCAATTGAATTCAAACCCGACGACCATCAAGCTTGGTACAACCGGGGTGTGGAGCTGGGTAAGTTAGGGCGATTTGAAGATGCGATCGCATCCTTCGACAAAGCAATTGAATTCAAACCCGACGACCATCAAGCTTGGTACAACCGGGGTGTGGCGCTGGGTAAGTTAGGGCGATTTGAAGAAGCGATCGCATCCTTCGACAAAGCACTCTTAATCAAACCCGACGACCATCAAGCTTGGAAAAACCGAGGTATTGCTGCGGGAAGTTCAATTAGCTTTGATCCGCTACCGAGTTTGTTGATTGGCATAGTACAGACAAATCGAACTCTTAACCAGCGCGGCTATGAGGGGCAATTGGCAAGCTATGAGGAAGGGTTGAAGTATTGCCACCAACACACTCACCCAGAAGGTTGGGGACAATTGCATCGGGCGATAGGTAATGCTCACTACTTCCGAGGGCGAAAAGATTCCCGTCCCCGCAGCTATTGGCACAAAGCCGTCAACAGTTACAACGAAGCGCTGAAAACTCTCACAGAAGCAGATTTCCCTGAGTTGCATCTGGAGGTTTTGCGAGACTTAATTCGCGTCCTTTTGGCTTTCGGAGAAATCACAGCAGCGAAGGAATGGCGGCGACATGGGTTAGAAGTCTTTAGGAATCTGTTCAATAGTAAAAAGACTTCTTTCCAGAAACGACAATTGGTAGTTGAATTTATCAGCTTCTCGCAGATGCGGGTTGATGTTTTAGTAGAAGACGGTGAATTCGTCTTGGCATTAGAAGCTGCTGAAAGAAATAAAAATCTCTACCTCACCTGGATTCTCGATGCCCAGAAGCAAGATATTCTCAGTCCCAGCTATGCTGATATGCAACAGCTAACGAATCCCACAACTGCTGTTGTCTATTGGCATCTCAGCCCTTTTGCTCTCAGTACTTTTATTATTAAACACAATGTTCCTCAACCCAGCGTCATCTCTACTCCCTCGTTTTTGCGCGAGTTTGAAAGCTGGGTGAAACAATGGAATCAACAATATGAGGATTACCACAAAAGCAATGATAAGCAAGTTGCACAACAAAACAACTGGCGTGATAATTTGCCTCAAATGCTCAAGCAGCTTGGTGCTATCCTCAATATCTCAGCTATACTGACCGAAATTAACCACAAATCCATCCAAAATCTCATCTTGCTTCCCCACCGCGACTTGCACCGCTTCCCCCTTCATGCGCTGTTTCCTGAACATTTCACCACCACCTATCTACCCAGCGCTCAAGTTGGCATATATTTACAGCAGATTGAGTCAACAAGCAACGGGGAACTCCACCAATTGCTGAGTGTGGAACATCCCGACAGCGCAGGCTTTGATATACTACCTCATGCAGAAATCGAATCTGCTGCTATTAACCAGCTTTTCAGCCATCCCAACAATAAGCGGATATCTGGCGAACAAGCTACCAACACCGCTGTCAAAGAAGCCCTTGCTGCTCAATATAATATTTTTCACTTCACCGGACATGGCAGTTATGATTTCGAGCATCCCAAACAATCTGCCCTTGCCCTCAGCGGTGAAGATAAACTCACGGTGGAGGAAATTTGCAAGATAGATTTTAGAGGTTATCAACTTGTCACCCTTGCCGCTTGCGAAACTGGCTTAACTGGCAACCAAACGATAGAAAATGAATATGTTGGTTTAGTCAGTGCCTTTGTTTACCAAGGTGTAAGCAACGTTCTCAGTACTTTATGGACTGTGAATGACGATGCGAGTAGTTTGCTCATCATGTACTTTTACTGGCAACTCAAGAAAGGCAAATCACCAGCCATTGCCTTAGCAAAATCCAACAAATGGCTTCGCAATCTCACAGATTATAAACTGGAGAGATTGTATCAAGTCATCTTTAAGAAGCTACCGCAAGATGAAAAACCCCTCCGTCCTCACGTCAGAAATAAGTTATGGGAATTCGGTCACATGGAACTTGCGGATAAGAAACAGAAGCATTTTGACGATCCCTATTATTGGGCAGCTTTTACAATCACTGGTTGCTTTCCTCGTCCCTCGTTCCCAGCCTGAGGCTCCCTCGTTCCCAGCCTGAGGCTGGGAATGCATTTCTAGAGGCTTTGCCTCTGGGAACGAGGAGGCAGAGCCTTCCCAACTGCGTTCCCACGCAGAGCGTAGGAACGAGATAATAACTAATAACTAATCACGAATTCTTATGCAACCTAACGATATAATTTCTGTTACAGCATTCCAAAATGCCCTAGCCAAGCTGAATGAATCTTTGCCTGCGCATATCCAAGAACAACTCAATGCGATCGCCCAAAACTTAAAAGCCGATCCCACCAATATTGGCAACCTGGATATTATTGCTGAAAGTTATCCACCTTTAGATGAAGTATACCAAAAAGAACTGACAACATTGAAAAAAGAAGCTGGTCAGCGCAATAAAGGTTTGCCACCACTGCCTCTGCCAAAAGAATCGAATAAAGAACTCACTAACTCAGCTATTGATACTTTTAGTGCTGATGATTCTGTTACTGCTGCGAAAGCAAAACCAAATCTCTTGAAACGGCTTTGGCAGTTTCTCCCTGGGAGGAAATAAAATGTCAGAGCAAATTATTTATCCCAGTATAGATTTATTCCTTTATGACTTGAAGGATGGCTTAGGACAAAAGCAGTCAAAAATTGACCAAAACTGCCGTACTTTCTGTCAAAAAATATACGGTAAATTAGACGAAAAAAGCTTTCAGGAAAAGTATGCACAAATCCAGAAATATCAAAATACAGACGTTGATGTTATCGAGTTACTCGAAACCCAAATTAGGAAATTCCAATCACCGCTTGATGGTTACTACTATCCTCTGCAAATAGGCGATAGTTATGCCCTCCAGGTTAATGACTCCGGTAAACGAGATGCTAACGGTCAATATAACGACAAGCCACAAAATATCAAAGATGAACCATTCCTGAAACTCAAACAAGAAATTACCCAACACATCTCTGGGCAAACAGGCACAATTGGACAAACCTGGTTACTTTGGGGCAAACTAACAAGTCAAAAAACCGATGCAGAAATTGAAGATATTGCCCAAAAGTGCTACACACAAATTGTCAGCAATTACGACTGGAAACGAGATTTTATTGGCAAGGGTAAGTTAGAATCAGGAACAATTTTTGAACTGTGGTATTGTCCCCAAAATTTAGGTGTAAATGGGAAAGAGTTTTGGGAAAAGTTTAGACAAGAAAGTCATCATGTTTTCATCTGGTTATTTCCCGATAATATATCACCGGAGGAAATGAGAAAGCGGGTGCAAAGTGTCTATTACGAATTTCTACGCTTATGGCAATACCGCCATAAAGTTGTTTGGTCTTACTATCAAAGCCGCTATCAAAAAACACTTCTTAAAAAAGAATACGTTGAAATACAACCATCAATCAAGCAAGCTGGTGAGTTACCAAGGCTATTGCAAACCAATAGTCTGAAACTCAGTAAGCTACAAGAAACATTGTCGGCTAACTTAATTAACTTGTCTGATTATACTATTGCTTTAAACTATCTAGAAAATCAAAGCCGCACCATTCAATTAAACCTAGATAATTATAAATCTCGTTTAGATGAGATGCAGAAAAAATATGCAGGTAGCGACTTAGAATTTTTACAAACCTTCAGCAATAGCGAAATTTACGCCAAAAAATACCAGCGACAAGTAGAAGCAGATTATGCAAATCTCAACCCTGGATTAACCTTACTGCAAAATCTCAACAGCACTGTCCAAGGTATCATTGACCTAGAGCAAACCAAAAGCGATCGCGCTCTCAACAATACCATCGCCATTGCAGGTGTCGGACTAGCAACCAGTCAAATAGCCTCAGCTGTCATCCTTGCCGAAATTCCTCAAGAAACAAAAAACCCTCTTGCTTACCAAACTCAAGCTTTCTTTTGGAGTTTGGGCATAGGTGTAATCGCAATTATGCTAACCTTAATTGTCCTTCGCATTTTTCGCCGCTAAATGCCTTTCTTGGCGTCCTTGGCGTCTAAAGCCCTTTGGGCATGCGCCTTCGGCGTAAGACGGTTTAAAGTTCTTACTATGTCTTCAATTCCTACAATCAAAAGTATATACACAGATGGTGCTTGCACTGGTAACCCGGGTCCTGGCGGTTGGGGCGTAGTCGTCTATTTCGATGATGGTTCCATCCACGAAATGGGCGGTGCATCCACCCGAACCACTAACAACAAGATGGAGATGCAAGCTGCGATCGCCGCCCTCCAATTTTTAAAAGACTCAGGACAAACTGAACCCATCCCCCTCTACACTGATAGTGAATACCTCATCAACTGCGTTACCAAATGGGTTAAAGGCTGGAAAAAGAAAGGCTGGAAAAAGGCAGATGGAAATCCCGTGCTTAACCAAGACCTATTGGAAACCTTGGATGACCTCAATAGCCCACGCGTAAAGTGGGAGTATGTCCGTGGTCATGCAGGTAATGTTGGTAACGAACGCTGTGATGTGATTGCCCGCGCCTTCGCCAATGGCAAAACCCTATCCCTGCAACAACAAAACTTCTCTAATTTTCACCAAGTCTTTGAGCAAAAAAGCGAGGTAAATGTATCAAGAGGATCTGATTTAGAAACAAACTCTACAATAATTAACAAAAATACACAAGAAATCAGTACTCTGGCAACAGATATAACCAATATGGAACCACATACCCACCCTACTGCCTCAGTCAGCGAGGAATTACCTCGAGAAATCAGGGTAACGCAACTCCGCAACTTAGTTGAAACCCTGCGTATTGCTGACGAAATTGCTGAAAAAGGCTACCTGATCACCAGTTCTGAACTAGCAGACTTGATGGATGTCCACGCCAGCGCTGTTACGAGTCGTGGAGACGAGTGGCGCTGGCGGAACTGGATTGTATCACGAGTGCGCCGCGAAGGCAATCAAATTCTTTGGGAACTGGAACGGGGCGATCAAGTCGAAAATGAAGAATGAAGAATGAAGAAGAACGCAGAACACAGAATATTCACAACGTAAAATTCGGGGGTTTCCTAGTTTAAGTCATGACGAGGTAATATTTTACACAATTGTTTCTTCCCATCTTCTGAGTTCTTTCTTGGTGAAGAATGAAGAATAAAAAAATTGTTTTATCTTCTATCTTCCATCTTCTTCAGTATTTTCGCCCTCGCCACTCTGTTGGAGTGCGGAATGCAGATAAGAAAATCCGCAGCACCGCTACTGGATCAGCTAGAGGTGATAGCCAGAACAACCAGCCACCGTTTGCTTGGGTGCGATCGTAGGAAGGTGCGATCGCAAAAAGCATTGCAAAACGAATCACCAGTAGAAATAGATTCAGCCCCAAAAGAAGGAGGGGGGGAGAGGGTGACAAGGGGACAGTCCGGGAAGCACAAAGGTAACTCAGGACGAGTATGAGGGGTAAACCTTGAACTGCTGAAAGTAGCCATAAATCCCCCCAAATTTGAGCGCGGGAGGAAGCGTCTTTCAGGTCAAGGCTGCGCCCCCATTGTTTCCAAGTTTCCATTGCTCCCTCATACATCCGCACCTTCAGCACTTTTGCCCCATCTAAAAAACCGACTTTAAACCCAGAGGCGGCTATATTCCGTGCCAAGGTAACATCATCACAAAAAGAACCACTGGCACTCGTATATCCACCGACAGCCGCTAGAACAGAGCGACGGCATAAAAAGCATTGCCCATTTGCCATCACCCGTTCTGACTGCTTTGTATTGACACCAGCAGGATCAAATCGATAAAGCAGAGTCATCAGCAATGCTGGTTGTAGCAGGCACTCTCCTGGATATTTGAGAATGAACTGGGGTGAGAGGGAAACCAAGTCATAGCCTTGAGCTTCTGCTGTCTTCACCAAACCAGCAACCAAACCTGGTGATGGTTGTGTATCAGCATCCATACCCAGAAACCACTCACTTCCCTCTGAGGTCTGCAAAAAGCCGTAATGCAACGCCCAAGGACGCCCTACCCAACCAGTGGGTAAGGGATCATCCGTCATCAGGCGAAAGCGAGGGTCTTTCTGCTGTGCCGCTTTTACCAAGTCAGGAGTGCCATCACCAGACTTGCTATCTACAACGATAATTTCCCGGACTTCGTAGCTTTGCCGACTTATCGCATCTAGCAGGGGACTAATACGAAGAGCCTCATTCAGGGTGGGAATGACAACGCTGACAGCACCCAAAAATTCTGGAGTGGGATTTTTGGGTGCAATGGGAGGAAGGCGGCTAGGTCCTTTGACAAGGCGCGACAGCAGAATTGCTGTCGCTGGTAGTTGAATCAGTAGTAATAAGAGTGAGATAGCACTTGCTATCGTCCACACGTCTAGCACAGCAAAATACCTGGCGATGGAAATCAATGCTCTATTTAACGGCAACTTTGACGTTCGCTACAGAAACTTCAGTGGTTGTCGGTGTAACAGCAACATTAGCAGATGCAGCTTTTGATCTCCACCAAAGTACCACAGCAGGAACTACGCCAATCACAAAGCCCAGCGAAACTGGAATAGCAAATCCAGCAGCTAAGCTGAGTCCAGCAGCGAAGAAAAAATTGCTGAGATAAACGATTAAGGGCACCCAGAGTTGCGATCGCTCCACTTTAATTGGTGTGTTTTTCCATAACAAGGCTGCTACTGTCATGAACAGAGCGCTAGTGCCAAACCAACCTGCATAATTTTGGTAGGGTGTTCCAAAGAACGCTCCTGGATTTTCCCAATACCAAAAGGGGAGATTTGTTTGACTCATAGCTGGTTCCAATGCAAAGTCCCAGCAGGTAAAGAGCATTGCGCCCAACGCTATGGCACCTACGTGGCGCGCTAAACTGGGATTTTGAGCGACACCCAGACCGGCACGAGCAATCAGGTAAGAAGACAAGCCCACATAAAACCAGGATAAGGGAATTGTAAATGGGACAAGCCCCGCAATTTTATATCCCAAGCCACTCAAGTAAGTGTAGTCTCCAAAGGGAAACCCAGTGCTAGTTCCTAGTAATTCACTGCCCACCGATATTGACATAGCTGGCAGCATAAACCCTAGCCAAGTGCGCCATCCCAATATCCGGTATGCATAAATCGAGACAGCTATTGTCCCCAAAATAATATCTACCACACCGCCATCAGCCAAACTCAACTGCATGGCTGTTTGTCCAACGCCTCCTGAGTTCAAAATTATTTCGGCATTGGGTATGACCAATAGAATGCCTATCAGCCCAAAAGCCTTTGCCAAGATATGACCAATGAGGCTTACACGCTCAGCTATAACAAGTTGTCTCATGATAATTCCTTAACAACACATGACACGCGGCTACTTAGCTGCTAACAGTTTACAAATGTTTAACAAAATATTTAACAATTCGTGCCGGAATTCTTGGCAAACTTGCTTTGCTTTCATTGGGAGAGCATAACAGCCTCTTGATTGAAGGTAGAAAAAATATGATATTAAATTTATAGTCTAAGTCATTCAAGCCAACATCTATCAACTTTCATTGGCTTTCTTTTGATGGCTTTTTGATGGGTTATAGTGTAGGCAAGAGATTCATCCTTTCCTACAGAGCAGTATCCTTATGCTTGAGATAGTTCTGGAATGATAGCCTATCCTTATAATGGGAACAACCCATGTCAATATTGAAAAGACTTCCCTTTGTTTCCCTAGTATTACTACTGTTTACTTACACGACCTTAGGCTGGGTGATATCCAAAGCATATGCTCCTAAGTTTATATGGGTGCTGACTGTCATTACTATCTTAGTTCTCCTGGGAGGCTTAACCATTTCTTGGAGAAGGCTTACACACTATTCTTTTGTCTTATTCCAATCAAACCTCAGGTCTTTTAGTATTACTGTTTTAGGGGCTTTCTTGTTCTTTTTGATGATAGCCCACTTCCGAGTATTTCTTGATACCTTGCTAATCATTGCTGCCGCTGTCTTGGCAAAGATAGACTTTCAAACAGCCGGCTTCAGTGAAGGGCAAGCCTTTTGGTTTTTATCTATCTTCTCTTTGACGGGATTAGCTCTAGGTGCGCTCATTCATAAGTTCATTTGAGCAGAACTCAGAACTCAGAATGATCCCACGGATAAATTCGGGAAATTCAGTATCGTTCGCAAAATGTGGCTTAGCCATATAATTCTTTTTCTCTGCATAAATAAATTTGGAAGCAACTGAAGAAGGACTTCTACCCAGTTGCAAAGAATTGATGCCGAATTGTGTCTGCTGAGTTGGTGAGTTCTTTGTTGGTAAGAGCCCATAGTCAAGAGTCCATAGCAACTATTAACTCTTGACTATGGACTTTTGACTAACTTACAACAGACTCAGCTGCCGCAGCCACTGGGTAAACGCTAAGTTTTTTACGGGTTTTCCCCTTGCGTTCAAACGTGACCACGCCGTCAACTAAGGCAAACAGAGTGTCATCACTGCCAATACCAACGTTGTTACCAGGGTGAAATTTAGTGCCACGCTGGCGAACTAGGATATTTCCCGCCCGCACAACTTGACCGCCGTAGCGCTTAACACCCAGTCTTTGAGCATTAGAGTCACGACCGTTACGTGTACTACCTGTTCCTTTCTTGTGAGCCATAATTTCCTCTTGTATTTCTACTTCTTTTATCTATTATTCAGTAGCAGTTTCTTCAGCAGGTGGATTGTCAGCATCAGGTGTTGCAGCAGCCTCTGAAGTTTCATGTGTTGCAACAGCTTCGGCAGCAACATCGATAGTCTGTTGAGTTTCATTATTGTCGGTACCAGTGGCAACTGGTTCTGTCACCTCAGCATCTGGTGTGAGACTGATTGCGCTGTCTTCTGAGGCAAGAACTGAACCGTCGAGGCTGATTGAGTTAATCAACAATCTGGTGATTTCCTGGCGATGACCCCGCTTTTTGCGGGTTTTCTTTTTCGGTTTCATTTTATACACCAGGACTTTGCGACCTCTAAGATGCCGCAACACCGTTCCTTCTACCTTTGCCCCTGCCACAAGCGGCTGTCCTATAGTGACTTCGCCGTTATGCTGCACTAACAATACTGCTTCTATGGTAACTTTCTCGTCCGGTTCGACAGAAAGCAGTTCAATATCATAAAAGCGACCTGGTTCGACTCGTAATTGTTTGCCGCCAGTTTCAATAATTGCGTAGGTCATGGAATTGTCCTTGAGGTTGCCGTACAGGTAGCTGGATCGTATGCTCTTAAAAAAAGCTTTCCAGCTTTTGCATTGTCTTTACCTGATCCGAGCAGGAATTAGACACACGATCTATAACTATACCTTAGTGACTAAGTTTTTGTCAAAGTAAAACAGGAGCAACCCTTCACCAGACAAGAGTTCTCGAACAACGCTTTTAAAATTTCAGTGTTTTATCTAAAGCTAGGAGTGCCAACTAAATGTTCGCAAGCAGGTGCAAAAGATGGCACAGATAAAGAGCAAGCCTTCCATCCAGATTTCACTGATACATTGAACAATCGGCACGTACCACCACGCTGACCTTCTGGGGTGTAATATCGACAGTACCGACAAGCTGAAACACAGGATTTTAAGGTTGTCATAACTAGCTCTTAAAATTAAATAAAAATCTTTGTTAGTTAAAAATTGGTTTTATCCCCTAATAAGTATCTCAACAATTTCTTGAGAAATGCATAGAAATTAGATGTTTTTATGAAAAAGTTTGCATTATGAAATATTAGTTTACGTAAAAAATATAGTTATTTATACTTAGGTATGAGAAATGAAGTTCGTATAACATCGCTGAAAATATCAAGATAGGGCGAATACTTAAAGCAGTGAACAGTACCAGCCGCAGTGACGCTTTCTCGGGCTGGTGTGGTTGTACTGACACCAACGCTTTCGGTGCTCTTGGTGTGGTGTTACCCCCAATTATGAAACTGATAACTGATAACTGGTAACTGGTAACTGTTAAAGTAAGACTTCGGAGCCGTTTTGTGAAATGAAAAGAATTGAAGTTGAACAAAGAACGATTTTGATTGGGTTAGCAGGTAGCCACGGCTATGGGTTAAATAGACCTGATTCAGACTATGATTATCGAGGAGTATTTATCGCACCCAAAAGGTATTACTTGGGATTTGACCATATTGAACAAAAAGATGATGGCTGGGATGAACTAGGAATGTTTCCGTTTCTAGATGGAAACAAAGACACAGTGATATACGAATTAAAAAAGATTATTCAGTTATTGTCTGGGGCAAATCCTAATGTTTTAGAATTGCTATGGTTGAATGAATATCCTGTTTTAACCCCAGTAGGACAGCACTTAATTAAGCATAGACAAATATTTTTTAGCAAGAAGGTAAAGCATACTTACTCTGGTTATGCGTTTGCCCAAATCAAAAAAATGGAAACTCATCGTAAGTGGTTGTTGAATCCACCGCAAAAGAAACCAATTCCATCTGATTTTGATATAGAAGAAGCACCACTTACAAAAGATGAAGTCAATGCTTTTCTAGAATATCTTTATCACTTAATTAGAGGAAAAATTGAGTTTTTAGAAGAAGCAGAGCAATTATATAAGCTGCTCACAGCGGATATAGATTTTAAGGGTGTGCTTAAACAGTATTCTTTACCTGATGAAACTTTAGAGTACACGCAAAAACTAACAAATAGTCGTAAAGATTTTATTCGCCTACTTAAAAAAAGCCAAACATATCAAATAGCTTTAAGAGAATGGAAAGCATATTTATCATGGCAGGAAAACAGAAACCCAGCTAGGGCAGAAATGGAGAGAAAATCAGGTTTTGACCTGAAGCATGGGATGCACTGCGTTAGGTTATTACGCAGTGGACTAGAAATATTGCGAACAGGAGAAGTGATTGTAGATAGAACGATCGCAGGTGATGCAGAAGATTTGAAAGCTATCCTCAAGGGGGATTATTCTTATGAACAGGTCATGAAAATGGCAGAGGAGTTAGTTGCTGAAATGGAAAAGGTGTACGAAGACTCCTCCTTACCTGACAAACCTAATTTAGAACACATCAATGAATTCTGTATCGAACTGGTGGAAATGCAAGGATGGTAAGCAAAGAAAGAAGAGTAAAGACACAAGAGTGAAGAAATTATTCTATCTTCTATCTTCTATCTTCTATATTTTAATTTGTTAGAGAGTTTGAAATACATAGACAAAACCATAAAGACTGATGCTGAGAAAGAACACTGCTGCTAATTGGTTAACTCGGATATCAGGTGAGGGAGCAATGGCTTCTCGTACCAAGATAGAAATAGATGCCCCAACGACAAAGCTCCACCCAAGTATCATAAAAGCTATCTCTAGCGTAAAATTCCAAACAATCAGCATTGCAATTGCTAGGGCGTGTTTTCAAACTCGCTGTATCCTAAAAATAGGCGATCACTATATAGTCATGATGAACCGAGGAGACTTAAGTAACGAACAGTGGGAAAGGTTAAAACCGTTACTACCACTACAAAAACCGAGAACAGGCAAGCCAAATAATAACCACCGCACGGTTGTTAATGGCATCCTCTGGATACTGAGAACCGGAGCGCCGTGGCGGGATATGCCAGAACGGTATGGAAAGTGGGAGAGCGTAGCAACAAGATTTTATCGGTGGCAAAAAGCCGGAATTTGGAAGCAAATCTTAGAACGCTTACAAGCGATCGCCGACTCTCAAGGAAAGCTCGATTGGGAGATTCATTACGTTGATGGAACAGTAATACGCGCCCATCAACACGCAGCGGGCGGAAAAAAAGGGGCGAAGCAGATGAGAAACTAGGGCGTTCTCGGGGGGGTTTTAGTACCAAAATACACATACGTTGTGAAGGTAAAGGTAAACTGATTACTTTTATTCTCAGCCCAGGTCAAAGAAATGAGTCAATTTTTCTAGAACAATTAATGGAACAAGGAGCAGTCAAGCGTTCTGGGCGTGGTCGTCCACGTTTACGCCCTTTACGATTAGTCGGAGACAAAGGTTACACAGGTCGTCGTATCCGTAATTACCTGCGCCGTCGTGGTATCCGTCTGACAATTCCACGACTCTCCACCGAACCACGTCGCGGTCCTTTTAGCCGTGAAATTTACCGTCAACGCAACGTTGTCGAACGCGCTATCAACCGACTCAAACAATTTCGACGTATTGCTACTCGGTATGAAAAGCTTGCCGTAAATTATACAGCTATGATTACGATCGCCTGCATTTTGTTGTGGTTATAGTTTGAAAACACGCCCTAGCAGTACCATCAGCATCTCTACAAACCGAGGCGGGTTGTATTGGCTGGATAAAACAAAACTGTTGAACCAAAAGTGCCAAAATCTCATAATTAACTGCTAAGTGCTGAAAAATAAAGAAGAAAGAAGATAAAAGAATTTCTTTTCTCTTCATTCTTCATTTTTTATTCTTAACTTCTAACTCCTAACCTTTTGTCCTGTACCATTTTTTTGTGTTGTCTCTTCTGGTAGTTCTACACCAAAGACGCGGCTAAAAACTTTTTCTACTTTATATCCAGAATCAATTGACTCTAAGGGGTCTTTGCGCAATCTGTGACGCAGACATAAAGTAATCACACGGCGGATGTCATCAAGCGTGACTTCGGTACGCCCTTCAAATGCAGTTAAGGCTTTGGCGGCGCGGTTACTTACAATGTCTCCCCGCAAGCCATCCACATCAAGTTCAGAGCAAACTTCGGAAATTTTGACTCGCAGGTCGTAATCAATTGTCACAGAAGGTAACA
This sequence comes from Kalymmatonema hyalinum WJT4-NPBG1, assembly GCA_019359075.1. GTDB lineage: Bacteria > Cyanobacteriota > Cyanobacteriia > Cyanobacteriales > Nostocaceae > Kalymmatonema > Kalymmatonema hyalinum. Next base: position 25,348 of record JAHHIB010000092.1, read on the forward strand.
ACTTTTGAGCGTTGACAATTTTCTGTTGCAGTGCTTCCTGCTCTTGTTTGTAGCTTTCCAGAAATGTTGGCGGATTTTGGTCGAATTCTGACCTTTGCTCAACGATTTGCACGCGCAAAGCTGGTTCCTTAACTGTACGGATTTCCGCGTGCATTCCAAATCTATCTAATAGTTGGGGGCGCAGTTCTCCTTCTTCTGGGTTACCAGAACCCACGAGAACAAAACGCGCTGGGTGACGGATAGAAATACCTTCCCTTTCTACCGTGTTCCAACCACTTGCGGCGGAGTCGAGAAGCACGTCTACTAAGTGGTCATCTAGTAAGTTAACTTCATCCACATAGAGGATACCCCGGTTGGCTTTTGCCAGTAGTCCCGGTTCAAAGGCTTTGACACCTTCTGATAAAGCTTTTTCAATGTCAATTGTGCCGCAAACTCGGTCTTCTGTCGCTCCCAGTGGCAAATCTACCATTTGGACTTTTTTCTGAACTACGGGAATATCCGCCCCTTGCTCTAGCTGTTGGCGGGCTTCATCGCTCATCAAGTCGGGATCGCTGGGATCGCTGTTGAAGGCGTCATTGGCAACGACGGGGATTTCTGGGAGCAAATCAGCCAGTGCCCGGATAGTTGTGGATTTTCCGGTACCGCGATCGCCCATAATCATCACACCGCCAATTTTGGGATCAATCACGTTTAATAGTAGAGCCAGTTTCATTTCTTCCTGACCCACAATTGCTGTAAATGGAAATACCACGCGACGCGCACTTGCGGTAGCTTGAGCAGTTGGACTCACGCTTATTACCTTATCTATATTTTTCTTATTACCGTCTTTATTGTGCCATAGGTGGGGTTCTGGGGGAGATGGGGAGATGGGGAGGTGGGGAGAACTTCCCTGCGTCCTCGTGTCAGCCAATACGAGTGACAGCAACTTAGTATCATTATGTCGGCAGGACAGAACCTTCGACCAATACGTAAAGTTTTGTAAATATTTTTTATTTGTAGCATAAAAGTCTGGAGATTGAACTGATATATAAATAGGGGCTGACAACTTTCATACAGTAAAGTGTCTTTGTCCCTATGGTGGGTAAACTTCTGACCATTTGGTTAGTGTTGATTTTCATCAGCAATTACCCAGAGTGAGCTTAACTCCTGTTGCTTTGTAAGAGAAAATTTCTGATATGACTCAAATCTGGAAAAGTTGGAACTGGAAATCATGGCTATTGGGCTTGCTGGTGGCTGCTGGAGTCATCGCTACCTCTGGATATCACACTTTGGCTGAGAACAGTATATCCGTGCAATCTTTGACAAATTCAGGTTCTACAGTTCAATCCGCTAGTCTCTTAATCGATACACGAGATATGGAAAGACGAGAAATTGGACCACCATCTTATAAGTTAAACTTTACAAGTTTAATCCCACAATCTACTGCCAACAATCCTTCGCCAGACAAAGTATATTTACAGATAAAAGGAAAAATAGCTACACCTGAGTCCACCATGAACCCTGGTGTGAAAACTGGAGATACCGTTCAACTTGATGCGGGATGTGTTTTTGATAACGCAGTCACTCTTGAAATTAATCGCTTAACAAACGATGGAAAGAACGAAAAAATTCCAAAGAATGTGAATGTGAATAGCGTGAATAACTGTAATTCATCTCCGTTGTCACTTGAATTCATAAGCAAGAATACGTTGGCACACTACATACTGAACTACAGTTGTTCTAAAGTTTCCAATTTGGAAACTTTAGCTGAGTGAGACAATGGACATTATGAGAAAGTACATTCTCCGCCTTTGGATAATTAGCGGAATTAGTATCTACTCTCTAACCACCATAGGCTCTACTCAGGCTCAAGAAACTCAAATCGTCCCGGATGGAACCCTGCCCACTAATTCCGTCGTCACACCCCAAAGCAACATCCAAACTATTACTGAGGGAACAGTAGCAGGTTCCAATCTTTTCCATAGCTTTGGGCAATTCAACATCAAAGCTGGAGATAAAGCGGATTTTGTTAGTCCTAGCTCAAATATCGAGAATATTTTAGTTCGAGTGACGGGTGGTAGTCGCTCGGAAATTATGGGTACTCTCGCTACCTCTGGACTTTCCAATCCCAATTTGTTTCTGATTAATCCCAGTGGGATAGTATTTGGACCGAATGCCAGTTTGAACGTTAGTGGTTCATTTGTGGCGACTACAGCCAATGCGCTCCAATTTGGCAATCAAGGCTTTTTCAATGCTTCTGTGCCAAATAATCCCGCATTACTGACGGTTAAGCCTTCTGCCTTTCTATTGAATCAAATTGCGGCTAAAGGTTCCATCACCAATGAATCTAGAACAGGTCTGGAAGTTCTTACTGGTAAAAGTTTGTTGTTAGTGGGCGGTAATGTCAGCTTGGATGGTGGAATCTTACAGACTAGTGGTGGTCGAGTCGAGTTGGCAGGATTGGCAGGACAGGGAACAGTAGAGCTAAATTTTGACAGCGATAATCTAAGTTTGAATTTTCCTGAAGATGTAGCCCTAGCAGATGTCTCACTCACCAAAGCAGAAATATCTGCTCTGGACGGCGGTAGTATTGCTATCACTGCAAAGAATTTAGGTCTGCAAGGAAGTTCGCTAACCGCTGGAATACAGTCAGTTGGTATTCAGGGGGGAGATATCATGCTGAATGCCAAAGAAAAAATGACAATTGCGAATAGCCAGATTTCCAATGATCTGGGGGGTAGTTTCTTTTCTCAACCCGTCGGCAATACTGGCGGCATCCTTATCAAGGCTGGGTCACTGTCTTTAAACCGTGCCACCCTTAATGCTGACACCAATGGAAAAGGAAACACCACAGGAATATTTGTGCAGGCTAATAGTTCTGTCGATATTCTAGATGAAAGTTTACTCTCCAGTAGTGTAAACAGTACAGCGGCTGTGGGCAATACTGGCGGTATCCATATCAAGGCTGGGTCCGTTAATCTAATAAATGGCTCTACCCTCAATGCTAACAGCTTTGGACAGGGGGAGACTACAGGGGTATTTGTGCAAGCTAATGGTTCTGTCTTAGTCAACAATAGTACCATCTCTACCGAAGCAGGAGAAACAGGCACTGGTAATGGTGGTAACATCAACATCCAAGCAGGAAAAATTTCCTTAACTGATAACGCTGTACTAAACAGCATTACCTATAGGGAAGGGCTTGCTGGTGACGTGATTATTGATGCTGGAAATAGTATCTCTGTTGACAAGAGCCGAATTTCCAGTCAGACTTTTGGACCTGGCAATGCGGGCATTATCAATATCAAGACTGGAGAGCTATCCTTAACCAAGGGTGGTGTTGTATTATCCTCAACTTCTGGGCGAGGAATGGCGGGCAATATTCAAATCAATGCTTCTGACATCATTATTTCTGGAGTTGACCCAGAAGGATTCTCAAGTGGGTTGTTTACTAGCAGTGAGAAACAAGGCAGTGGTCTAGGCGGTGAGATCAGTGTCACTACTGCTAGGTTGCGTGTATCAGATGGAGGGGTTGTGAGTGCCAGAACTAGGAGCGCTAGTAATGGAGGCAATATCACCGTTAACACCAACACCCTTGAGCTTAGCAGTGGCGGACAACTCCTTACCAGTGCCTTCAGCAGTGGGAATGCAGGTAACATCACTGTCAATGCCACTAACAGGGTTAGTATTTCTGGCAGCGATCCTACCTTTGCGGCTCGACTTAAACAATTTGGTGAGGCGACAGTTGACAATGACGGTCCTAACAGCGGCTTGTTTGCTCGTGTTCGAGGTAACGCAACTGCTAATGCTGGCAACATAGAAGTTAACGCTCGCTCCATCCGTCTTGACAACCAAGCAACCATCACAACTGGGACTACATCGGGTGAAGGTGGAGATATCACTCTCAAGGCTAGAGACATCGTACTGCGTAACAACAGCAACATAACTGCGACCGCAGGTACTGACAACGCTGGTGGGAATGGCGGCAATATTAAGATCGACACTGACGTATTAGTGTCTGCAAAGAATAGCGACATCACTGCCAATGCTTTCGAGGGGAAGGGCGGAAATATCCGCATCAATACTCAAGGACTCTTTCTTTCGCCTGATAGTGACATCACCGCCAGTTCTGAACGTGGGATAGCTGGTGTCGTAGAAATCAACACGCCTGATATTGACCCCACCAGTGGGTTAGTCAATTTACCAGAAGCCCCGCCACATGATACTCGGGTGGCACAGGGTTGTCAACCGGGTGGAAGTCAACAGAAGAACCAATTTATTATCACTGGGCGTGGCGGGTTACCGCCTAGTCCTTTTGAAATGTTGACACCTGACGCTGTACAAGTAGATTTGGTGACACTCAAACCTGAGGGTGAAAACCGAAAGAATGCAAATGTTACCAGCACAACTACTGCCACACCAGAACCCATCGTTGAAGCTACTGGGTGGGTGGTAAACGCTAAAGGCGAGGTAGTCCTCATTGCTTATGCGCCCACTTTTACGCCTCATAGTTCTTGGCAGACGTCTCCTAAGTGCGATGCAAAATAGATGAGGGACATGAGGGAGATGAGGGGGACAAGAGTTGCGGGCGATCGCTGTAGATCCAGATGTCATTTAAGGGGTTCGTAGTAAGCGCTTTAGCGCTAAAGCACTTACTACAAATCACTAATAAATAACTTCAGATATTAACATCACCGAAACATCAAGCCTCAAAGCTGTAATTACTTATATCCTTGGAAGCAAGGATATGAAAAATGAATAATGTAGATTACAAGCTTTATGGCAGTAGATTTACGAAAATTTTTTGAAGCAACAGACCCCAGCCGGACTCTAGTTGTTAACAACGCGCAGGATAAGAAGTATTATATTGACTTTTCCTCGGTGCGAGGTGGGGATATTATCGGCAATCTGATAATGCTCCGCAGCTTTATATCAATATATTAATAAATTTACGAAGCTTATATTTAAAACAAAAGGAATATCTAGAAGCTTTTAAAATTAAGCAAGAAAGGCTTTCGATAGAACAACAATTTGGCTTGCGGGCGTTTATTGGCGCGGGTAGGTTACAAGCAACACGACAAGCAAATTTATCCCCACTTGTAGAGACGAGAGGTGGCGCGTCTCTACAGGAAGTCGCCCCAGAAATTAGCGCCTCTGCTCGTTTGCGGGATGTAGAACGTTTGATTGAACGCATCGGTCGTCCTGATTATAAATTGATAGTCATTCATGGACATTCAGGAGTTGGCAAAAGTTCGCTGGTGAATGCCGGACTTGTGCCAGCTTTGAAAAACAAAGCGATCGGCATTCAAGATAATTTAGTTGTCGTAGTGCGAGTTTACACTAATTGGCTGGATGAGTTGGGACGGCAGATAGTAGAAGCGTTGAGAGAAATGGGGAGATGGGTTGATGACACACAAACTTCAGCTTCAGATACTCACGCGCCAGCTTCAAATACTCAAGTGCCAATCTCAGATACTCAAGCGCCAGTCTCGGATACTCAACGACGAGTATCAAACACTCAACGGCGAGTATCAAACACTCAACGACGAGTATCAAACACTCAACGGCGAGTATCAAACACTCAACGGCGAGTATCAAACACTCAACGACGAGTATCAAACACTCAACGACGAGTATCAAACACTCAACGACGAGTATCAAACACTCAAACGCCTTACTCCCCAACTGCGCTTTTAGAACAATTGCGACAGTGTGAAACACAGAATCTGCGCCCAGTACTCATTTTTGACCAATTTGAAGAATTTTTCTTTGTTGACATCGCGCCACAGCAAAGGCGGCAATTTTTTGAATTTGTGGGCGAGTGTCTCAACATCCTCTCGGTGAAGGTGATTTTGTCGCTGCGGGTGGATTACCTGCATTATTTGCTGGAGTGCAATGACTTGCCCAGCATGAAGATTATTAGCAATGATATTCTCAGCAATCATGTGCTTTACAAGTTGGGGAATTTTTCACCGACTGATGCTAAGTCAATTATTCAGCAATTAACTGAGCGTGCTAATTTTCATTTAGAACCCGCTTTAGTTGGGGAACTCGTGCAGGATTTAGCGCGGGAACTGGGGGAAGTGCGCCCCATTGAGTTGCAGGTGGTGGGGGCGCAACTGCAAACGGAAGATATCACAACTTTGGCAAAATATCGGGAGTGTGGCACAAAGGAAGAACTCGTAAAACGCTACCTAAATGCAGTTGTTGAGGACTGCGGCGAAGAAAATCAGCAAACGGCGGAATTTGTGCTGTATTTGCTGACGGATGAAAAGGGGACTCGCCCACTGAAGACTCGTGCTGAACTGGAACGGGATTTGCAGGCGTTAGCAGCAGATGTGATGAGAGAAGCCAGCAAGTTAGATTTGATTTTAGAGATTTTTGTCGAATCTGGTTTAGTGGTTTTGCTGCGGGAAAACCCCGCAAACCGCTATCAACTGGTGCATGACTATTTAGCTGAGTTTATTCGCCAGCAACAAGAACCGAAGTTAAGCCAAGTGATGGCGGAACTGGAAAGGGAGAGGAAGCAAAGAAAGCTTGGCGAACAGAAGCTGAATCGTTTTCTGAGAGTAGCACTGGCAGGTTCAGTTGCAGCAGGATTGGTGTTAGCTGTGCTAGCAGGTACCGCGTGGGATGCAGCACAGCGGGCAGAGGAGCAAAAAAAACAGGCAGACACTCAAAGAAAGCAAGCTCAAATCAGCGAAATCAAAGCACTAACGAATTCTTCAGAAGCATTTTCTAACTCTGAGCAGACTTTGGATGCCCTAATAGATGGTATCAAAGCAGGAGGAACACTGAGAAAGACAGACTGGGCAAAGGCAGATACCCGGATGCGGACTGTAGCAACCTTGCAGCAAGCAGTGTACAAACAGCCAAAAGAAAATAAAGTTATTGAGGTTAACACTTTAGAAGGGCATAGCAGTTATGTCTCGAGCGTAGTTTTCAGTCCCGATGGCAAGACGATTGCTTCTAGCAGTTGGGACAACACCGTCAAACTGTGGGATGTAGCAACTGGCAAACCACTCAATACTCTCAAGGGGCATAGCAGTTATGTCACAAGCGTAGTTTTCAGTCCTGATGGCAAGACGATTGCTTCTGGCAGTTTGGACAAGTCCATTAAACTGTGGGATGTAGCAACTGGCAAATCACTCCAAACCCTCACTGGGCATCGCGATTCTGTCTGGAGAGTAGTTTTCAGTCCCAATGGCAAGACTGTTGCTTCTAACACTTGGGACAACAGCATCAAACTGTGGGATGTGGCAACTGGCAAATTACTCCAAAACCTCTCTGGGCATCGCGATTCTGCCTGGAGCTTCTTCGTTTTCAGTCCTGATGGCAAGACGATTGCTTCTGGTAGTAGAGACAACAGCATCAAACTGTGGGATGTGGCAACTGGCAAACCACTCCAAACCCTTTCTGGACATCGCAGTTCTGTCACAAGCCTGGTTTTCAGTCCTGATGGCAAGACGATTGCTTCTGGTAGTAGAGACAACAGCATCAAACTGTGGGATGTGGCAACTGGCAAATCACTCCAAACCCTCACTGGGCATCGCAGTTCTGTCACAAGCGTGGTTTTCAGTCCTGATGGCAAGACGATTGCTTCTGACAGTTTGGACAACTCCATTAAACTGTGGGATGTGGCAACTGGCAAACCACTCCAAACCCTCTCTGGGCATCGCAGTTCTGGCACAAGCGTCGTTTTCAGTCCCGATGGCAAGACGATTGCTTCTGGTAGTAGAGACAACAGCATCAAACTGTGGGATGTGGCAACTGGCAAACCACTCCAAACCCTCTCTGGGCATCGCAGTTCTGTCACAAGCGTGGTTTTCAGTCCTGATGGCAAGACGATTGCTTCTGGCAGTTGGGACAACAGCATCAAACTGTGGGATATGGCAACTGGCAAATCACTCCAAACCCCCACTGGGCATGGCAGTTCTGTCACAAGCGTAGTTTTCAGTCCTGATGGCAAGACGATTGCTTCTGGCAGTTTGGACAACAGCATTAAACTGTGGGATGTAGCAACTGGCAAATCACTCCAAACCCTCACTGGGCATGGCAGTTCTGTCACAAGCGTAGTTTTCAGTCCTGATGGCAAGACGATTGCTTCTGGCAGTTGGGACAACAGCATCAAACTGTGGGATGTGGCAATTGGCAAATTACTCAAAACTCTTAATGGACATAGTGGTTCTGTCAGAAGCGTAGTTTTCAGTCCTGATGGCAAGACGATTGCTTCTGGCACTTCGGGCGACAGCATCAAACTATGGGATGTGGCAACTGGCAAATCACTCCAAACCCTCATTGGGCATCGCAGTCGTATCACGAGCGTAGTTTTCAGTCCCGATGGCAAGACGATTGCTTCTGGCAGTTGGGACAACAGCATCAAAGTGTGGGATGTGGTAACTGGCAAATCACTCCAAACTCTTTCTGGGCATGGCAGTTCTGTCACAAGCGTCGTTTTCAGTCCTGATGGCAAGACGATTGCTTCTGGCAGTGATGACAACAGCATCAAACTGTGGGATGTGGCAATTGGCAAACAACTCCAAACCCTCTCTGGGCATCGCAGTCGTGTCACGAGCGTCGTTTTTAGTCCCGATGGCAAGACGATTGCTTCTGGCAGTGTGGACAAGACAGTCATTTTATGGAATTTAGATTTAGATAACTTAGTGAGCGCAGGTTGCAACTTGCTCAATAATTACCTAGTAGTTCATCCGGAGGTGTTGGAGGAGTTAAAGGAATGCCATACTCCATCTTTATTGGAGCAAGCGGCATCTGTGCTGATTATGCAAGGTGAAAAGCTCGCAAGAAATGATGATACTGAGGCTGCTGTTGCTAAGTTCCGCAAAGCTCAAACGTGGGATTATCGTTTAAAATTTGACCCACACGCAAAAGCACAAGAGTTTGCGAACAAAGGACTAGCTGAATTTTTGATTACCGAAGGAAAGACTTTTGTGAGAGGCGGGGAAGTGAAGGAAGCAGTAGAAGCTTACGCAGCCGCTCAACAGCTAGATCCAAAAGTGGAAATTGACGCTAGTAGTTCACCACAGAGATTTTGACAGGTGTCCAGGTTACTGAGAAACTAGTTGAAAATCTCGGTATTCACAAATGGCAGAAAAATACATCGTTAACCTCACACAAGAGGAATATTCATCACTA
>JAHHIB010000093.1 GCA_019359075.1 Kalymmatonema hyalinum WJT4-NPBG1
AGTCGTCAATGATAGCATAGACAGCAATTGTTTCATTTAACATAATTCCCCTCCGTTTTTCTTACTGGAGGGGATTTTATTATCTTTGCGATCGCCTTCTCAAATAACTAGCAACTTGGGTTATTACAACAAGTGCTGCAAGCTTATAACGCTCAAATCAATGATGTGTTGCTCACTGCACTCGTACAAGCTTTTTCTGCATGGAGGCGCAACCGCTCTTTGTTAGTGGCTTTAAAAAGTCATGGGCGGGAGAAAATTTTTAACGATGTGGAATTGTCGCGCACAGTAGGCTGGTTTACATCTGTGTTTCCAGTCCTCTTAGATTTGGGAAAATCTTCTCATCCTGGGGAAGCATTGAAAGCAGTTAAAGAGCAAATACGCAGCCTTCCAAATCGGGGGATGGGTTATGGTATAATACGTTATCTCAGCAAAGATGCAGAAAAACCTGAGTTACTGCGATCGCTACCACAACCTGAAATTATCTTCAACGACTTCGGTCAGGTTGACCAGACGTTCTCGAAGTTATCGCTATTCAAATTTGTGCAAGAGTCAAGTGGGTTAGCAAGCAGCCTGCGAAACAAAAGGAGCGCACTTCTAGAAATCAACCCTTTTGTGGTTAACAGTCAACTGCAATTAAATCTCACATACAGTGAACAGATACATCGGCGTTCCACTATCGAAAGGTTAGCTCAAGAGTTTGTGAAGGCATTGCAAGCACTGATCACTCATTGGCAATCCTCTGAAGTTAAAAGTTATACACCTTCTGATTTCCCAGAAGCAAACTTAAATCAAAAAGACCTTGACCAGTTCTTGGCAAAACTCAACCGAGGACGCAAGTAGAAAATTGTATGCAAACAGAAAATATCCAAGACATCTACGAAGTTTCGCCAATACAACACGGTATTCTTTTTCATAGTGTGTGTGCTTCTGAATTGGCGCTCTATTTTGTCCAATTAGGCTTTACTTGGCATGGGCAGAGCGTGCTTGGCAGTATGTTGTGGCTCGGCACACAATCTTACGTACTAGCTTCTATTGGGAAGATATAGACAAACCCCTACAAGTTGTGTATCGAAACGTAAAAGTGTCGGTCATGCAACAAGACTGGCGAGGAATAGATTCCGTTGAACAGCATCAGCACTTGAACTCTTTTTTAAAACGCGATCGCGAACAGGGTTTTGATTTATCTCAAGCACCTTTAATGCGCTTGACGTTGATCCGCCTGGACGACCACTCATACCAATTCATCTGGAGTTTACACATGATTATTTTGGATGGGTGGTCATATCCATTGGTGCTTAAGGAAGTTATGGAAGTGTACAAAGCGTTTTGTCAGGGACAAGATGTGCCTTTAAGACCTGGGAGTACCTTTCGAGACTACATAACTTGGTTGCGACAGCAAGACTCATCAACAGCCGAGGAGTTCTGGCGGCAAATGCTGAGAGGCGTCAAAGCGCCAACTCCTCTGATCAATCTAGATAGTGATAACTTGTCCAACGCAGAAGAAAGATATGATGAGCAACTGATTACACTATCAAAAGCAACCACCGCAAAACTACAATCCTTAGCAAGGCAGCACCACCTGACAATTAACGCGCTAGTTCAAGGAGCTTGGGTTTTGCTCCTCAGTCGCTACAGTTGCCAAAACGAGGTTGTCTATGGGTGTACTGTTTCTGGTCGTCCAGTAGACTTAGAAGGCTCAGAGTCGATGCTGGGTATGTTAGTCAACACATTGCCAATACGGGTTAAGGTAGATCCTCAGCAGTATCTACTGCCTTGGCTCAAGCAGTTTCAGGAGCAACTCGTAGAGATCCGTCAGTATGAATACAGCTCGCTGGTAGATATTCAACGCTGGAGTGAAATTCCACGGGGCTTGCCTTTATTCCAGAGCATATTTGTGTTTGAGAACCAACCGATAGATACGGTTTTATCAGAGTCACGAGAGGGTATAGATTTCACAAATCTCATTAACCTTTACAAAACAAACTATCCCCTCACAGTAGTTGGGTATCCAGGTTTAGAGTTACGAATCGGAATCAATTACGATTTCCATCGCTTTGATACTGCAACAATTGCTGGCATTTTAAGCCATTTATTGACCAAGCCGCAGCCCCTAAAGGCTCATGACTTAAAGTGGCCTGAAAATATCATTCCTATCTGCCAACCCGCCCATTGTCCACAACTTAACCCAATTGAGAGATTCTGGCAATTCCTCAAGTCTCAAATCAAGGGTAAACTGTTCAACACCCTTGATGAACTTCGGAATTGCCTTAAAGATGCGCTCAACGAAATTACACCGGAACGTGTTGCATCTTTGACCTCTTACAATTTTATCCTCGAAGCTCTTTTATATGCAGCCTCATTGTAAATTGATATAAGACATTTATTTGTTGAGACACTACTAGCGGACGCCTTGGTGAACTCCAACATCTGGAGTTCAAATATAGATAAAATAGCTGGAGGATTGGGAATTCGGAAGGGGGGCATGGAGTGGCTCATGATGAACGTGTAGAAAACGCAGAACAAATTCATCCAAGCGACTTTTCATGGTCGTTTTGGCCTGTTGTGCCAATCTATCCATATGGCAAGCGGCGGACAATCCGCAAAGAAGTAGTAAAAGATACAGTCTGGACTTTTGACCAACTCCAGGGCATATTCTACGTTGTCGTGCCTGTTCGCATGACCGTTGTTAAGTTACAAAGCGGCGGACTCCTGGTCTATGCGCCTGTTGCACCAACAAGAGAGTGTATCCGTTTGGTCATGGAATTGGTGGAACAACACGGCAACGTCAAGTACATCATCCTCCCAACTATCTCCGGCATAGAACACAAAGTTTTTGTTGGTCCGTTTGCCAGATACTTTGCCAACGCACAGGTGTTTGTAGCTCCCAATCAGTGGAGTTTTCCGCTGAATCTGCCACTCAGTTGGCTTGGCTTACCCTCTAAACGCACTTCATTACTCCCAGAAGAGAGCAGCCAAACCCCCTTTGCCGAGGAGTTTGATTATGCGATCCTAGGTCCGATTGAGCTTGGACCAGGTCGGTTTGAAGAAGTTGCATTTTTTCATAGGCGATCGCACACCCTGCTGGTAACAGACTCAGTGGTTTCCGTACCAGAAGAACCGCCGGCGATCGTCCAATTAGATCCATACCCCTTGCTGTTCCATGCCAAAGACAACACGTCTGATATAGTTGAGGACAATCACGCAAATCGCCGTAAGGGATGGCAGCGCATCTCGTTGTTTGCTTTGTACTTCCAACCAAGCGTGCTGGAAATACCCACATGGAGTGAGGTATTTCGCAATGCCCTCAAAGCCGCAGAACGCAGCAAGAAAGCCTATTTCGGGTTGTTTCCTTTCAAATGGAACTCAGACTGGAAGCGGTCATCCGATGCATTGCGAGGGAATGGTCGTCTGTTTGTGGCACCGATTTTACAAACTCTCATTCTCAACCGAGCACCCAGGGAAACCATCGAGTGGGCTGATAAAGTCGCGAGTTGGGACTTTGAGTGGATTATTCCCTGTCATTTCGACTCACCAATTCAAGCACAGCCGTATCAATTTCGACAAGCATTTTCCTTTCTTGAAAAGCAGCCTGCTATCAGTGCCGGCTTGTTCAACAGTAGCAGTTATCCTTTACCGCAGGAGGATTTTAAATTACTTAGGGTAATTGATAAAGGTTTAAACAAGTTTGGCATTGTACCGCCAGCGAAAGAAAAGGTATAGCAGAAACGGCAAAGGGGTAATTTTTTTGAATATAAAACCACAGATGGACAACGGACACTTGCTTCAACGGGGGGAACCCTCCGAAGTTTGCCCGGAGGGAAACCCTCCTTGCAACTTCTCTCCGCAACGCAGTGTCCTCCAGATGCACACAGATAAATTATCTGCGTCCATCTGCTATAGGCTGCGGTTCCAAGTAGCCGTAAACTAGATATTTGCAACAAATCTACTCAACCTTTTCCAAACACACCACTGCATTATAATCAGGCACTCCTTCACTGGAACGCTTACTTCTATCTAACAGTACATTTCCTTCTGGCCAATGCACCTGCAAATTTCCCGGCTTAATTGGTGCTGTGTAAACTCTGCCTTGCAAAGTACCGAGTTCATTTTTCAGAATCACCGCATCACCATCCTTAACTCCCAGGTGCTTGGCATCTTCCTGATTTATAAGTACCGCCTCGCGCATTGCGCCAGTAATTGCATCTTTGCGCTCTTGTACCATACTATTAAATTGTTTGCCCCGGCGCGTCGCTACTAGGAAATAGCCCTCTGGTAATTCTCGTTCTTGACGAGATACGACTGCAAAGTGTGCTTTACCATCTGGTGTGGGGAAATTCCAACCAAAGCACAAATGTGAGCCACTGTACTGAAACTGGTCACCCGCTTCCTTTAAGTGTTGAATTCCAGCGTACTGCGGAACAACTTCGGCAATTTCTTGCCGTATAGCAGCAGTATCAGCGAAATGTAGAGACGTTGCATCCGAGAGTTCTACACGCACGCGCCTTGCCAATTCCAGAAACACCTCCCATTCTGGACGCGCTTCGCCAATGCGCGAACCAGGAATTTCTGGACTGAAAATGATCCGGCGTTCGGTGCTGGTTTCTGTCACTCCCCCTGGTATTTCGTAGCGAGTCGTCGCAGGTAACAACACGACAGTGTCTGCCCCTTCCACAAGCATCTGGCTAGAAAGGACTATATCCATATGCACTCGTAGTGGAACCCTCTTTAAAGCATCTTCTACATAATCAGGTTCCGGTAAAACTTCTAAGAAATTCCCACCCACAGAGAACAACACGTCTAACTGCCCTTCATATGCTGCATGAATCATCTCTGGAGCAATTAAACCTTTACTTGTCGGCACTTCAAAGCCCCAAAGCTTGCTCAACTGGGCAGCATTTTCTGGGGTAATCGGTTTGCCACCAGGAAAGACTGTAGCGTAACATCCCATCTCTGCACCACCCTGCACCCCAGAGTGACCACGAATTGGCATCAAACCGCATCCTTCGCGACCGACAAAACCTTTGGTGAGAGCTAGGTTGATGATTGCTCTAACATTATCTTCCCCGCACTCATGCTGGGTAATGCCCATACTCCAAACAAAGACAGCTTTATTTGCTTCTCCAACCATTTTGGCAAAGGCGTACATTTCATCGCGAGAAGCACCCGAAAGCTTTTCTAACTCTTCCCAAGATTGCGTTTCCAAGAAGGTTTTAAGTTCATCAAATCCAGCAGTGTACCGATTAATAAACGACTGATCTAGCCAGTTGTTGGCAATCATATGCTTGATTGTCCCATTTAAAAATGCCATGTCCCCGCCCATGTTTACCAAAAAGAAATCTTCAGCAAACTTGGTGCCAAACAAAGCACTTTCCACGATTGAGGGTACCCAGTATCGCTCCATTCCTGGTTCCCGATAGGTGTTGATCACCACTATCCTTGTACCTGCTTTCTTCGCGTAGTGCAGATACTTAACAGTGACAGGTTGATTATTAGCTACGTTTGAACCAATGAAGACTAATAAATCTGTGCCAATCCAATCTTTATAAGAGCAGGTGGTCGCAGCTGCACCGATCGCACCTTTAAGACCAGCCGTACTAGGAGAATGACAGATACGGGCGGCGTTGTCAATGTTGTTGCTTCCCATCGCCCGCACAGCTTTCTGGGTGGCGTAATATGTTTCGTTGACGGTGCCCCGACTCGTAATATAGAAGCTGAGGCGGTTTGGCGTGGTGGCGCGGATGCGACTGGCAATAACTTGCAAAGCTTCATCCCAACTGACTCGACGAAACCCTTTTTCTCCATGTTGGCGGATCATTGGGTAAGGAAGCCGTCCGAACTCCCGTAATTGGGCACTCGTTTTTCTTCGTAACTGGGAGACATCCGCCAAAATTGCAGGGTCAAAAGCGGACATTGTGTTCATCTGCAAAAGCCGCAACCGCACATTGCAGACATGAATTCCCTCTACTGTCCAATCTTTCATCCCAGTTGTTCCCAAAGCGCAGCCATCACACACACCCTTGTTCAGGATGTTCCACGCATAAGGTAATTTGTGACGAGATAGCCAAATGGCACGAAAGACTTCCCAGTAGTTATTTGGGTATTGCTCTCCAATTCCAAAGGGCTTCCAGCTTGCCCAGTGTAAGGGTGTCCAATGCTTTTTAGGTTTAGGTAACATAAACTTTGGGGTATTAAAATGATTTGTTGACTATAAAAACAACATCCCACCTCAAGAGTGGCTTGTGGTTTTGCCTTCTTAATCTTTGGTTTTTTATCTAATTGACATTTTCTTGCACAAACGGTGAAGAGTCAAATTTGTCAATCACTTCTAAAATATATATTTAGATAGATTGAAATAGTTATTAAAATTTCTATAAGGTATAAGACCTTTGCAGTAAAGATTTCTTAAGCTAAATGCAAAAAATATATGCTTATCTCAAAAGAAAGGTTGACAAAATTATTTTTATAATATGTTGTAGTGTAAAATCGCCCAGCTAGAAATACAGACTTATTATATGCTGCTAGGCTGAATTCCAAATTGAGAGAATATCTTTTCTGTAAAAATAAATATTATGTATGTACATAGCCAGTTAAAATTTTACACGACTATTTATTGAAGATAACGGAGAGAGCTAAAGCCCAAAAATCTTAATTTTTGATTTTAGAGAAAATCAAGTTGTGGACTTTCAATTCTAGTCAATAGTAAAAAGTATTTTAAATCAGGGATGATCTCAAAATAGTGGCTCAGATAATTCTACAAATCTGTTGTGCTTTTTTGTAAGGTGTAAGTCAATGCAGTCAGTAACCTTTGAATTTCCTTGCGATCCGGAACCTCTTGATTCTCCTTTTTACATTGCACGTCCCCCAATTGAAGAACAAACTTATGAACAAATTACCAGAATAGGGAGTGTTATTCGCATACAATCTCCTCATAAAACAGGGAAAACTTCTTTGGTACTGCGTTTGCTTGATTATGCCAAGCAATCTGGTTTCACTACAGTATATATAGATTTTCAGCAAGCAGAGGCAGCAGTTTGTACTTCGTTGGATAAATTTTTGCGTTGGTTTTGTGGTTACGTCAGTCACCAGTTAGACTTAACACCAATGCTAGATGAGTATTGGGATGACGATACTGGCAGTAAGGTGAGTTGTACAATTTATTTTGAAAATTATTTGCTGAAAAATTCAAACACTCCTTTAGTCTTAATTTTGAATGATGTCGATCAGATTTTTGAGTATTCCACAATTAGCCAAGAATTTTTCTCTTTGGTGCGTTCATGGCATGAACAAGCAAAACAAAATGTACTTTGGCAAAAACTCCGCTTAGTTGTTGTTCACTCTACAGAAGTTTATACTGACCTCAATATTAATCAATCTCCTTTTAATGTCGGGCTAGCAATTAAATTACCTGAGTTGAGTTTAGAGCAAATTCAGGAATTAGCGCAGCGTTATGGACTCAATTGGACGGGTGACGTAGGGCAAAAAAATGCCCAAGCACTACAAGCAATGGTGGGAGGATATCCCTATTTAGTAAGATTGGCTATTTATCACCTTGCTAATTTCCCTGAAAAAAGTTTACAGCAGCTATTAAATGAAGCCCCCACTCTGGCTGGGGTTTATAGCGTTTACTTGCGCAGAAAATTAGCAAGTTTACAGCAAAATCCTGAATTGGCAACAACATTTAAACAGGTGCTTTCTGCTGGTATTAATGTGGAATTAGACCCCATACTAGCATTTAAGTTAGAAGGTATGGGTTTGATAAAATTGCAGGGTTATCAATACACTGTAGCTTGTGAGTTGTATCGACAGTATTTTACTCTTCACATTCTTGAGGAACAGAATAAGCAGGAGGAAATTGAGCGGTTGCGAAGACAAGTTCAAGAGTTACAGCGCTTGTCTTATACTGATGAGCTGACTCAACTTGCTAATCAACGCTACTTTGACATCTACCTAGAACAACAATGGCAAAGGTTAACAGAAGAAAAAAGTCCCTTGTCATTGATTTTGTTGGAAATTGACTATTTGAAAATTTACAATAATACTCATAGTCAGAAAGCTGCAGATGAATGTGTACGGCTTGTTGCTAACGTTATCAGTAATGTTGTAAGCAGTAATAATTCCCCTCAAGGATTGGCAGCTCGTTATAAAGAGGCAGAATTTGCTGCTATTTTGCCCCATACAACAGCCGATTCAGCTTTTAAAATTGCTGAACTCATCCGCAAACAAGTCAAAAAATTAGGTCTTGCTCATCAAGAGACACTTTACGGTCTTCCAGCACCTGTGGTTACTGCTAGTTTAGCCGTTGCTTGCACAATTCCGCAACACAAAGGCTCTTCAAGCGTTCTCGTAAATGCTGTTTCTGAAACACTTCAGCAGTCAGTACTTAGAAAGCGCGATCGCACTTATATCAACACAGCTTTAAATTATGGATTCCGTAATAATAGGTAAAAGCTGAGTCGTGGTGCTTCAGCGCGATCACAAGCCTATTGTTAAGCCATTAGTAACTAATGACATACAGATATCAAGTTGGTGGGAGCCTTGGAATTGATACTCGAAGCTATGTAAAACGCAAAGCTGATGAGGAACTATATCAAGCATTAAAGAGGGGTGAGTTTTGTTATGTCCTCAACACTCGGCAGATGGGCAAATCCTCTATGATGGTGAGGGCTTACCATCTGCTACAGCAGGAAGGGTATCGCTGTACTACTGTAGATCTGTCCTGTGTAGGCGGCGAAAATATCACGCCACTTCAGTGGTACAAAGGCGTGGTTACTGAATTGTGGCGGGGGTTTAATTTATCCGGGAAAGTCAATTTAAAATCTTGGTGGCGTGAGGAGGAAGATATCTCACTACTCCAGCATTTGAGCCATTTTATTAAAGATGTACTTCTAGTCCAATTCCCTCAAGATAAAATTGTTATATTTATTGATGAGATAGATAGTATCCTCAGCCTAAATTTTGCCGTTGATGATTTTTTTGCCCTAATACGGTTTTGTTACAACAAAAGAGCTATCAATCCAGAATATAATCGCCTCACCTTTGCCATATTTGGAGTCGCCACACCCAGCGATTTAATTGCAGATAAAAATCGCACACCATTTAATATTGGCAAAGCAATAGACTTGCAGGATTTTCAAGTAGATGAAGCACTGTCTTTAGCTCAAGGATTAGAGGAAAAATTCAGTCATTCAAAAGCCCTTCTTGAGGAAATATTAGCTTGGACAGGTGGACAACCCTTTCTGACTCAGAAGATCTGCCAACTTTGCTTACCTTCTTTAGAAAACGAAACTAATAGTTCTAGAGACAAAATCAATAGTTCCAGAAAACAAATCAATAGTTCCAGAAAACAAATCAATAGTTCTATTAAGAAACTTAATAGTTTCCGAAATCAAATCAATCTAGAGAAAGAAGAAGTTTGCATAAAGCAGTTGGTACAGAAAAACATTATTCATAACTGGGAATCGCAAGATGAACCACAGCATTTACGGACGATAAACAACCGAATTCTGAAAAATCAAAAACGTGCTGGCAAAATCCTCAGTATTTATCAGCTTCTGTTGCAAGGAGTGGAAGTCAAAGCCGATGACTCGCGTAATCAAATCGAACTCCTGCTATCAGGTTTGGTCGTGAAACAGCAGGGTATTTTGAAGGTAAGAAATCCTATTTATCAAGAAGTATTTAACACAGAATGGGTAGAAAAACAATTAACAAACCTTCGCCCTTATTCTCAAGCCTTTGATGTGTGGATAGCATCAAAACAAACTGATGAATCGCGACTGCTGCGGGGACAAGCCTTAAAAGATGCCCAAGCTTGGGCGCAGGGCAAAAGCTTGGCTGATTTAGATTATCAGTTTTTAGCCGCAAGCCAAGATCTAGAGAAGCGCGAAACCCAAAAAGCATTGGAAGTTGAAAAACAAGCGACTTTGCTCTTAAGTCAAGCCAATCAGACTTTAAAGTTAGCGCAACAAAAAGCTCAACGAACCATTAGGCAAGCACAGCTTAGTTTAAGTATAACTTCAGTAGTAGCATTCGGTCTATTAGGAATAGCAGGATTGTTGGCGCAGCAAGCAACATCTCAAAAACAACGGGCAACGGAATACGAAATCACTGCTTTAGTAAACCATTCAGAAGCATTGTTTAACACAAATGATAAGCTAGATGCCTTAATAGTAAGTCTGAAAGCCAGCATCAAACTTAAACAAGCTCCCCAAGTTTTAGATAATAGCAAGCTTCGGACTCGCTTAGAGAGCATACTCCAACAAACCCTCTACTGGGTAAGAGAACACAATCGTTTACAAGGACATGATGGAGTCGTCAGGAGTGTCAGGTTTAACCCGGATGGTAAAATCATAGCTAGTGCCAGTCGGGATCAAACCATCAAACTTTGGCGTTTGGATGGCACAATAATGCAAACTCTTGTCGGGCATAATGATGAAGTCACCAGTTTAGCTTGGAGTCCCGACGGTAAAATGATTGCCAGTGCCAGTCGGGATAAAACCATTAAACTCTGGCGTCTTGATGGCACAACAGTGCAAACTCTTGTCGGGCATAATGATGAAGTCAACAGTGTAGCTTGGAGTCCCGACGGCAAGATGATTGTAAGTGGCTCTGTTGACAATACAGTCAAACTTTGGAGTCTTGAAAACAAAGCGTCTGGGCAGGAGTTTGGCACAAAAGTGCAAACGCTCAAAGGGCATGGCGGATGGGTTATCAGTGTAGCTTGGAGTTCTGACGGCAAGATGATTGCTAGCGCCAGTCGGGACAGAACTGTCAAACTTTGGAGTCGCGAGGGTAAAGAACTACAAACTCTCAAAGGACATAACCACACAGTTATGAGTGTTAGTTTCAGCCCTGATAGTGACATCTTGGCGACTGCGAGTTGGGACAAAACAATCAAACTTTGGAGTCGAAAGAATCACAGTAGCTTTCAAACCCGTCCTGATAAAATCTTCAAAGGGCATGACAAAGGAATTATCAGTGTCAGTTTCAGCCCTGACGGTAAAATTGCTAGTGCCAGTGCAGATAATACGGTGAAACTTTGGAGTCGAGATACCAGAGAAATTCACACCTTCAAAGGGCATAATGACCAAGTGATGAGCGTTAGTTTTAGCCCTGATAGCAAAACTATTGCCACTGGATCTGTTGACAAAACGGTTAGGCTTTGGAATCTAGAGAGTCAGTATCTCAACGTTTTGTCGGTGCATAACGACTGGGTGAAGAGCGTTAGTTTTAGTTCAGATGGCAAAACTCTCGCCACTGGCTCTAGTGACAAAACAGCTAAACTTGTATCGCCGGACGGTTTAGCTGTTAAAATCCTTAGGGGACATACTGATGCAGTCAACAGTGTAGCTTGGAGTCCTGACGGTAAAATTGCTACTGCTAGTTGGGATGGAACAGTTAAGCTCTGGAGTCAAGATGGGCAACAACTGCAGACGCTTAAAAGACATAAGGGTGGGGTACTGAGCGTCAGCTTTAGTCCAGATGGCAAAATGATCGCGACAGGTTCTCAGGACAAAACCGTGAAACTGTGGAGTCGGGATGGGCAAGAATTGCTCACGCTCAAAGGGCATGGCGATGCTCCCAAAGGGAGCCGCCCAAGGGGCGATCGCATTTTGAGTGTCGCTTGGAGTCCGGATAGCAAGTTAGTTGCCTCTGCCAGTGCTGACAATACTGTTAAAATATGGAACCTTGATGGCACCGTATTGCAGACGCTGCGAGGACATAATGATCAGGTGATGAGTGTCGCTTGGAGTCCAAATGGCAAAATGATCGCGACAGGTTCTCGGGACAAAACCGTGAAACTGTGGAGTCGCGATGGGCAATTGCTGACGCTCAAAGGGCATGGCAATTCGGTTTGGAGTGTCGCTTGGAGTCCTGATAGCAAGTTAGTTGCCTCTGGCAGTGCTGACGACACTGTTAAAATATGGAACCTTAATGGTACCGAAGTGCAAACGCTGATTGGACATGGCTCTCAGGTAAGGGCAGTCACCTTCAGCCGTAACGGACTTGTGCTTGCCTCATCTGATATTACCGGAAAAGTGATTTTGTGGAACTTGGAGCGAGATTTGCAGCGCGAGGCTTTGGTGGCGTATGCTTGCGATTGGGTGCGGGATTATCTACACACAAATGCAGAGATAACAGAGGAAGATAGGCATCTGTGTGATAAGTATCGCTGATAACAATGTGTCAAATTTTTCTTGGAACCTAAAGAAAATCCAAAGAAAAAATAGCTATTGTTCTGTCTTCGGGGAGACATACGTTAGTCTGGGCATAGCCACTATAAGAGACGGAAGTCTTGAGGAAAAATTATGACTGCCACTCTATCTACACCAGGTTTTATCGAGTCCCAGCTAGGCAAAGAAGCAGAAGACTTGCTAACCTATAAGGCAAAAGTTTCCAAGGATTTGCTACACTTACCAGGACCCGACTTTGTGGATCGAGTTTGGTTGAATAGCGATCGCAATCCCCAAGTTTTGCGAAATCTCCAAACACTTTACTCTACCGGACGGCTGGGAAATACTGGGTATTTATCTATTCTCCCTGTAGACCAAGGAATTGAACACTCAGCAGGTGCGTCATTTGCACCCAACCCCATTTACTTTGACCCAGAAAATATTGTTAAGTTGGCAATAGCAGGAGAGTGCAACGCTGTTGCTACGACTTTGGGAGTTTTGGGTTCAGTTTCCCGTAAATATGCCCACAAAATCCCTTTCATTGTCAAACTCAACCACAACGAACTGCTAACTTACCCGAATCAATTTGACCAAGTCTTGTTTGCCGATGTCGAACAAGCTTGGAACTTGGGTGCTGCTGCGGTGGGTGCGACAATTTATTTTGGCTCAGAACAGTCCACCCGGCAAATTCAGGAAATCAGCCAAGCCTTCAAACACGCTCATGAACTGGGGCTGACGACTATTCTTTGGTGCTATTTGCGTAACAACGCTTTCAAGCAAGACAAAGACTATCACCTTGCAGCTGACCTCACGGGACAGGCGAATCATCTTGGTGTCACAATTGAAGCAGACATCATTAAACAAAAATTGCCTGAGATTAACAACGGCTACGGAGCAGTAGCTAAAACAACTGGTCACAGTTACGGCAAAACCAATGAGCGGATTTATACAGACCTGACAACAGACCACCCAATTGATTTGACACGTTACCAAGTACTTAATTGCTACTGTGGACGTGCAGGGTTAATTAACTCTGGTGGGGCGTCTGGAAAAAATGACTTTGCGGAAGCCATTCGCACTGCGGTGATTAACAAACGTGCTGGTGGAACAGGATTAATTTCTGGACGCAAGGCATTCCAGCGTCCATTTGAGGAAGGAGTGAAGCTGTTCCATGCGATTCAAGATGTTTACTTGTCTAGTGAGGTCACAATAGCTTAAGCAGCGTTACTGAATTCAGGGATGATTCTTGTGGGGTAGGCATCCTGCCTGCCCAAAAAATTCAAGGGACGGGCTGTCTGGCCCATCCCACAAAAACACAAAATTCATCCTGCAAATATGCAACGCCGCCTAAGCTGATGCCCAAACTCCACCACATCTGGAAAAGGTTGGCGACTAAACACGCCGTTATCGCCTCAACTGCATAAGTCAATTGTGCTTGCAATTAATAATCATCGTCTGGCTTGCTATCTACAACACCGTTAGTTTTGCCCCCTTTCATGACAGAGGGGGTTTATTTTTTGTGCGACAAGTAGATGTGCTGATGATCTGGAGGTTGGGTGCTGTTTTTAGAGTTAAGCGCAGGCGATCGCCCAAAGGGCAGTGCCAAAGGCGCAGGGCTGGGAGTGGCAAAAGGGCTGCATTACCCGCGCCTCCTTAACCAATCTTCTGTGTGAATGGAAATCTCTCGTTCAAAAAAATGTCTTAACACTCTATTTACCAACTCTTTACCAACTGTTTACTAACAGGTTGTATTTTACTTTTATGGAGGGGAAAACATTTGCCATCGCATTTCCCGCGACAGCAAAGACGGTTTCCCTTTGGAAAGTACCCGCAAAAAGAACCAACGAGCATTTACCCTTCATTATGAGGTTGTCAGGGTCATCTACCTTTCTTCATTCATTCAAAATATGCTAGTACTTGTCATTCTTCATGTCAAGAATTTATTTAAAGTGACTAAAAGAATATTGATACACCGAATATGTTTGCCCACATATGCCGCTACATCCTTTGTTAGCGACCGTTGAAGATGGTATTTAAAAAATAACCCCAGTTTACTGGGGTTATTTTTTACTCAATTTTTTGGCGAGATTCCCTATTCCCGAATGGTCACTAGGGTGGTTATATGACAAAAGAAAACGTTCGGTAAGCCCCAGTCAATCTGGGGTTTTCTTATGAAAGGATAAATCATAGCAGTCGTCTGTCACTTTGTCTAGGAAACGCTGCTACAAAGAAACCACTAAAAATCCCAGCCTACGCCAGACTCAGTCGCCGCTCCCCAAAAATAAAAAGCCCCTCACAGAATATGAAGAGAGGATGGAGTGGGTAGGTGAAAGCTTATCAGTATGACAATCACAAGAATTGGTAGTTATTGCTTTTGTGCATGAGTAATACAGTCTGCTTCCAGCACAACCATACTCTTAGTCTCGAACACAGAACAACGTTTTGTTAGCATTACTAGTGCCGGAACTGTTCCCTGTTCCAAGCTGGTTAAAGCTTCTGTAAACGCTGGCTGAAAACTTCTAAGCCAGCTTTTGCCGCTCAAATAATCAGGTGTAAACGCTACGCGATCCAACAACCAGAAAGTTATCCCATACTTCTGAATCAACTGTCGTGCTGCTAATAAGTCCTGACTGTACTGAGCATGAATCAAATCGATGCTTCGTTGGTGAATCTGGCGGTAGTAGCCTAGATGGAAGGGAAGTGCGTATTCTTTACCGACTAAAATAGATCGTTGGGCAAACGTCGGGATATTATTTGCTTCATCAGACAGCGTAGCAATAAGAATGTTTTTAGGTTGCCTCTGAAAAAATTTATACAAAGCTGACTCGTTAGACACTCTATAATTCGTTTTTGGAAAGCCTTTTGAAAAATTAGGGAACAACACGAGTGTAGCTCCTAATGTTACCATTGATACTAATACCCAGAATCTTTTTCTTCGGAGACTGGATTCTGTCATTTGCTCACAAGCCCGAAAGAGTGCATCCACTATTAAGGTCAGCATTATTCCAGCAGCAAGCGCCATGACAATTCGCAAAGTATGACCTGTATATCGGGTAGGAAAAAACAGTTTTAGTAGCAAAGCATGAGCAGCAAAAAATAGACACAAGGATACCAACACGATTTGAGATAAAACTGTAACCTCGCTTTTGACCTGCTTAACCAATGGGAAGCAAGACAAATTTTGCAACACTATTGGCAACAACAACCCAACCCAAATCAAAGGAGGTAATAACGGCGGTACTATACCACTATGTTGTCCAATTAGCCAAAACCTCCAAGAGTTGTCGTCAAAAAAAGGATGTCGTCCTCCCGGCCAGAACTCCGGCATTCCTCTGGCTTGTGTAGCGGTGACAAGTGGATTAAACTCAGAGGAAGCTAAGGCATAGGGCAGTATTGCAAGAAAGCCTAGCCCCATAGCACCTACACACAACAATAAGCTACTCTGCTTCTGCTTAAGCCTGGGTGTACAACACTTCCAGTCCCATAACCGTAGGAACAAAATTCCTTCTGAAATAAATATAAGTACAGGATAAATAAGCGCTTGCAGAACGAGTGTTACGCACATGGCTAGCCAAGATGTACGTAGCATATAGTACAAAAATGCTAAAAACAATGGATATACAAAAGATCTAGGTGTGGCAGAAACCAAGTCGTCCTGGAACCAAAGACTTTGATTTAGGAGCAATGTAGCGATAAATCCAGCCATGGGCACTGGAAAAATCTGGAGGCAAACGCCAAAACAGTAGGCGGTGGCAATCAAGCTTAATACGATTGGTAAGATTTTACTGAGTAAAAGTGGATTAATATCTAGACTTGCCATCAACTGGTAAACAGTAGCAAATCCAGGCGGCGTGATGGATTTAAAGTAATCTGCAATCAAATCATGAGGCAGTAGTTCTGGATCTATAAACCGCTGCATCCAAAACACATACTCTCGCGCATCATCCTGGACAACGTATTCATTTCTAACAGCTTTCAGAAGCCCTAAAATACCATAAAAAAATGCAAACGATAGGCTCAAACCAAACCAAAATATAACTGATGTAGAGGTTCTGAAGTGTTCAGAAGCAGATCGTTTGTCTATCGGAGCAGTAAAAAATCTATGCAGACGTGAGACTAGCATTATCTGTTGCTTATCGTTTCAAAAAGTGTTTTAGCAAAAGCACAATTACAGCAATTTTCAGGTAAATAGACCACAGTGATTAAATCAACCGAAGGCATCCTCTTCAGTAATATAATTTATAGCCTCAGCCATTGCTTGGTCGAGTGATTCCAATGTGCGTGCCTCACAGGAACGGAGAAATTGCGTGACTTTCGACCAACACAGTTCTATGGGGGATAAATCAGGAGAATAGGGGGGCAAAAACTTGAATGAGTGCACCGACTGACAAGGGTTGCAATTCTTATACACAATTCCTTCTGGCTATTTGCTTGCAGTAGAGGTCAACATGGGGATTATTCCAGCTACCATCAGCGCCCTGCATTTTTTGCAGAGTTTTTATTAGCACCGGAAGTATATCTTTATCTTCCAGCTTATCAATTCCGGAGGCTTGCACCTTACATCCCACACATTTTACTGTTGGTGCGGCTGGACGAGGCTGTACCATACTCTGTGTTTTTTGTTCTAGCATTTGTACCTTATTATACTACTGCCAGAGTGACAAAACAGGGTTAGGGTGACACTCTACGGAATTCCTGTCTACTTTTGACTTTGCCAACAGCATCCTTTACAGATCAGACAACTAGCCTAGGGGAAGAAGAGAGCTTGGAACCAATTTCTTAACATTCAGAGGTTAAGTCACAAAGCATTGAGGGAATTTCTGCAATGGTAGAAATTATCAGAACATTTGATCAATTGCGTCGCAAAATCGCGGTCGTCTTACTGGCTGGTTTACTTGCGTTCATTAGCTTGCCTGCTACGTCAGCTCAAGCTGCAGGTTATTATTCTGGTGATTATTCTTCTAATAGTGCCATAGAACAAAAAATCGGACAGAAGCCTAATCATATACCAAAAATTGACGGCGATAATTACATCGAGAGTGCTAAGCGAGCTGGTGAAGAATTAGGAAACGACCAGCCTCAGCGCGTTTCTAGGTCAAAAGACTACGATCGCGATCATCGCGCAATTGAGGAAGAACTCGCTGGTAACAAAGCGCGACATGGATATTACAACCAAGCAGACAATGGAAAACGTCGGACTGATGACTAAGCGCGAAGAGCGTTTCTTATTTGCTTTCTAGTAACCAAAACAAGCCAGCTTCTACTCTGCTGGCTATTTTTTTATTTTATTGCAACCCGGCTTGTAGGGGCACAGCACTGCTGTGCCCCTACCATTTGGTGAATGCAACCAACAAAGTAATTATTAAAAGACAAATATCAATAGGATTTCTGGGATATTCTTAAATAGGTCTGAAGTTTGCCAAACGAGTAACGATGAAGCTGGCAGGACGAGTAAGTCAAGTAACACCTTCTATAACCTTAGCTATTGCCGCGAAAGCTAAGGCAATGAAGGCAGAAGGAATTGATGTTTGTAGTTTTAGCACTGGAGAACCAGATTTTGACAGTCCAGCGCACATTAAAGCTGCTGCACAGAAAGCTTTGGAAGAAGGTAAGACTAAGTATGGACCAGCATCTGGGGAACCAAAGTTAAGAGAAGCCATTGCTCGCAAGTTAAAAACTGACAATGGTCTTGATTACAAAGCAGAAAATGTCATCGTCACCAACGGTGGTAAACATTCTCTGTTTAATTTAATGCTGGCGCTGATTGAAGCAGGAGATGAGGTCATTATCCCCGCACCCTACTGGTTAAGTTACCCCGACATGGTGACGCTTGCAGGAGGAGTGTCTGTGATTGTCCCCACAGATGCTTCTACTGGCTATAAGATTACACCAGAACAGTTGCGTAAGTCGATTACACCCAAGACGAAATTATTCATCCTCAACTCGCCATCTAACCCCACTGGTATGGTGTACACACCAGAGGAAATTCAGGCGATCGCCCAAATAATCGTGGAAACTGACATTCTTGTTGTTTCCGACGAAATTTATGAGAAGATTCTCTACGATGGGGTAAAACAGGTAAGCATTGGTTCACTAGGATCTGATATCTTTGCTCGAACTGTGATCAGCAATGGGTTTGCCAAAGCTTACTCGATGACAGGATGGCGCATTGGATATTTAGCAGGACCAGTTGATTTGATTAAGGCAACAATTAACATCCAAAGCCATAGTACGTCTAATGTTTGTACCTTTGCTCAATATGGGGCGATCGCTGCTTTGGAAGGTTCGCAAGATTGTGTAGAAGAAATGCGCCAAGCTTTCGCCAAACGCCGAGAAGTGATGTTTGAACGACTCAACGCTATTCCTGGACTGAGTTGTCCAAAACCAGACGGCGCTTTCTACCTCTTCCCGGATATCAGCAAAACAGGACTAAAATCCCTAGATTTTTGTAACGCCTTGCTAGAAAAAGAGCAAGTGGCAGTTATTCCTGGAATCGCCTTTGGTGCTGATGACAATATTCGCCTTTCCTACGCCACGGATTTGGCAACAATTGAAAAGGGAATGGATAGATTGGAAAAATTTGTCAAGTCAGTTATTTAGTCGCACCCTGTAGAGACGTTGCATGCAACGTCTCTACAGGAAACCCCAAATGGACTAACGCAACAAGCCCATCTCTTCTAAACTTTGGCGCAGTCGCTTCGCCTCTTTGGGGTTTTGCTGTTCGTGAAGGGCTATTGCTTTTTTAAAAGTCATCAGACTATCCTGTACATAGCCAAGTTTCAGCAGCAACACCCCTAAGTTTTGGTAAGTGTCAGCAGATTTTGGATTCAACTCAATTGCTTTACGGTAGGCAAGAATAGCATCCTTGAATAAACCTATCTCTTTGAGAGTCATCCCTAAATTGTAGTAACCGATAGCGAAGCTAGGGTCAATCTTAATTGTTGTTTCGTAAGCAGTCTTAGCACCGTTGAAATCTCCACTTGCTTTGAGTAAGTTGCCCAAATTGTTGTATGCTCCTAATTTAAGAATTGGGTAAATGGGCAATTTAGTTGCAGCATCATAGTGGGCGATCGCATTTTTATAATTTTGCAAACGAGTGTAGGCAATGCCCAGATGATAGTAGAGTTCGTACAAAGTCTCGTACTCTTCTTCACAATGGGCAACTCCTAGCGCCAACAATTTGATACCTTCTATGAGTTTCCCACTTTCCACATACAGCGCCCCCAATTTACTACAAACATAGGGATCATGAGGATGAGAGGCAAGAAACTCTTCCATCGCCGCTTGCGCTTTGGTAAATTTATCTTGTTGAGCGATCGCACTTTTTTGGTATCCTGTATGTACAATCCCCACGCCTTCCAAATAACCGACTTGCCAACGCGGTTCCTGAGTTAAAATTTCGGATACGCTATCATCCACTAACGCATGGTAAGGACGGGAAAAGCGGATTTTGGGATGATTGCGGAAAAGGCGGGAAACCAGAGAATAGGGAGATTGTTCTGCACCCACTTCATGACGCAGGAGGTTGATAAGGACGTATTCTTCTCTTCGTATCGCCTGCTTCAACTGCGGTACAATTTTCTGGCTGAGAGTTTCATCTGCATCTAAGACAAGAATCCAATCACCTGTGACGTATTTTAACGCTTCATTCCGGGCAGCACTGAAGTCATTGCACCATTCAAAGTGATGCACTTTCGCACCAAATTTTTTGGCGATTTCGGCAGTCCTATCTGTAGAGCCTGTATCTAACACTACCATCTCATCTACCACATTTTTCACACTGCTTAGAGATTTGGGCAATGTTGCTTCTTCGTTTTTGACAATCATGCACAAGCTAAGTTTCATAGATGACTCGTGTACTTTTTCAAATATTGGTAAATATTAGTTACTTTAGTTTGTGCCAAAATCCTGATCAAATGAAGTGAGAACTTCCAAGGGGATATTGGTGATTTTAATGATAAGTCAAACACTAGGTGGACGCTACCGAAGTCTTGAACTGACTGCTTTTGCAATTTTCGGAACAGGAACCAGGGCAAAATGCCCAGAAGACGGTTTGTAGTAAGCGCTGTCTTCGCTCTCAAACTTGAGGACTAAAGTCCTCACTACGAACCAATCAAAATTAATGACATGAAACACTAGGACGGGCTTGGCATCGCTGCTTTGGTCAAATAAACGACCGCCTCAGTTGTACATTTATGAACTGAATCTTAAATTTGTAGAGTTCGTTAACAAAGTATTGCACCATTTAAAAGTGGTGCTTTCTCGCAAAGAAAAGTTAGTGAAACAGAAATCCGACATCCCTAAATTACCCCTACCACCTCCATTGGTGGGTGCAGAAGTTGGCACATTTACTGAGTTTACAGTCACTCAACGGATGCCCAGTATTGCCCGTAAAGTCATCGTTGAAAATAATTTTCCACCCAATATTAATGACAGCTTGGAAAAACTAGCCAGCGAACTGTCATCAGGATATTTGCCACTTCTTGTAGATCACACAGGTGCAGATTTTGCAGTGTGGGATAGATATCTAGAACCATACAAGAGACAGCGTTGGATAGATATTCCCTGGTTTTTTGCTGAAACTTATTTCTATAGATTTATTCTGCAAATTACCAATTACTTTCAACCTGGTGAATGGCAAAGTGTAGATCCATTTGAGTTACAAAAACGTCAAGGTTTAGAAACATCGCTTGACTCAATCATTGCTTTATGCACTCAACTGAACGGATGGTTGAATGTCTCGCAGCAAGAAGGTGAGTCCAAGCAAACAGCTTTGATAGCATTGTTATATTTTGGTTTGTGGGGAAATCGAGTTGACCTGAGTCTTTGGTCAGCATTTGAAACTGACAGAAGTCGTTTTGACATTGAAAGCCAACAAGCTCACATATTAGTAGATGATGCATCCAAAGTCACTGAATTGTTAATTAATAGCAATTCAGGGCGCGTTGACTTTGTTGTAGATAATGCTGGCTTTGAACTTATCTGTGATTTATCTTTGGTTGATTATCTTTTAGGAAGTGGTGTGGCTAGTCAAGTTAACCTGCATCTAAAACCTCACCCGACGTTTGTCTCTGATGCCATGATTAAAGATGTGCATTATACAATAGAGTTTTTAATAGGTGCTAGCAATCCAGAATTGACATCCTTTGCTCAACGACTGCGAGAATATATTGCATCAGAGCGATTAGTTATGTGTGATGATTATTTTTGGACATCACCTTTAGCCTTTTGGGAAATACCTGACACTCTCAAAAATGAATTATCTCATTCCAATTTGATAATCATTAAAGGAGATGCAAATTATCGCAGGCTGTTGGGAGATAGACACTGGAATTTCACAACGAATATTGCAGATATAGTGTGTTACTTACCTGCGCCAATGGTCGCCCTACGTACTCTAAAATCGGAAGTTGCAGCAGGGATTAAACCAGAAGTTCTGGAGGAAGTGGTGAAATCAGATTCTGCATGGTTGACGAATGGACAATGGGGTGTTGTTCAGTTGGTGGATAGTCAGGAACTTTTAGTTGAGTACAAACCCCAGGGATAGAATCCGGGGGCAAGTGGATCGGCTCTACCTGTGATTTGACAACTCACATATTGCACCAAGAAAAATTGATGTAATTTAATCACTCAATATAAAACCTCAAACCCTTAATTGAGCCAGAAAAGCTAAGAAAAAGAAGGTAGCCCTATCGCGTATCTTTTTACTTTTTCTGGGTTTGTACGGATAGGTGCAAGATCTGAGACAACGAATCAGTCAAAAAAATTAAGGATTCACTGATAAACAATGACGCGATCGCGCCCCTCTCGTTTAGCGCGGTATAAGGCTGCATCAGCTGCTCGCAGTACAGCCTCTCCTGTGACACCATGCTCTGGGAACATTGCAACTCCCAATGACAGCGAGATCGTACCGAGCAACTGACGACGATACTGAACCTGCAAGTGCTTAACTCCTTCGCAAATAGCTTGCGCTCGCTCTAAAACAACCTTAACAGATGCTTCCGGCAGAATCAGCGTTAACTCCTCACCGCCATAGCGACAAGCAATATCCGATTTCCGAATATGGCTTTGCAAGAATTCGCCCAATTCGCGCAACACAGCATCACCAGCTGAGTGACCAAACGTATCGTTGAACGATTTAAAGTGGTCAATGTCAAGCATAATGATTCCTAAAGATTTTTTATTGCGATCGCATCGGTACAGTTCTCGTTCTAGGGATTCTTCCAAGTAGCGGCGATTAAATAATCCTGTCAGCGCATCGCGAATACTTTGGTTCTGTAACGTTTCGCGTAGTTTTAAGTTAGCTAAAGACAGCGCGATGTGATCTGCTACCGTAACAGCTAGCTGTTGTTTGCTTTCGATGAATTCTCCCAATTCCAGCATACTCAAATACAGTACGCCCATTGCTTTCCCTTGCGCTGTCATGGAGATGCATAAAGATGATGCGGGTGCTGAGTCTGAATGGATATGAGAGCAGCGTAATTTTGAGTGCGCTTTTGTTGTATGATGAATCCGACCCCGCCGCAATGCCCAGCATTCATCAGGTGCGAATAACTCCTGGCTAGGGAATGGCGCAGGTCCCCAAGTAGTAACGGCTTCAACCAAATTTTTTGAATCATTAATTAAAAATATCCCACCATGAGTTTGAGGGAATAAAGGTGGGACTAGCAGTTCAAGTGCAGTGTAGGCTTCCTCAACTGTTTTGCAAGCCTGTAAAAAATCGCTTAATTTGCCTAGTTGAGCAAACTCATAATGGCGCTGTTCTAATTCTTTTACCGAACGACTGAGTTTGTCGTTAGCTTCCTCTAGCGCCTCCGCCTGCAAGCGATCAGTAATATCAATCGCTATACCTCCAAGCAGCCGTTGCCCAGAAATATCTTTGTAAGGAAACTTAAAAGATAACCAATGGCGGAGATGTCCATCTGGGTTAGGAACAAGTTCAACAACTTCTAGGGTTTTATCAGCAGCGAAAACAGCGCGATCGTTTTCACGGTACTGTAAAGCTAATTGCTCCGGCCAGACATCAAAATCCGTTTTCCCTAGCCAATCAGCCATTTTTATATCGAAACAGCGCTCGAATGGCTGATTGATATAGACGAAGCGCCCCTGCTCATCCTTCATAAAAGCCACAGCTGGGCTATTGTTCATAAACGCCTTGAAGCGTTCCTCACTTTGCTGTAGTGCCGCTGCTGCTCGTTTGCGCTCTGTAATATCGCTGGCGATGCCCAAAAAACCCGTGATATTGCCCTCGTTGTCGCGCAAAGCCGTGATTGATAGCAGCACCCTAAAGCAGCTAACATCTTTGCGAATGTAAGTCCATTCGCGTTCCTCTATCTCGTCGCCTCGCGCCTTGGCTACAAATACTTCAAATCCAGGCTCAATAGTAGTTCCTAACTCCTGCGATAGTTCTTGCGCCCGCTGCAGTACTTCTGCAGCGTCATGGAAAATAGCAGGCGTTGTTTTCCCTACTACTTCAAAGGCGGTATAGCCCAACCATCGCTCTGCGCCTGCATTAAAGGTAAGGATTGTGCCGTTTAAATCGGTGGAAATGATCATGTAGTTGGCGCTATCTAAAATCCCTCGTTGAAGTGTCGTTGTCTCTTGTAATGCCGACTCTGTCCGTTCGCGCTCAAAAATTTCTTTTTCTAACTTTTGTTTAGCTGCTTCCATATAACTGTCAAAGTAATCAGCTAAACCAGGCTCCTCATCAACTAAGGCTTCAAGATGGTCAATCGCTCGCTTGTCTGCTGCTAATGCAACTTCTGGGTGGGCTTCCATCCATAGGTGACACGTCTTCACGTAAGCGATAAACGTGACTAAGTGCTGATAATTTACATCTCCTAGAAGGTGGCGCAGTTCGGTGCGACAATATCCGGCATCTTTTTCTAAGGAAATAAATATTGCACAGTAAAGTAAGCTCTCTTCAACTGCTGAGTTGAACTCTAGCTCAAGCATTAACTCATTAGAGGCTTGTGCGAGTATATGTAGGTATTTATCAATTTCTATTTCTTCTATAGGAGACGATTGCAGCAGTTTTAACACCTCTTTACCTTTCATCCCCAAGAAGTGCAACGAACAACTGTGGCAGACCATACAGTAAGGAACAGGACAGTAGCGCGAGAGGTAGGCAGAAAGCTTTTCTTTAAATAGAGCTGGCAGCGGATTGGTAACGTAGGCGCTCAAGGTCTGTTGCCAAAGATTTTCTAGAACTTGTGGGTTTTGTAGCGCTGGGCTAAAAAAAGGAGGAAAAAAGCCGAATTTTGCCTCAATTTCTGTCTGAATTTGTTCGCTAGTTCGCATGGATTAACTCTACCTGTGTTTAAGGATTGCCATCAAGAATTTTGAAATCTATATTTAGCAATCCTTTGAATAAAATCAGGTTTCAAAACTCTTTACTAAAGTTGCATGAAATTTCATAATTTAAGCTTATTATTTCCCTGACTTGAGTCCAAACAAGATTTTATCTTTGGTTGTTTAAGTCAAATTAAGTTGTCTAAAAAATCCGCTGAATTCAGTGTTATGCCGTATTAATAACTCTGAAGAATCAATGGAATTGAAGCTACTATTCTTTGCAATAAATTAAGAATCAAACTACTTGTTTTCTTGAAAATTGAGATTTTGACCATACAAGTCTCTATGCTTTAGCATCTCCTCAATTTTCTGCATAGCTAATGGTGAAGGTTTCGTGTGTCCGTTCTCCCAACGGTTTATCGTGGGATACGTCACGCCCAATTTGACAGCAAACTTTTCTTGTGTTAGCCCAGTTGCTAACCGGAGTTCCCGAATTAGTTTACCAATTTGTGGCTGATTTATGACTAGCGGTCTTTCAATAATCATCTGAAATTGCCCTAAAGCTTACAAGCTAGTTAACAAGCGATATATCATCTGCTATAGCCTAACTACTCTAGAGGTTGGTTGATAACCGTAAAAACTAGGAATTAAATGAAAATTTCAGTAATTTTGCTAGTAAATTCTACGATCGCCGCAGGCGGGCACTCCGTGCCATCGCGCTTTTATTTAATACCCGTCAAAAGGGTGATTTTCTGGCTTTAGCGTCTAACTAAATTCATCATTGTCTCTAGATAGCGTGCGCCACCAGCAACACCTTGCTCTGATACTTTTGGCACAAACAAAGCGTCTCGAAGTCAACCTGTTTGTACCCTCCCTTCACATCATCGAAGCTTTGAGGATAAATTCATCTTCCAATCGATAGATTCAGTAGCAATCAAGACTGGGATACCAGTGAATCCCCTGCCTTTTTGGGAAAATGCATCGAGTGAAGTGACACAAGATTTGATTTTCAGGGGCTAGGAACTGTAACTTAATTTCTGTGTATATCTATGCAGAATTATGGCTCTGCATAGATAGACGCGGCATATTCTGCCAACCCTTGCGGGTAATGTTTGCCTCGTCAATGTTCAAATGGCTTGTTAGGAAGACAGCACTATAGCTATAAACCTGTTTGCTAATTCCTTAACTGCCTTCGACAGTGCTACAAACTGGCGTTCATTTGTAGGTGTCATGACCAATCGAACGTAGCCATAAATGGCTTAGACTGCACGCTCCGACTTTGTACAGATTTACCTAGTCTTACCTAGTTCTGCATAGGTTTTTCGGAGCGGATATGCGTAACTCACACCTGCGAAATTGCGATCGCTATTTCAGCTATCTTAAGTCATATAGCAATCCCTTGAGGATTTCTGAAAAATCTTAAGTATTGTAGGGTGGGCAGTGCTTACCGTATTTTGCCCACTACATCCGGGTTTTGCGTTCGCACTGCCCACAGAAGCCTGTCGTTCAAAAATCTGCACAGGAGTCCTATATCATGTCCGATAAAATTACCTTACTAAGTTTGTAGTGAGGAATGCGCGTCCTCTTTCTTTGAAAACAAAGACTCAAGTCCTTACTACATATAAGTTTTATTATGGGTAATTTGCCTAACTAATTGTTATGGGCGCTGTAGTGACTTATCTTCCTTGGGAAATGAACACTCGACAGTAATTTTCATATTACTTTTTGCAGTGCCTTTTGTCACATAAGGAACACCTGCTTCTCCACCCATCTCGATGCCGAACTCTAAAGTGACTTTGTTAACATTAGCAATTGGAATTTGCTTAAAGGCATTTAAAGTATAAATTGTGTAAGCCCGAATTGTGTTTTGAATCGATAGAAAATTTTGCATCATTTTCTGTCGTATTTGTTGAGGATTCATTCCTTTATCAACTAGTGCTTCTTCCTCTTCTTCGGCAAGTTCTTCTGTGCTGAGTATGGGAACATTCACATCTTCTGTCGCTTCGACGTAGATAATTGTGTTCTCATCTAGTTGGATAGCTGTGAGTTTAGTCATGAAATAGACTCTTGATACCAGTGATTTTAATACTAACCACAAGTTAACACAAAATTTTACGGGAAATTGCTGAGTGTTATTGTAGTTATTGAGTAATAACGCTCTTAACAAAAATTTTCTAAAATCTCTTCTGCTTATGATTCGAGATGCATTGGTAGTTGGAATCAATACTTACAGCTATGAATGCTTACCTAAGTTGACAGCACCTGCTTAGGATGCTGAGGCGATCGCCAAGCTACTAGAACGATACGGTCAATTTAAGGACATTCTTGTATCTTTTATTAGGAAGAACTTATTTTCTGGCTAAAGGTAGTTGATAAAAACATAAAAAGCATATATCCTCTTAATCAAATAGGAGTCCTATACTATCCTTACCTTTAGCTAGTTCGGGCACGGTAGAGTCGATGGGGGCTATTATGCCCCGCACCTCTCTGTTAGAACTGGACGTGTAGCTTTCGCTACATCCGGCTCCCGATGTTCTTAGCTTTTGCGTTTGCTCATGTGCAGGTAGTCATGACAGCTTTCATGGATTGCCATCAGGTTTTCCTTTCGCCAGTTGGCGTGATTCCCATCCTTGTGATGGAGATGAACTCGTTCATCGGATAGGAACTTTAACCCGCAGGCTGCACATATATATATGGTTTTGCCGTTTTAGGGCAAAAGAGGTTTCTCCACCGTCGTAGAGTTTGCTGTTGCGCTCACTCCAGTAGGCGATGTCTCCATCAAAAGGTGATTTCTCGCCTTTGACAAGGACGTGTTTGTTTTCGGAGTAAGGAACTGCGGGAAACGCTTTATCTAGCAATTTCTTGCTGGTATTGCAACGAAAGAGTGGGGATAGCGCAGCCTGCGCTGTATGCGAAGCATCAGCGACGGGAGTATGTGACGATTTTAGAGGTAGTTCACTATGCTTAGATTCAAAAACTGTTTGACAATTATTAGTGTTTCGTCTGTTATGTTTTGGGCTGCTTTTTTTCTAAAACCTGATGCGGCAGTAGCCGAAGGCTTCACAGAAACATGTAGGAATATACGGGGCATTTTTATTACGGGCAGCTACTATATATATGGAGAATGCCTTCGTCGGGACGGAATGGGCCCCGCTCCTTACAGGGATACTCTGATAAATCTTTCAGAGCTACTTAAAAGTAACCCTGCTTTTGGTGGAGCGTTGGAGTGGACAACACCTGTTACCAGAAATGTTCTACCTGCTTTTACAGATAATTGTGATCCATACAGCATAAATTTTTATTTCGATGGGCCCGCCCTGCGAATAACCATCCAGTGTGGAGCCTACCTTTTTGCGGAATATCCTAATGCCTTTATTAGTAATATAGACGGTGTTCTAACATACGATCTAATTCCTGGTCTGGGTACGCCGCCTTAGTAGCAGGGCTGTTTCATTCCACAAGGGTAAGAAGTTTGTCAAGATCATCAGAAAGAAATCTTAGAGCAGTAGTGATGGAAGTATGACCATTTTGACGGAGTATATTAAGGGACTTCCAAAAAATAAAATTAGCAACCCATAGAATGATTTTAAACAAGCTCCGTCTTTAATTCCTCACCGAGAAAGAACTCAGGAGTCAGAACTCATTCGTCAGAATATTAAACGCGCTACAAGCTTGATAAATTAAGAGTTCTGGCGCGTGAGTATTGGTCAGAAGCCCCCGTCAATATCCTTTGGAGAAAAAGAAAGTTTTCCGCACTTAAATCCCCCGGATTCTATCCGTGGGGATATTCTGATTACTGCGTTCTGTGTTCTGCGTTCTTCTTAACTTCCGACCTGAATCCTTACATTTATTATTCCAAGCCGAAGTCTTGAATACATTAGGAAAATCTTATTATCAAGAAAGGCAATTTAACAAGGCAATCACTTTCTATCAAGAATCTTTAAGCATTTCACAAAAACTTCAGAATCGCCGAGGTGAAATTGCTGCCTTGTTGAGGCTAGGAAATGCCTATTTGGAATTAAGACAATTTCAACAAGCGCGTACCCTCTATCATCAGTGCTTAGAAATTGAGCAACAGATAGGCAATCGCCATTCAAGTGCAAGCACCTACCACAACTTGGGAAGGGTAGCCCAAGCATTGCGCGAATTTGAACAAGCAAGGCGCAATTACCAACTAGCTTTGCAAATCTTTATCGATTTTGGCGATCACTACTCTAGTGCAAGCACCTACCACCAGTTGGGAATCGTAGCCCAAGAAAAGCGGGAATTTGAACAAGCAAGGCGCAATTACCAACAAGCTTTGCAAATCACTATCGAATCTGGCGATCGCTACTCTTGTGCTCCCACCTACTACCACTTGGGATGGGTAGCCCAAGAATTGCGCGAATTTGAAGAAGCAAGGCGCAATTACCAACAAGCTTTGCAAATCAAAATCGAATTTGGCGATCGCTACTCAACTGCTCGCACCTACCACGAGTTGGGAAGGGTAGCCCAAGCATTGCGCGAATTTGAAGAAGCAAGGCGCAATTACCAACAAGCTTTGCAAATCAAAATCGAATTTGGCGATCGCTATTCACAAGCACTTACCTATCATGCTTTAGGAACACTGGCAAAAGCAGAGGAAAACTACGCAGAGGCGAGGGCTAATTTGCAAACAGCTTTGGAGATATATGTTGAGTATAAGGATGAATATTGGGGTGCGGTAGCACGGGAGATTTTGGAGGGATTACCAGAGTAGTTGGATTCTAGGGTTGATGATGAATTTTCCTCCTCGCTGGCTAATATGAAATCCGTTTGTTTAGTACGGAAACTCTCATCAGCGCCGCAGAGTTTTTTGCGCAACCGCTTCAATGTCACTTCCCGTAGAGATTTTTGATAGTCTCTCGTCGCACCGAATTTTTCTAACAAAATCTCATCTAAACAAGCGTCAATACCGAAAAAACCCTCCCTTGACATTTACCCAAAAGACTTACCTGTTCTGCCTCCTGCCGTTTTTTAGTTCGTCGAACTCACGTTAAATGCAAGCCAATACATTCACAATAGACATCTCCAGAAATTAATTTTGCGTTGTCTAGAATCCTTGTAGAGACACTTCAAACAGCGCGTCTCTACATTGTTTTTCAGAGATGTCTAATGCAAGCCAATGCATTCATAATGCAAGTTGATGCATTCACAATACAAGTTGATGCATTCACAATGCAAGTTGATGCATTCACAATACAAGTTGATGCATTCACAATGCAAGTTGATGCATTCACAATACAAGTTGATGCATTAATAATTCAAGTTTCATGCATTACAAAAACTTACCCTTTTTTTAAACTTGCCCGATTTAAAAACTTTACCTTACTGTTAGTTTTTTTATTGCAATGGGTACATTAAAACAGTGAACAGTGACCAGTGACGCCTGTTATGGTGGGGGATTTAAACCCGCCACCAACGCTTTCGGTGCTCTTGGTGGGGGACTTAAACCCAACGATGAAACTGATAACTGATAACTGGTAACTGTTAAATGTACACTATACCACTGTATACATATATGACTATCCAAGATACAACACGCCGTTTGCGCCCTCAAACCATTAGTCAAGATATTGACTCATTCCACGGTTTGCAAACCGTCAGCACTTACAACACAACTCGTGCTGATGCCTCTACTGCAAAGTTACAGGAAGTTTATCAGGCGATGTTGATTTCTCAACAAACCGAAACCGAGAAACTCGCTTTATACCGTGCTGCTTCTGATGCTGCGCGATTAGCAGAATGGGAATTTCATAATGCTGTATTAGCCATGAAAGAAGTCGTGCGCGGGCAATATGGCTCAGATAGCGATGAAGCTCAAGCGGTGGGACTGAAGAAAAAATCAGATCGCAAACGTCCTTCTCGTAAAAAACCAGTTGCGATCCCAAGTTAATCAACTTTGGTTGAATTTGGAAATCGGCGATGCCCCAGCTATATCACACGACAAGCAAACAAATTCGTAACTTCTTCATCACGCTCAACAAACTGCTGTAAGTAAGTAGGCCAGAAAAAATCAAACTATGGAAAGAAAAGTAAAGCTTGAAAACTAGCTCGTAGTAAGCGCTTTAGCGCTAAAGCGCTTACTACATACCTTTTATAATAAGTTACTATCTCAGTTGTAGTAGCTGAAACTCATCAAACTTCACAACCTGAGACTTCGGCTGACTTGTATCAAAACGATAACTGCTGACTGTACCTGTACCCGTATCAAAGATGCTAAAAGCTGTAATGTCATTACTAGCAATATACGGCATAGGTTTACCATCTTTACCTGGCAAAGGAGCAATTGTTGGTACAACTGGTTCTAATCCATTGGGATCACCAAGTGCAGCATAATCCTTTTTGTCTTTAGGCGGTACTGGTCGTTTATCACCACTCAAGAAAGCACCGTAAGTATTGCCAACATTAGATGTTTCAAGAAAGTGCATTCCCCCTTGACTACGAAAGCGGTTCCATAGATGCGAATGCCCGTAATGTACCAACTGTACATTAGCGGCTTCAAGTAAAGGCATCACATCGCGGATCAGGTAGTCTGCTTCTTTAGGGTAGTTGTAACGCACTGCCTTAATTTTGCCATTCGCATCACGTTCAATATTCGGCACGGGATCAGTATAAGGAGGGACAATATTGTCGCCCAAAGAATGCGGCGGATAATGGAACATCACCACCTTATACTTTGCTTGTTTGAACTCAGAGCTGTTGAGTTCTTGTGCTAACCAGTTATACTGCTTGCTTCCTTTGGCAATTGGCTCAAAAATAACTTGTCCATAACCCCAATTCTCTGGATTTTGCAAATCTTTGTCTCTTTCGCGGTACTTTCCTCTGGCGTATGCATCCATGTTGGGAGTGCGCCACATATTCGCTGCATACAAAACCACCAAACGGACATCACCAAAACTTACTGCATAGTAAGTTTCTCCACCTTCTTTACTTTGGGGTAATGTGAAAATTTCTTCGTAGGTATCAGTATTATAGGAATTATCTTTCAGCGATTTTTCCCCATACAACTTTAAAGCCACTGCACGCGGGATCGCATCATTAAATTCATCGCCTATACCTCCACTCTTGCGAAAGCGTCCCATCACTTCATGATTCCCAACGCTGGTAAACATAGGCGCGTGTTGAATGATTTCTCCACCCTTAAAATCTCTTTGGGACTTAGCACGACCTTGCAAACAAGGGAAGAAAGCACCGCCCCTATTATCATCAAACCATTCAGAGGCACGGTCTGCAATATTCACTGTATCTCCTGCTAACCACACCGCATCCACTTTCCCAATTTCCACGACCTTTTGCAGATTTGCTGCTATCATCGGTTTCAACTGATGGTCAGAAGTTAGTAGAATTTTCAATGGTGTTCCTGGAGTTGGGGTAGGTGCTAAGGTAAAAGCATTGCTGCTCACATTCTCGCCATCTTCTCGGACACTCGTGACGCGATAAGGAACTCGTTTACCTGGAGTTAACCCAACCACTTCCGCCTCATGTCGCCAAATGTCACGCCCGACAGGTTGCTTGTAAACTTGTCCGTTTTGGGTTTGGTTTCCTACTCTTGATTCCTGGTCTTCCCGTGTTCGACTGAGTTTGGTAGTATTTGCTGTGGCTGTTTGCTGGAAATTGTCCCCATACGCAACACTATGTTTAGAACCAGCAAACTCAGTAAACCATACAACTCGCACTGAAGACGCGCTAGGTAGTTGTAGAAATGGATCTGTGAGCAATACGGGCGCGGATGCTAGAGTTTTTTGCCCAGAAAAGCAACCATATACTAGGGTAAGGCAGATAACCAGCACAAATAAAGCAGCCAGTATTTTGCGGCTTGTGAGATATCTCAGCATTGCGAGTTTTCCAGAACGTCGGTGCATCTCAGTTGTATCTAAAAAAACACAAGGAGCTACCAGATAAAGTCGCACTGTTCCAGATTATAGTTTCAATACTTGCGTTTAAATAAATATTGATTGGGGATATTCAATGGACAATAAAAATCACTCCTCTTTGAGAAGCTGATCAAGTAAACTTGGTGCAACCCAAAAACCAACTTCTCGCAAATGATCAAAAACTGTCCTCAAATCCAGCAAACCAGATTTAGCAGCGTCTTTCAGAATACCCAGGAGTCCAATAATCCTCAAATCACGTTCCAGAGCCACGCGTCTTGCGGCTTTGTCATCCAAGATCACCAAGTCAGCTTTTAGTTTCTCTGCTAATAAAATTGCCTCTCGTTCACCAGGATCGAGTTTTTCTAGCTCTATGTTTTGGAGAGTTTCAACGGGTTGAATTTGCAGCCAGTCAGGAGGTTTAGCTATCCAATCTCGGATGACAGATGGTGACTCAGAAGCGTTTAATTCATCAGCCACAGTTTGAGGAATTATTACTACGCCGTAGAGTTCTTGCAATACTCTGATATGGTCAATCAACAGCAAGTAACAAATTGGTGAAGTATCAGATACCACAATCATTGTGTTCTGAACTTCTTAAGGGTTTGAAGATCCTGTTCTAATTCAGCTTCGTCATAATTCAGGTAAACACCCATCCGTTTCAAAAAAGCATGGGTTTCTAGACGTGATGGTAATTGAAGTATCTGCCCTACTTCAGCAGTGCTAATCTCACCACAACGATAAGCATCAGCGACAACCGTTTCTAGGAGC
This sequence comes from Kalymmatonema hyalinum WJT4-NPBG1, assembly GCA_019359075.1. GTDB lineage: Bacteria > Cyanobacteriota > Cyanobacteriia > Cyanobacteriales > Nostocaceae > Kalymmatonema > Kalymmatonema hyalinum. The sequence continues at coordinate 33,125 of JAHHIB010000093.1, forward strand.
CGACGAGAAAGGCTTCCCCATGCTTGGTTTAGCCGCTGAGCAATTTCATCAGGAATTTCAACCGTTATTTGCATAGTGCATTCAAGCTACAGCTATAAGCTTAGTTCTATAGTAAGCGATCGCCCTACCCTGAGTTCGTACCACTGAAACTATCACCCTATCGCAATAGAAAGCGTGTTTTGTCTCTAAGCTGCATAAGTTGGTGTCTGCTTACACTATCAGGACTTACGCAACTGGCACAAGCGACAGCGCGGCAACGCCGCGCTGAGCGCCAAACAACTAGACGATAAACATAGGAACATCCGGACGTTTTAGTTGCTGAATTAAATAATTTGACAGCAATCCATGTTTAATTTGATAAATGGTTTGACCAGTTTGATAAGCGCGCATCTTTAAGTCTAAGCCAAACTAAAATAGCGCAAGCAATATGATTTCTTTGAATGCGACCCTTACGACATTGACATGATTCAACACCAGTCAATTGTTTTAATTCTCTATGAAACTCCTCAATTTTCCACCGTTCGCGTCAGCGTGCCGAAGGCATACTTTACACACTTTTTGTACAATGTCCGTAGAAGATTGAGAGAAATCGTTTGTGGCGATAAAATCTGTTCTGTCGGTAGAGACAGTTACCCGGAATTTCACTTGTTTCGTACGAGGGAACTTTTTTATTTTAATCTTCTTGCCTGATTTTAACTCATTTTCATTCCAAGATAAAAATTCAATTTTTGTATAGTTTTCTTGACCTCCCGTATCATCAACTAGTCGATTCCGTTTGAGAGGGCAATAATAATTTTTTCCTAAATCATCGATGTATAACATTAATTTATTTGTGGCATACCAACTATCCATTAAGACTGATCGAAACGCTAAAGCCTGATTATATACAAGGTTTTGCAGCATCTCAGTCACATGATCTATCTTTGTCTTTCCATCTGATTCTGGGTCATAAATTCGATAGTCAATTATCCAATACTTTCCTGTTTCCGGATTGACATATACACAATTTATTAGTCCAACCCCTCGAATTACGCCATGTTCATTACCACTATATTGGTATCTACTTATCTCGATATAAGAGAGCATATCGTTTATCAATTACTGGTAAACGTTCAGGGGGTGCATAGAAAATGCAAAACACCCGGATGTTGAATCAAACAATAAAGCAATAAAATTAAGCAGCTTTCAATAAGTCTTTTTGAGCGCAAGAAGTAGCAACTTCAGGGAGC
>JAHHIB010000094.1 GCA_019359075.1 Kalymmatonema hyalinum WJT4-NPBG1
GTAATTTTCTCCTCATACTCATCTTTGATTCCCCCTGTCAACCCCCACAACTACCCTCACCGCCACCATTCTTATCCTGCCTGTTTTACAGCAATGTTAAGAAAGATCCGGGTAATGCATAGCCGCAAGCAGAGAGGGGAAAAAGAAATATTTTGTAGGGTGCCTTACGCGAGAGTACGGCACCTTTTTTTATGGAACCGCAGAGGCGCTGAGAACACAGAGGAGGAAGAAAGCGCTTTTTTAACTTGAAAGTTGCAAGTTTAAAGGTTTTTCCGGAATAATGTACATTAAATTTGCCTTGTCCGGTTTTTCTTCTGTAGATGGAGTTAATTTCAGCCATTCATGGAAGCTGATTCCTAGTTGGGCGATCGCTTGTACTTCTACCTGATACGCTTCAAAACGAGGATTTGTTTCAATCATAGATTCTACGACTTCCAGCACTTGAGGGAGACGTTTATAAGCCTCTTTTTTCAAATCGTCGTGATTTGGACCGAACCAACCTCCTTGAACTTCAACACGAGTTAAAATTGCTGCTGGTAGCGAATCTACCCACTTACTAGGGTCTTGCGCTATCTTAATGAGATTTTCACGTTGCATTTCAAATACAGCATTTTCATCCAAAGCTGGGTCAATCCATTGGTAAATTCGGGTTACTCTCCGCAAATCAATCTGACTTTTAAACTGAGGCTGTAAGTATGCTGCTGGATTAGAAGTAAGCAGAAGCTCAACATATTTCTGAATTCGTGAACGGAGAACTGTTGCACCTTCTTGGAAGCGACGAAGTGCTGTGTCATGTTCTTCTAATTCCAGGTAGCAACGCGCTTCAGCAAGGTAAGCTAACGATAAAGTCAGCAGATATTCATCAGCAATTTGGCTCTTTTGCTCAAGTTCGGTATCGGTGTAATCAGTGTAAATATGCTCTGCTTCCAAGAAGCGATTGATAGCTTGTAGAGCACTACTTCTGCGATTTTCGAGTTTGCTCATTGTAAAAGCATTAATTGCTAAATCTAGCGCAGCGCGAAAATTCGCATAGTAACCAAGGTCAATTTTACGGTTAATTTTGTTTAAGACTTCTTGTGCTTGTTGTAGGCGTTGCTCTAATTCCTTTAGACGTTGTGCTATTACAGCAAAACCCATCACAGAAACGCCAAGATTAAGCATACTGGCTGCAGTAGTCACCTGCAAAATTCCTTGAGTTAGTTGCAGATTTTTCCCTATTTCTCCTAACTGATTTTCAACTACCTATTGAGTCGTTACCCGACGAGCAAGTTTTAGTTCTATGCGATCTACAAATGGAACGACAACAGCAAGAGGTTTTCAGTGACCTTTTGGCGCGTAACCAAGAAGGACAACTTAATGATGCAGAAGTGAAACGATTAGATGATTTAATGGAGGTTTACCGACGTGCGTTGGTACGTAAAGCAAGAGCCATGAAAGTAGCTGTTGAACGTGGCTTAAAACCTGCTCTTAACTAACAGCAATGGCACGTAGTTATATTCCTGTTGAGAAGGACTTGGGTAATTATCAAAGCACATAGCTTTCATTGTTATCCTAAACAACGATGATTTCACATTCCCTTTGAAGTTCAGAACATAAGTCAAGAGGAATGAAAAGTTCCACCCCAGGGATAAGTACAATCACATCCTGATTAGCATCGTAGATTGTTTGCCAACAAGTGCGATCGCCATAAAATTTTTCAGCAATCTTTGGTAGCGTCTCTCCATCTTCTACGGTGTAAAACATAACTATCTCCTTTAATAAGTTGAGTTTTGGTAAGTAGAAAGTAATCGCTTCAAAACCTTCTGACTCTAAATAATTGTAAGAACGCGAAACTTACGCATTCTAAATAATTACGTTGATGACGGTTGACGCAGGATTACGGGAAGGCAAGCCTTCATACCCCATGATCCCCAACTACCCTATCATCTGGCGAGGGCGTCGGTAGGATTGGAACCAAAAATCGAGTTTAGAGTAAGGATTCAGGGTCTTTCTTAAGAGCGGATAACATGGTAGGAGTGTTCACTGTTTTGTACCTCAAACTTGTCTTGCAAGACGAGTTTAGAGGTCGTTTGTTTCAGAAAAAGGAATAATTAAGTAGATATAGTAAAAAATCCCAATGGGGTTTGTATGCGGTCAAGGTAATTTTAAGTGAGTTAAAAATAGTATTTTAGCCTAAGAAACTACTATGAGTCAGGAGCAACAGCGGGATTTAGAGTCTACTTCTGTAGCAGATACTGAACGAAATCCTCAGGAAGTAGAAGAAAAAGTTTCCTTTGTACACAAAACGGAGCGTATTAAAGCTTGGAGTGACTTTATTAAGTCAGTGACTCCCTTTATATGGGCTGTGGTTATTATCATTGTTATTATTCCCCTGGTAGGCAAAGCTTTAATAGCAGTCGATTCATCGCCCGGAAAAACAGGAGATTCAGGTAAGAATCCTAGTAAAGAAATTAGTGTAGTCATCCCACCACAAATACCCAAAGATATCGACCAAGCGCTTGTTACTGCTCTCAGCAATGCACACTCTCAATCAGAGAGTTTTGCTTCAGAACAATTAGATAAGTGGGTAGATGAATTAATGCTCCGTGTTGATGATAGTTTCCTTGATTGGTATTTTAATTACTTCAATCAAAAGAAGATGGAGTTGAGCACTCCTTTTACATGGTTACATTCAGCAGTTGCTCATTGGACAAATAAAAATAACCCGCCTCCAGGACAAGCAGTCGCCGAAAAACTGACTGAGGATTTTCAAACAGAATTTGCCAAACGTGTCCTTAGACCTAAAATTGCACAGTTTGAACTTGAGAAAATCACAACCGATAGTATAAATGTGTATGTGGCAGAATTGGGTAAAAATATTTATAATATCCAAAGCAGTTACAAGATTCCCCAGGGAGATTGGGAGCGTTATCTTGGTGATATTGCAGTTACTATCAATGATACGGAAGGAAATATCTCTAATCTATCATTGAAGGTTTTGACGGGTGGAAGTACTTACCTACTTGCAAAGGCAATGATTCCAGCAGTGACAAAGGTAGGAAGTAAAATCGCCGTATCCTTTGCTGGAAAAGCTGGTGCAAAAATGGCAGCAAAGACTGGTGGTGTAGTGGCTGGAAAAATTGGAGCACAGTTATTAGACCCGATTGTAGGTATAGGTATAATAATTTGGGATTTTTGGGATTATAATCATACACTTGCAGTCGAAAAACCGATTTTACGGGATGCTATTTATGATTATTTTAAACAAGTCAAAATTTCTCTGCTAGAAAACCCTGAAAATGGCATCATGGTAGCTGTTAATCAAGTGGAAAATGGTATTTTTAAGTCAATTCAAACATCTCACAAACCATTACCATTATAATTTTTACAACACTTGTTCTCAATAACAGGCTCATCTTGTTATTGAGAATCCCAAAATTAGCCTTTGTAAGCATCAATAATCATCTTCTTATCCATCACTGCCAACATCACTGATAAATCTGGAGAAACTCTTTCAGATAAATTTAGTTCTTTCACAGCAGTATCAAAAGTTTTTCCTTGCAGTATTTGATAACCAATTTCCATGACTTCAGTCCAGGTAATATCGCTTTCAATATAAGCTTTAGCCACAGTTATGAGCAAATCTTGATATTTATTTCCCTCGGCTTTAGTCATCATAGTGTGAGGAATTTCAAAGATTTTGTCAAAGCTGTGATACCAAGATTTTGCCTGTATTTGAATTGCAGATGCCGAAAATTTTAGCAATTCATGGTGGTTGATGCTTTGGTCGCTTTCACTATAAATAATAAATACTGGCACTGCTAAATCCTTTTTGACTCTCTCAGTAATTTCTTGCCCCATATCTAAAAATAGCCGCAATGCAGGCATACTAAAACCGTCATAGCCAAAATTTCCGGGGTTATCTTTATTCAGCCATTCATAATAAATTGGGAGAACTTCCACAATCAAATTCACTATTGCATTGTTACCGCTTATATAAGGAGCAAATAGTAAAGCTTTGTCAATTTCTTGGGGATGTTCTAAGGCTAAAGTTACTGCCAAATTTCCACCCGTAGACAATCCACCGACTATCACCTGCTGTCCTAAATTTTGTGCAACCTCCAACCACGAAAGCGCAAAATCTTGATAAATTTCCCGTTCGGTAGGTAGAGGAGGGGGATTATCTCTATTCCAATTTCCTGCGACTCCATGACCTGGTTGTAAGGGAACCAAAACATTGTAACCAGCGTCAAATAATTTTTGTCCTATGGGTTCAAATTGGTAAGGACCAGCAGTGAATCCATGAAAAAAAAGGAAAACTTTGGCAGTTGGATGTGGATGTAAAAAAATTTTTGAGCGACACGCCTCGTTTCTTATTGATATTTGCTCAATTGATTTTGCTTGCTCAATAAGGGCTGCTGTTGTTGTGGAATAGTCAGACATATTTGATAGATTTATATATATTTAAGCCGCTATCATTTAAGTAGAAACCAAAATTCATTTGAATCTACTATCAGACGTAGAACTGTAAAAACTTAAATTTATTGACTTATGGGAATGGTAAAGGGGGTAAGCAATCCCTTTTTCGATTTCTTGTAATTTTTATGACTAAATTTTTGTACGTGGAGAACACAACACAAGAGAAAAGAAGGTAGCAATGGCATTCTATGCTTCTACCCTTGGCAGGTTAAACTAAATCTGATAACAACAGCGGTGTTAACATATGAGGCTTTTATGGCAGCTGATCTGCAACAGATTGCTTATTTCTTAGACAACCTAGGTTGGGATTACCGTATTGACGAGGATGAAGAGCGTATTATTACAGGTGTAGAAAGTGATAATGTTGAAGATTTCCTGATTGTCGTCCAGCTCGATGAGGACGGAAAATTTTTCCGGCTATTTGCGCCCCAAGTCCTATCAGGGGTGACAGACCATCCTCACAAGGTAGCTATTCTTCAAACAATGCTTTCGATTTCCTGGGAAACCAAAATGCTGCAATGGGAGTATGACCCATCCGATGGAGAGATTCGTGCCATAATTGAGTTTCCGTTGGAAGACTCGATCCTGACAGAAAAACAATTTAACCGTTGTTTGCATGGGTTAATTCAGCTTGTGGATAATGTGGCAATCCCTCGCCTGACAGAGGTGATGAAAACAGGTCATGACCCAGGAAATGTAGATCTGGGTGAGAGAATTTTACTCAGCATTCAACAACAGGCTCCTGGATTGCTAGAACTTTTAGAAAAGGCGATGCAAGCTCGGAAAAGGCGGGGAAGTTTTCCTAGCGAATGAGCTGGAACGCCAGTGAAATCGCTATACTCCAAAGTGATACCCTCAATATACTGAAGTTTTCTAGGGCTGGATATTATGACATCCTATGTAACCTCATCTGCTAAAGCGGAAATGAGTGAACTAAGGCGGTTAAAGGGCTTACTACCGCCAGAATTGCAGAGCTGGGTCACGGTTGAAGGTACGACTGAGGTCAATCCACCCATGATCCGCTCTGAAGAAATTGGTAAAGACCAAGTCGAAATTCAAATTGACTTGGCAAAATGGGATTCGCTGGCGATGGATCAGCGGAATTTACTATTCTGGCATGAAGTTGCCCGCATTCAAAATGACACCATTCCCAAAGATGGTTGGGAAATGGCGGCTCTGGCGATTGGTTTAGGCGGTGCTGTAGGCGAGTTATGGGTACAGGATGGATTGTTGCTGGTATTAGCTATGGCTCTATGCGGCGTTTCTGGCTGGCGACTCTATCAAAAAAATAGTGGCGAAAAGCAATTAAAAGAATTAGTCGATGCTGACGATAAAGCGATCGCCTTGGCAACTCGCTTCGGTTACAGTATGCCCAATGCTTACAAAAGTCTGGCAAGTGCCTTGAAAACCCTTATTGACACCACACCTAGCAAGAGAGCGCGCTCTAAATACGAAGCAAGGCTTTCTGCTCTCAAACGCAGTGCCAATAAGGCAAAAGCGAAATCTAAGAATATAGAAGACGGCGGACTTTAGAAACATCACAAAAGAGGGCGTTCTTTGTCATGAGTCATTTGTCGTTACAAAAGACAAATGACAATTTCAGCCTAACGCCGCCGTTTTAGCCATAAACCGCTTAAACCCAGCAACATTAGCCCAGCAGTTGCCGTGGGTTCTGGCACTTTTTGTGGTGGGACAAATTTGCCTAGTTCAGCAGAACTCACCTTAAACGAGTAAAGGAACCCAGGAATTAACTTTTGACCTTCTGGGCAGCCACTGTCAATCGCTCTTTTGCTATAGCTGGTACCGTTGGCATTCGTACAAATATCAAACTGAGTGATGGAATTGTCCTCTTGAGTGACACTAAAATCGTTGTCAGTGCCTATGAGAAGCGCGTAGGAACCATCTTTAAGTTGCGGACCAATCGCCAGCCCCTCCATCTTTTCTGCTATCTTTGTCCAATCACCTGGATTGTCAGGGCTCAAAGCTGCAGCAATATCTAGAAATAGGGATTTACTTACGGGGTTGACACCTGTGGGTAATGTATTGGTGTTTGCCAAACTAATCCCGCTCACATCGGTTGCGTTTGTGAGGTCAATTTTGTAAACTCGCTTGCTACCAACAGGTGGTGGTGTCTCGTTTGGATCATCCACCAAAGCGTTTAATGCGTCCACCCCAAACCCGCGATTATCTCTTTCCAGCACCAAAAATTCCTTGTCATTGAGGGCTGTAATTGCACTGATACCAATATTACGGCCTTGGGAATTCGCCCCAAAATCATCTGTTGTTCCAGGAATGCGCTGATTAATATTTGCCAGAGTTTCTAGCTGATAGATGTACTGTGCCGTACTCTGTCCTGTTGCTGTGTCAAATTCTACTAATCTTAAATTGCGGCTGCGCCGTCCATCTGCTGAACCATCGTTAGAACCCTCATTCACCAGAGGGTCTTGCAGCAAACCATAGACTTTTTTACCATCTGGGCTTATGGTCAAACCTTCAAATCCTCTGTTGTCTTGGCGACCACTGGTAATGGTTGGACGACCATCAACAAAGTTGGGATCGCCATTAGCAACTCTGGGAATGAGATTTTGTGGGGTCGTAAATGCTCTGACGAAAGAACCATCTGGTTTAAATTCATACACAGACGGACCATACTCATCCGAAACGTAGAAATTGCCATTGGGAGCAACCGCAAACCCTTCTGGATCATGACTCAAACCAAGAGTTTCCGCATTGCCATTCAGTAACCTAGGATTCAATCCGTTAAAACTTTTACCATCTTTTGTGAATAAAATCGTTTCTAGTGTTTTAAAGTTAGCGATCGCCCCTGTATCTTGGTCAACATCTACAGAAAATTTCTGGACTCGTGTTTGGTAAGGTATGACTCCGCCACCTGGACCGCGATCGCCCAACGCATAGTACACATTGTTAAAGCGATCGTAGTAGATATCTGAGAAAAATCCAAACCGATTGACGTTTGCACCATTCCCAGGTTGTAAATCTGTCGTTTCACCAGGAATAGAAAGGGTATTGCTCAGGGAAATACCGTACGCTGATGATGCGTATCCTGTAATACTAACAGCAGACATTAGAAGCGTGCAACTTAATACAGAAAGCCAATGCCTTGCTTGAACCATGTGTAATATCCAAAAAATCGCTTTTTTCAGCATCTGACTCCCGTATTAAGAACAGTTTAACTCTCCAGTTATGTACTGTTTTTGACATCAAAATTTTATACGATTTGGCTTTTGCTTGATGACATCTTCATAAAGAAAAACTCATAACCCGATTTGGCTTTTCCTCAATCATGAATTTTCAATTCTTCATTGAAATCCTTTAAATTCCTTGGTCGAAACATTCTAAATTATGAGTTTTGTTCTCAGAGCTGGTTAAGCATTTTATGTGTTTGAGGAACCACGCGTACTTGCTTGACAAAACGCTTCATCAGAGATTGCCAATTTAACACTTGACTCGGAGAAGGAGCAAGCATCAGCGGTTGGTTGAAGGCGATCGGATCATCTAATGGTGTGACAGGTTGTAGAAATACTGGGATAGATGGACTGACAGATGCTACCAATTGAGCGGAACGTTCCAACTCAGTTGGATCTGTGGTTTGAGAAACAATTATTTTGACAAAAACTTCTACTTGTGATTTCCAACAGAGTTGGAGAAATTCTGCGTGTTCTCGCCAACGGTTTTCGCCACTCGTGCTTGGCAGTTTGAAATCCATTCCCACAGAGTCTACATAAGGTAGTATGGTATCCAGTTGTTCTGGACGATGTCCGCCAGTCTCCAAGTATATAGGTAAACCCGTAACTGAGCGTACTTGGGGTAAAAATTCCAACAAGAATGGCGTATGAAGAAGTGGTTCGCCGCCAGTTAAGCTAATGCTATCGTGTAGACATGGCAGATTTTGCCGCTCTACCCATGAGAGTAACATCGGTAGTGGAACAGGATTCGAGTAAATTTCAAAGTCACGTAATCCAGGGGTTTGCTCTATCTTACAAGTGGCGGGTGCGTTCCAAGTATGTGCGCTATCGCAAAAGTGACAGCGCAAGTCACAAAGAGCAAAGCGAATAAAAATCTGACGTGTTCCCACATTCAGTCCTTCCCCTTGTATGGCGGAAAAGACCTCTATCAGGCGTGCGGTAGGTGTAATAGTATTCTTAACAGTCATGTGATGATAGCAACAAGTATCTGCTATGTCGGCACAAAAACAAGGATGTTTTTCACTAAAAAAGTATGAAGTATCAAGTAGAAAGTATGAAGTTACGGCAAAAGTAAGAAATAGAAAGTATGAATTGAAGTATAAAGTATTTCATACCTGAACTTTACGCTTTATCCTTTATTTCATAGTTTATCCTTGATACTTCAAAGTTTAGTTAGCTTCTTGTTCTATTGTGAATCGTCCCTGATGATATCCAATCTCAACTGAACTAACTAGCGATGAGTCGTTATTCGTACTGATTAACACTCATGAGATAAGGCTACTTGCTAAGACACAATAATGTTTGGCAGATTATATTGACATGGCAACGAAAGTGCAGGGCTTCATGACTAGCCAACCCAAAGAGGTAAATTTTCCGGTGATGTTCTCAAATGACACGGCAATTGTGCAGGTATCCGCGCGGTTGAGCGTGCTTGAGGCTGTAGCCTTTAAGCAAACCTGCCAAGAGATCACACAAGCAAATCCTGATACCAAACAGATTATCATTGACTTTCACCAAACTACTTTTATGGATAGTAGTGGTTTAGGTGCCCTGGTTAGCAATTTGAAAATTGCTCAGGAAAGAAATATCCAATTTATACTGCGCAATGTTACCCCTCAGGTTATGTCAGTACTTAACCTTACGGGGCTAGATAAAGTTTTTTCAATTGAGTCTCAAGGGGAAACGCCATCCCAAAAGAATCAATTTGAAGAACAGTTACCAACTACACATCCTTCTGTCCGTTCTTGGATGAAACGATTTATAGATGTAGTTGGGTCACTTGTAGGATTGGTAATTACAGGAATTTTATTTATCCCAATCGCCGCTGCTATTAGACTCAATAGTCCTGGTCCAATTTTTTTCAGTCAAATCCGTTGTGGTTGGATGGGTAAGCGCTTTCAGATTTGGAAATTCCGCTCAATGTATATTGATGCAGAAGCGAGAAAAGCCGAATTAGAAAAGCAGAACCAGGTTCAAGGGGCATTTTTCAAGATAGACAACGACCCACGAGTTACCAAAATCGGGCGCTTTTTGCGTCGAACCAGTCTAGATGAACTGCCGCAATTTTTGAATGTTTTAAAAGGAGAGATGAGTTTAGTAGGCACTAGACCACCTACGCCTGATGAAGTTGAACGCTATGAAGTCCCAGAGTGGCAACGTTTGGATGTAAAACCGGGAATGACCGGAGAATGGCAAGTGAATGGGCGGTCTACTGTCCGTAAATTTGAGGACGTCATTCGCCTAGATTTGCAGTATCAAAAAAACTGGAGCTTGATGTACGATTTGAAGTTGATTTTTAAAACAGTAGCTATCTTGTTTAACAAAAACAGTGGTGCTGTTTAAAAGTATTTTTAAGGGTGTAAAGAACTAAGAGTGTAGCCAACCTACTTAACTTCTTCACTACAAAATTTAAACAACTCATGTTGAATCTCCTGGCATAAATGCCGGGTTTTTTATTGTCTGATGATATATAGCAATCCTAAATGATTCGTGAAAAACAAGAACCCCGACAACTCTTACGAAGTCGGAGTTCTCAAGGGTAGTCAATTTATGCGCTTCCCTTCTCAGTAGCCCAGACGCTGCTTTGTATGCCTGCGGCACGAAGAGCGCTTACGGGATGCTTCGCGTTGGCGCAGCCTGTCTGCAGGACTTACAAAGCAGGCACTTTCACACAAATGTACAGAGGATTGCTATATCTAAATATATTTTTTGTATATATAAAGCCTATGTATAAAATAAAATACATAACAATAAGCAATACAATTAAAATTTACGTAAGTATAAGTATAAAAACATTATATAATTTTAAGCCTTAACAAAAATACCCATCCATTTCTAAGAAGGTCGCGTCAAATTTTACTCAATCTTCAATGAAGAATGACTGATATTAAAAGAGTCTGAAGCGAAAATACAACAAGGAGGCGCACTTACGTGCGAAATTATGTTGCGAACAAATGTTGTCATAAAACAGGACACCGGGTTTCTTCGGACTAAGACTAATTTGTAATGCGCATTTTGATTTACTCGTACAACTATTACCCAGAACCAATTGGTATCGCCCCTCTCATGACTGAATTAGCAGAGGGACTGGTCAAGCGCGGACACCAAGTGCGCGTAGTGACTGCTATGCCTAACTACCCTGAACGTCGGATATACCCGGGCTATCGGGGCAAGTGGCATATAACTGAGTACAAAAATGGAGTTCAAATCCAACGTAGTTATGTTTGGATTCGTCCGCAGCCCAACTTAATAGATCGGGTATTGCTAGATGCTAGCTTCGTGCTTACAAGTTTTCTGCCAGCACTTACAGGTTGGCGTCCTGATGTCATTCTCTCAACCTCACCATCCTTACCTGTTTGCTTACCAACAGCCCTTTTGGGATGGCTGCACCGCTGCCCTGTGGTCTTAAATCTTCAAGATATACTGCCAGACGCTGCCGTACATGTTGGTCTGTTGAAGAACAAATGGCTAATCAAATTGTTTACAGCTTTGGAAAAATTCGCTTATCACAGTGCTACCAAAATTAGCGTTATCGCTGATGGCTTTGTAGAAAACTTGCTCACAAAGGGCGTAGCCTCTAAAAAAATCGTACAAATTCCCAACTGGGTTGATACCAATTTCATCCGACCTTTGCCGAAAAAAAATAATGCTTTTCGAGCAGCCCATAACCTAGATGGCAAATTTGTAGTACTATACTCTGGCAATATTGCCCTCACTCAAGGCTTAGAAACCGTTGTCAAAGCTGCTTCTTTGTTACGGCATATTCCAGATATTGCCTTTGTGATTGTTGGTGAAGCAAAAGGTTTGCAGCGATTGCAGAAGGTTTGTCAGGAATGCGGTGCAGATAATGTTTTGCTACTCCCTTTTCAACCTCGTGAACATTTGCCACAAATGTTAGCAGCTGCTGATGTGGGTTTGGTGGTGCAAAAGAAAAATGTCATATCTTTCAATATGCCATCGAAAATCCAATTGTTACTCGCCAGTGGTCGTGCATTGGTGGGATCTGTCCCTGGTCATGGCACAGCAGCACGAGCTATCAAACAAAGTGGCGGTGGACTCGTTATTCCTCCAGAAGATCCCCAAGCTTTAGCAAAGGGAATTTTGGATTTGTACAACCACCCAGAAAAAGTGAAAACCTTTGGTTACAAGAGTCGCCAATTTGCAGTTGAGCAATATGCTTTTGAACAAGCATTAAATCAGTACGAGTCTTTGTTCTACTCACTGACGGCTGAGCGTTCAGCAATTGAGCCAGTCGTCGTGTCCAAGCAGGAAGTTTAACCTATCTAGCTTTTGGTCGCTCGACACTTACCGCATTCCTTAGCTGGATATCTCGAACTCACCATTGAAAACAAGGCTGCTCGCCACAACAGGGTACTTCCTACTCAACAGTCATAGCTTAATCAGCGTATGGTTGTCCTACTAAACAGGACTACTGTTGTAGCCTTAATGATTTATTTTGCGGCAAGGGAATATTTTGATACACTCATATGACAGCAGAATTTTCAGGGTCGCACCTATAGCTCCCGTCGCGCACTTTGTGGTGAGCATCTAGGCTGAAAAATAGGTCATGCCTAGGGCGAAGGAATCCAAAGTATATAAAACTTCGTTAGAATAGAATTACATCTTAATGACTCACTGTATTCCTGCCACAAACCCCAATTCTAAGAGTACAGCCATTATGCACGAAAAAGTCTTAGCCTGGTTAACAGAGAATGTTCCAGTTTCTAGGGTCAACCACATTGTTAGGGTTGAGCAAATGGCGGTGGATCTGGCGGTACATTACAAAGTGGATCACCATAAAGCTGCAATGGCAGGGTTAATGCACGATCTAGCAAAATATTTTAAGCCGCACAAACTCTTGCAGATGGCACACAAAGAGGGATTGGAAGTAGACGAAGTGATGGAAGCAAATCCGCATTTGTTGCATGCAGACGTGAGCGCTATCGTAGCAAGAGATACATTTGGCGTAGAAGATAAAGAAGTATTACAAGCCATTGCCAATCACACTTTGGGTAGACCAGGCATGAGTGTACTGTGCAGTATCGTATTTTTAGCAGATAGCTTAGAGCCAGGACGTGGAGATACCTCTGAATTACAAGCTTTACGACAACTTAGCCGTCAAGATATTAATCAGGCTGTGTGGAAGACAAGCGATTACACTCTCAAATTCTTGCTCGAAAGCTCTTGTTTAGTTCATCCACGAGTTGTGTTCACGCGCAACTGGTTCCTACAAAAGTGGAAGGCAAAACAGCCAGTTGTACAACAAACCGCGTAGACACCTCTTTTTTTTGTTAGTATTCAAAAAAACCACTTCTCACAGTTGCAGTTCCATCTTAATTTTTGTTTGTTGGTAGAAATTGTCAAAAAGAGTTACACAAAAAGATAAAGCAGCTGAGGTTTAATGTCTGATTATTTCCAATCAAATTTCCTAAGACAATCCGTCGCAGTGACAAACAGCCCAGTAGGGAATCCAGTGGGTGACGCCAACGATGTAAGTGGAAAGATAGCATTAAAGGTCGCCGAAGCGGCATCAGACCGCAAAGCAGGTGATATCTTACTGCTGAGGGTAGCAGATGTCTCTTACCTGGCGGATTATTTTGTGGTGGTGACGGCCTATTCGAGGGTACAAGTCAGGGCGATCGCACAAGCAATTGAAGACAAAGTGGAAACAGAGTGGCAACGGCGTCCCCTGCACTCAGAGGGAAAATCTGAGGCAAGTTGGGTGGTGCAAGACTACGGCGAAGTCATAGTTCACATCATGTTGCCTTCTGAGCGGGAGTTTTATAATCTTGAAGCGTTCTGGGGACATGCGGAACGTATCGAGTATCCAACAACCGTTGACGGTGGGGGTAAACCAACATGATTAAGTCTTCAGTCTCAAATTGCCCAGTTCCTGCTGAACAGCAACCACTCAATGAGTACGAAGAGTTAAAATCCTCTTGGCTGTTTCGTGACTGCACCTTAAGTTGGCGCGACTATATTACAAAAATCGCTCTTATTTGGGGTTTCTCGTGGTTCGTGGCAGGACCAGTAGCAGCGGCAAGCTTTCCCCCACATAAGCAAACTGCACAGTTTATTCTCAGCAGTTGTGCAGGAGCAAGTGTCGCTTTAGTGCTGGTACTGGTGCGGTTATGTTTGGGCTGGTCTTACATTCGCGATCGCCTGATAAGTCCAATCATCTTTTACGAAGAGTCAGGTTGGTATGACGGTCAAACTTGGACGAAACCACAGGAAGTGGTAACACGTGATCGCCTGATTGTTTCCTACTCGATTCAACCAATTATTCAGCGATTACAAATTACCTTTGCTGGCTTGGCTGTGTTGTTCGTTGCTGGTACGATAGTTTGGCACCTAGTGTAAATAGTTAGGAGTTAGAAGTTAATAAGTTGTAACTCCTAACTCATAACTCATAACTCATAACTCAAAAAGGTGGTAAATTTTAACCCATGACAATGGGAAAACGAACACAAGCCGCCGCATTAGAAGTCAGGTTACTGCGTGAAGGCATTATAGAATCAAAGCATATCGTCCAGGCTGTGGTATGCGACGATCGCGGACGGGTGCTTTCCGTTGCCGGAAACTCCGAAACTGCGACATTTGTCCGTTCCGCACTCAAACCATTTCAGGCGATCGCTGTAACCAGCACCGGGACTTTAGAACGCTATAACCTAAGCGATAAAGACCTAGCAATTATCACAAGTTCCCATAGAGGAACAATAGAGCAAGTCCGACAGGCATTTAATATACTTTGGCGAGCTGATGTAGACCCAACAGCACTCCAATGTCCAATTCCAGAAGGCAAGCACAGTCGTTTAGAATACAATTGCTCAGGCAAACACGCCGGAATGCTAGCCGTTTGTCAGCTATGCAATTGGTCCTTAAACAACTACTTACAGCGGAAACACCCAGTACAGCAGCTGATTTTAAGCAAAGTATCAGAATTGCTGCGAATGCCAGCAGAGGAATTCATCAGCGTTCATGACGACTGTGGCGCACCAACGTATCTGATGCAACTCGCTCACATGGCGTCATTGTATGCTCATCTCGCTGCTCGTAGCAGTTTGGATATGGAGCGCATTGTCCGTGCCATGACTCATCACCCAGTCATGGTAGCTGGAGTTGGAGAATTTGATACAGAACTGATGCGTTTAGCCCCTGGGGAAGTAGTCAGCAAAGCTGGTGCCGAAGGAGTACAGTGCCTTGGCAGACTGGGTGAAGGCATGGGATTGGCAATTAAAGTTATGGATGGAGCCAAGCGAGCAAAATATGCCGTTGCCATTCACTTACTCAAGCAATTGGGCTGGATTAGTCCCAGCGTTGCCGAAGCCCTGTCGGAAAAGTTTATGAACCTTGGTAAATACAAGCGTTTAGAAGTTATTGGAGAATTATCGATTTTATAGTTGCCAAATTTCGGACTGTGGTGTTATAGTTAAAAAGACGAGAAGGCGACGCGGGATAGAGCAGCCTGGTAGCTCGTCGGGCTCAATCGGCAAGGCAAACTAAACGCTTATCAGTTAGTCTTGCAGTGGGCGGTACATGAGGAAACTTATGTGCGATTACCTGTCAAACTCGGGGAAGCCACTAGCGCGGTAATCCCGAACCAAGCCTCAGAAATGGGGAAGGTGTAGAGACTGGGAGGCAGGCACCCTAACGTGAAAGACGAGGGTGAAGGGACAGTCCAGACCACAAACTGGTTAATCCAGGCAGCGAAAGCTGTAGATGGTAAGCATAACCCGAAGGTCAGTGGTTCAAATCCACTTCCCGCCACCAAGTGAAAGATGAAACAAAACCCTGCAATCGTAAAAGGTTGCGGGGTTTTGTTTTATGGTGATTAGCTGCTATTTTCAGATTTCTTGTAGTGGCAGATGGATACAAAGCTTAAAGGAGACATAGCAGAACAAGCTGCCGTTCTTCATGCCCTGAAGCGTGGTTGGGGAGTTTTAAAACCTGTTGGCGATAGGCTTCCTTACGATTTAGCGTTTGATGTCGAAGGAACTTTAATTAAAATCCAAGTCAAGTATGCTTGGTTTGATGAAGGTTCTAGCAATTATGTTGTAGATAATCGGCGGACAAAAACAAATCGGCGGTTTATGCTTAGAGAAGCCTACAAGGCATCAGACTTTGACTTTGCCCTGGTCTATGTAGAGACACTTGACCTGTTTTATGTCTTCCCTGTAGATGTGTTCATAGGTTACGGTAGCGAAATACACCTCGTTGAAGCCGAGAAACGACAGCGCAAACCTCGTTCCGCAAAGTATCGTGACGCTTGGGAGTTAATCTCACAAGGTGCTGTATGTAAAGAAAATTTGATGCCTCCGCCAGTCGGATTCCCATAAGCGGGTTTTGAGCTAATCTGGAGTAGAAGCCATCCAAAAAGCGGGGAGAATCATAGTTGTGAAGTTGCGGCGACCGGTTTTAGTGGGAGGATTGGGACTGTCCTTTTCTTTATGGATGTTACAAAGTTGGCAAGATTCACTCGTGCAGGTAGGTGAATTTGGCTTATTAAGTCTCTTAGCAGTTGGCGGCGGTTTGTGGTTGTTAAAGCAAAATCGCACTCAAGATAATTCTGAACTGCTAGATGGTATACCTGTAGATCGGGCAACGGTGTTCGGGGCGATCGCCAAAGCCGAAGCCGTGGTTAACCAACTGGCACAAGAAGCAGAAAATCATCAAGCCTTGGCGACACTGCGAGAACAAGTTGCCAATCTCACAGCTGAGTTAGACAGGCAAGAGATGATCGCCGCTGTCACTGGCGCTAAGTCGGTTGGTAAAACTACTTTGATTAAAGTATTAAAGCAAAATGTAGAACTCTCGGATGCAACGTCTCTACAATTCCAAGAAACACCACCTTTGTTTGTAGAAGCAGCCGAAAAGTCAGATGCAGCTGTTTTGGCAGAAGCTAACAAATCTGATGTTGTCCTATTCCTGACAAATGGTGATTTGACAGATTCAGAATTTCAGAGCTTGCAGCAGCTAAAAGCAGCAAATCAAAGCACAATGCTGGTTTTTAACAAACAAGACCAGTATTTGCCAGAAGAACGCGTGTGCGTGTTGCAGTCGCTGAAACATCGGGTGCCGTCAATTGTCGTAGCAACTGCAGCGTCTCCTATTCCCATCAAAGTACGTAAGCATCAACAAGATGGTTCCGTGCAAGAGTCGCTGGAAGTGCCAGCGCCAGATATCCAACAGTTAACTTCTCAGTTGGGTGAAATGGTGGCACAGCAAGGACAGCAGCTGGTGTGGGCAACTACGATGAGGAAAAGCCTATTGCTGAAAGCTGAGGCGAAAAACTGGCTGAATGGAATTAGACGTGATCGCGCTATACCAGTCATTGAACAATACCAGTGGATCGCTGCGGCGGCAGCATTTGCCAACCCAGTACCAGCGCTTGATATCCTGGCAACAGCGGCAATTAATGCCCAGATGGTTATGGATTTAAGTGGTATCTATCAGCAGAAATTTTCCTTGGAACAAGCGCAAACTGTTGCTGGAACAATGGGAAGTTTAATGCTGAAATTGGGTTTGGTGGAACTGTCTTCCAAGGCGATCGCTACAGTGCTGAAGAGTAACGCTATCACCTTTGTTGCTGGTGGCGCAGTACAGGGGGTTAGTGCAGCTTATCTGACTCGCATAGCCGGTTTAAGCTTAGTCGAGTATTTCCAACAGCAGGAAGTCGCCATGAATTCCGAAGGTGGCTTGAATCTCGACAAGTTACGGCAAACCTTGCAAAAGGTCTTTCAGCAGAACCAGCAGATTGGTTTGTTGCAAAGTTTTGTTAAGCAAGGAGTGGGGCGTTTGTTGCCAGAGTCAGCTGAGGGTGAACTCGTTGGTGCCCAGAAAGCGGTGGGATAATCTCGCGCAAAGACCAAAAGGCTATCTTAGCATCATTAAACTAGTATTGAGCTTGCAAATCCCGGTCTTAATACCTTTTATTTTATAGCCCGCCCAGGCGGGCTTTGTTGTATAGCCCCAGTCTTGTAGACTGCGGGCAAAACAGTTTTCATCTGTGTTTATCTGTGGTCTCATTAAATAATACCGACTTTTGCAACAAGTTTAATGAGTACTACCCCTAAAATCTTCTCCTTTTTTGCAGGTTCAGGTTTTCTTGATTTCGGTTTTGAAACCAGCGGTTTCAATATTGTCTATGTCAATGAAATATTTTCTCCATTCATGGAAGCACACCGCTATTCACGGGCTACTCTCAATTTGCCATTGCCAGAATATGGTTATCATCATGGAGAAGACGGAGACGTAACTAAACTTACTAAAGGAGTAGAAGCAATTCGCCTGCAAGAATTAATAAAAGATTGCCGAAAGTCTACTAATATTATTGGATTTATTGGTGGTCCTCCATGTCCTGACTTCTCCATAGGTGGAAAAAATCGAGGACATTTAGGAGATAATGGGAAACTATCTGCTTCCTACGTTGAATTAATTTGCCAACAGCAACCCGATTTCTTTTTATTCGAGAACGTCAAGGGGTTGTGGAAGACAAAAAAACATCGTTTGTTTTTTGAAAGCCTGAAACAGCAGCTAAAACAAGCTGGTTATGTATTAATAGAGCGATTAATTAATGCTATTGAATATGGTGTGCCTCAGGATAGAGACAGAATTATTCTTCTTGGTTTCCGAAGTCAGTTAATCAAGGATATGGGAATAAAACTTGATAAGGAAAATGTTTTGCCTGAAGGTGCTTTTCCTTGGAAAAAACATATTTTCTATCCTATAGATAAAGTTTTTTCTTACAATTGGTGTCAATCACAACCATTTAAAGAAGATTCTATTCTGTCTTGCCCTGCTGGTATTCCTCAAGAACTCACAGTTGAATACTGGTTTAGAAAAAATGATGTGCTAAACCATCCCAATGCTCAACACTATTTTCAGCCAAGGGCGGGTATTAAAAAATTCGCCACCATAGATGAGGGAGATGATTCAAAAAAGTCTTACAAACGTCTTCACAGATGGCGTTACTCTCCTACAGCTTGCTATGGAAACAATGAAGTCCACTTACATCCCTACAAAGTGCGGCGCATTTCAGCAGCAGAAGCTTTAGCAATACAATCTTTACCTGCCAACTTTCTGCTTCCAGATAATATGTCACTGACAAATATGTTTAAAACAATTGGTAATGGTGTGCCTTACCTAGCATCAAAGGCGTTAGCTCAAACTATTCTTGACTTTTTTGCAACTACAGTATGGTCTTATGAACAGACAGTCAATAAGCAATTAGAATTACCGCTAGCCACTTTATAAAGCTTCTTCATAAGTAGCTACTGCTGAACAGCAGCTTCAACTAAAGGCACTAAATCTGCTTTTCTGGTGTATGTATATGTACCATCTACTAGCTTAAAATTTTGTTCTAATGCAATACCGTGAGGAGCAATAGCTGTACTGAATATAGTTCTATCCGCAGATGTTAACTCACTGACAACCATGTAATATTGCCAACTTTGCTGCAAGGCATACCCCATTGCTTTAATCATAGCTGCCTCAAACAATGGCTGGTAGCGCCGATCAGGACGATTTGAAGTTTTTAGAGAAACCGCTGCTTTGACTTCTTCTATATGTAGCTTTCCCTTGAAAAAGTTATACAGTTCTAAACTATCTGCATCTCTTGCCTGTTGTTCTAACAGTTTATTAACAAAATTTGATATTTCGCTATCTCTAAAAACAATAATTATATAATCCGGACTTGGCATGAAAATTTTTTCTTTAAAAGGTGTAATTTTTGCTAATGTCTTTCCAGCATAAAACTCATCTTTGCTGAATAAACTTAAAATTTTTGCAGACGCTTCATCCGCGCCTTCTTTTTGTAATTGTGAATTTGGCAAAGAAAATACAGCAATACACGCCCTATGCTCCTGATTCATCTCGAGTACAATTTCCGACAACAAGCTAGTCGCTATTAATTCATTCCAGCGTCCCATAGCATTGTTTAGAGCGCCTACTTGAGGCGCGTATGAATATTTTGACCTAAAGGCTTTGACTGTTTCCCTTTTAATCCAATTTAAAATTTCGCTAACTGATAAATTATTATCTAGTTTTGTTACTATTTGAGTAGATAATTTTCTGTAGATATTAATGCTATTGATGCGAAATTTACCATCTAGAGTTTCTGTAAACCATTCCGTTTCACTAAGCATTTTCTTCTTTTTTCAGATAAGGCGACGAGGGCAATTCTGTTAGATAAACATTTTTGCCACTCAAATTTCCCCTTTTTAGCCTGACAGCTACCCGATGTCAAGAAAAATACTTACAGACTCTAACCGAAGTGTAAGTTTGTTATTAGTGACACTAAGTAAGGCATTAAAGTTCAGGTAAAGAACGTAAAAATTATGATTTAATTTATCCAAATAGTTTTAAATTTTTTTATAAAGGTTAATAATTTATCACTGGTAGAAAAGGCGATGGCAGCAGACTATCCAGACATTGATATTGCACTATTTATCGATCACTCCCTGCTGATACCAACGGCTACCCCACAGCAGGTTGAACAATGGTGTGAAGAAGCAGATAGATTTCATTTTGCTGCAGTTTGTGTATACCCGGCATACGTAAGGCAAGCAGCAGAACTCCTCCACGGCAAAAAGCCCAAAGTTTGTACAGTCATTGGCTTTCCTAGTGGTGCGACGACTTCGGCAACGAAGCTGTATGAAGCTCAAGAAGCGGTGGAAAATGGTGCTACTGAGTTAGATGTGGTGATCAACTTAGGCTGGTTGAAAGCGGGCAAAACTGAGGACGTGCATCGGGAAATTGCGGAAATTTGTGAAGAAACTGGGCAAACTGTGAAGGTTATTTTGGAAACTAGCCTGCTGACGGATGAAGAAAAAAGAATAGCCGCAGAAGTATGTATGGAAGCGGGTGCGGCATTTCTTAAAACGAGTACAGGTTGGAATGGTGGTGCAACAGTCGAGGATGTACGACTTTTGAAGGAAGTTGCACGGGAGAGGGTTGGAATTAAAGCCTCAGGGGGTATTCGCAGCATCGACCAAGCTTTAGACTTGATCGTAGAAGGTGCCACTAGATTGGGTACGTCTCGCGGTATCGATTTGCTCCGCCAGCGCGGTAGGCTGGAAAAAAGTGAGTAGTCATTTGTCCTTTGTCCTTTGCTAATGACTAATGACTAATAACTAATGACTAAAACGTATAAAGTAACTGGAATTAATCTTAAGGCTCAGGCTCTGGGAGAATCAGATAGACTAGTGACAATTTTGACACGAGAGTTTGGTTTGATGCGAGCAGTTGCCCCTGGTTCACGCAAGCACAACTCCAGCCTGGGCGGCAGGAGTGGGATGTTTGTGGTCAATGAGTTACTGATTGCTAAAGGGCGATCGCTCGATAAAATCACTCAAGCACAAACTGTAAAATCTTATGCAGGTCTTGCTAAAGACTTAGGTAAGCTTGCTGCCAGTCAGTATTTAGCGGAAATAGTACTGTATCAAGCGTTAAGCGAACAACCCCAAGAAGAACTCTATGAGTTACTAAACGAACATCTCAGTCGCTTAGAGGCATTGCCCAACACAAAAGCATTTGATGTTCTTGCACATCTATCTCATGGGGTATTTCACCTTTTAGCTTTGGCAGGACTAACTCCCGAAGTACAAGTTTGTTGCCTGACTGGACGCTCTCTGATACCAGATTTAACAGACCCCAACGCTCAAGTGGGATTTAGCATACCAACAGGTGGAACAGTTTGCTTAAGCGCTTGGGAACGCCTGAAACAGGGGATGAGGGATATGAGGAAGCAAAATCTTCCTCATCCTCCCCACTCTCCTGCTACTGTGAAAGAGAAGGCTTCCAGCTACCAAACAGTTATTCATCGGCAAGAAATACCAGTCATATCTAGCCGCTTGAATGCCACAGAACTTGCTATACTCCAGCATCTGTCACAACCAGAGATAATGCAAGATGCAGCCAGAAATGATGCCTGGTTATCCATTGAGCAAATTTTGCGCTCCTATGCTCAGTATCACTTTGGTCGCCCTATTCGCTCCGCTGCTTTAATAGATTCTTATTTTGCTGCCAACCATGATGCAACCGTCTGATTTGGATACAAAAATCCTGCCGTTGTCACAAAGCTACGCTAGAAAACAGAATAGGGCATCGGTGCCTAAAGGAACCAAGCACCCAAGTGTTCCAAGGTCTTTATCTAGTCATATCCATTTTCATGAAATGTCGGCAAAAGACGTTTCTGGAAATCAAAAAAATTGCACATCGGAAATACCAAAAACTGATATTACTAACCCAAGTGAGCAAAAATCCGAAAATAAATTAACCCACACTCAAGCAAATGGCAAAAGTAGTGCGTCTGAGCATACTATGCAATCAACTACAGCGACTGTAGCAAAAACACCAGATATAAAAGCTTCTGATTCAAATAGAGACGCCGCGTCAGGTAATGAAGATCAAGGGTTTTTGCCAATCTTAAAAAACTCCAACTTTTTAGCACTTTGGGGTGGTCAAGTCTTCTGTCAATTGGCAGATAAAGTGTATCTGGTTTTGATGATTGCCATCATTAATACTCAGTTTCAAAGCAGTGATCAGACCATTAGTGGTTGGGTTTCGACGCTGATGATGGCATTTACCATTCCCGCAGTCCTCTTCGGTTCAGTCGCTGGTGTCTTTGTGGATCGCTGGTCGAAAAAGACCGTGCTGGTAGCAACAAATATTTGGCGCGGCATACTGGTTTTGGCAATTCCACCATTACTATGGTTGACTCAGGATTGGCAACCATTGGTGGGAGTGTTGCCAGTGGGTTTTACTATTCTTCTAGGGATGACTTTCTTAGTTTCCACGTTGACGCAGTTTTTTGCACCAGCAGAACAGGCGGCAATTCCTTTAGTGGTCAAAGAGGAGCATTTACTTTCTGCTAACTCACTGTATACCACAACAATGATGGCGTCGGTGATAGTCGGGTTTGCTGTTGGGGAACCATTGTTAGGTGTCGCAGATCAAGTGTGGTCACAATTAGGTGGTAGCAGCGGATTGGGCAAAGAACTTGTGGTTGGTGGTAGTTATGCGATCGCCGGACTCATTTTGTTGCTGCTTGTGACAAAAGAAAAACCCCACCAAACAGAAACAGAACCCCCTCACATTTTTGCTGACTTGCGAGATGGTTTCCGCTATCTTGGAGAAAATGGTCGCCTCCGCAGTGCCCTGGTCCAACTTATCATTTTGTTCTCCATATTTGCGGCATTAACCGTTCTAGCTGTTCGCATGGCAGAATTAATTCCGGATTTGAAAGCCTCCCAATTCGGCTTTTTACTTGCAGCTGGAGGTGTTGGTATTGCTCTTGGAGCAACAATTTTAAGTATATTTTGTCAACGCTTCTCTTATACCCAGTTAAGTGTGTGCGGATCTGTGGGTATGGCAGCATCTCTGATTGGTCTGTCGATATTTACCAAACAGTTATGGATCGTCCTGCTGTTGATAACACTGTTAGGTGTCTTTGGTGCATTAGTGGGTATCCCCATGCAGACTGCTATCCAAACAGAAACGCCACCAGAAATGCGTGGCAAAGTCTTTGGTCTGCAAAACAACGTGATTAATATTGCTCTCTCATTACCCTTGGCATTAGCAGGCGTAGCAGAAACCTTTGTCGGATTACAGACAGTGTTTTTGGGATTAGCTGCGATTGTCTTTTCAGGTGGTATATTAACCTGGTATACCTCTTCTAAGTAGCTATTAGATAAAAGGAGTTAATTTCAGCTTTCTGCAATCGGTTATTGACTGAAAGCTTCTGTTTTCATGGTAAACTTAGCTCAGTAAGAAATTCTCACCAACTTGCTGGCGAGCAATCTGAACTTTAGCTAGACGTTATGTATAGCGTCTAGGTAAGTTGTTATAAAACTTTATAAATTAACAACTGAAAAATAAAGTTAAGTCAAGCCAAAAGTGCACTGGTTGGGGAAATGTAAAAAAATTTTCCACAGATGTCACATTTTTTTGTGTTTTGTGATACCTGAACAGCCAGCAAGTAAAGCGAGACAAAGGACTGATTAAACAAGGACAAAAAGCTAATATAATAATTTCGCTTTCCTGATAGCTAACAAAGAATGCGTATAGCCTGGATTGGAAAAAAATCACCCTTTTGTGGCAATGTCACCTACAGTAGAGAAATTACAAATGCCTTGCTAGACCGGGGACACCAAGTTAGCTTTCTCCACTTCGCCCAGGAAGAATCAGACTTGGATAAGTGGCCCAATTGCCCAGAAGTCACCCTACCCTTCATTTACAAGTCCCAGGTTTACACAATTCCAACTTTCAAAGCGACTAAGGTTTTAACTCAGTCGCTGCGACGCCTCAAACCTGATATAGTCCATGCTTCTCTCACCCTATCTCCTCTTGACTTTGTTCTGCCGGAAATTTGTGAGCAACTGAATTTGCCACTCATTGCCACTTTCCACACACCGTTTGCTGGAAAGGGAGCAAAACTGGTCTCAGGAACACAACTTTTGGCTTATCAACTCTACGCACCCTTTTTGGGTAACTACGATCGCGTGATTGTATTTTCCCAAATTCAACGAGAATTGTTAGCTCGCATGGGTGTACCGGAACAAAATATTGCTGTTATTCCCAACGGTGTGGATGTTGAAAAGTATTCTCCTGGTCCTTCTAGGATTAAAGAGGAATTTCGAGCCGAACGCTTGTTTGTCTACCAAGGTCGCATAGCCCCAGAAAAAAATCTTGAAGCCCTGCTACGTGCTTGGAAACAGGCAGAAATGGGAGCAAACAGCAAATTGCTTGTTGTTGGTGATGGTCCTTTGAAGCCTTCCTTAGAACCATTCTATGGTTCGGAGTACAACATTACCTGGTTGGGATTTGTTGCCGATGAACAACGACGCATCGAAATTTTACAGGGAGCAGATGTCTTTATTTTACCATCATTAGTAGAGGGTTTGTCTCTGTCTCTATTAGAAGCAATGGCTTGTGGGCTTGCTTGTTTAGCAACAGATGTGGGTGCAGATGGAGAAGTTCTGGAGAAAGGAGCGGGTGTCGTTCTTAATACAAAAACCACACGTTTTCAATTAAGAACCCTTTTGCCACTCTTCCAAGACCATGCCGAGTTGACAACTTTGCTAGGGCAGAAAGCCAGAAAGCGGGTATTAGAACGGTATACTCTTAGCGGCAACATTACTCGACTTGAAGAACTTTACACCAAAGTTTTGGAACAGCGACGACGCGTACCGCTGAGTTGGGGAGCGTAGAGGGGACAAAGGGACAGCTTTTTGAGCGACGCCCAGACGCGGAGAAACGGAGACGCAAAGAAAAATTTTTGCAAGGAAAAATAAACTTTGCGGACTCACTTTCAAAAAACCTGCCCTTAAAAGCAGGGGGACAGGAGACAGGTATGGGGAAAAACCTGTAACCTGTAACCTAAAAACTTTCAGAATAAGGAATATTTTTCTCTTTCCTGAGTGAAACAAGAGGGATTCAATTAACTTGCCTGTGTAACTTATTTAGTTAAAGTCAAGTTAGAAATTGAAACCAATTCCTAGCATCAGCCCGACATCAGTCTCATCTAGAAAAGCTGCATTCACAGAACCTGTTAATGTAAATCTACGAGCTAATGGCACATCAACACCGCCAGAAAGAAGGAAACCAACATTAGCATCATCACTAGTTTCAATAGCGACGCCAGCACCTACGTAAGGGGCTATGTTAAACCCTTGTCCTGTTCCTCGTTGGGAAAGGTCGAAGGTAATGGGAACTAGAACAATGGGATCACCCCCAATCACTGCTGAAGGTCGCACCGAGATGTTTCGTGTCAGCCCAATTTTACTGAAAACTGCAAAGTTCCCTTCAGCAAGAGCGGAATCACCGCCTAACCCAATATTGCCACCAACTCCGATATAGCTAGAGACACCACGAGTGGCTCTACCTGGCGTAATACCGTCTCCACCATTCTGCGGCTGCTGATTGAGACTCACGTCAGACGGTATAAGGACTTGGTTAATCGCATGAATCACACCGTTGCTTGCTTGGATGTTCGGCTGAATCACACTCGCATTGTTCACTGCAATTTGATTACTACCAGCATTGACGTTAACGTTTAAGGGTAAGCCCTCAGCAGTTTTGAGATTGCCAGTCGTAAGTTCATTAGCACTGAGACCACCAGGCACCACATGGTATCTCAAAATTTTAATCAGTGCTTCTCTGTTTTCTGGCTGCTGTAACCGCTGTAGAGTTTCTTGCGGCAAAGCAGCAAATGCCTCATCGGTCGGAGCGAAAACAGTATACGGACCTGGTTGTTGTAAAATTTCTGCTAAACCTGCTGTTTTTAGTAAAGAAGTCAAGATTGTAAAGGAATTACTAGAGGCAGCAAGGGATACAATGTCTTGGTTGGTTTGAGTGGCACTAGTGGTTCCACCTACAACATAACTAGCCGCTGCGATATTCTTAGGAATAGGTTGTAACTGTCCCTGTCTCACTAAAGCTTGATATAAATGTGCTGCTGCTTCTGCACGAGTTAGAGGCGCAAGGGGATTGAGCGTGCTTACATTGGGATAGTTAACCACAAGATTAGCTTGTGTTGCAGTTGCCACGTTATTCACGGCGTAGCTTGGGATAGCATTGGCATCTGAGTAGGTACTAAGAATATTTGTTGCATCACCGCTAGCAGTCAAACCCAGACCACTTGTTAAAGCAACGATCGCCTGCACCTTGGGAATTTGCTGATTTGGCAGAAACAAATTCCCTGGATAGCCTGACAGAAATCCAGTCTCATAGGCTGCCTGAATTGCAGAAGCTGCCCAGAAGCCAGAAGGAACATCCTTAAATCCACCAGGACTTAACTGCCGAACTCGGTTTTGGTTGAAAGCTTTTTGAATCATTGCTGCAAATTCAGCACGAGTCACGGGTTGATCCGGTCTATAAGTGCCATCAGGAAAGCCAGTAATTATATTCCTTGCGGCTAGGGCTTGAATAAATGGTTGTGCCCAGTAATCTGCTCCAACATCCGGAAAGTTAGTCGCTGGAGTTGTCGTTGGAGTTGTCGTTGGAGTTGTCGTTGGAGCGGTTTCTTGAGCTAAAGTTTGAGCAGAAATTAATGTCGGGCTAACTGTAGCAGTTATTATTCCTAGCGCTACCAATGCGGTGCTGACTGTTGACAAACGCCTTAAGCTATACATAATTTTTTTCACTCCTCACATAAAAGATGACAGTCATCTCGCCTACCGAAAAATCCTGAGAAGTCATGAGACTCAGTTGATAGATTGCACTTGAATCAACGACCGAACAAGCTATCGTTGGAACTTAGACCTCAATAGAAAGAACAACTCATGGAAAATTCAAAATCTTTTGATACACGTAGGTATCAATTAGCTAAAAACGTAGGAAACAATACAGTAATAAACTTTTCATTTTAGAAAAAGACAATTACTGCAACCAATTAAATATTTCTATAGCTTGATATAGCTCTTTAAGAAGAGACTAAACATCTATCTCAGGCAAGGATTTAGTTTAGTTGTTACTAAATAAAATAATGACTCTTGTATTACTTTCAGCAGAAAACAATCTTAAACCCTGGCTTTAACTTACTTTCACAACAATTTTTTATTCAAACTCAAATGCTTCAATCAGTTATTTCAAAGGTATTGAGACGGATTTTTCCTGCACAGACCATCCCAAACTCGTTGACTGTTCATAAACCCGCTTGAGAGTATTCACATCTCTGGGAGAAATTGGCGGCGGGTTGCGGACTTGGGAAAAGTATAAGGCGTCACTTGGTAGCGGACTATGTCCCCAAATTCCTAGCGCATGACCAAATTCGTGGCGAGTCGCTGCAAAGAGATACTGCCCTGTTTGGCTGGGACTCAACAGGATAGTGAAGCGGTGGGATAAAAGATTATTTTTGCTGACGTAGAACTCGTAGGTGGTTTGAGCAGAACGCGCCCGGGGTATTTTACTGTTAGGAGAAGTTTGCAGTGGTGGAGCTTTCCGGACAATAGTAATATCTGCATCTGTTGGCTGTTCAACTATTGCTAAAGGCAAATAAACACTCCACTCCTGTACAGCTTGTAAAACGGTATTCACCCATTCTTCTGCCTGTTTAGTATTGACTGCTTTCGGTGGTTCTACGTAAACGCGAACAGGAAACTGCGACCAAACTAAATAACCAACTTGGATTTGAGTGACTTGAGAAAAGTAGTCACCACTGTTAGTACTATCTTGCCACTGCGCCAGTGTTGGTGGTAAGGGATGAGGTTTGGGGGAAGGTGGGGAGGTGCGGAGAGTGGGGGGAGATGAGGGGGATGAGGGAGAGGTGGGGAGAGTGGGGGGAGATGAGGGGGATGAGGGAGATGAGGGAGATGAGGAAGAGGTAACAAGGATGGCGCTAGATTGGAAGTTGGTCAAAATAATAAGCAGCGCTGTACTCATAGCCAATGCTAAAGAGGTGATCAAACGCTGCCAAACTATAGTTTTTGTGATGGTATTATTCAAAGTGCAATGTTGGGTGCTAGATGTAGAGTTGTCGGTTATTTTATCTCCTCATCTCCCCCATCTTTTTTACTTAGGGAGCCAACCAGCACTCAAAACCACGGTTAAACCAAGAAAAATGACTGTAAGAGCCCAAGTGACTCGGTTTAATGTGTTTTCTGCACTCTTGGTGCTGCTAAACAACTGAGCCTGTCCGCCAATGGCTCCTATGCCATCACCTTTGGGGCTGTGTAGCATAACTAAGACAATCAAACCAACAGCGGAAAGTACCCAAATGGCTTCTACGACATTATTAACGGTCATAATAGCTAATGTAATTGATGACAAGTTTCAGTTGAAAGTAACCTTAAATCATTCATTATAAATCATGAATGATGAATTATGAGTTGTGTTAAGTCTGTTTCATAATTCATCATTCATACATAATCCCTCATTCTTGAACTGTGTTAAAGCCCCAGTTTTACAGGAGTGCGAGAGAGCCGTACCTGATACTCGGCAGGTTGCAGCAGGGACTGCCCTGTCATTTCCGAGGGCTGAGGTAGTTGTAAAATATCCAGAATCGTGGGTGCAATGTCGGCTAGCTTGCCATCGCTTCGCAAGGCGACATCTGTACCATGTCCTGGGATTTTCGCTTTTTCGCCTTCTACTAAGATGAGAGGGACTGGGTTGGTCGTATGCGCTGTCCAGGGATTCCCGTCAGTATCTAGCAAATGTTCGGCGTTGCCGTGGTCGGCTGTAATAATTGTTGTACCTCCGACTTTAGTGATGGTGGCAAGTAGGCGACCTAAACACTCATCAACTGTCTCAATTGCTGTCACAGTCGCTTCTATGTTACCGGTGTGTCCCACCATGTCCGGGTTGGCATAGTTGATCACAACCAGCGAGTAGATGCGCTTTTCAATGGCGGCGCTCGCCACGTCTGTCACCGCAGAGGCTGACATCGCTGGAGCGCTATCATAGGTTGCGACCATCGGAGAGCTTACCAGTTCCCTATCTTCTCCTTCAAAGGGTTCTTCTAAACCGCCATTGAAGAAGTAGGTGACGTGAGCGTATTTTTCTGTTTCTGCTGTGCGAAACTGCTTTAAACCATGCCCAGATATGACTTCCCCTAGAATATGACTCAAATTCTGAGGCTCAAAAGCTACCCCAACTGGTAATTCTGGCTCATACTGGGTAAAGGTTACAAAGGACAGCGGCGTGATTTGCTGCCTTTCAAAAGCGTTAAATACTGGGCTGACAAAAGCTTGCGTGAGTTGTCTCGATCTGTCGGGACGGAAGTTAAAAAATATGACTCCATCCCCTGGTTCTACTGCTCCGGGTGCAATTCTAAGTGGGACAATGAACTCGTCTTTCACACCCTCTGCATACGATGCTTGTAGAACTTCCACAGCCGAACGACCATCTCCAGGTCCATCAATAGTCATCACGTCGTAGGCGCGTTTGACCCGATCCCAGCGGTGATCGCGATCCATCGCGTAGTAGCGACCGCTGAGGGTGACTATGCGCCCAACTCCTATACGGTCGATGTAGTCTTGAAGAAGCGAGAGTGCTTTCACACCTTCGGTTGGGGTTGTGTCACGCCCGTCGGTGATGGCGTGTATACAAACTTGTGAGACCCCCTGAATCTTGGCTAAGTCAAGTAATCCGAATAGATGACTGATGTGCGAATGCACCCCACCCTCGGAAGTCAGCCCTACGAGATGCAGCTTGCCATTTCGACTAGTCACTTCCTGGCAGATTTTGACAAGTGCTGGATTTTTCAGGATAGAACCGTCTTCTACCGCATCTGAGATACGTACCAATTCTTGGGGCACTATTCTACCAGCGCCTATGTTCAAATGACCAACTTCTGAATTGCCCATTTGACCCTCTGGTAAGCCCACCGCTTTCCCTGATGTTCGGATGAGGGTGTGGGGATAAGCCGCCCACAAGCTATCCATCACCGGAGTTTTAGCAACGGCAATAGCGTTTCCATGAGTTTCCTCGCAGTAGCCCCATCCGTCTAAAATGACTAGCACCACGGGAGCAACAGGTGCTTTGGTCATAGTAAAACTGCCCTTTACTTTTTGTAATACCCGAATGATACCATTGCTAATTACAGCCGCAAGTGAATTTCTGCCTAATAGCTATTTTTTTTGCAGATTTGCGCTTTTTTAAACATTTCTTAAACTTTCTTTATCTTTGGGGACTGGTTGTGATGGTAGTGCAAGCACTCAGGAGTCAGGAGTCAGCAATACTTGTCTCAGATATTGCACCTACTTTTTCGTCCGCCAAGAAATTTATTTCTTAGCTCAAACCTCAAGTAAGCTAAAGCTCACTGAATATATTTCAGTCCGTTAAAAAGGACTTTAACTATGAGCCTTGAACTTAAGTTCAAGGCGTACTGCCTTTCTAGTACAGAGCGGCGTAAGTTTAGATAGGGTTATGCCGCCAAAAGCTTACCCTTAAAAGTCCATTGGAAAGGACGAGCTAACTTTTGGTTAAAGTAGTCAATAAAATTCAATATTTGCTGTTTGAGATCCGCCTGAGAAGAAAAAATGCCTCTTCGCAAGAGTTTGCGTGTCAAAATGCTGAACCAGATTTCAATTTGATTGAGCCAGGACCAGTGCTTTGGGGTGAAATGAAAAACCACCTTGTGCTTTGGATTAGCGAGAAACTGGGCGCGGGTGCTCATTGATCGGAGGATGCCAGACTTGCCCTTAACGCCCAAGGTGTCCTGAGCGATACCTTCTTTGTCAGCAATCCATCTTACCAAGGATTCCGATTGATGGATATTTAGACAGTCCATAATCAAATGCCACTTGCTAGCAGTCGAGTCAGAGGCAATTAAGCGTTGACAATGCGCCAAGAAATCAGCTTCAGTCCGCTGAGGATCAATGGTAGCAGCTACAACTTGACCTGTAACAACATCAAAGTTGGCAATTCCCGGTTTGGGTGCCATGGCGAATATATTCAAACTCTCGACATTCGACTTTGCCCGGTCGCATTGGTAAACTGGGAAGGGCACGTTCGGTGGCTTGAATACCGCTCATTTCATCAATGCTAATGGTGCGTTCTCCCTGAATAGCTCGTATTGGAGCACTTAGATAGTGTTGGCTAATGTCTTCCACTTTGACTTCAAACTCTGGGTCGTACGGGGGGAAAAAGCCAGTAGCGAGACTGGTGTGGTTTGAGTTCTGCTTCGGCTAACCATCGTCCGACCTGGCGCGGGGATATCTGCTCCATAATGCCTTGCTTTATCAACTCCGACGCCAGTTCATGAGCACTCCAATGACTGATGGGACGACCATACTCCATCGGGTCACGGCACGCCATTGCCATGCATTCCACTTGCTGTTCCAGGGTAAATTTTAACGGCGCACCAGAACGCGAGCTATCTTGCAATCGTTCCATCACTGTCACTGATTGCTCGCTAGTCTCAACCCAACGGCGTCGCCATTGCCGCACCATCTTGATACTAATATCGAGCATCCGAGCAATTTCAGCATTGTTTTGCCCAAGAGCAGCTTGGAGCACAATCCGAGCACGTTGTGCGATTTGCTGCGACGTACTGCGTCGATTCGCTAACTTTTCAAGGACTTGCTGGTCAGTATCACTCAGGGTGATTGTCAGAGGTTGGCAGGGCATGAGTGGTCCAGTTAATCTCGTCATTTCTACCCTAACCGAATTTACGCTCTGGAGTACTAGAGAATTGCTTCTTGTGAGTTGCTAGGTAGTTCTTAGGGAATGACTGCGTACTAACAGTCTATCATTTCTTTTTCGTGCCGGCTTTCGTTGCTTTGGCTGCTTTCTTTGCCGCTTTTTCCGCAGCAATTGCCGCTAACTTTGCCTGTTCTTTTTCCTCTGCTATTTTCTCCAAGTAATAGTGGTAATCTCCTAGATAGACACGAAAGTCTCCTTCGCGGATTTCCACGATTTTGTTTGCTACCTTGGAGATAAAATAACGGTCGTGGGAAACAACAAGTACGGTGCCATCATAGTTTTGGATGGCTTCTTCTAACATTTCTTTTGCTGGAATATCTAAGTGGTTTGTAGGCTCATCCAGGATCAACAAATTTGCTGGTTGCAAAAGCATTTTTGCCAAGGCAAGACGTGCTTTTTCACCCCCACTTAATGCCGCAACTGGCTTCAATACAGTATCGCCACTAAACAAAAACCTTCCCAAAAGGGTGCGAACTTCTTCATTTTTCCAATCGGGAACTTCGTCATGAATAGTTTCCATGACAGTCTTTTTCAAATCTAAAGCTTCTGCTTGGTTTTGCTCAAAATATCCAGGTAACACGCCGTGTTCACCCAATTTTACACCACCTTCTGTGGGTTGCTCACTACCCATAATCAGGCGTAACAAAGTGGATTTCCCGGCACCATTAGGAGCGATAAAAGCAATGCGATCGCCTCTCTCAATCAAAAGATTAGCACCCAAAAACAAGATTTTCTCATCATATACATGAGTTAAATCTTTGATTTGTACAACCTCGCGTCCGCTACGCGGTGAAGGGGGAAAACGGAATCGCAGGGTTTTTAACCCAGACGTAGGTGCTTCGATACGCTCAATTTTGTCGAGTTGTTTTTCCCGGCTTTTTGCCTGAGTGCTGCGCGTCGCACTGGCGCGGAACCTATCAACAAATGCTTGTTGTTTGTCTAATTCTTTTTGCTGGCGTTCGTAGGCGGCAAATTGTGCTGTTTGGTTTTCAGCTTTTTGTTGCAAATATGCCGAGTAGTTACCAAGATAAGTGGTGGAAACGCCGCGTTCGGTTTCGACAATTTGGGTGCAGAGGCGGTCAAGAAACTCACGGTCATGCGAAACTATGACCATAGGCGTGTTCAAGCCTTTGAGGTAATTTTCCAACCACTCAATCGTTTCTAAGTCTAAATGGTTCGTTGGCTCGTCTAACAGCAATAAATCAGGTTCTTGCAACAGAATTTTGGCTAAACCCATTCGCATTTGCCAACCGCCACTAAAAGCACTGACAAGGCGATCGCCATCTTCTAGCCCAAACCCCATTTCTGGTAAAATTTTCCCAATCCGTGTATCCAACACATAGCCATCCAAGGCTTCAAACTGTCTCTGGAGGCGATCCAACTTATTGATGAGTTTTTCCAGTTCCTCTGGAGAGGCGCTTTCCATGTCTCGCTGCACCTTCGCCAAAGACTGCTGTACAGAGTTGGCTTCTTTAAAGACTGTCCACAATTCTTCTCCAACAGTGTGAGTCGGGTCTACTTCAAATTCTTGATTGAGGTAAGCTATATGTAAGCTGGCAGGACGAATAATTTCGCCAGAGGTTGGTTCAACTTCCCCAGTGATAATTTTGAGTTGGGTGGATTTCCCGGCACCATTGACACCAACTAAACCAATGCGATCGCCAGCTTTGACTTCCCAGTTGATATCCTTGAGGACTTCGCCTGTGGCGTAGGTTTTACTAATGTGTTCAAGTCGCAGCATGGGGTTGTCTCCAAGGTAGGCAATGAATACAGATGGCAGAAGTGCTTGTATCGAGTCCAATCTTAACAAAATTTAACTAAAATTTCTTGGCTGTAAACTGCTTGGAGACAGAAAGTTTTGCAGGTAAGGCAAGATCATGAACAAGCGTGATTTTGTCAAACTTGAGTCAATTACTCAACTTCTCAACCGAAAACTTACAAAATTAAGATTGTTCTATTCTGTCTAGAGTTTCTCGTTGTGGCACTAAATTCAACAGTGACATCTCTCCGACCTAAAGGTACGGAGCTTCTAAGAATTACTTCCTAGATTTCCTAGTTGTTTCCTTGCGGGATTTCGACTTTGACCTAGATTGAGATATCTCAACCCCTGCCAAACCGTCTGC
>JAHHIB010000095.1 GCA_019359075.1 Kalymmatonema hyalinum WJT4-NPBG1
AGGAAAATTGCAGTCTATTCGTCACAAGCATTGTCAGCCAATCCATCGCAAAGATGGTTACTCGTACAGTTTTCACCCAATGTCCACTATTGTCCAGTAAAACGTTGTTTAGAGGCGTCGCGATCGCAAAGCATCCTGTTTTAACACGCCTACGGAGCGAGAATCTTGAGCGCGAGATTTGAGTTGTGCACCGCGAGATGCGTCGAGTTCGGATATCAAGGTTTTTGCCCATAGACGCGCTTCTTCCTCGGTTTCGCGTACAATTACATGAATGCGGAGTCCGAAATCGATACGCCGTCCATAGGTAGCAGCCCTTTTTCAGAGATCCTGCATGCTCTCAAACAGCGCTTCTTCAGTATCAGGCCACATCAGAAAGACATCGCAGTATTGAGCACACACGTCGCGAGAACCTGGTGAGGTACCGCCGAAGTAAAGCAGTGGTCCGCCATGTTGCTGATACGGTTTCACTGGGTAACTAGGTAAGCTAAAGCGATAAATCTGCCCTTGAAGCTCTATCCTTTCTTGCGTCCACGCCTGTTGAAGAATCTCGATCACTTCTTTGCACCGTTGATACCGATACTCTGGGTCTTCAACAAGACCAGGTAGTTCGGAATTAATGATGTTTACGGTGAGCCGTCCTTGCAACAGATGGTCTAACGTCGAAAGATGACGTGCTAGCATCGGAGGGTGGATCTCGCCTGTACGTATTGCGGTGAGTAAGCTGATCTGCTGTATCTGGGATGCGATCGCTGCAGCAAAAGGTAACACTTCCTGACCCAACATATAGCTTGTGGGCAGTAGAATATTTTTATAGTCTAAAGAATCGGCGGTGAGTACAATATCACGGCAGTGTTCGTAGTTGCTACGCCGAGAGGGATCAAGCTTTCCTAAACGATCAGTGTCACCTCCGCACAGATCGGCAAACCAACCCACCTCGCATACTCTCTGGTGCGTTCTAATGGTGGAAAGCCGAGGTACATCGCTCTTAAACATATTCTGGTTCTCCTGGGTTCTCCTAAATACCTCTATAGAGCATTTTGCATCTTTTATGTAGGAGAAGGGGGTTAGTGTGGAGAGACGAGCCTAAGTCCTATGACACCTATGACAATCAAGCCGATGCAAGTCAGGCGGCGCACTTCAATAGGTTCTTGAAATAAAACTATACCCAAAAAAACTGTACCGATGGCTCCTATACCTGTCCATATAGTGTAGGCAGTGCCAAGTGGCAGTGTGCGGAGTGCTCTTGACAAAAAGCCAAAACTGAATATCATCAGGCCGATTGTAGCGACACTGGGACCGAGCCTAGTAAACCCTTGTGAATACTTTATACTAATTGCCCATCCAACTTCAAACAGACCAGCAATCAGAAGATAAATCCATGCCATACACTCTTCCTTTACGTGTTGCAATACTTGGAACTGTGACTTGATTTTCTCCTGAAAATAGGCGATCGCTACGGCTTCATCATATCGATAAAAGGCTAGTGCAATCACTATCACCAATAACTGTGGTACTAAACACAGGTAAGTTGGGTGTTACTTGGTAGCCGTCGCTTTCCTATGTGACAGTTCAAGGTGCGGAATGTGGGATAAATATAACAAAAAGAGCCGAAGGGCATCCGGCGCTAGCTCAACCAATCTCCTCATAGAGGAGTCCTTGAGAAGCCCCCATTATAATGTACTCCTGCAAGTGGGGGAGTATGTCACAAAGGTACTACAATAGCGCTTTTTCCCAACTAACTCTCAGATTTCCTAAAATCTGACCACAATTTCTAGCAAAACTGCTTCTGCTGAAACAGTATCTTGTGCTGTAAGTTAGTTAAAATCATCCACTATCATCTTAATTTTCTTAAGGCAAACAAGCTTATGTCATCACTTGACCATCTCCAAGGACAGGTCGCTCGGTGTCTATGCACACAAATGATTGTGTTAGATTAACTACTGGGATGACTGGCTTCTTAAATAACTAAAGTTGATAAACTCACTTGAGCAATTGCTTTGGCATAACTTAATGTAGGTATGCAATGCTGCGCCGCACGAATGCAAATGGATTGGATTAGCTTACTAAAAGCTCAACAAGCTGATTTCCTTCAACGAGTAAAAAAGCCCAAGACTTACGATCTATCTTTGCTGGAAAGTCAAGTCAAAGGCTGCCATAGTGAAATTATGGCATTTTGGGGCGAACCATTGGCAAAAGTGCTGGAGATTGCTCGCCAACAAGCAGAAATTATTGCCAAAAATCCCCCTCCGACACCGCCCGAATATCCTGATCCTCTTGAGTGGGCGATCCCCTTTCCAAGATACTTCCAGCAGCAAGCGGAAGATTATCTTTTGCGAGAGCAAATCGTTGACCGAGTGATGAGCGATCGCTGGGGCAAACAGGTTAAAAAAGTGGCACAAGATACCTTGAACAACATGGTTCTAGATGATGAGGGAAATTTGCGTGGCGAAAGCAAATTTTCCTACATACTTGCCAATAATCCGAAAGTTAGTATTCAAGTTTACGTTACTGATGGAGAAAGTTTTAACAGTATCAAGAAAGACAAAGTTAGATGGTCTGTCACACAAGAGGATTTGAAAAATCACCAAGTTTTCATTTTCCTATGTTTGTTTTATCCATTTACGGGTCAAAGAGGTTACGAAAAACAAGCGATTATCGCAGGTTTTTTACCTACAAATCAAATTGAATTTAATGAGCCAAAACTGTACATTACGCCAAGTCAGTTATTATATGCAGGGGGATTTCGTTGGTATTTAGAATCACTAAATACTAAAAAAGATACACAGCGAGTCTTGAATGAGATTGTCAGCACACAGACAACTCAGATGCCACCAGACCATCCGCTTAAGACAATAGTAGGCGACTGGGAATGCTGGCAAACCTTACTCGGGCATACCAAGGGAATTAATTGCCTAGCCTTCTGTCACAGGGGTAACAACGGCAACGCCTCTCCTGTTGTAGCAAGTGGTAGTCGTGGAGAGACAAAGCTGTGGGATTTGACCAGAGGTGAGTTAATCGGGACATTATCAGAACATCCTTGGATTTTATCCGGGCTAGTAGATGAAGTAAATTCCCTTGCTTTCAGTCCAGACGGGCAAACTTTAGTCAGTGCTGGTGCAGACTCCACAATTAAGCTTTGGCACGTCGGGGCACAAGACTTGATTGATATTTTGCACAAGCATAATGGGATGGTGCGCTGCGTTGCTTTTACCCCAGATGGACGAATGTTGGCAACTGGGGGAGATGACAGAACAATTATGTTTTG
This sequence comes from Kalymmatonema hyalinum WJT4-NPBG1, assembly GCA_019359075.1. Classification (GTDB taxonomy): domain Bacteria; phylum Cyanobacteriota; class Cyanobacteriia; order Cyanobacteriales; family Nostocaceae; genus Kalymmatonema; species Kalymmatonema hyalinum. The sequence goes on from JAHHIB010000095.1 coordinate 3,266, forward strand.
GGACTTGATGCAGCGTCAGGTTGCGATCGCCTTATCCCTAGATGATACCGCTGCCCATTCACTTGCCTTGAGTCCAGATGGGCAAACTTTAGTTACAGGGAGTTACCGCAAAATCAAAGTCTGGCACATTTCTCAACCCAGAGGGGCGGTAACTTTCGACCCGCAGTTGCTGCACTCGTTTACAGGTCATTCCCATATTGTTCGTTCTTTGGCTGTCAGTACAGATGGAAAGATTTTGGTCAGTGGTAGTCGCGATAAAACAATTAAAATTTGGCATTTAGAAACAGGAGAATTGCTTCACACACTCAACGGACATAAGGATGGAGTGTATGCCGTTGCTTTGAGTCCTAATGGACAAATTATCGCCAGTGGCAGTGCTGATAAAACTATTAAGTTATGGCATATAGAAACAGGGGAACTGCTGGCTACTTTTACAGGTCACGCCCACACGGTAACAGCATTAGCTTTTACTGCTTCGGGGGAACTTTTAGTAAGTGGGAGTTTGGATAAGACGATTAAAATTTGGCAGCGAAGCTAGGAAACAAACCGCCAAAGCGCAGAGGACGCCAAGAGTCTCTTTGCGCTTTTATGGTCTTTGCACAAGATGTATACAAAGCTTTTCACCTAGAAATTGCATCACGTTTTGTTGCAGTTGTTTTATTTGTGCAGGTGAAATTTCTAACTCTGAATAGACCAAACTAAAAAACATCTGATCGCCCAAAGTAGTCACGCCGACCATACGATCGCAATCAATGTGGGTTGTGCCAGACGGGCCATAGACGGCTGCCAGCTGCAACTCTCCATACTGCTGTGGAATCGTTAAGCGTCCAAGATTGCTCACCAGAACGTCATAGCCATTCACAGTTTGCACCATGTCTACTACCTCGTCGATACTCGGAAGCGTGGACAAAAACGCCTCAGAGTGAGGGAGGTGAGCAAAGATTTGCTCTGGTGCTATTTTTTGATTGAGTTGGGCTTTAATCGAGTGGGCTAACTCCCAAAGGGATAAATCGGGAGTGATAGTGTCGGTTGTGACGTAAGCAGTAAAGTAGAAGCCAAATTCTTCTTCAATTGCAGGTAGGAATCGGCGAAGGTCAATTGGTGAAAAGCACTTGAGTGTGGTGGATTCTTCCAGGTCGTTCTTGTGAGTACGTTGGTGAGCGCTCGCCAACAGAAACGCGGCACAAATCGCCGCATGGACAGTGGTTTGCGCTTGCTGACATCTGTGGACAAGCGAAATCGTTTCTGCCGCAGAGAGTGACCACGTATGTAGACGCGGACAAAATTTTTCTGCCAATGTAGGCTTTATCTTTGTTGTGGCTAGCGACGGCTCGAAGGACAACGCTTGAACTTTTGGCTCGAATTGAGGCACTAACTGCTCATAGGGGGGCTGTTCGGGCAAAACGGATAGTGGGCGATCAGGCAATCCAACCGCTTGCAGGATGTCTCTGAGCAAGAACACGGAAGACATACCATCTGTAATTATGTGCTCACAGGTAATGATTAAGTCTGAAACATCATTGCCTTGAAGCAAGACAACTCGAACCAGAGGTGCTTGATCCCAATCAAACGGATTTGCAATCTCTTGTTCGACTTCTTGCTGCCACTGTTGTTGACTGTGCCGCTTCACTAAGCGCACTGGAATTTTGGCTGAGTCTCTCATAAACCAAGGAGTTCCAGATTGATCCAGAACAATCCGCACGTTTAGCAATGGATGACGTTGTTGGACTTGAGTGAGAGCTTGCTGCAATCGATCAACGGGAAGTGTGCCAATGATGTTTGCAGCCAGGGTAAAGTGCATAGGTCGTACTTGCTCATACGACCAGAATATGCGTTCTTCGGTGCCAAGTTGACGATACATAAAAACCTCTTATAATGAAGGGTTGCAGGAACGGCTAAGGAAGCTACAGTGGTTTATTCGGCGTTGCTGATTGACTTAAAACCTGTAATTCATGACCGAAAGTATTGTAACTTCGTTGGCATCATCACCGCGATCGCTGCCCATCAAATCCAACTTATCAATCCCAAACGCTACAACAAAATCATCTTCGTTGGCTGATAAAACCTGCTTATGCTTGCAGCACTCTGACTAAATACAGGTATGGTCTGTGCCAAGTGGCTAATATAGAACAACGTTTAACTAGTGGTGGTGGTATCCCTTCTTGCTCACCAAAATTGTAAACTTCACTATCAAGAAGGTTTTTGAAATTAGATGTTTTAACGTTTCATTCGTCGTTATTGACAAATAAATTGTCGCTCTACAATTCCAAAAATCCTTCATTTGTTCTGATGTCCTTTGGATAATTTCTATCCTACGAATTTTAACTATTGATGTTGCTCATGTTTTTTGAGAGACTGCTTAGGATAGAATAACTTTTTGGACAAACAAAGAGCAAACTCCTGTAACTGGTTTAATAAAAGGATGAGTGGGTTTAGTTTGCTTGTCTACCCACTTCATACAGCAGTTTGGGTTCGGTACTTTCCCTTGCTAATTTCCCTATATGGAGACTTTCGTCATGGCAGAACTTGATCATGGTACACTCACCGATACCACCTGGCCCAGTCTGCCCGTTACAGAATGGCAAGATACGTATGCAACATTACATATGTGGACTCAGATTATCGGCAAGATTCGGCTGGCGCTGGCTGCCAAACTTAACCATTGGTGGCACTCTACTCTGTATGTAACACCGCGTGGTCTAACAACCTCTTCAATTCCCTATGGAACACGCACCTTTGAAATTAGCTTTGACTTTCTCGAACACCATCTACAAATCCAGACCAATGATGGCATCACTCGAAGAATCGCCCTTGTTTCTCGCTCCGTAGCAGACTTTTACCAGAATGTTATGAATGTACTAGGCGAGATTGGCATTTCCGTTCGGATTTGGACAATGCCGCAAGAAGTCGCACAGCCAATCCCCTTTGAGCAAGATTACAAACATGCAACTTACGATCGAGAGTATGCACAGCGGTTATGGCGTATTCTTGTGCAAGTAGACCGGGTGATGACAGAATTCCGCTCGCGTTTTCTTGGTAAATCCAGCCCCGTGCATTTTTTTTGGGGCAGCTTTGACCTTGCCGTGACCCGTTTTTCTGGGCATCGCGCCCCAGAGCATCCGGGTGGGGTTCCTAATATGGCGGATTGGGTAACGCGAGAGGCTTACTCGCATGAGGTAAGCAGCTGTGGCTTCTGGCCTGGTGGCGGGGCAGTGGAAGAACCTGTTTTTTACTCCTACGCCTACCCTGAACCGGAGGGGTTCCGAGCCTACCCCGTCCACCCAAAGGAGGCGTTCTACAATTTGCAGATGCAAGAGTTCATCCTGCCGTATGAAGCAATGCGACGGGCTGATGATCCGGATGCAGTACTGCTCGCCTTTTTGCAAAGCACTTACGATGCAGCTGCTAAGGGAGGAAATTGGGATCAAGCAGCGTTGGAACGTACCTCAATCTGACAAACCTGTGTTGGTGTCTCCCAACGCCAACTGCTTTGCAAAAAGGCAGTGGGCAACTGGGGTCACTATGCCAAAAACGGAAAACTGTATACGCTTGGCTGAAGTCTTTATTCTGTCTGCCTTGTACGCTTTTTGTGCTGTGTGGGGTCAACCAATTTGTATGACTGACCACTGCAATTTATTGTGGTTTCGCTCATTACCTTTGTGGCAGTTTTGAGGTTTTATGTTTGCAGTTCGCAACACAAGTAACCATTTTTTGATACAGTGATGCTTTGTCGATCGCTGGAATCTCTATGTCCCAGGTATCGCTCCCCCAATCACTCCATCCAAACCTACCCCTCACCGCTCTTGCGCCCATGCAGGATGTGACAAACCTCTGGTTTATGAAGGTCATTGCCCACTACGGCAGTCCTGACTACTTCTTCACCGAGTATTTCCGCGTGAATGATACCTCACGGCTCAATCGTAGCATTCTGGCAGCAATCACCGAAAACGACACGGGTCGCCCCGTTTTTGCTCAAATGATTGGCGAAAGCATTCCAGACTTAGTAAGAACAGCACAGGAACTCTGCGGTTATAATATCGCTGGAGTTGACTTGAACATGGGCTGTCCAGCACCTAGAATCTATCGCAAAAATGTTGGGGGTGGATTGCTGCTCTTACCAGAAAAAGTGGATCGGATTTTGGGAGAACTGCGTTCTGCTGTGAATGATCGACCTTTGACCGTGAAGATGCGCGTAGGCTTTGAAAATACAGATACCTTTTACGAAATTCTAGATATGATCAATCGCCACAGCATTGATTTGCTGAGTTTGCATGGCCGCACGGTGAAAGATAGGTACCACGGGGCAGTGAAATATAATTTGATCGGTGAAGCGGTCAGACGGGTGGATTGTCCAGTGCTTGCCAATGGCAATATCCACTCTGCGACAACTGCCCTCGAAGTGCTTTCTCAAACGGGCGCGGCGGGTGTGATGGTGGGACGCTGGGCAATCGGGAATCCTTGGCTTTTTAATCAAATTCGGCAGGCTTTGCGAGGAGAGCCGATCACGCCCGTTCCTTTAGTAGAGGTACGCAACTATATTGATCGTTTATGGCAAACCCCCACAGCAGCAACTATGCCAGTGCGATCGCGCGTAGGCTACCTCAAAATGTTCCTCAACTACATTGCCCTGAGTGTTGACGCTGAAGGTCATTTCTTGCGGCTGATGCGGCACGCGCAGACCGAGGTAGAACTGTTTAACCTCTGCGATCGCGTTCTCCTTGCTGAAGGAACGAAAACTTTAGCCCTAACACCCTACTCAGGCGTGTAACGCCTGGCAACTATTTACTTCAGGTTTATCAGTAAGTAGGTCACCCTTAAGCCCTTCGGGCACGCTGCGCGAACGGGAAATTCGCTCATTCAAAATTCGCTCGTTCAAACATTTTGAACCCCACGGATAAATCCGGGGGCTATGATTTGTTGTTGCAAAGCATTTTTATCCCTTCATTAATAAAATCTTGGCGCAAGACCGTTAAACAAGGTAAACTTAAATTAAAAATTAAAAGAATTTAAAATTTTTCTTTTTCATTATTTCTTAATTATTTTTGAATTTTGAATGAGCGAATGCGTGAATTTGAGCGTATCCCTCACGGGACGCCTTTGGCGCTCAGCGAGGGTCAACTTTGAAGATGATGTGGCACGAGCGAAATCATCGTCATGCTGGCCAAGAATGGTTGCGAACGGGTCTGATTGAGATATGCAACAATCTTTGAGATAAATTCTTTTAGAAAAAAGCGATCGCACTTGCAGGTGAGCGATCGCTTTTCAATTCTTCCAAAATTTCTAAACTAGCAAACTTTGCATCAAAGGCTTATCTTGTGATAACTTACCAGTCCGCAACCATTCATTAAGTTCAGCTGGTGCTTTGGCTTGGTTAAGGTGTTCCCGCAGTGCTGCACCTTCCAAAATTTCTTTTTGCAACAGTTCTTCTGCGGTTTGCTCCAGTAAGTCGCGGTTTTCTTGCAGAATGGTTAAAGCAATGTGGTGGGCATTATCCACTATCTGCTTCACCTCGCGGTCAATTTCTTCTGCCACTTTGGGGCTTACTGAACGGCGGGGATTACCGTAACCTTCGATAAACTGCTGCTGGACTTTTTCAAAGGCAACAGGACCAAGTTCATCGCTCATACCGTACACAGTGACATAGCGTTCTGCTAAGTCAGTGGCTTTCTGAATATCATCACTAGCACCCGTGGACACTTTACCAAAGACGGTTTCTTCTGCAGAACGTCCACCCAAGAGGGTAGCAATGCGACCGCGAATTTCATCTTCTATCATCAAGAAGCGGTCTTCTTCGGGCATTTGAATTGTGTAACCCAAAGCACCAACGCCACGCGGGACAACGGAGATTTTCTCGACTTTACCAGCTCCAGGCATCAAAGCACCGATGATGGCGTGACCAACTTCGTGATAAGCCACGGTCTTTTTCTCAGTTTCATTGAGGACGCGAGAGCGTTTTTCCAAACCAGCGACAACACGCTCAATGGCTTCGTTAAAATCCGCCATAATCACCGCTTGCCGATTTTGGCGTGCAGCTAGGAGTGCAGCTTCGTTCACCAAGTTGGCTAAATCTGCCCCAGCAAACCCAGGCGTCCTAATGGCGATGGTTCCCAAGTCCACATCCTCAGCCAATTTGACATTTCTAGCATGGACTTTGAGAATGGCTTCGCGACCAATTTTATCAGGACGATCCACAACAACTTGGCGGTCAAACCGACCGGGACGGCGCAATGCGGGATCGAGAACTTCGGGACGGTTGGTGGCGGCGATGATAATCACGCCTGTGTTGGCATCAAAGCCGTCCATTTCCGTGAGTAATTGGTTGAGGGTTTGTTCGCGTTCATCGTTACCACCTACAAACCCACCAGCACCACCGCGAGACTTACCTAGTGCGTCTAATTCATCGATAAAGACGATACAGGGAGCTTGTTGTTTTGCCTGCTCGAATAAGTCGCGGACTCGTGCAGCACCGACACCAACAAAAAGTTCAATAAATTCTGAACCAGAGATGCTGAAGAAGGGAACACTAGCTTCACCAGCAATTGCCTTGGCTAAAAGTGTTTTACCCGTTCCTGGAGGTCCTACCACCAAGACACCTTTGGGAATTTTTGCTCCTAAGCGCGTGTATTTATCAGCACTTTTGAGAAAATCGACAATCTCTTCTAGTTCGGCTTTTGCTTCATCTACGCCAGCAACATCGATAAATTTTACACCGGTGCTACCTTCGGAGTAGATGCGAGCCTTACTTTTACCCACCGTCAGCGCCGCAGGACCACCCCCTTGACGATTGAGCAAAAAGCCCCAAATACCAAAGAAAATTAACGGAGGCGCAACCCAGCTTAGGAGAGTGCTAATCCAACCATTTTGGTTTGGCGGTGGTGCACCAAACTCTACATTATTGTCGCGGAGAATTTTGGGTAAATCCAGATCGAGCGCTACCGGTGTGGTTACGAAGACTTGTTCAGCAGGTTTACCATCTGGGTCTTGGGTTTTGATGGAATACTCAATGCGATCGCCCCCCACAACAGCCCGATCTACTTTACCTGCTTGTACCTGAGCAATAAAATCGCTATAGGGTACTTGCGGCAATTTGGGACCAAAAAAGCTAGGAACAATTGCGTTTAGGAGAAAAAGAAAAGTCAATAAAATGAGCAAACTACCACCAAACTGCCGTATCCTCGACGGTTTTATTTGGCGTTTATTTTTATTAGTTTCAACTGGCATTCTTTGATGTATCCTCCTGGTAAGGAAAAATTCAAATTTCAAATTTCAAAATTACAAAAATCCATCTTAGCAGCTAGTCTAGTTGGTGGGTGAATTAAAATTAAATATGTTGTTGCTTATTGTTATTACTTACTCATACTTAGTTCTTTTTGACAAGTAACCACTAACTAGAACATGGCTATTTCATGTTAATAAAAGAGCAAATAGACCACATAAAGCAATACCATCAAACACGCGAACACCACCGATAGTTAGTACCCGTGTCATGCCTTGAAGATCTTGAAGATGCAGCAAATCAGAACCAATTAACACGTCTACTGCCACAACAAACCAAAAAGGTAGTAGCAGTAACAACGCCAGAAATCGCAGGAGCGACACTGGCAAGTAAATCACGGCGGTGTACAAGCAGAGTGTTGTCTATTGGTCTGCTTGAACTTATTTTAAAGAATGAGGCATATGCTTCTATTTCGTACCTGCCCCCCAGATGAATGGGAATTGCCGTACTTATATGCAAAATCAGCTTCAATTTGTTCTAAAAGTCTTTCTACTCTCGGCTGGACTGTCTGTCTTGATTAAGTACGTTATGCCAAATTTATCTATTCCAGCGACAGCGACAAACGCCCTGATCATCGTTTTTTTACCGACTTTGATCATGGCAAGTCTTTTACTATGGCGAATCGCAACGACAGCAAAATTAGTTAAAAATAACTAGCCGGGAATTGCTAGAATCAGCTAACCTAGCTGCATTCAGAGGAAATAGCAGCTCATCAATAGCCGGGAGACAGGGAGTGAATCTAGGTCAATGGATTGGTTTAATCGCCATAGTTATTTCTTTGTACATTCTGTGGCAGATTCGGGAAGTCATGTTGCTGATATTTGCCGCAGTTGTCTTAGCGACTACCTTAAATCGACTGGCTCGACGGTTCCAGCGCTCAGGAATGAAGCGTGGATTTGCTGTATTCCTCTCAGTAAGCATATTTTTAGCTTTAATTGTCGGTTTTTTCTGGCTGATTGTCCCGCCTTTTGCAGATCAGTTTCAAGAACTTACAAAACAGGTTCCCAGAGGTTTGGAGCGCTTTAATACTTGGCTAGATGAATTGAGAACTCGCGTTCCCAGCCAGTTGACTCCGTACATACCTGATATCAACAGCCTCAGCCAACAAGCACAGCCTATTATAAATCGTGCAGTGGGAAGCTCCTTCGCCTTTGTCTCTGGCTCTTTGGAAGTTGTTCTCAAGGTTTTGCTAGTGCTAGTTTTAACAGGGATGTTTTTAGCCAACCCCGAATCTTACCGCAAAGTATTTGTGCGGCTGTTTCCCTCGTTTTATCGCCAGCGAGTGGATGGAATTTTGGATAAATGCGAGGTGTCATTGGAGGGATGGGTAACAGGCGCTTTTATCGCTATGGGTGTCGTGGGAGTGATGAGTTTAATTGGCTTATCAATTTTGCGCGTGCGTTCAGCACTGGCTTTAGCAGTTTTGGCGGGATTTTTAAACTTGGTTCCCAACCTTGGTCCAACACTAAGTGTCATACCCGCAATGGCGATCGCCCTTCTGGATGCTCCCTGGAAAATCCTCGCTGTTTTAATTCTCTACTTTATCATTCAGCAGGTTGAGAGTAATTTCATCACGCCCATCGTCATGGCGCATCAAGTGTCGCTGCTACCAGCTATCACCTTAATCTCACAGCTATTTTTTGTGACATTCTTTGGCTTTTTAGGCTTGTTTCTAGCGCTACCCCTGACTGTTGTGGCTAAGATTTGGGTGCAAGAAGTGTTGATTAAAGATGTTTTGGATCAATGGGGTAGTAAGTCTAATAGAGAGACTGAGTTTGTTATTGTTTCTGACGAGCCACAAACAGACAAATCTGCTAAAAATCAGCCAAATGACGAGGATCAGCCGATTAGTCAATAGCTACTCGTCTTTTGTTCCTGCGCTATAGTCTTGTCTGGGAAGGCTTTCATAAAAATTTTACTGCCGATTTATGTCGCTTAGTTATATTAAGAAATGTAACGTAAGCTGCATACAAGGTACTGGAATTTTTATGAGTACACCGCAACCAGTCAAAAAAAGCAACGCTAAATCTAGAATCAATTCTGCTTTTAAGCAACTGATGTCCATACATTGGATAATGGCAGTCTGCTATTTGGTAATATTTGTTAGTGGTTTGTTCATGGTTCGGTTGCCCGAAGAGCTATTCTTTAGAGATTCACTCTATGACTTTCATAAGTCTGTTGGCGCGCTAACAATGGCATTACTGACTTGGCGGGTATTCATCCTGCTGGGTGTGTGGCGGAGGAAGTACACAAAACGTCCGCCAAAGTTTACCAAGGAATGGTTGAAAACATTTGCCCTGCACACAAGTCTGTATGTTTTCATGTGGGCGGTTCCCGTTACTGGCTTTTTCCTCTCTAATTCCTACCGAAGCAGTAACGTAAAATTTTTTGGGATTGTTCTACCAGACATATTTCCGCAAAATTCTGCAATTATCGACATAGCAAGAAGCTCTCATTTTTGGCTCGCCTATGCATTTTTGGCGTTTATCCTGCTTCACCTGACGGCGCAATGGAAAGTTCTTCGGGCAAACTCTCGAAGATTTTTGGGTTTTGTGAAAACCAAATTTGCCAAAACCTAAAACACAGTGCGTTAAAAATCCGGTTTCTAGAACATTAATTTAGTAATCTTGGAAAAAGCTATCCCCTAACCTCTCCTTATTCATCAGCCTTAACGAGACTTATTAAAGCTCGAAGCAATAAACATTATTCATAGAAAAATAAATTTATATTATTGACAAAAAACAAAGACTATGAATAAAACTTTATCACTGAAACCCATGTGGAAGATAGAGTATACCTAGTGCAGATTGAAAGTTTGTCAACAGCATCCTAAGCTTTAAGGTTGTTTCCTCCTGGCTGATTACCAAAATTTCCAGGTGATTTACCTTATGGCAACAAAAGTAACAGTGCCGAAGCCTACACTTTCTACAATCGACGCAGTTGCCTTAATTGTAGGCATGGTAGTCGGCGTAGCCATATTCAAGACGCCAGCCCTAGTAGCACAGTACACGCAAAATACAGGGGTTGCACTGCTAGCGTGGTTACTAGGTGGAGCCATGTCCCTAGTTGGCGCTCTGTGCTACGCAGAATTGACAACCGCTTATCCCGATGCTGGAGGAACTTACCACTATCTGATGCGTGCCTTTGGCAAAAGTCCTGCTTTCTTGTTTGCTTGGGCGCGGCTGACGGTTATTCAAACTGGTTCGATCGCCTTACCAGCATTCGTGTTTGGAGATTATGCTGCTCAGTTGCTGCCTATAGGAGGATACTCTTCAGCAATTTACGCCGCAGGTGTAATCATTTGCCTGACAGGTTTAAACATTTTAGGTGTGCAGCAAGGGAAGTGGGCTCAGAACGGGCTTACAGCAGCAAAAGTACTGGGTTTACTGTTAATAGTTATTATCAGTATTGCCTTTGCTGTACAAGTACCGCAAGAGACATCGACTCCGGCTGCTGAAAAGACAGCGTTTGGTCAGGCAATGATTTATGTGCTGCTAACTTATGGTGGCTGGAATGAAGCTGCCTATATTTCAGCAGAAGTACGGAATGGCAAACGCAACATGGTGCGCGCCTTATTAGGAAGTATTGCCATTATCACAGTGATTTTTCTGTTGATTAACGTGGCATTCATTTACGGTTTGGGAGTTGCAGGTTTGGCTTCATCGGAAGCACCAACAGCTGATTTAATGCGTCGCGCTGTTGGAGAAAACGGAGCAAGATTCGTTAGTTTACTAGTTGCGGTTTCAGCGTTAGGTGCAGCCAACGCCACTATTTTTACTGGTGCGCGTACGAACTACGCTCTAGGACGCGACTTTCGCAAGTTTTCATTCCTGGGACGCTGGCAAGAAAGTACTGGTACTCCAAAAAATGCCTTACTGGTTCAGGGGGCAATTTCCTTAGCGTTGGTGGTACTGGGTGCTTTAACTCGCAAAGGCTTTGAAACGATGGTAGACTATACTACGCCAGTATTTTGGTTCTTTTTTCTACTGTCTGGGGTGGCATTACTGGTGCTACGCTCCCGAGAGCCAGACGTACCCCGTCCTTTCCGCGTGCCTCTTTACCCCTGGACACCATTACTGTTTTGTGCTATTTGTGGCTACCTACTATACTCCAGTCTAACTTATGTACGTATCGGAGGTATTACTGGTCTGGTAGTTCTTTTAACAGGTATTCCTTTACTGCTTCTCAACCGTCAACGAACGACTTCCACAAACCCTTAATTCATGGAGAAAGATGTCATGAAATTACAGGCAACGTTAAAGCTTTTGTTTACAACAGTAAGTTTAAGTAGCCTAATAATAGCTGGTTGCACTTCCAATCAGCAAGTGAGTTCTCAGCAACAGGATGAAGCGTCTCCTTCCACCGTGGAAGTGCAGCAGAAGTCTCCACCTGCATCTCAATCTGCACAACGGACGCCTGATGTCGTGTACGTTCCAACACCTCCGGAAGTTGTCGATAGAATGTTGACAATTGCCAAGGTTGGCAAAAATGATGTTCTGTATGACCTTGGTAGTGGTGATGGACGGATTCCCATTGCCGCAGTGCAGAAGTATAAAGTCAAGAAGGCTGTTGGTATAGATATTGATCCAGAACGCATTAAAGAGGCTAACGCAAACGCTCAAAAAGCAGGGCTTACTGGCAAGGTGCAGTTTCTCCAACAAGACTTGTTTACAAGTGACTTTAGCGATGCAACAGTGATCAGCCTTTACCTGCTCCCCGAACTCAATGTTAAGTTGCGTCCAAAGTTATTGAAACTCCCAGCAGGTACGCGTATCGTGTCGCACGCTTTTGACATGGGCGAGTGGAAAGCTGACAAAGTCGAGCAAGTAGACGGCAGAACAGTTTACTTCTGGACTGTACCAAAACAGATTCCGGCAAATTTACAGAAGCCAACTCCTAGCAGTTAGATTGAGAACTCAGAATATAGCCGTTTTCAATTGGGTGCAATACAGCTTGTTTCGAGGGGTACAGTATGCTGTGCCCCTTGCTTGTGGTATGTGCTTTTCACTTCCAAGGTGAGGGAATAGCATTCACCGACAGAATCTTTGCCACCTGTAACTTAATCGCCACCTTACCACAATGGGGACAAGTGACCCTGACTTCTTCTTGTTGTGGCTCTCGTTGGTGCTGAATCAACACGCCTTCGGTGCAATGCCAACATTCACAAATGACACGTCCTTCGGGTTTGTTAACATCCAACAGGCGGATGTGTTGCCCAAATACTGGTTCTGGTTCTGGTCCTGAGTCCCAGTCTTGTTGGAAGTTCCGTTCTGCTCGGAAACCCCGTTCTGGTCGGGAACCTCGGTCTGGTCGGGGAATGGGTTTGGGGATCGAGCGGGGTTGGTTAATGTTTTCTTGACTCATAACAAAACCCGCCTCAGCAGGTGGATAAATTTTCAGCCATTCTGATGTTAGCAGGTAGCAACTACTCTCCTGCGGACGATATTATTATCAGTCTTCCCTTGCAAGGCAAAGGGCATCCGGGAAGAAAAAAAGTTTTAAGGATGCCATGTGAACTTTTTGAATTTTGAATTCCGGGTAGCGGTACTAATCTGGTAGTATTGCGAGCAGCAGTCACTTTTTCTACCACAAGTGTGAGTTGCAAACAACCCGAGATTTGCAACTATTGCGATGGAGAGATAGAGAGCCATTCATGCACATTCATACACCAGACTGGGTTAAACACGCTGTTTTCTACCAAATTTTTCCAGATCGATTTGCCATAAGCAAACAACCCCGCAAACGGGTTTTACGCACTGCTCGTTGGGAAGATTGGGAAGCTATGCCAACACTCCAAGGTTATAAGGGCGGGGATTTGTGGGGCATTATCGAGCAGTTAGACTACATACAGGATCTGGGAATTAATGCGATTTACTTTACCCCTATCTTTCAATCGGCTAGCAATCACCGCTACCACACGCACGATTATTATCAGGTTGATCCGATGCTCGGAGGTAACCCGGCTTTCAAGGAATTGCTAGACGCAGCTCATCAAAGGAACATCAAAGTTGTTTTGGATGGGGTGTTTAACCACGCCAGTCGGGGCTTTTTCTTTTTCCACGACATTTTGGAAAATGGTCCTCATTCACCTTGGGTGGATTGGTTTAGAATTCATGATTGGCCCGTTTCTCCCTACAATGGTGAGTTTCCCGCCAATTATGAGGGTTGGGGTGGAAATCGAGCGCTGCCAGTGTTTAACCATGATAACCCTGAGGTACGGGAATATATTATGGAAATTGCCGAATATTGGATGAAATTCGGCATTGACGGTTGGCGCTTAGATGTGCCTTTTGAGATTAAAACTCCTGGTTTTTGGCAAGAGTTCCGTCAGCGAGTCAAAGCGATTAATCCCGATGCTTATATTGTCGGCGAAGTTTGGGGAGATTCCCGTGAGTGGTTGGATGGGACTCAATTTGACGGAGTGATGAATTATCTGTTTGCAGGACCAACTATCGCTTTTAGCGCAGGCGATCGCGTTGTCCTAGATCAAGTCCAAAGCCGCGACTACAAACCCTACCCACCATTGTTCGCCACTGAGTATGCCCAGAAAATTGAAGAACTCCTGCAACTTTACCCTTGGGAAATTGGGCTGACTCAATTAAATTTGCTTGCCAGTCACGATACAGCACGGTTGCTCACTATTGCTGGCGATGATAAAGCGAGTGTGGAATTAGCAACTTTACTGCTCCTCACCTTTCCTGGTGCCCCCAGTATCTATTATGGTGATGAAGTTGGTTTACCAGGAGCTTTAGATCCAGACTCGCGTCGTGGTTTTCCACTAGAAGCTGGTTGGGATAAGGAGATTCTTAAGACTCATCGCGAATTAATTGCTCTACGCCATGCTTACCCTTGCTTGCGTACGGGTGATTATAAAGTCCTCTATGCTCAAGGAGAACTTTACATCTTTGCGCGAGTTTTGGGAACAGAAGAATTGATTGTTGCGGTTAATGCTGGAACTGCATCGGCAAAAGGGAATGTTGATGCAGCAAGTTTGAGCACTCAACCGAACAAACTATTATATGGCGCTGCTGAGGTGGAATGGAGTGTTGAGGCTAAGCATCTCACTTTAAGTGTTCCCCCACGCACTGGCTGCATTCTAGGTCTAGGTTAAGCCAACAAGTTGCATTGCAGATTTAACAGATGGTTTGACTGATTTTATGGGGTGGGGCGGACAGCCCGCCCTTGCTATTTTAGGGTAAGCAGGATGTTTGCCCCACAACAATTTGAATGTATAATACCTAGTACAATTCGTCAGACGGCAGAAGGCTAGAATGCCTATAAAATGAGCTTTTTTGTCATTTTTAACTGTCTAGTTATTTCTGCCGTGCTGTACTAGTGCCCAGCAACGATTGCAGGCATCAACACTGCATCAATAACATGAATCACACCATTATCGGTAAGAATGTCAGTTTTCACGACATTGGCGTCATTTACTTTCACTTTGCCATCAGCAGAATCAACCGCTACGATTGACCCTTCTAACGTTTCCGCATGGTCTATTTGGATCAAGTCGTCAGACCTAACATCTCCGTTGGCGACATGATACATCAGAATCTTCTTTAATTTGGGGATGTCTTGCAGCAATGAATCTAAAGTTCCTGCTGGTAGCTTGGCAAATGCGTCATCAGTAGGCGCAAAGACTGTGTAGGGACCGGGACTTTTAAGAATTTCTACAAGTTCGGCAGCTTCAACAGCCTTCGCCAACGTATTGAAATTTCCAGCATTGACAGCAGTTTCAACAAGGTCAGGCATGAGATGATGTTTGATTAAGATAATGTTACAAAATACTTATAGAGTGACAAAAAACTATCAGCCTCTATCAATAGAGAGGTTACTTGCAACCCAACAAGCGGCAGTAAACGCGTTAGTGCTGCTAAACTGAAGAGAATGACTTCACTGAACCGGTAATTATGCTAAAGCGTTCTAAGTTCGAGACAACTCAATCTCAAATTATGCACCGTGCAGAAGACCTGATTAGTGCAGCTTCAAATCGCTACCGCATTACAGTTCAAGTGGCAAATCGCGCTAAGCGCCGACGTTATGAAGATTTTGACAGTGCGGATGATATGATGATGAAGCCAGTGCTGAGGGCAATTATCGAGATGTCCGACGAACTGACTCAACCAGAAATTATTGGTGAAGTCTAAAGTGATGCCAAGTGGAAAATAGAATGAGCAAAAATTTAGAGTTCATTCAAGTGACACTCAAGTCTTGGCAATTGCTCAACAACCCCCCTTTAAAGAGGGGGGTTTTCGGGATCATCGTGGTTGGTGTATTTCTTTTAAGTTTAGGAATAAATTTCCAAGCTGCTGATGCCCAAAGAATCAGTCCCGGCGATCTTTGGCGACAAGTTTATCAACAATTACCCGACTTACCCCGAGAAAATCAGTACGTTAGTAAAGAAACGGGGAAAGTAGCTGAAAATAACACCTTGGTCAGTCGTATGATATGGTATCACTCCTATTTGAAAGGACGTGCGCCAAATTATCGACTCGATTGGAAGCTGACTTTGGCTGATTATCTGGGTGCCAATGAAGTGATGTATGAAACGACTTATCCTGGAAAGGATAATCTACAGAAAAATCCTTTTGATGGCGATCGCGCTGCTGTTGCACGCCTGAACCGTCGCCAGCGGGACGCGTTGGTGCAAGCTTTAGTTAATGTTTTCAGTTCTAAATCGCAAAATACACCAGCTACCCCCAACACCTCATCCCCCTCACAGGAAACCACTCCACCTCCTAGACAGGTACCGAAAAAAGGAGGCGCAGAGCTATTAAAGTAAAAAGGTGATGGAACGTGTTATAAAAAGTGGAGTTGGTTGGCGCATCGGCTGGAACCCAACAGCGCCAGAGTTTAAAGGTTTAGTCGGTACAGATGATTGGGCGTTTGAATTAACAGAAGCCGAGTTGAATGATTTTTGTCGGCTACTGGCGCAACTGGCAGACACCATGAGGCAAATCGCGACTGAATTAATGGATGAGGAGAAGATTGCCTGTGAAGCCGAAAGCGATTTATTATGGATCGAAGTAGAAGGTTATCCTCATGCCTATAATCTGCGCTTAATCTTGAAAACAGGGCGTTGTGCAGAAGGTCAATGGAACGCTTCTGCTGTTCCTGCTTTGCTGCAAGCCTCTGTTATGCTCAAGGTTTTTTAGATTTAGACCTTGATAATTTTACTTCTTGTTGCTATAATAGGAAAGTTGACTACGGGGCGTAGCGCAGCTTGGTAGCGCGCCACTTTGGGGTAGTGGAGGTCGTGGGTTCGAATCCCGCCGCTCCGATTGATTGAGAAGTATACCTGCTGGTCTTTATAGAGAGTGGCAGGTTTTTTAATTTGGTATCAAATGATGCCACGCATCTTTGACAAGATGAAGAGAATGACAGTATGAGCAGAGAATAAGGGGGATCTGCAAGATGTGGCTTTTACTACTTGCCCATTTCCCTGATCTCCCTCACCTCCCGTATGAATTAGGGATTCTTGTTTTAGAAACGCCACCAAGTCTTTTGTACGTAACTGAGAATAGCCATAGCAATTGCGCCAAATAGCAACAGCCAAATCACTCCTCCCGGAAGGAAAGTGAGAATACCAAAACCTCTCAGTACCCAAACAGCGATCGCAATACCAAGAAAAACCCCGAAACCCTGATTTAATGCGCGATTTAATTTAGAATTACTCACCTAATTTCCCTCAAACTTTACAGTCATAGCATTTTATATGTAGCAACAAAAGTATTCACTGTTATAGAAGCAGTAAAGAAAGAGAGAGGGGGATGTACTTGAAGCAATACCTTAAGCTGCCCTACGAGAGCCCAAGGAAGACGTAAACAAGGCAAGATGCTACTCATGCTGGAAATGAAAATGTCCCTACGTATTGTTCTGTTTGTCCTCTTAGGTTTATTCTTCGTTTCCCCTGTCCCCATGTTTATAAGTCTTTTTGTCTTATTTTCGCTGCATCCCCATATTTTTTTGTTTTAGTTCATCTGCCTAATTTTGTCTTGTCAAATTTTTTTTCATCATAGGTGAAATTACGGTAGCTTATAATCCATTTTATCTGTTAAAGATAAGTACTTAGATCAGGGCTGGGTGGTTGACCATTTCTCTTTCTATTTTTTGCTCTTTTTATAAGTATATATACTTAAAAAGTGTGAGGTCGAGTCGGTTAACACCTAAAATGAAGACTACCTTGAGGACACAAACACACAGGGAAGAGGAGGGTTTTCATTATCAGCTGCTAGAGAATTTGATACTTTGATATGAATGAGAAACATGACATATTATGAGTGAACTTTTGGTAACAATAGGCAGAAAATAACTGTTTCCGGAAAATCCATATATTGTACTGGAAGTAACATTAGTGAGTGAGACTCAACCAAGTCAGATATTCACCAGTTTAAACCCGTTTAGTTGATGTGTTGAGGAGTGACGAAAAACATTATGTCTGCGTTCTTTATTTCAGACTCGGTTCCCACAGATTCAGACATACCTTGCAGTCAGGACAAACAAAGATTGCTGATGCAGGGCGAAATTTTGGTGCAAACGCGATCGCATACAGCTTGGGGCGGTGCTGTGACTGCCTGGATGTATGTACCGTTAGTGCGATCGCACGTGTGGCAGCAGATAACAGATTACCCGCGTTGGGTGCAATATTTTCCTGATGTAACTAAAAGCGAAGTTTTACAACGTGGCGAGGTTAAACGTCTTTATCAAGCAGCACAAAAAGCTTTTTTCTTTTTCAGCGCGCAAGTAGAAATTTACCTTAATGTCGTGGAAGAACTTGGGCAGCACATCCAATTTAAGCTGGAAAAAGGGAGTTTTCACGATTTTACAGCCAAATTAGAGCTAAAAGATTGTGATAATGGGACTTTGCTAGGCTATACTGTCCAAGCTACCCCTACTATTCCCATACCATCAATTTTTATTCAACAAGCAATGAACTTTGAATTGCCTGCGAATATGCGTAAAATGCGACAAGTTCTTTGTAAGGGTGAGTAAAAGTCATGTCACGGGCAGAAGAAATTTTGGACTTTTGGTTTGGTAGTCCCGATGAACCGGGCTACGGCAAACCAAAGTCTTTCTGGTTCAATAAAAAACCGGAGTTTGACGAAGAACTACGAATCCGGTTTCTGCCAGATTACCAAAAAGCCGCAGCAGGAAATTTAGACGATTGGATCAATGCCTGTGACAGTTGTCTAGCATTGATTTTGCTGTTGGATCAGTTTCCCCGAAATCTGTTTCGCGATACTCCTCAAGCCTTTGCTACTGACTGGGAAGCACTCTCAGCAGCCCAGCACGCTGTTGGACAAGGATATGACAAAAAGTTGCTATCGGTACAACGCTGGTTTATTTACTTACCTTTTGAACATAGTGAAAACCTAGAGCATCAGCGTCAAGCGGTACGGCTATTTCAGCAACTGGGCGATCATCCTGATAGTGCGAGTTGCATTGATTATGCAATTCGCCATATGCAAGTGATTCAGCGTTTTGGGCGCTTTCCTCATCGCAATGAGATTTTAGGAAGAGTTTCAACTATAGAAGAAAAGGAGTTTTTGAAGCAGAAAGGATCATCATTTTAAATTTTAAGTTTATCAGTGCTTAGTGCTGACTGGAGTTTAGACTAGTCTATTCTGAAAATAAGGTAGAAGGCAGAAGGGATAAGGATTTTCATCCGTGGTGCTGTACGACTAGTTCATGACCCACTAAACTCCAGTTATTAAAGCCAAACATTTGTGTGTAGTTGTCATGATATAAGCAGATAAAAAACTAGAAATTATCATAAGCACACTCATGGATTGTAACCAGCAACTGACTCCTAACCAAGAAAGTGAGCGCCTTAGAGCCTTACGCCGTTATGAAATTTTGGATACACCTCCTGATGGTGCTTTTGAGAGCATTACCTCAATTGCTGCTAAGCTGTTGAAAGTTCCAATCTCCATTGTGAGTTTGGTAGACAGCGATCGCATTTGGTTTAAATCTCATCATGGTTTAGAGGTGCAGCAAATTGACCGTACACCAGGACTTTGTGCATCGGCGATTCTTTCTAACGAAGTTTACACAATTACGGATGCTAGTAAGGATGTGCGTTCTTTAACGAACCCGCTTGTTGTTGGTGAAATGGGCTTACGCTTTTATGCAGCTGCCCCATTACAAACGCATGATGGTCATAACTTGGGAACACTGTGCGTGATTGATAAACAACCACGCTCCATTTCGGAAGAGGAGAAGTCTATCTTAACTGACCTAGCGGCAGTGGTCATAGATGAGATGGAACTGCGGCTCGCTGCTCGCAAGGTGGCGCAGTTAAATGCCGAATTAGCCCAAGCCAAAGAAGCGGCAGAAGTGGCAAACAACGCGAAAAGCGCCTTTCTTGCCAACATGAGCCACGAACTGCGATCGCCTCTCAACGCTATTCTTGGCTTTTCCCAATTAATGGTGCGCAGCAATACCCTATGTGCGGAGAACAAAGAAAATGTCAGCATGATTATGCGCAGTGGGGAACACTTGCTCAGCTTAATTAATCAAGTATTGGATTTCTCCAAAATTGAGGCAGGGCATGCGACTCTCAACGAAAAAAACTTCGATCTCTATCAGTTGCTAGATGAATTGGAAAATATGTTCCAGTTGAGAGCTACTAATAAAGGATTAGACTTGTTAATCATTCCCACTTCTTTACTCCCGCAATACGTACGTACAGATGAAGTAAAATTACGGCAAGTCTTGATAAACTTGCTAAGTAATGCTATTAAATTTACATCATTTGGAAAAGTTACGGTCAGGGTGTCAGCTTTCAGCAATCAATTGTCATCAGCTGAAGAAAATACACAACAGAGAATCTATTTTGAAGTAGAGGATACGGGTGCTGGAATTGCCGCAGATGATTTGGACAAAGTCTTTGAGGCTTTCGTTCAAACCAAAACAGGTAGAGAATCCCAAGAGGGAACAGGCTTAGGTTTAGCCATAACGCGCAAATTTGTGCAGTTGATGGGTGGCGAAATCAGTGTCAGTAGTCAGGTAGGGTGTAGCACTACCTTCAAATTTAATATTCAAGCTAGCGTAGTTGCTCCTATGGATCTCGAACGCCAACAATCAAAACCCACGGTTGTTGCTCTAGAGCCAAATCAACCCTCTTATCGCATCATGATTGTTGATGATCAACCAATCAATCGCCAACTTTTGCATAAGCTGCTCAAACCCCTGGGCTTTGAACTGCAAGAAGCCACTAATGGAAAAGAAGCGGTTGAAGTCTGGGAAAGTTGGGAGCCGCATTGCATATTTATGGATATGCGGATGCCCGTGATGGATGGGTATGAAGCAACAAAGCACATTAAATCGGCTCTCAAAGGTCAAGCCACAGCTGTCATTGCCTTGACTGCTAGTGCTTTAGAGGACGAGAAAGCCATTGTCCTTTCTGTTGGTTGCGACGACTTTCTGGGCAAACCATTTCGAGAGGCGGATATCTTTGCGACAATGCAAAAACACATTGGGGTACGATATGTCTATGATGTACCAAGTACAAAATCTACCTCTACTAACATCGAAGCTGGAGTTGTCACTCCAGCTGATGTCGAGAAGCTAACAGAAGGGATTGCAGCCTTACCCCTTGATATAGTGACTAACCTTTATCAAGCAACGATCAACCTGGATTTAGATGAAATGCTGACCATCATTGCTCAAATCCGTCAGTCAAATGAGGCTTTAGCCCATAACTTGGCAGATTTAGCTAATAATTTTCAGTATCAGCGAATTTTAACTTTAACTCAACCAATAGCAGGCTAAACATGAGTCAGGAGCCAAATCCCCTTTCCAAAGGAAATATATTGGTAGTTGATGACAACTTACCCAATTTGCGCGTTTTAGTCGAGATTTTGTCGCAGGAAGGGTATAAGGTGCGACCAGCACCCAATGGTGAGTTAGCGCTCATGTCTGTTCAGTCAACCTTACCTGACTTGATTTTACTGGACATCATGATGCCAGAAATTGATGGTTATGAAGTCTGCTCTAGATTAAAAGCTTCTTCCTTAACTAAAGACATTCCAGTTATTTTTATTAGTGCCCTTAATGAAGTGTTTGATAAGGTGAAAGCCTTTGCTGTGGGTGGGGTGGACTACATTACCAAACCATTTCAAATGGAAGAGGTTTTGGCTCGTATCGAGAATCAATTAAGTATCCGCAGACTTTCTAAACAACTTGTTGAGGAAAACGCACGATTGCAACAGGAGATTCGCGTTCGTCAACAGACAGAGTTAAAACTGCGGTTGATGACCGAACGCCTGCAACATCTGCTGACTTCGAGTCCAGCAGTCATTTTTAGTGGCAAGCCATGGGGAGATTATCAAATTACTTTTATTAGTAGTAATGTTCAGGCAATTCTTGGCTACAAAGCACTAGAATTTCTGGAAGATTCTAACTTCTGGTCTACTCACGTCCACCCAGACGATATCAAGCGCCTCGAGGACGAATTGCCGCAACTGTTCGCTAATGGCTATCACTCCCAGGAATACCGCTTTCTGCATGGTGACGGGACTTATCACTGGCTGTATGAGCAACTAAGATTGGTGAAGGATGTTGCTGGTTATCCGATGGAGATTGTCGGTTATTTGGTAGACATCAGCGATCGCAAGCAGGCAGAGTCAGCGTTGCGAGAGAGTGAGGAACGCTTCCGCACTATGGCAGATACCGCCCCGGTAATGATTTGGATGTCTGGAAAAGACAGGCTCTCTACTTTTTTCAATCAGGCTTGGCTGGACTTCACCGGACGCACCCTAGAAGAGGAAGTGGGTAACGGCTGGGTTCAAGGAGTGCATCCTGAAGATTTAAATGACTGCCTGAGCACCTACGGGTCAGCCTTCAATGCACGTCAACAATTTAACATGGAATACCGTCTGATGCGGGCTGATAAAGAGTACCGCTGGATTATGGTAACAGGTATACCAAGATTTACGCCTCTAGGGAGTTTTGATGGTTACATTGGCTCCTGTGTAGATATTACTGAACACAGGCTAGCAGAAAAAGCACTGCGACAGGCTCTAGAAGCAGCAGAAGTTGCCAATAACGCCAAAAGTCAATTTCTGGCTTGTATGAGCCATGAAGTGAGAACGCCACTCAACGTTATCCTAGGCTTTACCCAGGTTATGCAGCGTGATCCTGACCTCTGCGCTAAGCAGCAGGAATACCTTAGCCTAATTATGCACTCAGGCAAGCATTTGCTCGAATTGATTGATGACATTTTAGAAATGTCCAAAATTGAAGCAGGCAAGATTACCTTGAATAAAAGTGGCTTTGACCTGTATCGCCTGCTGGATAATTTGCAAGATATGTTCCAACTCAAAGCCACCTCCAAAGGCTTGGAACTGATCTTTGAACGTGCAAAAAACCTTCCCCAATATCTACAAACAGATGAGGGGAAATTGCGTCAGGTACTGATTAACCTGCTGGGCAATGCAGTCAAGTTTACCGAATCAGGCAGTGTCAAGCTGCGCGTCTGTTTAAGACAAGGTGACAACGAGGAATTCTCTGTTATCTCCCCAATACCCAACGGACAGTTCGATCAACACTCCGAATCGCCGCATACGCCTGTTGTCGCCAACCCCAAAGCTTCCCATCTCTTTTTTGAAGTCTCCGACACAGGATGTGGTATTCCCCAAGAAGAAATAGACTTGATATTTGATGCCTTCACTCAAGGTAAAATAGGTTACGAATCTCAGGCGGGCACTGGTTTAGGATTACCGATTAGCCGCAAATTTGTGCAACTGATGGGGGGAGAACTCACAGTTAACAGTACGCCAGGTCAAGGAGCAACTTTTGCATTTCATATTCCGCTAGAGCTAGCCCAAACGACTGATACTCAGACTGTACAGCAAACTGAGCGTGTGATAGGGTTAGCACCCAACCAAAGACAATATCGCATTCTAGTTGTTGATGATCAGTGGACTCATCGTCTGCTTCTAGTCAAACTCCTCACAGCAGTTGGTTTCCAGGTGCAGGAAGCCGAAAATGGTGAAGCAGCTATTTCCTTGTGGTCAAGTTGGGAACCTCACCTGATTTTAATGGATATGCAGATGCCTGTGATGGACGGTCTAGAAGCAACTCAACAAATTAAGTGTCATTTGAAAGGACAGGCAACGGTTATTATTGCCCTGACTGCTTACGCCTTTGAGGCAAATCGCGCAATAGTTTTATCCGCAGGTTGCGATGACTTTATTAGTAAACCGTTCCGAGAGGACATCGTGTTTGAAAAGATTGCTCATCACTTGGGAGTGCGTTATCTTTATGAAGGTCAACAATCAACATCGTTTCAGTCAGAAGATAAGGTTGAGCAATTGACCGCTTCTGCTCTTGCTATCATGCCTGCTGAGTGGCAAAAGAAGCTACATACGGCAGCAGCAAGCTGTCATGATAAAGAGCTTCTCCAGCTTATTGAGCAAATTCCCGAGGATTATACGACTTTGAAAATAGCCCTAGCAGATTTAGTTGATAACTTTCGATTGGACTTGATTATGGAGTTAACTCGTATCGGCTCTTAATTCTGTACCTATTGTTCTGAATTTTGACGATTTTGTTGGTTAAAAAATCATTAGATTTAAACTTTTTTTAGATAATAACAGTCTCACATCTAACTTGCTACTTTTGACTTTTGACCTTTGATTTTTGACTTTCCCCAAGGGGTGACCTTGGCAGTTCATAATTAATATCGGAGAAACCTTGGTATTCTGATAAATTTAATGAACTCTCAGAAATGCTTGGCTCGCTACCAAACCATACTTCATCTAGTTCGGTTTCAGTAAATATATAGCCAAGACTAGCAGCAAAATTAACTATTTTAGTTTTATCCCAATTCCAGATACCGAATAAGCCTCGCATACAGCACTTATTATAGTACTGCTCATAAATTGCTTGATCTGACGTCAAAACCTCATAAAAATCATTTACCTGCTGTAGTGACATAGATTAGCCTCCCTAATTATTGTGGTTTTTTTGCGGATAATAAAAGTTACATTGACTAACCAAGCGATTCCGGTTTCTATAATTGATATTCAACAGTTATTAGTCGTCACAAGGATAAAATCGGAAGATGTTCATAAAAATCTATTGTTTCTTCAGATTCTACTTTTCACATCTATCAAATGGTCATTTTAAGTATGAACTGAAGGCAAAAATATGAAAGATGAAGGATAAAATTTTTCATCTTTTATCCTTCATCCTTTTTTGGTGACTTTTGATGCAGTACAAGGCTGTACTTCATCCCTAAATAGCCAACCGTGAGTTCCATCAGGCAGTTTAACTTCTACAAAGTCACCTCGCACTTGAACAAATAAGACCATGACGCCCAAATTCAGTTGTTTCAAAGCGCCAACCTCTGTTTGAGGTTCAGGACGTAATTTAGCCGAGAATCTGCCGCCAGGTGGAGAAATGACACGACATAGTTGTGGTTGCTGTGAGATGAAATTCTGTTGTGCATGACTTCCACCTGTATGATTAGGATTCAAAAAGGTAAAGCCACCAATTGCACTCACACAAGCTACCACACTCGCTCCAAGTAATTTTGGTACTTTAATTGGTGAAGGTGATACTACTGACTGAGTACTTAACAAAACTTCTAATGAATTTTCCTCAGACTTCCTAACTTTTGGTATCCGTGTAGTTTTATTAATAGCTTGTTGGCGTGAAATTGGAACAATAGAGTATTCTAGGGGTACGTATCCACCAGGATATTCATTGCAAACAATGGCACTCACTTTAAAATTTTGTTGCCCCAAGCGTATACTGCTGCCAACAGAAAGTGGCATTTCACCAGCTAGAAGCAACTGTCCGTCAACAATAGGAGGGTTCCTCTGGCGCAGATTCCGCAAATAAAATGTCTGCTTTTGCTGATGAAAGAAGATTTCAATATGTAAAGCTGACACTGTTGGATCTGGTAAAACAATATCGCACACTTGCGGGTCACGACCAATGCGGACTCCTCTACTAGGATTTTTACTTTGTTGCTTCTCAAGAATTTTGCGATTTTTGAGCTGTCCGTTTTCCTCCCACTCTAAAGAGAGTTCATGAAGGATATTTGTAGTACCAGAAGCTTCAGGTGTCAGTAATTCATTCCGTTTTGCCGCCAATTCTCGTAGCGCTTGCAACACCTCAGCCACTGTCTGATAACGGTCTTTGAAGTGATAGCGCGTCATCTTAGCCAGAACAGCAGCTAACCCCGGGCTAACAGTCGTGAGATATTGCCACAGTATTTCTCCTGTATCCTGCTCATCCTGAAGTTCGCTAGGATACACCCCCGTCAGCGCCTGAACACCTATCATCCCCAACGCATAAATATCGCTACAGGGACGTGGTAAACGTCTAATTTGTTCGGAGGGCATATATCCGCGAGTTCCGATGATCAGAGTGATGTTGTTTCGTCCCGTCCCAACCGCTGTTTGGCTTCGCAGTTGCTTAATCGCTCCAAAGTCTATCAGAACTAATTTGTTGTCTAAAGTACGTCTAATGATATTGTCAGGTTTGATATCGCGGTGAATCACCCCGTGACTGTGGACAAATTCTAAAATACCTAGTACCTCAATGAGCATTTCTATAATATGGCGTTCCGTCCATCTTTTGCCTGGAGGAAGTTCCATACTCAGGGTATGCCCGCTGATAAATTCTTGCACCAAGTAAAATTCTTGGTTCTCTTCAAAATAAGCTAAAAGCCTGGGTATTTGGTCATGGTTGCCCAACTGTTGCAAAGTTTCAGCTTCTTTTTGAAAAAGCCTTCTGGCAGCTTCTAAAATGTCAGGGTCGGTACTAGAAGTTTTGAGATGTTTGAGGACGCATTTAGGGTTTCCAGGGAGGTGAATGTCCTCTGCAATGTAAGTTTGCCCAAAGCCCCCCTCACCTAATACTTCAAGGACTTTGTAATGTCCTGCTAGTAGCTGACCTATCATGGTGTAACGGTGATTTTAAAAAATAACTACAATGTTTCCTCATCTATCTAGCCAAAGAAAAGATGAAAATAAGGATTAAGTATAAGGAATTTAGACGCATCCAAGGCATCGAAAAACTTCATACTTTTTTTTAGACTTCCCAATTCTCCTAAGATTTTGTGTTAATAAGCAGGGTATTGCAAGGGCGATTAATCCTATTATATTTCTCACAGCACCCTGAATCAAAAGCTTTGTGATGTTCATGATGTAAAGATAAATAAAACGCTCCTGGTACATCAATGAATAACAAATTCAATAAACTAATGTTGCCAGTTTGGCACATTGTTCAAAATAAATATCAAGTTCTCTAAACTATGTTTACTTACTTGTTTTGTCAATTTTATAGCAATTTTAATTTAATACATAGGTTATGCTTAGGATCACCCAAAAAGTATTCAGTAAATAAAATGTTAAAATATCAAAATATAAGTAGTTTTGTTTAATATTCAAACAATAATAACTACTAAAAAATATAAATATCCAACCATTTTAATATACTCATACAATTTTGAAACGAATGTTGAAAAGTCAACAAAAGCCGGAAAAACATAATTCCATATGATTGCCTTACAGTCCCACAGGATTGATATTTAGGGACTTGCAAATAAAAAAAATATCCAACTTTTTCTTCTGGGATGGAATTGGGGAGGGTTCTATAAACTGGGCAGGCTAGAAGCCCACCCCACTCTCATTGGATAATTTATTTGTTGGAATACCCTATTCGATTATTCTAAAGCAGGACGATGCTGTATCCAAGGTTTTGCGGCTTCTAGTTGGGCTGCTAAACTAATGAGAGTGGTTTCTGCTGCGGGGCGTCCCACCAACTGTACACTTATTGGTAAACCTAGCTCGTCAAAACCTACAGGAACAGCGATCGCTGGTTGTCCAGTCGCATTCGCTGCGGGACATGGGGAAATCCAACGAATAATATTTTGGAATGTCTCTTCTGGGCTCAAGTTTGCCCATTCTCCCACGCGGATAGGTGAATGTAGGTAAACTGGTAACACCAGAACATCCACAGTGTCGAAAAATGCGACGATTTGTCGCGCCACCACCTGCATTTGGTAAACTGCTTGCAGGTACTGACCCGCAGAACCGGTTCTAGCTAACAGCCAGCGATTCAGTGGCTGTAAAATCTCAGCAGGAATACCCGACGAAGCTACGCTTGTTTGCCAAACAACTTGAAATGGTTCAACTAACCCACTAAAATCTATGCTTTTGGGTTCAACTGTGTGACCAAGTTCTTGCAATAATTGGACTGTTTGTAGAACGCCTTGCTGACAGTTTGCATCGGCTTCCCCTAAAGGAGGAATACTCGTAGTGTAGGCAATTCGTAAATTACCGGGTTTTTGCTGGGTAGCAGCAAGAAAGGATGGTTCGGGATCGCTTAACCAATATGGATCACCCGTGACGTATCCAGACATCGCATCTAAAAGAGCAGCCGCATCAGCAACAGTACGCGCTATCGGACCATTTATTGCAATACCACTGAGGCGATCGCCTACTGGCGCATGAGTCACCCGTCCTCTTGATGGCTTAATTCCCACTAAACCACAACAAGCTGCAGGTCCACGAATCGAACCACCACCATCCGAACCTTGGGCGATCGCGCATAATCCTGCTGCTACAGCTGCGGCTGCACCACCACTCGAACCACCAGGGGTGTATTCCAAATTCCAGGGATTTCTAGCAGGGGGAAATCCCGTAGGTTCTGTGTAAGGAGTTGAACCGAGTTCTGAAGTTGCTGTTTTACCCAGAAGAATAAACCCAGCTTGCTTAATTCTCGTTACTACCCCATCATCATAATTAGAAACATTATTCAGTAAGGCAGGATTTCCGTAGGTACAAGGGGCACCTGCAACAGGGTTGAGGTCTTTAATAGAAATTGGCACTCCAAAAAACGGTGGTAGTTCTGATGCATTAGGGAGCATTTCCGTTTTTGCTTTGGCATCTGCGATCGCTTGCTCTGCCGTCACTGTAAAATAACTTCCCAATTGGGGATTCAACCTAGAGATGCGTTCTAAATAGACTTCCACCAATTCCGAAGGCGACACTTCTCGACGACGGATTAACTGTGCCTGTTCTAGTGCTGGGGTAAAAGCTAAATCTACTTTATTCATTGAAACAATAACCTCTTAAACAAAAACCCCCTGCTCTTGGGGGATTGGATTTTATTTCACACTCTCAACAAGGTTACACTTTTTACAATTGTTAACCTTAAGAGAATTTTGTAGATCCAGGGTTATATTACCACCTCGTAAACAGCCTAATTTCTTTATCGACTCTCCAACCAGCAGTTATCCGAGTGGTTATGAGATTGCGAATTTGGGACCTATAGAAAAAATTTTATCAGCAACTCAACTTGTAGTTGAGCAAAAAACTCTAGCTGAATTGTTCTAATAAGCTGAACTGCAAAAATAGGAAACACCACTGTGACAGCAAATCAATCGGCTATAAATGTTCGCTATAAGCTAATTTCTTTGCAATATATCGATGTCAATTGTGATTGCTGTACCTTTGATTTGTCCACTTGTAAGAGGATAGTATGAGACAAATCCACGGCTTGGACTGTCGAAAAGATACCCACGACGCAAGGCTGGAACTTTGCCTTGCTTGACCAGGGACATGAAGGCTTCAAGATATCTGCGTATACTTTGACGATTCCCCTGAGTTCCATTTGTATGATTCTTAATAAGCATCATGAACAAGTCCAAGCTGCGGTTATCTTGTCCGTCAATTAGACTACCGTTTTCTAGGAAAGAACTTGCTACGATTTTTCCATTAATTTGTTGCACTTTGAACAGAGTATAATAGCGCGATTCTTTTTTAGGATCGTTCACATAACAAACCCAGGAACCGTCGGGATTCTGTATAAAACCTTGTTGCGCAAGGTAGGAAAAGGGAGAATTGGTTGGCTGATTTTGTGGAGTCGGCAATAAATCCGTCACTGGATCGAAAGAGCAAATCCTCAGCGGCATTCTTTGTTTAGGAGCAGTTGTAACTTCCTCTGCTACTGCCATAAAAGAAACGGCAGCAAACGCAGACGCAGAGACAGCGAATGCGCTAAGCAAACGTATAATGATATTCATGTTTTGCGTTTATAAGTGATTAGTGAGACACCTTTTCGTAGTGGTAAAGTGTCGGGGTTTAGTTCTTAATAATTATCTTCAATAACCTGATAATATTTCCGGACAAAAACTCCTGAAACATATTTAATCTGTCTCGTTTCAGCTTTAGTATATGTCCATACAATTTTCGATAAAAGAACTAGTAAAAACTTATATTAGTCTGAATTAAATTTGACTAGACCCGAATGTTTTTTGTTTTTTCATTCAAGTCTTTTTCTATACTAATCTATACTTTTTATTTATTAAAATATTATTTATTATGTTTAGAAATAGAGGAATTTAATCTAGGGGTTAGTGTGGCACAATTGAGACTAATCACGAGCGTCGTCAGAAATATTTTGTGCAATTTGCTAGTATCCAAAAACGTCCCCAAACCAACTTCGGCGCTGGCATTATTGGCAATTAGTGCCGAACAACACAAACCTATAGGGACAAGGGCGACGAGAATGGCTTAACGAATCGCGGAAGTCCCCACCCTACTTCGTAGAGGGTGGGGATAGGGAGCGGACAATGACGAAAACATCTCCGACCGCAATCAACCGCTCATTGTTGATGAGGAAGTGGGGTGGTTGAGGAATTGTCAATCTCTGTGGTCGGTAGTCGGTCAATATAGT